>PLOR01000078.1 GCA_003142185.1 Bryobacterales bacterium
AAGTCGAGGATGTCGAAACGCTTCACCGTCCGATCCGGAAAGACGCCGTTCACCGCATCGTGCTCATCGTCGCACTGACTCAGTTCATGAATTTGTAGTTGGTGATGCGCCCCCACATTCCGACCGCCTTCAAGACCCAAATCGCGACGGCAACGACGACCACAACGTTTAGAATCGTCTTGATGCTGCCGGCCATGGGGATGTAGTTGTTGATTAACCACAGCGCGAGACCGACGACGATCAGCGCGATGACGATGTTTACCAAAGGCATTTTCTTTTCCACTCCTAATCGTTAAGCAGCAATCCGGCAACCAGTCGCCGGCCTGGTGCGTGCCGGCCGGATGTGTCCCATGGACTTGCTAATCAAGAACCCTGCGTCCCTGAAACAAGCGGATTACCAATACCACCACTGCAACGGCCAAAAGGACGTGAATCAGCCCGCCGGCGGTATAGGAGGTTACCATTCCCAAAGCCCACAAAACCAGCAGAATTACGAATAGTGTCCAAAGCATCGTTTTTGCTCCTCTGGATGGACAAGTGCAAGCGCAGGTCCAAAGCGTTAGTGGCGCTGCATAAGGATCGCGGCCAACCGGCGCACTGCCGGACCGAGGTGTCCGATTTGTCGCACGGTGCAGGATCTGCACGGAACACGGCAGTTGCTGCGCAGGTCAAACTTCGAGCGGCCGCGAGCGAGTCCGCGCAGACCTGGCGGCGGATACAGAGTGTTAATCGGCGGCAGGCAAAGTGAAATAGAACGTCGATCCCGTCCCGGGTGTCGACTCCAGCCAGATTCGGCCGCGATGCCATTCGATGGCCTTCTTGCAGAATGCGAGTCCAAGGCCGTTCCCAGGGTGCTCTTTTCCGTCCAGGCGCCTGAACACCCCGAATACACGGCCCTGAAATGCCGGGTCAATACCAGGACCGTTGTCTTCCACGGAGAATACCCAATCGAGATCCGCCCGCCGGGCTGAAATGTGAACGCGCGGAGAAGTTGTAGCGCAGTACTCGATGGCATTCCGAATCAGATGATACAGAATCTTGGTTAGTATTTCGAAGTCTCCGCACACGCGCGGCAAAGGGTCATGAGTGACGACCGCGCTCCGCTCGGTTATCTGCTTATCCGCCAAGAGGAGCGTCTGGCGAAGGACCGCTTCCATTTCCGTCGGGGTGAACAGCCCGTCTCCAATGCCGGTGGCCCAGTAGTCCACCACGTCGGCGAGCAGCGACTGCATGCTCGCCGCGCCATCCCGGATGTGATCGAGGAATGCGCCGGCGTCGCCATCGAGGCGCCCCGCAGAGGTCTCGGCGATGAGCTGGCTGAATGAGGCTACGTCCCGCAGAGACTGGCGCAGGTTGTGAGCCGCCATCGAGACAAACTCTTCAAACTCCGCGTTCGTCCCGTCCAACTGCCTCTGGAGCTCGAGGCAACGCTGCGTTTCCGCCTCGAGCGCCTTGTGTACGCGCTCGATTTCGTCTTTCGTGCGATTTTGATTAGAGTTGCCCATGCTCAGTCCGCTCGCCGGTGTCCAAGTTCCGTGCGGGGGGCGGAATTGTAAACTTGAACGTAGCGCCCCTCCCTGCTTCCGATTCCACCCAGATTCGTCCGCCCTTGCGCTCGACGATCTTCTTACAAAGTGCAAGACCAATGCCGGTGCCGGAGATTTCGTTTCCATGCAAGCGCCTGAACATGCCGAACACCCTGCCGGCGTCTTGCGGATCGATACCGATTCCGTTGTCCCGCACCGTAAACAGCCACCCTTCGCCGTCTCTCTCCGCCGAGACATGGATTCTCGGCGATTCCTCGCCTCTGTACTTGATCGAATTGGAAATCAGGTTCTGGAAAAGCTGTGTCAGCATGACCTCCTCGGCCACCACGGTTGGCAACGCATCCGAGGTCACGATGGCGCCACTCTCCGCAATGGCCGCTTGCAGGTTCAACAGCGCTTTGGCGAGAACAGCGCCGCAATCGATCGAAGCGAGGCCGTCCTCTTCCCGCCCGGTAACCTCCCAATACGCAAGCAGGGCTTTTAGCAGGGCTTCTATCCTGAGTGCCCCCTCCACCGAGTACGAGATGAATTTGTCCGCTTCTCCACCTAGTTTTCCTGCGTACTCCCGCCCCAAGAGCTCAGTAAAGTTTACAACCATCCGTAGAGGTTCCTGCAAGTCGTGCGTCAGCGCATAGGCAAAATTCTGCAGCTCGGCATTGGTTGTCCGGAGCGCTTCCTCCGCCTGCTTGCGATCCGTTGCGTCCTCAATCGCCAGCAGGATCGTCCGCGCTTGTGCGTTCGGATTAAATACCTCGCTGGCGTTGAGCATCATCACTTTCCGTCCGACGTGTTCAAATTCGTGTGTCACCTCAAAATCCCGGAACGTTGCGTGCGCGGGGAGAATGTTCTCCAATAACTCCCGCAGTTTAGGGATATTCCATTGTCCGTTCCCGAGGTCGTAGATAAGACGATTTTCCGTCTCCTCCCGCACGGCCCGGAAGGTTTCGTAAAACGTCTTGTTCGCTTTTATGACTTGCAGGTTCTGGTTCAGGATCACCAGAGGCTCACGCACCGTCTCTACAATAGCTTCGGCGAAGTCGAGGCCGCGCTTCGCGGCATCGATATCGATCAACATCAGCACGGCGCCGTCGGTTTTGCCATCCGGTCCCAAGGACGGGAGAATGTGCAGCGAATACCAGCGGCCGTGCGAGTCGCGAATGTCGCGCGGTTGCCGGTTGCGGCCTTCCATCGCATCCAGCAGCAACCGCCGCAGGTCGGGTAGTTCGATTTGAGGCCGAAGATCGGTTATCGATCGTCCCACATCGGAGGCGATCAGATTCAACTTAGGTTCCATGGCGCGCGTAAAGCGGCGGATGCGCAGATCCCGCCCAACCATGACCAGCGGTATGCTGATGCTCTCCAGAAGATTCGCCAGATCCCGATTGACTTTGCTGAATTCCACATTGCTGATCTTCAGTTCTTCGTTGAGCGTGTTCAATTCTTCGTTGGCTGATTCCAGCTCTTCCTGCGCGGTTTCCAGTTCCTCGTTGCCAGCCTGCGCCTCCTCGTTCGCCGTCCTCAACTGTTCCTGGGTGGTTGCATTATCTTCGACGATCGATTGCAGATACTCTTTGGTCGCTGTAAGCTCGCGCCGCAGCCGGGCGCCTCCCCCGTCCTCAGTTGCGGGCTTCTCGGTCACCGCCGGACCGCTGTTCGGCTCGGCGTCCTCGAACAGCACCAGGAAATAGCGTTCCCTGGAAGAGGACGAGCCTCTGAACGGGGTTACCTGGATGGTGACGTCTTTTAACTGGCCGCCGTCTTCGATCCGGAAGCCATCCTCTTTGGCTACGGCGTTCGTTTCTCTGGCAGCTCGCATCGCTTTACCCAGGCCCGCAATCAAGCCTTCTCGCGCCAGTTTGAGAAGATTCTGGGTCGGCTCGCCCGGCGAAAGCTCGAGGTACGGAGCTGTACGGCCCCGGACCTGCACGATGCTCATATCGTCGTCAATGACGGCGCCAGCGGGGCCATGCTCGGCCAGCACTAACCGGTCGGCTTCTCTCAGCACGTCCGGCCCGGTTCGGCCGTCGGCGGTTCTCTCCCGGAGATTCACCCGGCCTTCGCTTCGGCGGCCTTCGCCTAACGGCACCGCCGGCGTACCAACGGCCGGCCGCAGGCAATAGATCTTGTGAGTTTTGTCCACTTGATGAAATGACTCGGAAAACGTGCCGATGCCTTCGGTTGGGCCGAGTATCAGAAAGCCCGTTGGCTTGAGGGCGTACTGCAGGATCGACAGCACCTTGCGTTGCAATACGTCTTCCAGGTAGATCAGCACGTTACAACAACTGATGAGATCCAGCTTGGAGAAAGGGGGGTCCTGTGCCAGGTTGTGCCTGGCAAAAACGCATACGTCCCGGACGATCTTCGCAACCTGGTACCCGCGTTCCGTTCGGGTGAAGAACCGCGCCAATCGCTGTGGCGAGACATGGGCCAACGCGGCGCCCGTGTATGTGCCGGAGCGGGCTTTCACGATCGCCGTTTCGCTGATATCGGTCGCGAAAATCTCGAACGGAAAGCTCAGTTTGGTGTCGTCCAGGAATTCCATCAGGCAGATGGCGATCGAATAAGCCTCCTCGCCCGTGGCGCACCCCGGCACCCAAATCCGGATCGGATCCGCGGCCCCCCGGTTCTCAACCAGAGCGGGGAACACCTTCTTCTTCAGTTCCTCGAAGACCGGGGCTTCGCGAAAAAATGCAGTGACAGTGATGAAGCAGTCCTCGCACAACGCGTTGGCTTCCTCGCGGTTCTGCTCGATCTCCCGGCTGTAGTCTTCCAGCTTTTCGAATCCGCGGAGCACCATGCGCCGCTTGATGCGCCGCGCGATGGTGTTGTGCTTGTAGTACGCGAAGTCCACTCCGGTGACGCTCCGCACCAGCCGGAGTATCTTGGCTAGTTCCGCATCCACCGGCGGCTCAGTTCCATCCTGAGGCTCGATCATGACGTGAGAAGCGCGCGCGATGGCCACCAGTTGCTGCGCGATTCCGGCCGGTGGCAACACAAAATCGGCCGCACCGGCGGCGATGGCGCTTCCCGGCATGCCGTCGAACTTCGCGGTGCGCATTTCCTGAGCGAAGGTGATGCCGCCCGCGGCCTTGATCGCCTGGAGGCCCAGCGTCCCATCGGATGCGGTCCCCGACAGAATAACGCCGAAGGCCTTGCCGCCGCGGTCTGCCGCCAGGGCCCGGAGAAAAGAGTCGACCGGCATGTTGCGGCCACTGTCTGGCCGGAGCCGGGTGTGCAGGATACCATCGGAAATGCTCAAATTGCATCGCGGCGGAATCACATAAACATGATTGGCCTCGGCGCGAGTCTCGCCCTTCACCTCAGCGACCGGCATTTTGCTCGCCCTGGAAAGCAACTCCGTCAGATGGCTCTCGTGACTCGGATCGAGGTGCTGAATCAGCACGAACGCCAGGCCGGTATCGTCCGGCAGATGGCTGAGCAGCTCCGTGAATGCCTCCAATCCACCGGCCGAGGCTCCCACGCCAACAATGGCGGGTGGGCTGGCTTCGGCGCTTCGCTCGTTGGGTGGCAGCACAACAGCCTCCGCGGAAACGGGACTCGCGGTTTCCGTGGAGGCATCCCCTGTCGGGGCTATTCGCCGCTTTGGGCGGGACGAGTCAGGCGCACGCGGAGAACGCGCGGCCCCCCCTCCTACCCGACTACTGCCGGTCTTCTTTGTCACCCCCACTCTTACCTTTCTCGCTGGAACGAACAAGCGTTATCGCCTGGCTCGGAAACGCGACCAATGTTGCACGCGCCGTGCCACTCTCGCGCGCGCCTGCCCTCGCCATTGCGAGCCAGCCAATTGACTGAATTGTAGCGCTGTCTCGATCTCGCAAGAAGGCATAGCAGGCATCCAAACTGCCGGTCAGTCTGGTGCTGGGACTCGCGAGTAGATCCGCCCAGAACCGTTGACGCCGATAGCGGTCTGCAAATTTGGCACTCCAGGTGCAGCCGTTGCATCTCCCCCAGGGGAATTGTGGCTGCCGCCACGCTAACTTGAGCGGCTTCGGCCTTCAAAAAGAAGAAGTTCTGCTCTGGACCATCCCGTGCAAAGGATGGTAGGCAACCGTCCCACGAAAGAAGGCTGTCATGAAGAGAGCATCTGGCGAGATGGACTTGGCCAAGGAAGTCCTCGAACGAAAAGAAAGCGAACTGGTGCACGTATTGCGAAAGCGGGACGGCATCGAAATCGAGAAGAGCGCGGACCAAATGGACGAGATTCAGTATGCATCGGAACGAGATCTGGCGATTCGAAACGTGGACCGTGAATCCAGCTTACTGCGTCAGGTAAAGGCCGCATTGCGGCGGATTCACGACGGCAGCTTTGGAATGTGCATTGAATGCGAATCGGCGATCGGCCCAAAGCGCCTTGCGGCCGTGCCATGGGCGCCGCGCTGTATCCGCTGCCAGGAGTCTGCCGATCGGGACCTGCAGGAAAGAAGGGAGTCTCTCAGCGAGCCTCTCGGCCACGCCGCGTGAGCGCGCGGTTCTGCGCTTGGGCCGCCGCTCATTTGTCCGCCGTTAGATGAACCGCCCGTTGTTGCTAGGTTTCAGAATAGGCATAAGGTGGGTCTTAGTTGTGAAAACAGCCTCCAGCACTCGAACCATCGCGTTTGTCGGCGACTACTTGCCGCGTAAATGCGGCATTGCCACGTTTACCTCCGACCTGCTAGGGGCCGTGGCAGAGCGCCATCCCCAAAGCCGGTGCTTCGCGGTGCCGGTCAATGACATCGAGGGATGCTATCGGTATCCGGACGTGGTTCGCTTCGAGATTGAGGAACAGGATCTGGCGTCATACCGGCGCGCCGCCGACTTCCTCAATACCAGCGACGTGGACACAGTCTCGGTCCAGCACGAGTTCGGAATTTTCGGCGGGCCCGCCGGCAGCCATTTATTGGCGCTGTTGCGCGGATTGACCGCGCCGGTCGTCACCACGCTCCACACTGTTCTCCGCGCGCCGAACGCCGACCAGCGTCGTGTGATGGAGGAATTGCTCGCGCGCTCAACCCGGGTGGTCGTCATGACGGAGCGGGGACAATCGATCCTGCAAGAGGTTTACCAGGTGCCGGCGGCCAAGATCGATCTCATCCCACATGGTATTCCCGATGTGCCGTTCTTCGCTCCGGATTATTACAAGGACCAGTTCGGCGTGGCGGGCAAGAAGGTGTTGCTGACGTTCGGGCTGCTTTCGCCGAACAAGGGGATCGAGCACGTTCTCAATGCTCTCCCGGATGTGGTGGCGGAGTTTCCCGACCTCGTCTATATCCTGCTGGGCGCCACCCACCCCAACGAGTTGCGCACCAGGGGCGAAGCTTACCGCCTAAGTCTCGAAGCCATCGCCAGGGAGAACCAAGTCGAAAACAACGTTATCTTTCACAACCGCTTTGTGGAATTGAAGGAATTGACCGAGTTCATCGGTGCGGCGGATCTTTACATTACTCCTTATCTGGACGAGGGCCAGATTACGTCGGGAACATTAGCATATGCGTTTGGCGCGGGCAAGGCAGTGATCTCGACGCCGTATTGGCACGCCGCCGAATTGTTGAGGGACCAGCGTGGCGTGCTGGTGCCATTCGCAGACCCGAAAGCGATTGCGCGCGAGGTGAGTGGGTTGTTACGCGATGAAGTGCGCCGGAACGCCATGAGCGATAACGCTTACAAGTTGGGTCGCGAGATGGTGTGGAGCAACACGGCGCGGCTGTACATGCGCTCCTTTGAAGCGGCACGACGTCAGGGGGAATCGGTGCCCCGCAAATCTGTCGCCGCCGCGAGAGAGCTCGGCCATCGGCCGCATGAATCGCCGGAGTTGAATCTGGATCATCTTTACCGCATGACCGATTCGACCGGCATCTTCCAGCACGCCAGCTTCACTGCGCCGAATCTATCGGAAGGCTACTGCACGGACGACAATGCCCGGGCACTGATCCTGGCGGTGCTGCTGGGCCAGTTGGAAGAAGCTCCCAAGCGCGTCCGGGCGCTGGCCACAACCTATGCCGCGTTCTTGAAGGGCGCCTTTAATCCTAAAACAACCCGTTTCCACAATTTTCTTAGTATTGACCGCCGTTGGCTAGATGAACGGGGATCCGAAGATTCTCATGGCCGTGCAATCTGGGCGCTGGGCACCGCGGTCGGGCGCTCGCCGCATTGGAGTTCCCAGGTGATGGCCGAACGACTCTTCGCGCAGGCGCTGCCGTCCGTGATGGATTTCACCTCGCCGCGGGCCTGGGCATTCAGCCTGATTGGCATTCACGAATATCTGCGCCGGATGAAGGGTGACCGGCTGGCTTTCGATGTCCGCGAAGAGTTGACCGGGCGACTGGTAGCGATCTTCGACAAAGTCGCCCAGCCTGGCTGGAGTTGGTTTGAAGAGGGGTTGACTTATGACAACGCGAAGCTGGCTCACGCTCTGATTGTCAGTGGACGCGCCACCGGACAAGGAAGGGTGTACGAACGGGGCATGAAGGCGTTGCGTTGGCTGGTGGGCGTACAGACATCACAGCAGGGTCAACTGCGGCCCATTGGCAGCAACGGATTCTATAAGCGTAACGGCGCACGCGCGGACTTCGACCAACAGCCCATCGAGGCGCAAACCACGGTCTCGGCTTGCCTGGCAGCGTACCGCACCACGGCCGACCCGTGGTGGTATGAACAAGCGCAACGCGCCTTCGACTGGTTCCTCGGCTGGAACGATCTCGGGCTGGAACTGTACGCTGCGCAGACTGGCGGTTGCCGCGATGGTCTGCACGCGGACCGGAGCAACGAAAACCAGGGCGCGGAATCGATGCTGGCCTTTCTTCTGTCGTTTGCCGAAATGCGGCTGACACAAAACGTCGCGAATGGCGTTCCGCGCATCGGTCTGGCAGCCCACATCGCTCAATGAAACAAATCGACGTGAAACGCAGTACGGTCATTTTGGACCCGGACCGTACTCATGTGCTGGCCCGGCCTTTTAGTCTCATGAGCGACCAGCGCTCCATTAAGATCACCGCCCGGGTTATGGCGCTGCCCGAAAACGCGGTCCATGCCCTTTTGGAGAAGGTTCGGGCCGAATTCGGCGACCGCCAACTGAAGATCGACGAATTCCTCCACCGGAGGTTTGACGAGGTCAGTCCATATCTGCTGAATGGCCAAAGACTGTCCGAGGAACGGAAGTTGTTGCTGGGTGGATATTTTACCCACGAATATTCGCTCGAAGCTGCTGCGTTGTTCAATCCCTCGATGGTGCCGCACATGGATCAGTCGGACGTTCCGCCCGGATCGTTGCGGTTCATCCTGAGTTTACGCGCCACGGCCGAGGGGCACGTTTCCTCGATCGCCTTTCGCAGCGGTATATTGGACGCCAACAGTAACATCACAATGGACCTGCCCTCCCGCTACAGCCTCGAGCCGATGCAAGTGCCCAACTCGACGTTTGAAAAACCCCTGTTCGAACGGAAGCTTCAGGAACTCCATCTCATGGGCGACTTCAACCGGGAGGTTCTCAACGGCTTACCGGACGCATTCACAATGGAAGAGCTGCGCGCCAGCATCAGTCGCACTGCAACACAGCTCCCGGAGCGAGAGCGGGAAACGACCAAGGGTGTAGCCAGAGAAACCCTGATGCTCGCCCGATCCAATTATGAAGTGCAGTTCGCGCAGGAGTCGAGCTTGTCCGAGCGGGTTTTGTTCCCAGTCACTCCTTCCCAGAGCAACGGGATCGAGGATGCCCGCTTTGTCCTCTTTAACAACGAGGACGGCACGCGAACTTACTATGCGACTTATACCGCGTACGACGGAAAAATGATCCTGCCCCAATTCCTCGAGACATCCGATTTTCTTCGCTTCAAATTCATCACGTTGAATGGCCCGGCCGTCGAGAACAAGGGCATGGCGCTCTTTCCCCGAAAAATCAANNNTTCGTCCAGTTAGGCAACTGTGGCTCGCCGATCGAAACCGAAGCCGGCTGGCTCGTTATCAGCCATGGCGTGGGGCCAATGCGAAAATATTGCATCGGCGCTTTCCTGCTTGATCATGACGACCCGACGAAGGTTATCGGCCGCCTGCCTGAACCGCTAATCAAGCCAAATGCGGCCGAGCGCGATGGCTACGTGCCCAACGTGGTTTACTCATGCGGCAGCCTCGTGCATAACGGGCAACTCGTCATTCCCTATGGGATATCCGACTACGCCACTACCTTCGCGACGCTGCCGCTTGACCAGATCCTGGGCGCGATGGAATAGCCAGCACAATCAATACTGATATCAAAGTAAAATCCGCACTTTTGTCATAGCAAAATCTGCACTTTGCAGGTGCATAACTTGCATTTACGATTGCCACTTTTCCGCTTCTTTTGCAGCGCCCACAATTCATAAGGAAAACACGACGCGACATTGTTTGGGCATTTGAACCTCGCCACTTGAGCCCTGCAAGTTATAGGAATCCCCATGGTCGAATTCCTTGAATAACATTATAGTTTGGTGAATGGTACTGTACTTGCTAGAACTTTACTAACAGGCGCCGTCCAGTGCCTGGGCGGACCCACACGCTTGTTTGGCGTTTTATCGTCTTGGAAACCACGCGGTTTTTCGCAGCTGAGGCCCTGATAGGCGACGGGAG
>PLOR01000107.1 GCA_003142185.1 Bryobacterales bacterium
TTCGTATTTGCGATGGGTATTCGGCTTTTTTAGCGTGTCAATCTGCTCCAGGTATTTTGGTGATGGCGACATGGAGCGGCTGTTTCTTGGTTGCTTCGCCGGCCGTTTCAAAGCCGGGTACGCCGAGTTTGCGGCCTTCCAGCTCGTGGCGCTTGCGCCGCTGCGCCTCCAACGCCTGGGCCGTGGTTACGCCGGCACTTGCACGGCGCCGCGTCCCGCCGAGGTATCACTCGACGTAGTAGCGGCCGCCGGGAAGAGCGTTCCAATCGTAGTTGCCTTTGGGATTTCGGGGGATGGAAAGCATCTTCCATCGGCCATCAGATTTGATGCGTTTGACGATGTTGACTCGCGACACATTATCTCTCCTGCGAGCCGCATCTTAGCGGACAGCAAGGGAGACAGCACACGGTCTAAATGACAGAAAACAAAGGGGGGCCAGGAGAAGCTGGCATTTTACCAACCCGATTGCTCCCGCTTAGACGTCTGTGAAACTGCCTCATGCGACTGCTTGAACAAAGTGGAACACGACGCCGACCGTCCTTCATTAATTAAGGCGTCTTCAGCAATTAAGGCGCCGGTGTCTTCAGCCCCGCAGCTCTTGAAATCACATTGTATCGGACGCGGTTCACGGAAGGCGCGGGCCAGGTTGGTGGAACCTTCCGGGTCGCCGGATCTTGAGCGCCCCCGAAAGCAGGTGCTCATCAAGTGATTGATGACCAATGGAATCATGAGCTTTGGCACCAGTCAGGCCAGCGTAAAAGTCCAGTTGCCCTACCAAGCTCTGTTTTGACGAGGTTTGCTCTCCGGTCTCTCCGATCGCAACTCACTGATATTGCTGACTCTGGCGTTTTGGCACGGTCTCCCGCCCAGCTTGGGGTTTTGGCACGGTTTTGGCACGGTTGACGTGAGAGGTCGTTGCATTGCTCGTGGAAGTAATTTAGAATCAGATAAGTAGAATGTCGGGGCGTAGCGCAGCCTGGTAGCGCACCTGCCTTGGGCGCAGGGGGTCGGGCGTTCAAATCGCCCCGCCCCGACCAATTTTTTCACCCTGCCTTTTGGAGAGCGTCTTCAACAGCCTTGGGGTGACGTGCGATCACAGCCAAGAGTACCCGCGCCGGGCCATCGGGCCGCGTTCGGCCTTGTTCCCAGTTCTTCAGTGTCGCGGCTTGGAAACCGAACCTCGCGGCAAACTCCGACTGGCTCAGACCGAGGCGCCGCCGCAACGCACGTACATCAGTCGTTGGAACCCGAACGGTGGTCACCCGCACCGGGATATCTTCACCACCGGCCCAGGCGACCGCCTCCTTCAAACTGGTTATGATCTCCTGACCCACGCTGCGCTGGTCGGCTGCCCTCTTTGCTGTAGTCCGGTTTTTCGTTTCTTCCTACCTTTGCTATAGTTCTTCACCAACAAAGGCACGAGCGTCTTGAGCTCATTGCGTTCGGCCTTCGTGAGGTTGGCTTTCTGACTTTTCGAGTAGACTATTAACAGGAACACAGGAAACGCTTCGCTATGGAAGTAGTAAACTACCCGGAAGCCACCGCGCTTTCCTCTGCTCCTGGCTGCCCAGCGAACTTTCCGAACGCCGCCCGAACAGCCGAGTTTCAAGATCTTGCCGAACGCATCCGCTTCCAAATCCCGGGCGAGCAGGAGAAGCGCCATGGCCAAGCCATCGCCGCCAGCCTTCCCGCCATCCCACTCAAGGAGGTCCCCAATGTTTCCTGACAATCCCCACGTTGACGTGTTCGTTCCCGATCGTCTGCCGCCCGCCGAGGCGCTGACCCGCACCACCCACCTGTCGATTGCCGCGCACCAGGACGATATCGAAATCATGGCCTACCACGGTATCGCCGAGTGTTTCGGGATCGTGGACCGATGGTTTACCGGCGTGGTGGCGACCAACGGCGCCGGCAGCCCGCGCTCCGGCATCTACGCCGATTTGAGCGATGAGGAGATGCAGCGGGTGCGCATCCAGGAGCAGCGCAAAGCCGCCTTCGTCGGCGATTACGCCTGCCAGATCCAGCTTGGCTACTCGAGCGGCCAGGTCAAAAACCCGGCCGGGCCGCTGGCCGGCGACCTGTGCGCCATCCTCCGCGCCGCCAGGCCGCAAGTGGTGTACCTGCATAACCTGGCCGACAAGCACGACACGCATGTAGCCGTCGCCTTGCGCGCCATCGCGGCTCTGCGCTCGGTGCGCGAGGANNGGCGTTTTCGATTCCCAAGTCTCCGGCGGCAAACGCTATGACCTCGCCACCGCCGGTCGCCGCCTAGCCCACGCTACCTACTTCGCCTCGCACTCGACCGACCAGGAATCCGCGCTCAACTTCGCCATGGATCTTACCCCCCTGATCGACGATCCCACCCTCCCCATCGCCGCCTACGTCCTCTCCTTCATCGAACGCTTTCGCGAGGATGTGGCCAAGCGGCTGAAAGGGTGAGCCGCGCTGCTCAGTACCGGTACTGCCCAAGACAGTACTGGTGAAGGATTGTATTCGCGGCGGCAGGGGGGTACTTTAGTTCCATGGTGAACCCGATTAGGACGTTTTTATCGGAGGACGCCGGTCAGGATCTGATCGAGTACACGCTGCTGCTGGCGTTTGTGGCGCTTGCTTCGGCCATGCTTTTCATTGGCGCGGGCCACAGCATCAAAGGCATCTGGACCACGACCAACTCCGAACTGGCTGCAGCCGCCGCCTCAGCATCGACTTAGCGCCTCGCGGATTGTTCCGCCAGCTTGATTCGGTAGGTGCGCCACTTACCGTCGATATCTATAATCAAACAATCGTTTTCACTTAGAGACTTAATGAGGCAAGACAGCCCGGCAGTGGTCTGCCCTGCTGGCCTCGGAGTCGTGCATTCGGCAATTCGGAGCGGCCCTGCCGTCCCCGTCTGCGCTGGTCTCAGGCCTCCTGCCCTCGCGCTGGGGTATTTCACCCAATCCGTTGTCCGGAAGCTTCACAATTTGTTGATGCCATAGGGGTTTCCTTTGGAAGCAGGGGTGCAGTACAATCAGTCCTCACACCTATGTTCCGATTCGATCAACTGATCCGCCGCGATATGATCATCCGTGACGTGAAACAACGCCACCCGGCAACCACACCCGTCTTCGATAACCTCCATTTCCGCGACACCTGCGACGACTGCTCTATCGAGACGGTGGCGCGCAAGAACGGCCTGCACATTTCCGACGTGGTGGACGCGCTCAATCGCGCCGCCTTCGGGTCGCAGGCGGAGAGCGACGAACATGCAAGCCACCAATAAGAACACACGCAAGAAGAAACAGAGTCCGGTGAATCAACCGCTGGAGGTGTTCTTCTCCCCCAAGACGGTGGCCGTGATTGGTGCCACGGAGACCGCCAACTCGGTGGGCCGGACGCTGTTGTGGAACCTGGTTACGTCGCCCTTCGGCGGCACGGTTTACCCGGTGAATCCGAAGCGGCCCAGCGTGTTGGGCGTGAAGGCCTACAAGTCCGTCTCGGACATCCCGGAGGATGTCGACCTGGCCGTGATCGTGACGCCGCCGCCTTCGATTCCGGGCTTGATCGCGGAGTGCGGCGAAAACGGCGTGCGCGGCGCGATTGTGATTTCGGCCGGCTTCAAGGAGATTGGCCCCGAAGGCGCGGCGCTCGAACAGCAGCTTCTGGCCGCGGCGCAGGCGGCCGGCATCCGCGTCATCGGTCCCAATTGCCTGGGCGTGATGGCCCCGCTTACCGGCATGAACGCCACTTTCGCCACCACCATCGCGCGCCCCGGTTCGGTCGGCTTCATCAGCCAGAGTGGCGCGTTGTGCACCGCGGTGCTGGATTGGAGCCTCAAGGAAATGGTGGGCTTCAGCGCCTTCGTTTCGGTCGGCTCGATGGTGGACGTCGGATGGGGCGACCTGATCTATCACCTGGGCAACGATCCGAGAACCAAGTCCATCGTCTGCTATATGGAGTCGATCGGCAACGCGCGATCCTTCATTTCCGCCGCCCGCGAAGTGGCGTTGAACAAGCCGATCATCATCATCAAGCCGGGGCGCAGCGCGGCCGCGGCCAAGGCGGCGGCTTCCCACACCGGCGCGCTCACCGGTTCCGACGAAGTGCTGGAGGCTGCGTTCCGGCGCTGCGGTGTGCTGCGCGTCGCCAATATCGCCGATCTCTTTTACATGGCCGAGGTGTTGTCGAAGCAGCCCCGGCCGCAGGGGCCCCGGCTGACCATCGTCACCAACGCCGGCGGTCCGGGCGTGTTGGCCACTGACGCTCTGATTATGGGCGGCGGCGAGCTGGCCGAGCTTTCCCCGGAAGCGATCGATGCGTTTAACGCCGTCCTGCCCGCCACCTGGAGCCACGCCAACCCGGTCGACATCATCGGCGACGCCTCCCCCGAGCGTTACGCCAAAGCCCTCGAGATCGCCGCCAAAGATCCGAATTCCGACGGCATGCTGGTGATCCTGACGCCGCAGGCCATGACCGATCCCACGCAGATCGCCGAGGAGCTGAAACCGCTCGCCAAGCAGGAGGGCAAGCCGCTGCTGGCAAGCTGGATGGGCGGCGTGGATGTGGCCGCGGGCGAGGCCATTCTGAACCGCGCCAACATCCCCACCTTCCCTTATCCCGATACCGCCGCGCGCGCCTTCAACTACATGTGGCAATACAGCTACAACCTGCGCGGCCTGTACGAAACGCCGGCCTTGGCCGAGGATTCGCCGGATTGGACTCCCGATCGCGCGCTGGTCGCCCAAATCGTCCAGACATCGCGCGACCACGGCCGCACCATCTTGACCGAATCCGAATCCAAGCAAGTGTTGGCGGCTTATGGCATCCCCACCGCCGCCACCATCATTGCCGCCGATGCCGCCGCCGCCGTCCAGGCCGCCGTCCGGATCGGCTATCCGGTGGTGCTCAAACTGTACTCGGAAACCATCACCCACAAGACCGATGTCGGCGGCGTGCAGCTTAATTTGGGCAACGCCCAGGCCGTCGAGAATGCCTTCGCGGCAATTCAGACCTCGGTGTCCGAAAAGGCCGGCGCGGAGCATTTTCAGGGCGTCACCGTACAGCCCATGGTCCGGCTCAAGGATGCCTATGAGCTGATCATCGGCTCCAGCCTCGATCCCCAGTTCGGACCGGTGCTGCTGTTCGGCACCGGCGGCCAACTGGTGGAAGTGTTCAAAGACCGCTCGCTGGCGCTGCCGCCGCTCAACACCACGCTGGCGCGCCGCATGATGGAGCAGACCAAAATCTACAAGGCGCTCAAGGGCGTCCGTGGACGCAAGCCGGTGGATCTGGCGGCGCTCGAGTTGTTGATGGTTCGCTTCAGCACGCTCGTCGCCGAGCAGCGCTGGATCAAGGAGATCGACATCAACCCGCTGCTGGCTTCGCCCGATGGCCTCATGGCGCTTGACGCCCGTGTGGTCGTGTATGGCCCCGAAGTGACGCTCGATCAAATCCCCAAGATGGCCATTCGCCCCTATCCCACGCGCTACGTGGGGCAGTTCACTCTCAAAGACGGCAACGTGGTGACCATCCGGCCCATCCGGCCGGAGGATGAGCCGGCCATGGTGCGCTTTCACCAGACGCTCTCCGAGCGCAGCGTCTACCTGCGGTTCTTCCATATGATGAATCTCGAGCAGCGCACCAAGCACGACCGCCTGATGCGCACCTGCTTCATCGATTACGACCGCGAAATGGCGCTGGTGGCCGAGCGCCGCAACCCGGAGACTGGCGACCAGGAAATCCTGGGCGTGAGCCGCTTGACCAAGATCCACGGCGCGGAAGGCGCCGAGGTTGCCGTTGTGGTGAGCGACCAGTGGCACGGCCGCGGCCTGGGCAAGGAGCTGATGGCGCGCCTGCTGATCGTCGCCGCCGATGACAAGGTCCCATCCCTCACCGCCAATATCCTGCCCGACAACCGCGACATGCTCCGCGTGTTCGAGAAGCTAGGCTTCTCGCTGAAACACTCCATGGAAGACGAACTAGTCCGGGCCGAGTTTAAGCTGTAGGGGGCGCTAACGTAGCATGGCTTGGGTTACCTCATTGGGGAAGCCGAGCGCCCTCACAATTCGCGCCAGCGTCGCGGGCTTCCGAACGGCACACTCCTTGATCCGAAGAACGGTCCACCCGTCACGTCGCAGGGATTGGGCCACGCGCTTGTCGCGGTGCTTGTTCGTCTCGATCTTTTGGCGCCAGAATTCGGTATTCGTGCGTGGGAGATACTTGCATGAGCAGCCATGCCAAAAGCAGCCGTCCACGAATACCGCCAGCTTCCGGCCGGGCCATGCGAAGTCCGGTTTCCCAGTCACCGGCCAGTGCTTACGATAGCCGCGGACACCCGCCGCCCACAGGAGTCTTCCAAGGGGCAGCTCAGTCGTGGTGTTGCCGCGCGAGCGAACAGCCGCCATGATCTTGGACCGGACTGCCTTCGTGACGTGGTCCATAGGCCAGCATCCACCTCGGTGATCACCGCAAAACCG
>PLOR01000084.1 GCA_003142185.1 Bryobacterales bacterium
AAGCTTAAAATGACCGCGATTGGGAACATAAAGTGGCCGGGGCCAGATCAGAACACGCTTAAATTCAAGAAATCGGTTCCACGCTGGTTTCTAATTCCGAAGCATAAACTGGCCACGAGTGCAAAATGGAAGCATAAATTGGCCGCCGGTTCAATGCGAGTTGTCAGCCTTCAGGTCTCCGTCCTTTACTACCGGGCCGGCGCGACTCCCGGACGGACGTTCTCGAAAACTTGAGGGTGCCAAAATTTAGTTCTCTGGATGTGGCAGAGCACATTTGGAGGTTCCAGGGAGCGATTCTTGCTGCCCAGGCGTTCGGCCGAGGAAGAGTGCAAGCTCCCGTGCTTATACGCCACAGCACTTCTTGTATTTCTTGCCGCTCCCGCAAGGACATCGTTCGTTCCTGCCGGTCTTCGGCGTTGCCCTTTTGATCGGGGAAGAGGGGGCGGCTGGATTCAGCCGGGAATTTGCCGAAGCCTGGGCTGTGCCTTTCGCGCGGTTCTGGCTATCCTCACGAAAGCATGCCCACCATCCCATCTCGGCCACGGTGTCCGACACAAGGCGTCGGTGGGGATCGTCGGCGAGTCTGGCGAGAATGCGATCCTTGCCCATCACCAGGTCCCGTTTGACATCGTCAAGGCCAATGTAACTGGGGTCAACCAGACCCTCCGCGTAAGCCTGCTTGATATCGTCGAGCAGTTCTTCGGGGTAAAGGTCGGAGCTATAGGAGACGAGCGTATCCCAGACGTGTGACCACTGCCGCCGCAACTTGCCACGAAACAGGCCGGTGAAGTAGCTTACGATCTCATCCCGGCTCTTTTGCCCGGCGGCCACCAGGGTTACAAGACCGCTCAGAGCCGCGCCTCGGACCCATTCGTCGGTGTCCTCATTCTCGATTAAGGACTGGATGCCGGCCAACTCGCCACCGCACACGGACGCCAGTACCTGACCGAGGTCTTCCGTGATGAAGTCACCGCAGAGAGAATCCAGGAGGTTGCCCGGAAGTGACGCAAAGCGGACCACAAGCGGGTAGGCGCGGGTTTCGCGGAACTGTGCCAGCAAGAACATGGCATACAGATGGGCCATGTAATCGCCCTCGGCGTCGATTTGCGCTGCCCGGTCCACGGTTTCCTCCATGACGCGCAGAAGCTCTGGAGTGACCTCTTCTCGGCGCACCATGGCCGCTTCGACGGCAGCTCGTGCGAACTTTCCGGTAGCCCTTTCAAACTCGTGCAGGATTTCGGCTGTTTCCATCGACTCTCCCCTCCATTCTCCTACGGTCTCAGGGCGCCGCCGTATGCCAAAATATCTTCAGTCGATGCCGACAAGACACCCCTGGACGTTCAAGCCCCGGCTCCGTTCCCGTGCGTTCGGATGGAAGGGTTCGCATCTCGCGTGCCAGCGCTTGAAAGAGGCCGTCACGGAGATCAAGAAGGTGGCCAGAATGAATCCTCTGACTGCTGGTGAAGGTGTCGTGAGCCTGATGGAGAGAATCTGGCCGGCATTCCAAGACGTCGATACTTCGTCAGGTGCTCTCGGCGGCGCGGTGTGCTGGGCGCAGCACGAATTGTTGCCCATTGCGATCGAGGCTCCCGCCGACCGAAAGACTCGGGACGAGTGGATGGACCGCCTCTGGCAGGCAATCGAGGACGACGGCGTCGATTACCTCTCCATGGTCCAAGAGCGGTGGGGTGAGCTGTGCCGTTCAGGCGAAGTCGCCTCTCGCTGGGCGGACAAACTTCTCGGTTTACTCCGGACTGCTTGGTCCGATCCACGGCCAGGGAACTACGTACGCGGAACCAGCGTCTGCCTCTCCAGCCTGGTGGCAGCGGGCCGACATCAGGAACTGCTTGAGGTGCTCGCGCTTCAACGATTTCCATTCTGGCATGACCGCCAGTTCGGCATGCAGGCGTTGCTGTCGCAGAGCCGCATCGAAGAGGCGTTGGCTTATGCGGAGGCTTCTCGCGGCCTGATTCAACCGGATACGGCCATCGACGCCGCGTGCGAGAAAATCCTGCTCGATACTGGGCGGACGGACGAGGCGTATCAGAAGTATGCCTTGACCGCGAACGGCTCTTCAACTGGCCTCGCGACGTTCCGGTCGATCATCAAGAAATATCCCGGCCGCGACCCGAAGAAGATCCTTTTGGAATTGGCCACGTCGGGATTCCTCGATCTCGCCCTTGAATTTGCAAACACGGGCCGAACGGATCCGCGCACGCTCAGCCGCGCATCGCGCGACCTGCTCAAAAAAGATGCCCGGTTTTGCCTGGAAGTAGGCCGGCTAGCCATCCAGCGAATCCTTGAGGGGTACGGCTACGAGTTGACCGGTGTCGACGTCATGGATGCCTACGACCACTTCATGGCTGCGGCGCAGACGCTCGGGATCGCTTCCCAAGCCCGCGCCGATGTGCTCGCCATCGCGACGAAACAACCCGAAGCGGCATTCAGCGATATTCTCATCCGCCAGTGCTCCTTTGATCCGCAGGCATGGGAAGCGCCGAGGAAGACAATAACAGAGTAAAGGACATGGACAAGACGAAGCCCGACGCGACATTGAGCGGACCTATCGCCAAGAAGGTCGTTGCCAAGGTGAGGCGGCATCTGGGACGCAGGGTCGTCAACATCAAGAGGGTCCTGGACGGCCGCGCTATGGCGGAAGGATTACAGAAGACGATTGCCACCCAGAAGGACCTTGCCAGCCTCGATCCGGCTCACGCGGCGTATGTTTACACGCAGAACCAGGTATCGGTCATGTCGGAACAGCTTACTGGCTTGAAAGAGATGGCGCCATTCGCGGACATGATTTCCCAGGCCGAGGACCTCTATGTGCCGAGCGCGCCCCCGATGAGCCCGTTGACCACCTCCTACTTCACCTGCTGGGCATTTTTCGATGCTTGTGCAGGGCCGGCCAACGAGACCATCGGCACGACGATTCTGGAGTTCGGCGCAGCTTTCGGCATGCACACTGAACTCTTGCGCCTTATCCGTCTGATGCAGGATTCGCGAATGGGTCTCTACATTCACCGCGGCAGAGAAGGCAACGTGACCATTATTGAGGATCTCCTGACAGGTGCCCTGTACAGGGCCATCGTTCCGGCTGGTTACAGCGGTCGGAAGAACGAACTGTGGTACGTCCGTGCGCTTCCACCACCAATCCCCGGTAGCCAGGAACACGTCGTCTTCACGACGCCATATGTCGTGCTGCACCCGGATTACCCAGACTGGATGGAGTACTTCCGCCGCACGTTCGCCCCCACCGCGCCAATGGACGACTACGAGCGCCACATGAAGTACGGGCCGACAAGGGAATACTGGAACGACTTCGTTTTCGAGGGCTACGTGAATCACCAGGCGGATGCCATCTATCTGGCCGGCCTTCCCGACATCCCCGAGAGCCGTCCTCATTCCGAGGTTTCTCAGGTGAACGGCTGGAAGGGCCCTGGCTTCATAATCCAGCGTTAGCCGGAGCGCGGCCAGAGCTATGGAAGATAAGAATGCCGAGTGGCTGCGCAAGGGAGCCACCCTCAGCCACAAAACAGCGCAAGAGGAGTTCGGGCTGACTTGGGAGGAAATCATCCGAGCAATCCGCGCCGGCAAGCTCAAATGCCGGAAACACTCCATGCACGGCAACCCCTGGCTTCGGCTTCTCCGGCGAGAGGTGGAAGCGCTGGTTAGGGAAAAGCACGGCACCAGCTACCTCAAGGACCGGAGGCGATGACGGAGCTCGCACGCATCAACCGGGAACTGAAGCGGCTGAAAGGCCAGGTAGCTGCGTTGGAAGAACGGAAGTCCAAGCTGATCGCCGGCTCTGGCAAGTGATCGACCTTCGCTATTTTCGGCTTCCCGCTGGATCTCAGAACAGCGGGAATTGCACATCCACCGGAGCCACCTCTCTGCGACGCATTGGCGGACGCGTCGATGGCGGACGCGATCCGAACTTCAGAGCTTTGACGGCCGCCTCGACGGTCATGGCCGGTGGGACCAGCGACGTTAGCGGCGCATCCTCGACAACCGGAGCAGGCTCGGGCGCGATGTCCGCGGGAATGAAAACGTTGCTATTCTCCGCCTGAATCTGCCGCCAGACCGCGGCGGCGGACTCGCCGACGCCGTTTTCGGTGACGAGTTCGCGCGCCATCGCGGTCAGCATATCGTCATCTTCATCCAGCGATTGCAGGCCATCCCTGCTGAACTTGCCCTCCATGGCGAGCGAAACCAGCAGCTTTCTACCCATCAGCCGCAGACAGCTCGATTGCATCGTATCCTCATAATGTAAGTAGAAGACGCGGACGGGCTGTCGTTGTCCGATCCTCCACGAGCGCCTGCTGGCCTGCCGGAGAGTGTGCAGCGAGTAGCCCGATTCGAAAAATATCAGGCTGGAGTGGCTCAGAAGGTCCATTCCAGTCTCGATGATTTTGGGATGGCTGATCGTAACCTGAACTCCTTCTCGCAGTCTCTGCGCAAACCAGCCTTCCCGCTTTTCCGGCGGCACGTCGGATGTCAGCACTGCTACGCGGATCCCTTCCCGCGCGAAAATGCTCTCGAGTCGCCGCGTGACATCGCGCTTACGGGTGTAGACGGCGTATACGTGGCAGCAGCGGCGGCCCATCTGCAGTTCAGCTTTCACGATCTCAACCAGGCGCCGTTCCTTGGCGTATACGAACTTCTGATCCAAATCCTCCGTCTGGGCGATCAGGAATCGTTCCCGGCGCTCAGTTTCAGGATTGTACTCGTAGCCATAAAGATCTCCGATGTTCCAGGCGTGATCCGGATAGAGAAGCAGGGCGTTTAACCCGACGCTAACTACCGAATGGTTCAAGTGATGCTCTTTGATGGCATTCTTGATCTGCTCCTCCAGCGCCCGGTATGCAGCCTGGAGCGGTGCGTCCATGGGCACACCGATCACTTGTTCGGTGAACGGCGGCAGTTCCGTCGAAATGTCCTCTAATGAAACAAAGGCCGCAAGGCTCATCAGAAACTCGCTGAACAGCGACGGCGAGGCGCCAGGCCTGCGTTTGATCTGCTTGGTGACGCGCGCTTTCGAGCAACTGTTGTCCGCCGGCTCGATGGTCGTGACCCTTTCCAATACGCCGTAGGTTTCGGCGAAGGACCGCAGCCCGGGTTCACCCCACTCGTAGCCCTGGGCGACCATCTTGCCGGCCTCCAGCCGATAGAGGAGATTGTAGACATCGCTGGCGTAGCCGCCCAACAGCGTGCCGGTAAGGATCACCGTACGATCCGCGCAGGCCGCCAGCGTTCCCAAACCGTTCCCCTGCGCCGTATCATTGGCCAACTGGTGAGCCTCATCGCATATGGCATAGTCGAACCAGTGCGGCATGAAACGCCCAATAAAATCGAGCGGCGCCACACGCCGAATTCTCTTGCCATCGGCTTGCCAGAGCGGGCTATAGATCGACCGTCGGAGTTTCAAATCGGCGCCCTCTTCCTTCTCAACGGCGCCGCCGATCACTTCGCCGAGGCGCGCCTTTCGAAAGTCGGAGGCGATCAGCCAGCGATCGCCCAACTCCACCCGCATGCCTGTGTCCGGGTTGACCACGCTCCCCAGATAGCGTCCGGAGCGGGCTATCTGGTACGCGTGTCGCCAAAAGTGCGACAGCTTCCCTTTGTCCCGCCCGACCACGAACAGCGCCGGTCCTGAGCATATCTCCTTCTGCCAGCGAGCACGGGCGCTCTTGTGATTTTTACGCAAGCGGAGATCAGTGAGGGTGGTGTGCAGCCCCTCGCGGACGATCTGCCCGCGGCGCAGTTTCACCTCGTTGACACCGCATGGCGTGCTGCTGTCCCGAACTCGATCCCGCAGACCGTCAATCAGAAATACCCTCAGGCGGGGAATCGTCTCCAGCGCCTCTTTGGACCATTTCAATGTAAGATGACCCGGCGCCATCACGATCGCGGTAAACGGCCGGTCGTCGCTGTGAATTTGTAGCGCCGCCAGCGATATCAGAGTTTTTCCCGTCCCACATTCCGCGATCACCGCGGCACTACGTTCCCTCTCCCACTTTTTCGCAACACCCATCGCGGCGACAGCTTGAGCAGGGAACGGCTTTCGTAGCAAGGTGGTCAGCCGTGGCGATAACGGATCGTGTGCATTGTGCAGCGCGGGGAAGCTTTGCAGGATTCGCTCGCCCAATTCGCCAGCGAACATGCGCAGATAATCGTGGATCGAGTTTGGAACTGACATGGAATGGCTTTCGGGAAGTAGATTCAAATGAAGCAGGCGGAGCCAGGTTCTCAGTAGTGTTCTCAGCAGGAGGCGGTCGATCATCAGATCGAAGGGTCCTTGCGCGGCGATCCTTGCAGGCTGCCGTCAACTTCTTTGACGTTCGGGAGAGCGACGTTTCCAGAAACGTAGCCGCCGCCGACAAGCGTCCCCGGGTCCTGGCGGTCAGGCCATGAACTCGGTGAGTTGCAGAGGGTCGCGGGAAGTTCTATAACTTCGTTTTGGGCGCAGTTTCGTCGGTAAGAGAAATGGAACACGACAGATTCGAAACGGTCAATCAGTGCATTCGAGAAGCGGCCAAGCAAGCTGCGGCAACCGGGGGCTTGGCGGTGCCGACCATCGAACGATTTCTGCGCACCAGCGAGGAGACGTGGGACGGAGCAGGCTCCGGTCGTTTTACTCCTGCTCAATTCAAAAACAACGAAGCCTACCGCCGAGCGGCGAAAACCGCCATGCGAACCT
>PLOR01000081.1:0-11801 GCA_003142185.1 Bryobacterales bacterium
AAGTCGAGGATGTCGAAACGCTTTGATGTGCAGACCCATTTTCAGCCTTCTCAGGCGCTGAGTCGCGGCCCATCAGGGTTTTCGGTGCAGTAGCTTTCGTCTGAGACCCGGCCAAAACTCGGACGCCATGTTGCTGGCCAAATCAAACCCGAGTTGGAGAGAGCCCTCGGAGAGTCCGAGGCGCACCGTGTTGAGCCGGCCCGGATATCACTCGTCCGCAAGATAGGCCGCTCCATAAGCGCCGATCTGCACGGAACACTTGCCGTTGCTGTAGATCAGGTTCCGAACAGTGCTCCGACGCCAGCGGTCACCGCCATGGCTAGAGCGCCCCAAAAAGTGACGCGTAATGCGCCCACGGTCACGCCTGCACCTCCAGCGCGCGCAGCCAGTCCGCCCAGAAGAGCCAGGAACAACAGTGATGTTCCGGAGACAACGGGAATCAGAGTTGCCTGCGGGACTACGCCTGTGACCACGAGAGGCAGCGCTGCTCCGACGGCGAAGCTGGCGGCCGATGCTAACGCAGCTTGAATCGGGCGCGGCTTGAGCTTGACAGAGATGCCGAGTTCGTCTTGGGCATGCGCACCTAAGGCGTCATGAGCCATCAGTTGCTGTGCGACCTGTTTAGCAAGCTTTGGGTCGAGGCCGCGGGCGACGTAGATCGCCATCAGTTCCCTGTGCTCGCCCTCGTTGTCTGTCTTCAGTTCCGCGCGTTCCAGCTTGAGGTCGGCGCGTTCGGTGTCGGCCTGTGAGTGCACAGATACGTACTCACCTGCCGCCATCGACATCGCCCCAGCGACCAGGCCGGCGACCCCCGCGACCATCACGTTGCTGTGAGTCGCATGCGCAGCCGCGACGCCCAGCACCAGACTCGCGGTCGAAAGAATCCCGTCGTTCGCACCCAATACCGCCGCGCGTAGCCAGCCGATGCGTCCGGTGCGGTGTCGTTCCCTTTGGGGTTCAGGCACTCTTGGTTTCCCTTGGTCCTTGAAGCTCACCCGCCAGCCTTACGGAGGTCGCCAACCAACTGAATCTTTCGTCAGCTACAGTTGGACCGTAATCGCCAGTCCAACGCCCGGATACGAGCGGTCATAAAGGTAGTACCCGTTGTCATAAGCAATGTAAAGGTCGTCGCTATCGAACCAGTTTTCTGCCCAGGATTCCGGGTAGGGATCCACGAGCAGGAACGAAACGCCGCCGTACTCGAAACGGGGATATCCCATGTAAATGGTTGGGAGAGCATGCATCCGGAACCAGTGTTGATACCCGAAATAGAGATCAAAGCTGGCCTGAGGAATGTAGGAGCCGCCGTAGCCTCCACGTTGTGCCCAGTTGCGATGCTGGCTTCCCCACTGGTGAGCACGATCCCCCTGCCATGTACTCTGCCCCTGCCACGCGCCCTGCTGTTGCCATCCCCGCTTCTGCTGCCACGCGACTGCTTGCTGCTGCGCACGCTGCGGTTGCTGCTGCTGAGCCTGTGGAACTCGCTGCTCCTGTGGTTGCTGTCTCGGAGCCTGTTGCGCCTGCTGCTGTTGTTGCGATCGCTGTTGCTGAGGCTGTTGGGCCCGCTGCTGCGGTTGCTGCGCCTGTTCCTGAGGGTGCTGTTGTTTCTCGTTCTGCGCGTACATAGGGACCAACGTCCCGAAAAGCAGAAACAGGGCAGCCGTGCTATTGACTCGAATGAACTGCATGGTGTAATCGTCTCCCTAACTTAAAGTCGCTATTGGGTGTGCACGCAGACGACCAGTCCGCCTTAACTTCTGCTCCACGGCCTCTGCCAATTCCATGTCGGCCTGGTCTTGTGCACCGTCCCATACGGGATGATTGGGCGAAGAATAAAGCGGATGCAACTGTGGGGCGGCACCGCCTTCGATGTATTGATCGCCTATGGCATGTGCCCGCCAGCACCACGACCGGCTTCCCTCTTGCACAGGGCGGTCCTGCTTCTCGTTGAAGAAGAATCTAGCCTTCCATGTCCGATCCGGAGGAACTGGTCGTGGCGGATGAACTTCCTATTTCTTGGTTTCGTAAGCGACGTATTCTGTCTTCTCTTGGGCAGGCGTCTCGCCGCGATTCGTAACCACCGCTGGTGCCCTCTCCGTCGGCTTGTCCGTCGTCCCATAGTCGGCGGAAGTTTCTGAGGCGGAGGAGATATTCCGAGCTCCAGTATTTTTAAGGGCTGTCTTCGCCCGATTACACCAGTCCTGATTGTCGCAATGAACGGACAGGAGAATGCCGCCATGCCTGATTCTGCCGGCATACCGCTTGGCCACATATTCCGTCAGGCCCGAGCCGGCCAGCAATCCCACGATCCAACCCAGGGCCCCGCCAGCGCCGGCGCCAGCCAAAGCAGCCAGCACTGGTCCAGCCGCGACGAGCGGCACTAAAGCCGCGATGGTCACAGTCTGAATGGAGCAGAACCAAGCCAATGCGGCGCCAACCACCGCACACACTGCCGCTCCCGCCGCCGCGCCCTCCAAGGCCTTAGCCCGCTTCACAAGCGCGAAATCCTTTGAACCCTGGTTGTCGGACGACAGGACCGAGATGTCCGTCGTCCGATACCCTGCTTTATGCAGGACGTTGACGGCATCCGAAACGGTTGTGCGATCCGGGTAGATTCCTATTACCGATGTGTTTCTTGCCATTTGCTATTCCTCCTTTTGGAAGTGTCGTATTGTGTCTGTGCACGAGCCGGGCCAAGCGCCGCAGGCTAACCTTCTGCGAAGATGCTGGGTTAGGACAGTGCCGCGTAAGTGCAGAATCTGCCTTTGAGGATGCACATTTCGCTGGGGCCGAAGAGCGCATGGGCAACTCGGCCCAGACTCCTTCTACAAGCCTCTTGGATTCGAACGGCGGTCAACGTGCCACAACTTAAATCAAGCCGGGAAACCGGAAGCAGCAGGAGGAAACATGAATTGGGACCAGATTGAAGGCAGGTGGAAGCAGTTCACCGGCTCTGCCCGCGAGCGCTGGGGGAAACTCAATGATAACGATTGGGAAGCGATCGCCGGCAAGAAAGATCAGTTGGTTGGGCGCATTCAGGAGCGGTATGGAGTGGCGAAGGCGGAGGCTGAAAAGCAGGCCGATGAATGGTCGCGGGCGCTGAAGCAACACGGGCGCGAAAGCTCCGCTGCCACCCGCCTTTAGTAGTAGGAATCGCCCGACTGGGCTAAGGAATATGGACCTATGAAGCCGACCCAAGCTCGAATCGCGACTTTATGGTGCCGGTTGATGCACAGCGAGCCAATGTGGCCCTCGCACGGCGAGTATGAGTGCCGGACGTGCGGGCGGCGGCATCGAGTGTGCTGGGAACAACCGGTGCCCGCGCCGCGTGCGCAGGCATTACAGCGCGGAATGCTGGCTCAAAGCGCCTCGGTGACCGCAAGTGAATCGAGGATACAATGTTCATACCAGTAGCCTTGGCCGTTCTTGTGCTGTTGAGTCTCATCCTGTCGTTGATTCCTTGTCCCGGCACCGCCACCCGGACACATTAGCTACAAACGGTCCGTGCCCACCAGTCGGTCCTCCCGAAAGCCCGTCCGTCTTCGTCTTTCGGATTACAATGTACCCCTATCTCTCCATGCAAAAGTGCTGGACTTTCTGAAACTGCTACCGACCCGTTCTGGCCTTCGGATTGCTGAACATCGGAGTGAATTTACGAAGTAACCTTTCAATTTGCCCTCTGCTGCAGCCGGCGGGTGGAAAAAGGGTGGGCGACAGCAACGGCGTGCTTGCGGGAGCCGATATTAGATTCTCTATACTTTACTGCCGCTCACTCGACTTCCTGCTTGTTTGCTGCTGCAGAGGTTTTTTTTGCTTTGAATATTCATAGTGATCTCTCCGGGGATCGCGATTGCGGTAGCCATCTGGCGTTCCTGGCGTAGGAATCATAGGACGTGGACCTCACCAGGATCGACTTAGCTCAACATTCCAGGCGGACCGACGCCGCATCCCAGCCCGAACCTGGGCGAGCCGCATCGGCAGAAGCTCTTGGTGGTCAATGAGCTTCTCCGATGCGGTTTTTCTTTTGGGGAACGGATTTCAGGTCGGGTGGAAACTGCCCGATTCGCGGCAGTTCCTGCGTGCCGTGCGGCAATAACTGCATGGGTCGATCACTTCCGTGGTAGGACTGGCTTCTGGAGCTTCTCAGCTTTGCCGCTGAGCCCCGTTTCCCTCAAGGTATGGCAAGCACGGGCCTGAACGACACAAGAGTCGGGCCCTCCGCATGGTAATGTGCCGATGGACCTTGGAATGCTTCTTGTCCATCGTGTGCTGCCAGCCAGCCGAGTCTTGCAGGCATGGTGCCCGACAGAGCGAAGGGCCGGCCGCACATGTATCGAGATCAAAGGAGAAGAAACAGATGAGTGTCTTGAAAACAGCAGTATCGACGGTGTTTTGCCTGGCGCTGGCGGGCGTGGTATTCTCGCCCGGCGCAAAGGCGGACGAGTGGAACAACAAAACCGTGATAACCTTCAGCGGGCCCGTGGAGATTCCGGGAGTCCATCTCAAAGGGTGGGGAGTGTTACCAGCCGGCACCTATGTGTTCAAACTTTTGGACTCGCAGGTCGACCGCCACATTGTCCAGATCTTCAACAAGGACGAAACAGTGGTTTACGCCACCATACTGGCCATCCCGAATTACCGCCTCAAACCGACCGGCAAAACCGTAGTTACTTTCCGCGAGAGGCCGGCTGGGTTGCCAGAGGCACTTCGGGGATGGTTCTATCCGGGCAAGCAGTTTGGAGACGAATTTGTGTACCCGCGGGCAAAAGCAGTTGAGTTAGCCAAGACGGCCAATACAGCAGTTCTCGCCACGACGGCCGATTTGCCTGTTGAGGTCGAAAAGCCGATCTTGACGGTGAGCGAACCGGAAGTAGCACAGTTGCAGCAGGCTCCCGTCGTCGCGGTCCAACCCACTGGAGAAGACGTGGAAATCGCCCAGGTAGTCACTCCTCCGCCAACGCAGGAACCGGTAGTGGCGCAGGCCGAGCCGACGCAGCCGGCGGCGACGCTGCCCGCGACGGCTAGTTCGTTGCCCCTGATCGCACTCTTCGGATTCCTGGCTCTGGGCTTGGCTTGGACCCTCCGATTGGTGCAGAAGCGCCTTTCGTAACGGGCTTGGTCCGGTGACAACATCAGAAGGAAATACAGCTATGAGGAGGAGGCTGTCGAGGGCCGGAAATCATGGCGTAGCGAAAGCTATCGCTTTTCCGGCCCTTCTCTTCCTTGTCCTGGTGGTCTGCGCCGGAGACCGGACTCCACAGATAAAGCAGGATCACGACTCGGAGTCTTTCCGTATCTCCGTGGATGTTGCCCTCGTGGTGTTGCCCGCTACGGTGATCGACCGGCAGGGGGGCTTTGTCTCCGATCTGGGCGAGCAGAACTTTGAGGTTTATGAGAACGGTGTACCACAGCGCATCCGGCTTTTCAAAAACGAAGATATCCCGGTCACTGTGGGCCTGGTTGTCGACCATAGCTCAACCATGGGATCGAAACTGGCGGAGGTGACCGCCGCCGCTCGCACCTTCGTGCGGTCCAGCAATCAGGAAGACGAGATGTTCGTCGTCAACTTCAACGAGAATGTGTCGCTGGGCCTGCCTCGCACAACCCGATTCACCAACAGCGCCGCCGAACTCGAATACGCGATTACGACCGCGCCTGCCGGAGGCCAGACCGCTCTTTACGATGCAATCGCCAAGGCGTTGGAGGAACTACAGGCGGGCAGCCGGGATAAGAAAGTCCTGATCGTCGTCAGTGATGGCGGCGACAACGCCAGCGCGCGAAGCTTATCCCAAGTAATGAAACTGGCCGAGCAATCGAGCGCCGTCATCTATACGTTAGGCGTATTCGACGAAGAAGATCCGGACCGGAATCCGGCTGTGCTCAAGCGCCTGGCGCTGGCCACCGGAGGCGAGGCCTTTTTCCCGAGCCAACTCAGCGAAGTGGTCGCCATCTGCGGGCGCATCGCGCGGGACATTCGCCATCAATACACGATCGGATATGTTCCAAGCAACCTAACTCGCGACGGGGCTTATCGTGCCATCCGGGTTCGTGCCCGGGCGAATGGCCACGACAGACTGTCCGTGCGCACGCGTGCCGGCTACATAGCCGGCGGCGGACCACGGCTTGACGAGAATGGCGCCAAATGAGGCTCCTAGTTGGGACCCAACCACTCGGGCGGATTCTGAAGTGGGCCCAGCGGGCGCTCGTCGCCTGCGCCGTTTTGCTTTTGGGCTATTGCGGGTTTGCCCTGGGGGACGCCTGGGTTTTCCAGTGGCGCGAGAGCCGGGATCTCGACCGCCTGTTGCGTGTTGAGCGCCTGGCGAGCAAAGGTACTGCTCAAGCGCAATCCTTTGTTTCGCCGAAGGGTCTGATCGGCCGAGTTGAGATTCCACGTCTCTTCTTTTCCCAGGTCGTCGTCGAAGGGATCGACAGAACCACTCTGCGGCGCGTCATCGGACATATTCCCGGCACGGCGCTGCCGGGACAGGCCGGCAACGTGGGCTTGGCCGGACATCGTGATGCACTCTTTCGCCCGCTGAAGGATTTGAGGATAAACGACGAGATTCAGTTTTCAACGCCAAATGGCCATTTCAGGTATAAAGTCGAATCGCTAAGGGTTGTGGACCCAGACGATGTAGCGGTGTTGGCTCCGTCAGCCGTGAAGGCGCTGACGATGGTGACCTGTTACCCTTTCTACTACGTCGGGCCGGCGCCTAAGCGGTGGGTCGTAAGGGCCCGCCAGGTGTCAGCGCAAACGCTGGTACGATCAGGTGTGGAATGATGAAGAGCGGAGTAAGAGTGAAACACGTTTCGGTTGTTAGCGCCGCGCGAATACTCGTCATTGAAGACAATGGCTCGGACGTCTTCCTTCTCGATCGAGCCCTGCAGCGGCAGGACCTCCGATTTGAACTGGTTCACCTGTCGAGCGGAGGCGAAGCCCTGGCCTTCATCCGCAGACAAGGGGCCTATGCGAATGCGGCAATTCCAAACCTGATCCTGTTGGACTTGAACTTGTCCAAGTACACCGGCGAAGATATCCTGCGCGAGATCCGAAGCGCCACTCACCTCGGCGGCGTTCCGGTGTGCGTATGGAGTTCTTCCCGCTCCCGGCGAGATGAGACTCTGCTCAAGGAGCTCGGCGTTTCCCTGTTTATCACCAAGCCTTCGGGTCTCGATCAATTCATGGAGATAGGCAAGACCATCAAGGATCTGCTAGCGGGGGCCAGCGCCGGCTGACCCCGGCTGGATGCCGCCATGCCTCTTTGCGGAGATCGGTGCGCATTGAGCGAAGGTGATACCATAGCGCCCGCGGCGGCCATTCACGTGCATTGAAGAACTAGAGGAGCGGTGAAGCCGTGGTTCGACTGCTTCCCTTATCATGCCCTCAGTAAGGCGGGGAATTGCTTGGTCGCGCCTGCCTTGGACTGGCTCGGAGTTTGGTAACTAGAAAAGGAGAACGCGTTATGGTTCTTAAGGGATTGATCGGTTTGGTTATTGCAGGCGCGCTGGCTGTCAGCCCCGTTATGGCCGAGGTTGTGGTTCGGATCGCGCCACCTCATTTTATAGTCGAGAGGCGGCCGCCGCCGCCCGGGCGCGAGTATGTTTGGGTCTCCGGGTATCATCGCTGGGATGGCAACGCATATGCCTGGACGCCGGGAATGTGGCAACAGCCTCCACGGTTGCATGCCCACTGGGTAGCACACCGCTGGGTTCACCGTCATGGCGGTTGGGTCTTAGTCGAAGGGCACTGGCGGTAGGTTCGCTTCACGGTAAGCTTCACAAGTCGGCAGACGGCGCTACTGGCATGTGTTTTAAATCGGCCTGGCTCTAGCGCCGGGCCGATGCAACTCTCGTGGAGGACCCGGCTCCGCGACGCGCCCGGTTGTTCAATCCAGGCCTGGGGCAAGGACGATGATTCGCCTAGCAATCTCGGTGGTGCTGCTCTGCCAGGCGCACCTCTATGCGCAAGGGCCGCAGCCGCCATGCGGCAAGGGATCCGTTCCGCCCTATCCCGCTCTTGACAGTCCGCCCATCGTAACGTTTTGGAGCGAGTCGGATTTTGGCCACGACTGGAGGCCACCCGCATGCACCGGTTGGTCTGAAGTTGGCTTCTCCACGCTAATCACCACAGTCGCGCGCTTTCGTTATACCTCGGGAGAAGATGGCTTGCTGCGCCATATCGGGGCAATTTCAGAGCTCGCGGGCATGCGCTACTGGTCGACCACTCACAAGCAATGGCTCACATTAATTGTGGACGCCTACGCCTCGATCGGGTCGCGATCTCCTCAACGCCGCGACGACTTCACTCCCGATGAGATGCAACAAGGCAAGGTGCTCTATCTGGAACAGGTTGACAACCTTTCCGGCAAAGCCATCTACCGAATGCACATTGCAGAGGCTTCGGCAGACCGGCTCGTCTTCGATGTCGAAAATGTCAGCCTCATGCGCTATTTCTTTGTGACGCTCTTCCACCCGGGTGATGTGCAGTCGGTCTATTTTCTGGACCGTGAATCCGGCAACACCTGGCGCTACTACAGCATCGCGCGCACCGGACGGAACGCGAGCCGTCTCACCACGGGACATGAGTCCTCCTCGATCAACCGGGCCGTTGCATTCTATCGCTCCCTAGTCGGAATTCCCACCGACCAGGAGCCGCCGGCGGCGCGCTGAAGGCATCAGTCATCAGGAAACGCGCAGCGGTTAAAGGGCTAGTGTCCTGTCTCACAAGTTCGCAACATGATTCCAGAGCTTTGTATCAGGGCACAGCTTCAGCCGTGCCGGCGTGGGCTATACTAAACATGGCCTTTAGGCCCTGCAATAGGGCGATAGCCTCGTGGGGTTTTTGTCAACGAACTTCAGAGACGGGACACTAGCCTTGAGATTTCGAACGCCCGGCCTGTGTCTCATTAAGGGAGAGTCATTCCTGCCGCGGTAAGCGCCGCAGGATGTCGCAGGTCTGAGTCCACTGACTGCAATTGACCGAGTTCTTGAAGTACCCGGGTCCAATCGCTGTCGTTGGTCTTGGTCGAAATGGAAAGGCTCAGGTCGTGGTAAAACGCGAGAACATCACTTCGGAGGTCTTGCGGCACTTCGGTGTAGTGGCCCTCCAACTTGTGTAGCAGCTCGGCGTAAGTGACATCCGTCAGTTTATAGTTTCCCGCCGGGGTGAAGTCCCCCACGTCAAGATTGTCATTCGGCAGCTTAAGAGTGCCCGCATTTTGTTCAGAAAGCAGTTCGCGGTAACGGTCAATCGTCGAATTGAAGCTGGCCATGTACAGTTTTTCAGTCTCGGGCGTCAGCCTCTTGAACGAAAGCGCTCGGAACGGGCCCACCTTTGGCACGATACGGAACAAAGATGCCAGCACTTTCGACCGGATCCCAGGCTGGCTATAGGTGGCGCCCCAGGTCTTTTCGTAGCTGGAACGAGACAAATTATAGAGGAACATCTTGCGCGTGACGCTGGGAGCTTCTTGTCTGATTTCCTGTTTTTTGAGTTGCCAGGCGACTCTCGTGATAGCCGGAAGAACCGACCCGACCGCATGGCGATACGATCCGATGGCGAGATTGACATCCATGAACACTTTTTCCAGCCTCATCCCGTAGGTGTCCTGAAACGCCCGATCAAGCAAGGGCTTGGCCACTTCAAAACCGATGAAGTCTTTATATGCAGCGGGGGCGTAACGGCCCTTGGCCGCCTGATAGACATCAAAAGCGAACTCCGTCTTATAGTGGGCAGCCGGATCGTCGGCATACGTTACCAGTTTTCCGAACTTCAGCTTGAGCTTCGGGTAGAACAGAGGAACTGCCCGGTTAACGGCCAATGGGTGACCATTGTTGTCGGCGGCATAGTGCGACAGCGCTCCCAGAGAGAACGCGTATTCATTGAGGTCTTGCGAGTCGCGGATCAGGTTGAGGACGAAATCGCCGCTGCGGACGTAATGTGTCAGATTGCTAAAGAATTTGCTGCCGAAAGGGTAGTACCCCAAATCCTGAATAATGCACCCTCCATAGGCGAATCCGTGCGCTTGCGTCAGCTCGTCTATGGTGGCAGCCGGGAAACGTTTAAGTAGCAGCGGTTTGATCGCACTGTCCCAGGTTGAATCGATAATGGCTTCGTGGGTCAGAACGGAATAGGCAGATGCTGTTGAAACCGATAAAAGAAGCAACAGTCCAAAAGCAGCCGAGGGCCGAAGGCTACGGGGTCGGTTCACTGCTTCGCGTTGTGTCATAATTCTTTTTTTGGTGCCCCTGAGGATGGATGTGGGCACGTTCGTGGCCACTGCTGGCTGCGGGCGCTTTAGCCTGCAGCTTGACCGCACAGAACCGGCTGCCGCTTGACCGAGTCCTGGCCGCGATGGAAGAGCGCTGCGGCGGCACAATCACGTTTGATATCAAAGCAAATCCTGCACGTTTCGTAACAGAATCTGCACCTGCTATGGACGCCACACCTCTGCTACGGCTCCCCTAGCCTGCAATAGTCTTCCGAATTCTTTCCACAAACCCTTAGCCTGCATGGCTACGCCTGCCCGTTGCCGGACGAACTAAAGATGGTGCCCGCCGTGCACTACTGCAAAAGGCTGGAGAACCCGGACACTGCGACCGATGCGAGAAATTCGGCGGCTGCCCTGATGGCTCTTCTGAATAACTGTTCGGCGCGGGAGCGCTAGGCGAGCGGGAAAAGAACAAAAGGATAACAACAAGATGAAGATAATCAGTGTGTTTTTGACGGTGTGCGGACTCGTGGCGGCCCAGGCGCCGCAGGCTCCAAGTCCAGTTCAGCACTCAACCCAAATCGACGCCGGGATGGCCGCTGGCGCGCCTCCTGTCTATCGCATCACAGTGGTAGCCCGAACCACCAAGGCCATTAACTACAATCACCGCAGCGGATCGACGGAAATCGGTTTCCGCGGTACAGCGCTCTTACCCGATGCCCGCGGCGAGGCCAAGGTGGAGAGCAGGCAAGGCGTGATCAGGATCGACGCACGCATGGATAGGCTGCAGCCCGCCACGAAGTTCGGTCCCGAGTACCTGACTTACGTAATGTGGGCCATCACTCCCGAGGGCCGTGCCACCAACGTTGGCGAAGTGCTCTTGGATGGAGACAAGACCAAGTTGGATGCCACCACGGAGTTGCAGTCGTTTGGCTTAATCGTAACCGCGGAACCTTATTTCGCGGTAACTCAGCCCAGCGACGTGGTCGTCATGGAGAATTTCGTCAGGCCGGATACGACCGGCACGATTGAACAGGTCGACGCGAAGTACGAGCTCTTACAGCGAGGCCAGTACACCTTGAACGTCAACCCGGCCGAGATCGCGCCCATGCGGCTGGAATCGAAGGTGCCATTGGAGTTGTACGAAGCGCGCAATGCCGTCCAGATCGCACGTTGGACTGGTGCTGAGAGGTACGCCCCCGAGACCTTCCAAAAGGCCGTCCAGGGCCTGGAGAATGCCGAAGGCTATCTCACGGGTAAGGCCGGAAAGAAGCCCATTGGCACGGTGGCGCGTGAGGCCGTTCAAATGGCCGAAGACGCCCGGATCATCACGGTAAAGAAGATCGATGAGGAGCGGCTGACCAACGAACGCCTGGCCGGGGCGGACCGTGAAGCACGCGCTGAAAGCGCACGCCTTGCGGCACAAGCCGACGCCGCGCGAGTCGCACGGGACGCCGAGACGGCGCAGGTTGCCGCACAGACCGAAGCGGACCGCGTGAAGCAAGAGAACATTGCGAAGATGGACGCTGCTCAAAATGCAGCGGACCTGGCAAAGCGTGACCACGCAGCGCAGATGGCTGCGGCGCAGAC
>PLOR01000081.1:11824-42347 GCA_003142185.1 Bryobacterales bacterium
AGACCGAAGCCGATCGTCTGAAAAGCGAGAACGACGCACAGCGAGCTAGTACCCAGGCGGAACTGGATCGCGCGGCTAAGGAGAAGACGCAGGCAGAGGCGGAGAAGACGGAACTTCGAGCTCAGCTCCTGGCGCAATTCAACGCCGTTCTACAGACCAGGGATACAGCGCGTGGTCTGATCGTGAACATGTCGGATGTCCTCTTCGATACCGCCAAGTATTCGTTACGGCCTCTGGCGCGCGAGAAACTGGCCAAGGTTGCCGGCATCGTCTCCGGGCATCCGGGTCTTAGGCTGGATGTGGAAGGTCACACGGATAGCGTCGGCGGCGACGAGTACAATCAGCAGCTCTCCGAACAGCGGGGCGGGGCAGTGCGTGATTACCTGACCCAGCAAGGAATGCCGGCGAGTTCAGTCACGTCGAAGGGCTTCGGCAAGACTCAGCCGGTGGCTTCCAATAACACCGCGGCGGGCCGGCAGTTGAATCGCCGGGTGGAGATAGTGATCTCCGGTGACGTGATTGGCACGGAGATCGGCACGCCGATTGCAGCAGCGCGGTAACCGCAATTAGACGCGATGCGGGGGAAGAACTTGGCCCCCGCATCTGCCGTAACTGCGGAATGATTTTACTAAGCCTGGATTCCGAAGTCGGCTTCGGCGAAGTTGTATTCCCACAGCGGAAGACCAAGAAAAAGTAAGTCTTGTATCAGGGCACGGCTTGAGCCGTGCCGGAACGTGATGAAGCTGATGGGCTTTAGCCCCTGGCCCGGCAGACAGGGGCTAAAGCCCTCCGAGTGCGCGCTGTCGGTGGCACGGCTCAAGCCGTGCCCTGATACAAGGCGTCCAGCTTCGGAATTCAAGATAAGTTGGGTCAGTTTCCGCCGTTACCTGAACTTGATGCGGCGCAGCGCAACGGCGACCATGTGCAGCAGCATCCAGCCGTGGCTCCAGCGCTGGATATTGGTTTCGCCATAAGTGCGCGCGCCATAGCGCACCGGCATATCGGAGATTTTCAAATTGAACCGCGCGGCGCCGAAGATCAGGTCGAAATCGCCAAAGGGATCGAAATCGCCCAGCCAGGAACGGTTCTCTGCGATCACCTCATAATCGTGGCGGCTCAGCACTTTGGTCCCGCAGAGGGTGTCCCGGATGCTCTGCCCTAGCAGCCAGCTAAACGCCTGGCTGAAAAACTTGTTCCCGAGAAGGTTGAAATAGCGCATGGCCTGGTCCTGCATGGGGTAAACCAGGCGGACGCCGTTGATGAAATCGCCGCGGCCGGCCAGCCACGCTTCGTAAAAGCGCGGCAGATCCTCGGGAGCAACGGTGAGGTCGGCATCCAGGATCATCAGGACGTCGCCGGTGGCTTGCGAGAAGCCCAACCGCACGGCGTCGCCCTTGCCCTTGCCGGTTTGGCGGAACAGCCGGGCGGGGTAACCAGGGCGGCGGGCGATTTCGTTTTCCACGGCTTGGTAGGTGCCGTCCTGGGAGCCGCCCTCGACCACGATCAGTTCGGTGCCGGAGCCCATTTGGGGAAGGCGGTCGAAGATGCGCGGGATATTCCCTTCCTCATTTCGCGCCGCCACAATCACGCTCACACTGGCCTCGCGGCCGGGCTGCGCCTCGGGCCGCGGGCGAGCCACCAGAACGTTGGTGATGGCCAGGTATGAAAACGGCCACAGCCGTACCAGGTAACGGTTGGCCAAGGTGCCGGCGAGAGGCACGTGCACCGGGCACATCAGTTCGCGGGAATGCCGGATGACTTCAAAGCGCGACAGATAGAGTAGGTTGGTCACATCGCCAACCGTCAGCCAGTTCTGCGGCAGCAGGCGCTTCGCCAGGCCCAGGGTCTCGGCGATGCTGCGCGGGCCTTCCCACAGGCTGCTGTAGAAGTTGAGGAAGATCCGCGTTGCCGGATGGCAATGGTCCGCGATGCGCGCCAGCGCCGCCTGCACATCCCAGAGGTCGTTGATCAGGTCGGAGCAGATGATGGCGTCGAACTTCTCGCCGAGGTCGAAATCGTGAGCGTCGGCGGTCACGAAACGAAGTTCGGGATGGCGCTCCCCGGCCAGCCTCACCATCTCGGCGGAAAAGTCGATACCCACTCCGAACGACGGGCGCAACGACGCCAGCAGATCGCCAGTGGCGCAGCCTATCTCGAGCACGCGCGCCCCCGGCGGGATGGCGAAGGCGAACCAGCGCTCGAGTTGGGCGCGATAGTAGCGGCGCAACGGCTGCCAGCGCTGGATCTGGCGGGCGAATTCGTCCCAGAATTCCCTGCGTTGCTCGGTGTACTTGGATTGTTCGGGGTTTACCATCGCGATGATAGTTTGGGACGGGCAAGGGCCGGGCATGCCCGGCCGCAACGCGCGCGGCTACTTCTTCTTGGGCGCCGTCGGCGGCTTCCATTTCCAATATACGGCACAATCCTGGCCTTTATCCTCGAACTTCTTGTCAAAAGCGGCGGGAACGCCGAGATCGTCCAACGCGTCCGTGTCCTCGCAACTGGCCACTGCGGCGAATCTTCCAGCGGCGATTTGTTTGGTTAATTCCGCCTTGGGAAAGATGTGCAGCCGCTTTTCCATCTCGGGTTTCAGTTGAAGCTTGTGCGAATCGTCGTGCTCCATGCCGGAGGGAGGCGTGCGCCGAGTCAGGAAGTAGATGGACTCATCGGCGAACACGGGCGCGCTGCGCGGCACGACTTGATCCAGCTTGCGGGCGATGTTTGACAGCCGGCCCCACCACGGGGCGCCATCCCAATCGTCGTATAGGTCCCTGGCCAGAGAGATCGCCAGAATCGAGCTCACCAAAACCACCGGCCAGCGCGGCTGCATGGGCCGGGCGAACTGCGACACGATGTAAGCGAGGCCCGCCACGGCGAGGGTGGCCAGGAATGGAAGAGTCAGCAGATAGTAGCGAGCGAACGTGGGATGTGCCGTGGAAATGTGCAGGCTCAGTCCCAGCGCCAGCCAGCCGCACAGGTAGAACGGTGCGCGCGTCGCCCGGTCCCAATTGCTGCGGAAACGAACGAAGAACAGGCCCGTGGCCACCAGGATTGCGAGCAGGATCGCCTGCGGATCGTTGGCCCATGCGGTGAGCACATCGGCATCGTGTTTGGTGGCGCCGTCCCAGGCCACCTGACGGTACAGCAGGTGATACTCAATGAGGTCGAAGCGCACCACGCGCGCCGCCCGCAGCACCATCGGCACAAACGGCAGCAGCGGAAGCGCCGCCCCACCCAGGAAACCCGCCAGTTTCGTCCATCGCGCGCCGGCGCGATTGTAGACCAGCAGCCACACCAGCAGAATCGGCACCGCAGCCGAGCCAAGTAGCGTGGCGCCGGCCGCGGCCACAACGCAAAAACCGGCCGCCGCCGCGGGCCGCCAGCCGCGGTGTTCCACCGCCCACAGCGTCGAGCGATATGCCGCCACCAGAAGGAAGAGGCACAGCGCGTAGCCTTGCCCGATCGTCGAGTAATCCACAAACTGATGGTTGAGACCCGCTACCGCGACCACCGTCAAGGCGCCGGCGAGACGCCAACCGGCTATAGGGAACCGCACGTAAACCGCATGCGCGGCAAGCAGCACGCCGAAGGCGCCCATCACCCCCGCCACGGCGTGCGCGGTTCGCCAGGTATCGCCGAACAATCGCATCCATCCCGCATTCCAATACGCGTTCAGCGGGGCTTGCGGAAAAAAGAAATCCAGGTAGGGCGTCTTCCCCGCTTTGATAAGCTGCGCGGCAAGCAGGTGGAATCCTTCGTCCCAGGCGAAAGCGAGGGTCTGCGCGTAGACGGCCAGTCCGGCGGTTAAGAGTAGGGCCATCAGGGCAAACGGCGCCCATGGCCGGCGCCAGATTTTCTTGCGCCGCGGAATTACCGGCGGCGCCGCGACAGTTTCCGGCGCGCCGGGAGGCTCCGCGAACTGTGGCGCGCTGGCCAGCGGATTGCTAGCTTCCGCCATGGCTCTATTCTCCGCTCCAGATCATACGTGTGTGGTCGCGGTCGGCGGTGTTGCGGTCATCCAGGTATATAGCGCCGGCGCCGGTCCATTCGGCCGACCCTGGAATCGGCCAGTCCGTAATCAGGTAGTTGGTTGGATCGGCATCGCCCTGGTCGACGTCCTTGATCCAGACTCGTCCGAAGACCTGGCGAAAAGTTGCCAGAACATTTCGGGCGAAATCGGTTTCGGCGGCGCGGTCCAGGATGACGTTGGCCGCGGTGCGCCCGGAGACGGCGCGCACGTCGGTCAGGAACTCCCGGCTGAGCAACTCGGCGGGAATGGCTTTTCCGGTGTACGCGTCGAGCAGCGTGAAACCGTAATGCACTCCCTGGGCGTGCGCACGCCGCAGCGCGTAACGCGCGGAGACCGGGACGAACCGCACCTTGGCCGGCAGCGGCTGCGGCAAGAAATGCCGCTCGGCGATGTCCAGCACATCCGGGTCGACGTCCACCGCATCCACGCGCTCGACCTCGGGCAGGGCCGAAACGTCTCGCGGGAACGTGAATCCCGCTGCGCCGACCGCCAGCACCAGCGCGCAAGGCGCGGCAGCCAGCAAGCGGTCCGCCTCCAGCACGTACCCAACCGAGGTTTCGCCGGTATCGGCGAAGATGGCGGAAGCGCGTCCGCCGTTCAAATACATGGCGCGCTCCATTCGCCCGCTCGCTCGCCGCTCCTCCACGATGCGAATCGTCTGGTGCGGGCTGTCGAAGCGAAACCGCTGGTTGGCGGGCACCGGCGATCCTAACCCAGCCCGGCTTACCACCGCGAGCGCAGCCGCGCCCGCGGCCACGATCATCCACCTCCGCCGGTGGCTGGCGGTCCAAAGGGCGGCGGCGGCGAACAACAGCCCGCAAATCGCGTAACCGGACGCTCTCACACCGAATTTCGGGAACAGGAAGACGGGTGTCACGATGCCGCCGGCAACGCTCCCGAGCGTGGAGTAGAAGAGCACGCGGCCGGACGCCTTGCCCGCTTTGCCCTCGTCGTTGGTGAGCTCGGCCAGCAGGGGGACCGACTGCGCCACCAGGTATACCGGCACCGCAAACAACAGCGTGGCCGCCGCGCCGATCGCCGGCGCCAGGCTCAATCCCGCATCCAGAAAGCGTTCCAGAAGAGCGGCTTCAAAGGGGAACGAAACCGCGGCATATATGGCGCCCGCCAGAAACAGGTTGACCGTGAGCGCGGTGCGCATGCGCGGGTGGCTCCAACGCGACGACAACTGGCCCCCGTGCCAATAACCGGCGCTCAAGGCGAACAGGATCACGGCCAGCAGAACGCCGGTGAGCGTCATGCTGGATCCGACCACCGGTATGGCCAAACGGATAGCAATCACTTCGACGGCCAGGGTCGAGAAGCCTTCCGCAAAAGCAACCGCCCAAGCCAGCAGCCGGAAAAAAGTGTCCTGCCTGATCATTCGCGCGTCCGAAACCGGGAATTCCACACTTAACATGGCGCAGATGCTCGCCAGAAATCGTAACCGCGTATCGGGAGACGCGACCGTAGGGAGCGGTCACCGTCGCCCGTTCCGGCACAGACCCGCAGAACCGTTCGCGGCGGTGCGCGCGCCACGCCGCCAAAATCCTATGCAGTTCCGAAATACGTACTAAGCTATGTGATGAAATGTCCCGTCTCGCGGTGGTGGCCGTCTGCTTGTGCGGCGTAGCGGCGAATGTCTGGTTCGCGTGGAACCTATTCTTGCCCGGCGCGGCGGGAACCGGGCGCAATGATTTTCTCGAGCTGTACGCAGGCGGGCAACTGGCGGGAAGCCCGGACCTATATAATCAGGCCAGCGTTCGTGCGGCGGAGTTGCGCGCCATCGGCGAGTCCGGGCTTCCGTTCCCGCGTCTGCCTTATTACGCGCTGCTCCTGAAACCGTTGACGTGGATGCCGTACCGCACGGCGTATGCGGTTTGGATCGTCATCCTGGTGGCGGCGTTGGCGGCCTTTGCAATCCTGTGGCCCCAATGTCAGTCCCGCCGGCAAATGGATGGTGTGCTGCTGGTCGCTCCCCGCTTGGGTCAGCGTATTCAATGGACAGGATGTGGCGCTGCTGTTGTTGTGGGCGGCCCTGGCGGTCTGGTTGTTGCGCCGCGGAAAAGAGGCCACTGCGGGAGCCGTGCTGGCGCTTTGCGCCGCGAAATATCATCTTGTGGTGCTGGTCCCGCTAGTGATTCTGGCCCAGCGGCGTTGGCGCATGGCGGCGGGAGCGGTGGGAGCCGGCGCGGCAATGCTGGCAGTGTCGTTTCTGGTCGCCGGTGCGTCCTGGCCCCGCGAGTATTGGGCGGCGCTGGCGGGTCCTGGAATACAGCAGGCTGTCAGCCGCATGCCAAACCTACACGGCCTGTTGAGCGTCATGCCATTCGGCCTGGCGTTGGAAGTCGTGGCGGCGATTCTGGTGGCCGCTACGGTGTTCCTGGCGGCGCGCCGCACATCCGAATTTGAAGGGCCGCTGGCACTGGCGCTGGTAGGTAGCCTCCTGGTGAGCCCGCATACCTATCTGGCCGATTGCGCGCTGCTGTTGCCGGCGTTGATGATGACCACCGGTGGCGGCGCGGCCGGAAACCGCAGACTGATTTCCGGTGTCGCCCTGGCCACGCCCGTTCCCTGGTTTCTGATGCAACTGCCTTTGCCCCTGCCTACGCTCACGCGAGCGCTGATGGTGGCGCTGGTATACGGAATGGCCGATTCGCTGGGCCTGCGCTGGCCCTGGACCGGCGCGGCCGCCCGAAAGGCCCAAGCCGGCGCAACCGCCGGCAAGACCGGCTGAGGGTATCGAACTCCGACGCAGGCGGGTTCGTGGTTAATTAAGCAGGCGGCGAGGGCCTTACTGCGCCGGCGGCGGCGCCATCAGCGGCTCTTTCGCGCCGCGGTGGCAGGTGTAGCAGGCGACGTGCTCCTTGCCGTCGGGAAATTGCGGGTTGATCGATCGCACCAACTCGATCATTTTGCGCGCGACCAGCTTGTGATGATTTTCGTCGCTGGCGAAGTCGCCTTGGATGTGGCAGAAGGTGCATTCCACGCCCAGAGCGGTGCGGAACGCATGCATGGCTTCATGTATCTCCTCGGGCTTGAGGAGTTGCAGGTTCTTGAAAACGTGCGGCGCCGCCTTGCCACCAACGGGCGGCGCGCCTGGCGGCGCGGTCTGTGGCGCCTGGGCGCACAGCGGGAGCACCATCAGCATCGTGAGTAGAAATCGCATGGAGACATCATACAACGGAACAAGAGCAATCCTATCGGAGCCGCGACCAAACGGAGCGGTCCGCGCGCTGATGACGTAACGAGCCCTGCCGGCTACGCTTTGGCAACCACGCCCAGGACTTCGACGGCCTTCTTGACCACCGGATCGTCTTCCAGTTTCTTCGGCTGCGGCTGCTGCGGTTCCGGCTCGGCAATCGGCTCGCCGTTGTCGTCGTACTCGATTTGCGGCTCGGCGCCGGCCACCACGGTGCCCGGCATGACGCGAGTATCCTGAATGGCCTTGCCGTCGGGCGAATAGTATTTCGCCACCGACAGGATGACGGCGCTCCCATCGTCCATGGTGAGGGCGCGGCGTAGCGCGGCATCCCCGTAGGTGGGTTCGCCCACCAGTTGCGCGCGCTTGTTGCCGGCCAGCGCGGCGGCGGCTATTTCCGCGCCACCGGCGGTTCCGTGATTCACCAGCACAGCCAGGGGCAGGGTCGTGATGGCCTTGCCGGGATCGGCGTCAAAGTCCTGCTCGGGCACCTTTTGGCCCTTGAGGTAAGTGATGCGCCCGCTCGCCAGGAATAGGTTCGCGAAGGCAATGCCGTCTTCCGGCGCGCCGATCGAACAGTTACGCAAATCCACCACCAGTTTCTGTGCGCCGTCCTTCTGCAGTTGGCGGATGTCGTCGGCGGTCTGCTTGACCTGATCCGGCGTCAAAGCGCCGATCTCGAGGTAACCCACCGCGCCCGACAGCATTTTCGTCTGGACCGGCGGAACCGTCAGGTTGACCCGCGTGAGCGTGATGGTTTGCGGTTCCGGATGGCGCGCGCGGACCACGCTCAATTCCACCGTGGACCCATTGGCTCCCTGCAGCAGCAAACTGGCGTATGCGAGCGGCATGTCGCGCGTGGCGATGCCCTTGATGCTTTCGATCATGTCGTGCGTCGACAGGCCCGCATTGGCGGCCGGCGAATCGGGCAGCGTGCCCACCACGCCCATCCAGCCCGGCTTCTTCGACAGCACCAGCCCCACGTCGGCGCGCTTCAGGTCTTTGTTCTTGAGATAGTCCTGATATTGGTCGGCGTTCAGGTAGCTGGCGAAGGGGTCGATCGCTTCCAGCAGGCCGTTCAGAGCGCCCAGCGTGACGCTCTTCATGTCCGGCTCTTCGACGTATTCGCTCTTGATGTGCGCCACCACGTCGCTGAACACGCCGATGTGCTTGAGCGTGTCGGACTGGTCGGCGCCCTTGCTCGGGAGGCTGCCGGTGACGAGCAGGATCGTGAGACACGCCGACGCGCTCACCACCAGGTATTTGATACGGCTAAGCATATGGTTTGAAGACCGCTCCGAGGGCCTGTGTCTCGATTATACCAACCGAACAGAGCCGCGACCGAAGGGAGCGGTCGGCGACTAAACCGGATACTCCATGACAGGTCCCATCTGTTTGACGTGCGGCGGGGCCGTTTGGTGGCGGTTATTTCCAGCCCATCCGGTCGCGCAGGCCGGTGATGTGCGCGGCGTGGTGCTTTCCGTGCCACGCGTAAAGCGCCAGGTTCGTGTCCAGCCGCACCAATCCAAGCTCAGGGTGGCGGAATGTGCGCGCGAAATCGGCATCGGAAAGGCCGCCCAGCAGTGCCACCCAGCGTTGATGTAGGCCGTCGATCAGTTTGAGCGATACCTCCACCGGCGCGGTCGTGGCGTCGTGCAGTTCCGCCCACTTCGACTGATCGTAAGGTTTGATGGAGGGCGAGTCCTCGGTCAGCGCCAGGCGGAAACGGATGTAGCTGTTCATGTGGCTGTCCGGCACGTGATGGATCACCTGGCGCACGGTCCAACCGCCGGGACGGTACGGAGTGTTGAGTTGCCGGTCGTCCAGGCCCCGCACCGCGTCCCGAAATCGGGCCGGTGCGTCGGCGATCTCCGCGATCAGTTGCGCGCGCCTGTCCAGCGCGACCGCTGCCTTGAAGTCGAACTTGCCGATAGGATAGCTGAGGTCCATGGAAAGGATAATAGCAGTGGGGCAGGCGCTTCCGCCTGCCAACCTACTTACCCGCCCTCTTCCGTGTTCCCCACTTTGAGCACCGCCAGGAAGGCTTCCTGCGGGATATCGACGCGGCCCACGCGCTTCATGCGCTTCTTGCCTTCCTTTTGCTTTTCGAGCAGCTTGCGTTTGCGCGAAATATCGCCGCCATAACATTTGGCGATCACGTTCTTGCGCAGGGCGGAAATGTTCTCGCGCGCCACGATCTTGTTGCCGATGGCGGCCTGCAGAGCCACTTCGAACATCTGGCGCGGGATCAGCTTGCGCAGGCGCGAGATCAGCTCCTTGCCGCGCTCGAAAGCGAATTCTTTGTGGACGATAATGCACAGCGCGTCCACCGGCTCGCCTGCCACCAGCACGTCCAGCTTTACCAGCGACGACACGCGATACCCCGCCAGGTGGTAATCGAGCGAAGCATAGCCGCGCGATGCCGATTTCAGGCGGTCGTAGAAATCCAGCACGATTTCGTTCAGCGGCAGCTCATACGTCAGCATCACCCGGCTGCCGCCGATGTATTCGAACTTCTTCTGCTCGCCGCGCTTCTCTTCCAGCAGTTTGAGGATGCCGCCCAGGTACTCTTCGCGCGTGATCACGGTGGCAAGAATGATCGGCTCCTCCACCTGTTTGATGCTTGAGGGATCCGGGAACTTGGTGGGGTTGTCGACCTCGATCACTTCGTTCGACGTCGTGGTGATGCGATAGCGGACGCCGGGCGCCGTCGTGATCAGGTCGATATCGAATTCGCGCTCCAGGCGCTCCTGCACGATCTCCAGGTGCAGCAGGCCGAGGAAACCGCAGCGGAAGCCGAAGCCGAGCGCCACCGAATTCTCCGGCTCGAAACTGAAGGCGCTGTCGTTGAGGCGCAGTTTTTCGAGCGCGTCGCGCAGTAGCCCGTGCTCGTGCGATTCCACCGGATAGAGCCCCGCGAAAACCATCGGCTTGATCTCTTCGAAACCGGGCAGCGGTTCGTCGGCCGGAAACTCGTCGTCGAGAATGGTGTCGCCGATCTTGGCATCGGACACGGTCTTGATGTTGGCGGATAGGAATCCCACCTCGCCGGCGCTCAGCTCGTCGCACGGCGTGGCCTTCGGCGACTGGTACCCGACCGTCTCCACTTCAAATGTCTGTCCGTTTGACCAGAGGCGGATTTTCTGGCCCTTGCGCAGGCAGCCGTCGAACACGCGCACCAGGATGATCACGCCGCGGTAGGAATCGAACCAGGAATCGAAGATCAGCGCGCGCAGCGGCGCCTCGGAGTTGCCTTTGGGCGGCGGCACCAGGTGCACGATGTGCTCCAGGATGTCGTGTACGCCGATGCCCGACTTGGCGCTGCACAGCACGGCGCCCGAGGCGTCCAGACCAATCACGGTTTCGATCTGCTCGCGAATCCGCTCCGGCTCCGCCGCCGGCAGATCGATTTTGTTGATCACCGGAATGATTTCCAGGTTGTGGTGCAGCGCCAGATACGTGTTGGCCAGCGTCTGCGCCTCCACCCCCTGCGACGCGTCCACCACCAGCAGCGCGCCCTCGCAGGCTTGCAGGCTGCGCGAAACCTCGTAGGAGAAATCCACGTGGCCCGGCGTATCGATCAGGTTGAGCTGATATTGGTTGCCGTCGTCGGCGCGGTAATTCAAGCGGACCGCGTGGGCCTTGATGGTGATGCCGCGCTCGCGCTCCAGGTCCATCGTGTCGAGCACCTGTTCCATCATTTCGCGCGCCGAAAGCGCGCCGGTCGCTTCCAGCAGCCGGTCCGCCAGCGTGGACTTGCCGTGGTCGATGTGCGCAATGATTGAGAAATTGCGGATGAATTCGCGGTCCATGAAGCGTGGGGAACTCACCCGATTATCCCACACCGCTTGCTAGTGCATGCTTCAGCTTGCCAACGCCCGCTTGCGTGCCCACTTTTTTCGCGAGCTTTGCAAATCTTGCAACAGCCGCGGCGCTACGGACGAACCGCGACCGTAATTCCAGGCTGTGAATTCTGGCCGCCGGCCTCCACCACCAGCGGGACCTCGCCTGAGAGTGGGTGCTGTTGCGGTATCCCGATGTACAATTGCACCACTTCCTCCAGGAGGCCTGGCGCGCGGCTGGCGTAGGTGACGGCCACCGCCTCTCCGGCTATTCGAGCCGTCACCGGCAGCGCTGGCGGCGGGACAGCCGTGCCCGCCATGAAGAGGCCATCCTGCCCAGCCGGAGACATCTGCCCCAGGCCGGTCGCGTACACCCGGATCGCCGAACCGGCGGACGCCGGGTTGCCCGGCGAATTGAGCGAGCCGTCCTCGTTGAGGGCCAGCGCTTGTCCCCTGCCGGAGCCGTCCAGAGAAAAGATTCCCGGCGTCACTGGCGAGACTGGCTCTGCCAAGGCCTGCGACGTCTGGCCCAGGTATTCCACCTGGATTTGCGTGGTGGCCGCCTGCAGGCCGAAGGGCACCGCCGCGCTTACCTGACCGGCGGAAGAATATACCATGGGCGCCGGCGCACCGTCGAACAGCACTTGCGTGCCGGCCAGAAGCATCGTCGAGAATTCCGCGCTGTCCAACTGCATGCCGGCGGGATTGACGGGTCCCAGGCCGGTGCCGAAAATCGTGACCACTTCGCCCGGCGAAACCGCGCCCGTGCCGTAGCTGGCGCCGTTCATCACAGCGGCCACCGCCGGCACGGGATTGCTCGGCGGCGGGGCAGGAGTCAGCCCATAAACGTCGACCACGTTCGACCACGTCGGAACGTACGCCTTTCCATTCACCACGGTCGGAACAGCGAACTTGGCGAATGAGTCCAAAGTGTCCGGCCCGCCTGTCAGGCCGCTGTTCCACAATTCGTTCGCCAGGTTGGAGGCGTCGAATGCGTGCAACGTGCCGCCAGCGGCGCTGCCTGTCGTCTCCCAGAGTATCCCCGTGCCAGGCTGGCCGCCATTGGCGGAAATGGCGAGTCCGACGAGAGGAACGTCCTGGCCCGTCGGCGGAGTGACCGAAACCGGCGTCGGATTTAACGACCCGTCCGACACCTCGTAGCACATAAGGCCGAAGTCCTGCTCTTGAAGATAGATGTAAGCGCCGTCAGTCCGGCTCCAGACGGCGAGCGTAAAGATGCCGCCATACTGCGTGCCCTGAATAGTCTGTGCGCTCAAGTCGGCGCCGGTCATGTCCGTTCCCAGCGAGTCGCCGTCCACCAGATACAGCTCTCCGAACTTGTCGCCGCCCACTAACAAGTGAGTGCCGGGTATGATCGCCGGCCCCGCCACCACGTCGTAGTCGTCGTCGGCCAGCATCTGCCAGTTCGGCGGCGTAAACCAGGCGGCGAGCGTGGCCGTGGCGCCAGTGAATTTCAGGAAGCTGTTCGCGAAATCCGTCGCGCCGTTGAAAAATCCATTGCCGCTAAGGGCGTAGATATTGCCGCTATCGTCCGCCGCCAGACCCGCGCCTGCCTGCCAGATAGAGCCTCCATATGAGTTCGGCGTAGTCGCTTGCCCGCTCAGTTGCTGGCTCAAGTCCGATGCATTGTAACTCATCAACCACCCATGAAACGGTGGGTTGTCGGCGTGCGATCCAAAGGCCAGGTAGACAGCGCCGTTCGCCAGCAACAGACCCGGGCGCTGGATGTGCATTTGCGGATCGAAGGCCAGCGTTCCATCCGGCGCGCTTCCCGCTCCCGTCCCAGCCACCGTGGCTTGGATCACCACCGGTCCGTTCAGATCTTCAGCGCCGTTCGTCAGGTCCACCCCGTGAAGCTGGTACACGATCGAATCGCCCTGGGCGCCCGATGAGAGAGTTGCGGAAACCACGTACAGCACCTGACGCTGCAGATCGATCGCCCCGGTGCTCAGGATGCCCGTCTCCGGCTTGATGTCCGAGTATCCGGTTAGAAAGGCGTCGCTTGGCACCGATGGCCCAAGGTTCACGTGCCATAACAGAACCGGCGGCGACATCGCATCCGCATCGTACGCGTAAACGCTGTTGTGCATCGTGAGGAGGAACACAACGTTGTGAGTACCCTGACCCGGTATGGCAAGCCCACTTACATACAGAGGATGGGCATACACCTGACCATCGACCGGCAGGGTACCGAGCTTTCCAAAATTGCCCAGCGTCACGGTCGCGGGTGTTAGTGCTGTTTCCTGGAGGTTGGCATTGGTTCTGCCATTACCATAACCGGCGGTCAGCTCATTGACCTGAGCATATCCTGATGTGACCAAAAGCACTATAAAACCAAATACGCCGGCCCGTATTATAGAAGGCTTACACGATTCTGATGGAAACATCGCCCCTGACTCGGAAATGCCAAGCAACCCAGTTCACTTACTATTGCCTATGGAGCTGCGGTAGGTTCCACTATTTTCATCGGGGCGACGTATCGCTTAGTGAATTGCGGCACAGATTAGTGAATTTCAGCACAGACAAACGAACACGATTCGCTCGGATAAGTTGCGCCGGCGCGGCCGTGTGTGTTCGCGCACAGAGAAGGCGCTCCGAAGACTTTGCTGGTGTGGCATGCTTCAGCTTGCCAACGCCCGCTTGCGGGCGCGTTTTTCGTCAGCTTCGTGAGCCGTGGGAAAACAGTCAACCCAAGCACGTCCGGAACGGGGCGGAAGAAAAGCCTCCACCCCACCCCCCGCCGTGTCCCACCCCCATCGTTCGCTATCCTGAAGTTTCCATGCCCGAGGGAAGCTTCCAGTACGTTGACGTCAGTGTGCCGGCGCCGCTCGATCGGCCGTTCACTTACTCGCTGCCCGAGACCCTCCGCCACCGCGTGCGGCCTGGCAGCCGAATTGTGGTTCCCTTCGGCCCGCGCAAACTCACTGGCGTCATCCTGCGCTGCCACGACGAGCCGCCGAACCTTGCCACCCGCGAAGCCTTGCGCCTGATCGATTCCGAGCCGGTGCTCGATGCGGAACTGCTCAGCCTGGGCCGCTGGATCGCCGGTTATTATTGCGCCCCGCTGGGCGACGTGCTGCGCGGCATGCTGCCGCTGGCATCGGAAATCCACCGCGGCAAAGTCTGGTCGCTGACCGATGCCGGCCGCGACGCCGCCCGCCAACTGCTTCTCGATGCCGCGCCCGACGACCCGGTGGCGCGCATCCTTGCCATGCTCGAAAAGCGCCCGCTTTCGGCCGCCTACCTGTCCCGCATCCTGCCGCTCGCCGACAAAGCCATCCGCTCGCTGGACCGCAAGGGTTTCATCGCCGCCGAAGACGTCCAGACCGAGCGTGACCCTTTGCGCGCGCCCGCCACCCGCCTGCGCGTGGAGTTGATCCAATCGGAGCCGGGCCCAGAGGGCACCCCGTCAGGGAGCGGTCATATCGAAGGGAGCGGTCATAGCGCAGGGAGCGGTCGTAGCGTTCCTTCTCTTCCCGAGGGAAAGCTGAACAAGCCCGAGCGCGAATTGAAAGCTTTCCTCGAACTGCATCCCGGCTCGCACAATCTCAAGGATCTCGAAAGCATGCTGGCGCACTCCAGCACCGCCGCGCGCTCGCTGGCGCGCAAAGGCGTGGTCACGCTCACCGCCGAAACCATCGGCGTCACCGCGGGCGCCGTGCGCGCACCGCATACGCTCAACCCGGCCCAGCAGGCGGCCTACGACGCCATTCGCCTGGCCATTGACGCGCGCGAGTTTCGCGCCTTCCTTCTCTACGGCGTCACCGGCTCCGGCAAAACCGAAATCTACCTCAATGCCATTCAAGCCGTGGTGGCCCAGGGACGCGGCGCGCTGCTGCTGGTGCCGGAAATCGCGCTCACCCCCGCCATGGCCGGCCAGTTCTTTTCCCGCTTCGGCGACCGTGTCGCCATTCTGCACAGCGCCTTCACCGACGTCGAACGCACCGACCAGTGGCGCCGCATCCGCTCCGGCTCGGCTTCGGTGGTGGTGGGCACCCGTTCCGGCGTGTTCGCGCCCGTCCGCAATCTCGGGCTGATCGTAGTCGATGAAGAGCACGACGGCAGCTACAAGCAGGAGGAAACGCCGCGCTACAACGGCCGCGACGTGGCGCTCGTGCGCGCCCAGGCCGCGCACGCTTGCGTGGTGCTGGGCTCGGCCACGCCCAGTCTCGAAAGCCGCTTCAACGCCGAGCGCGGCAAGTACACCCTGCTGACGCTTCCCGGCCGCATCGAAGCTCGCCCCATGCCGGCGGTTGAATTGATCGATATGCGCCAGGAGTTTCTCGAGACGCGCCAGCAGGCCACCTTCTCCCGCAAACTGATCGAGGCCATCGGACAGCGCCTCGAAAACGGCGAGCAGACCATCATCCTGCTTAACCGCCGCGGCTTCTCGAGCTTCGTCGCCTGCCGTGCCTGCGGCGAGCGTGTCCAGTGCGTCAACTGCTCCGTCACGCTCACCTTTCACAAGCGCGACCGCCGCTTGCTGTGCCACTATTGCGGCTACGCCGAAAAGGTCCCCAGCGTCTGTCCCAAGTGCGCGAGCGACCACGTGTACTTCCTTGGTGTGGGTTCCGAGCGCGTGGAGGAAGAACTGCACCGCGCCTTTCCCGCCGCGCGCATCGCGCGCCTCGATCGCGACACGGTAACCGGCAAGCGCCAGTACGAAACCATCCTCGATGGTTTCCGCGAAGGCAGCTTCGACATCCTGGTCGGAACCCAGATGATCGCCAAGGGCCACGACATTCCCAACGTCACGCTGGTGGGCGTGGTCTCCGCCGATGTCGGCCTCGGCATGCCCGATTTTCGCGCCGCCGAGCGCACTTTTCAGCTCCTCACCCAGGTCGCAGGACGCGCCGGACGCGGCAGCCTGCCTGGCATAGTGCTCATCCAAACCATCAATCCCGATCACTACGCCGTCCGCATGGCCGCCGCGCAGGACTACACCGCGTTCTATGAAAAGGAGCTCGCCTTCCGCCGCGCCATGTCCTATCCGCCCTTCACGGCGATGGCGAACGTGCTGGTCCGCAGCGAAAAAAAAGAACTGGCACTGCGCATGAGCGGCGAACTCGGCATGCTGCTGACCCCGCCGCCCGAAAAGCTGCGCGTGATGGGCCCCGCCGAAGCCCCCGTCCCGCGCCTCAAGGCCGAATACCGCTACCAGTTACTCATCAAATCCGCCAGCCGCATCGCCCTCAACGCCCTGCTGCAAAAGGTCCGCGCCTTCGCCATCGAGCGCAAGTGGCCCGCCACCGCATTAGTGATCGATGTGGATCCGCTTTCGCTGCTGTAGCTGTCCGCGCGCGCCGTCTCGTCCGCGAGGCGAGTAATCTCCGGATGGACCATACCGCTAGGCCGCAGCTAGACCGGCTACCTTGGCGGCCAGCCCGACTACGGTTCCAAGATCCGCAAAAATGGCGAGCGTCCGGTCGAGCGCATCCAGCGAGTCGTGAAGCTCCTTGATGCCAGCCTTGAGCGCACCAGACAACGCGTCCAGCCGGCTCGAAACGTCAGCCGGCTGCGCGTTTTCGATAGCGCCGATTGAGGCGGAGAGGGTTGCCAGATCGGCGGCGAACTGCGCCCGTAAACCGACCGCCTGTTGTTTGACAAACTGAATCACATCATACTCGCGCAACTGCAGCTCCAGGCCGCGGAGTTCATCCAGCACGCTGCGGCTCACTGTCACTTCCTCAAAGTTCTCGACAGGTGCCGCGGCCATACCGTTTCGATGGGCGGACTTCGAACGCGCATGCAGCGCGCGAAGCAGCATTTCGTACCCCCGTGGTTCAAACAGATCGACCCACTGGAAACGTGATAGGCGCTGAGGCACTTCGCAATCCTCAATCCGCAGCGGAATCAGGAAAATCGTTCCCTCCGGCTGCTGGTCGGCCACATCGAGGGCAATCCTGATTTCCTTTTGGACGTATCCAATCTTGGAGGCGGACTGTCGGGAAAGGAACACGATGACGACCTGCGAGTTCCTTATGGCCATCGTTATCTCACGTTCCCAATCCTGGCCTGGCAGAATGTCCTCCGCGTCGAGCCACGGTCGGAACCCACTTGCAACGAGCTTCCGGTGTAGCGATTGCGCAGAGGGCTTGTCACCGGAACAATGGCAGAGGAAAACCTGAAACGGTCGAAGGCCGGCACGGGCGGATCGTGCAAATCGGTCAGCCATATGTCTGGATTGCATTATACCGTCCGTAGCGGAGATCCTGATCGACGTCGTACCGCGCGCATAGTCCGTAGAAGCGCGATACCTCTACCCCGCGGCTAAACCGGCAACCTTCGCGGCCAGCCCGACTACGGTCCCGATGGATGTGAAAACCGCAATCGTCCTGTCCAGGGCATCGAGTGACTCTTGAAGATCCTTGATGCCATCCTTGAGGGCGCCCGACAACGCATCCAGCCGGCTCGCAATGTCGGCGAGTCGTGCATTCTCGATCACTCCGATCGAGGCCGAGAGCGTCGCCAGATCGGCGGCGAATTGCGCCCGCAGACTCACCGCCTGTTGTTTGACAAACTGAATCACGTCGGACGCGCGCAATTGCGTCTCAATGTCGCGGAGCTCGTTCAGTAATTCGTCGCGGTCCATGGCTATTTCTTCACCGTATCGGTAAGCGCAATGATCGTCTTGAAGTCGCCCTCGACGGCCCGAATCCGATCATCGTCGAGCTTGCCGCCCATCAGGCCTTCAAACGCCTCTCGCAGTTTGCCGAGCGTCGTCGATGCGGCCGCCAGTTCGGCCACCGGCGCATTCATGCTGAGAACCGCTTTGCGGCTGGCCATCCACTCGTCGTAGTTCTTGATTGGATCGGAAGCGACAAAGGGAACGATCACCAGACGTGCTTCGCGAATCTCCCTGGCGATGTCCAAGTCATGCTTGATGTCGCCCGATAACGCTCTTAGCAAGACCTCTTCCGTGTTCAGCTCCATTCGAATCGTGTCGCCATGCCGGGTCAGCTCCGTCTTCAGCGCGCCGCGAACGGCGCCCGCCACTGCAATCTTGGTCAGCGTCGTGAACAGATCCGCGCCCGGAGCCAGATCGTTCTTGCGGAGCCGCTGACCGAGTGCGCTGACACTGCTGGCGGTTCCTTCCAGAGTCTTGGTGGCCTGGTCCGATGCGTCGGAACCGGCCAGTCGTTGGAGCAATCCAAAATAGTTGGCCAGGAGCTGCACGTGCTTCCTGAGATCGTCGATGAGTGCTAAACGCTTCACATCGATGTCGGAGAGCTTCTGGTAGTCCTCTTTGGTCTGCGGGGCGATCTCGCGATCCTGCAACAAGCGCTCCGAAGTGGCATCCACGCTCACCGTCCCGGCCAGGACCAGTAACCGGTCCACCGCGCCGGCATACGCGCTTCCCAATTCCGCCAGGTCGGCGTAGCCCTTCTGCGATTCGCAGCCAGTCGCAATCAGGCACAACGCCACGATGGCAAACGGATGGCTAACCCGCACATGCCTGCATAGCGTTTCCGCATGTGACCTGGCCGTCAGCTCGCCAAACCGGAAGTAAGCTCGCCGCCAACTCATTGGACTGGATTGTATCGCTTTTTGAACGCCGTAAGTGGGCCAGACGCATTTCCTTGATCACCGCACCTGCAAGTTTTCTCAAGCCGCTGTGTCAGCAGGTCTTCCACCATCTTCCACCACTCCGGACGCCGTGCCGGCCTGCGTTCTTGTGCCACAGTGAATTAGGCAGCAAGCAGTTTGCGCAGCCCACTTTCGTTTCGCCTGAGTGAGGCCCCGTGGGAACGATCGGGCCCACTTTTTGGCATTGGTTTTCATTGTTCTCAATAACTTAGATCTCCGCCGTGGGAACGATCGTTCCCACGGACAGTCCGGCCACGCAGCGTCAATTTGAGGGGCATCGCCGAAGATACAGACTGTTATTGCTGGACCGTGAGCTTTACCCCCGAGGGCGATTGCACTCCGCCCACCGTAGCCACAATCGGGTAATCGCCATTGGCCAGGCTCGAAGGCACCTGAATCACGACCTGGTAGAGGCCGGCGGAGCCTGGCGAAAGCGCGGCTGCCGATGCCGTCACGGGGACGCTTCCCACTGTCACCACGACCCCGTTGACACTGTACAGATTCGAGGGGGTTATCTGGCCGGCTGGAGCCGCTGGAGTGGTGGGGCCAAATCCGGTGCCCCATAGGATAATCGTCTCACCCGGTTTGGCGGGCGCAGTCGTCGTGCTAAACGTTCCATTCTTCACCAGCCAGTTATAGTTGGCGTCGGTAGCCACCACATAGTTGCCGGGCCATGGGAAAAATGCCGGCTGCACCGCCGCCGAGGTGATCGTGTATGCCTTGCTCGTTCCGGCCGGAGTGGTCACCGTAACCGATTCCGAACCCGTACCGAGGTTCGGCGCCAGGACATTGATCTGTGTCGGACTAACGTATTCCATGTAAGCCGGCGTTCCTCCCATGCTGACGCTTACGCCCGTCAGCTTGGTGGGTAACTGCCCGTTATTGACATAGTCACTCCAGATTGCAGCCGGCCAGCCGGTGGGCGCGAAATTCGATCCGTAAATTGAAATGTAGGTACCTGCCGCGGCGCCCAATTGCCCGCTGGCATTGTTCGATATCCCTGCGATCACGGGTACTAGCGTGGACGCGCCCGCCGCTCCAGGCGCCCCGCGGAGGTTATCCAGGTAATACGTTCCGGGGCCGGCTAGATACACGAACAACGTCCGTACGCTGGTTAAATCCGGCGTACCGTTATAGCACTGAAGTTGCGGGGCCTGGAGCGGCAACGTCAAAGTCGTGGTGCTAAACAGCGCCAGCGTGACCCCTGTCGTGTTCTGGCACCAATCGGAATTCGAGCCCGCCTGGAGGGCGAAGGCGGAGTAACCTCCAGCCGAGGTCGTTTCGATGTCCACCGCCAGTGACGGCCAGTTGGAGAGATTGACGGGGCTGGGGAAGGTGACGCCGAACCAGCCACCGGCAGTCACGTTTACTTCGAGCGAGTAACCACCGTCGCTGTGGAAAATCGGGCTGAGCGCAACCGTGCCGGTGACCGGCGGCGTGTTCCCCTGTATTGGGCCCCATCCGTCGGTGCCCGATTCGAACGAATCGAGCGTCGTCCAGCCCATTAGGGCGGGACTCACGGTTACAAACAGGTAGCCGACATTGGACAACTGCTGGTTGCTATCCGCGACGGTGTAGGAGCCAGTCACGCCTCCGGTGAAGCCGGTATGCGGCGTGAACTCGACGGTTCCATTGACCACATTGAACACGCCGCCATTCACGGCGAGGGATGTCTGCTGGCCGGGCGTATTGGGGTCAAGATCGATGCTGGTAGGGTCAATCGTTATGTTGTTCCCATAAGCAACGTCGTTCGACAGTATGTTGAGAGTAGCCGCCTCGCCGGAGGGAGTGGTGGCCCATTGGTAGCCGGCGACCGGCGGGAACGGCTGCACCGAATCCGCCGCCATAGTTTGAGCGAAGTCGCTCATCAGCGGCAGCACCGGGCTGCCTGCGTATTCGTCGAATCCGCTTACCGATTCCGCGTTGGCGGGTGCAGGCGTTCCAGGCAGAACGTCCCAGAACATCGCGCCGCTCCCGCCCCCGTTGAATATCATGTTCGTCCAATCGTTGTAGACAGCTTCCTTCGCATTGCCGGACAGCAAGCCGAACTCGCCCATGTAAAGAGGCTTGCCAAGCGTGGTCGCTTCGGTTAAGTGATCAGTGATGTAGGTTGCCGACCAGGCAATGTTCTGGCCCCATGAATCCGGGTACAGGTGAAGTCCCACGAGATCGATGCTGGCAACTGACGAGAAACCCCGGCTGTCGACGCCGTTGGCGCAGTCGGTGAAATAGTCGGTGGTGCCGGGTTCGCAGAAAAAGCCTTCGTCTCCCACCGATACCAGGTGATTCGAGTCGATGCTCTTGACATAGGCCGACATGTCGGTGATCCAGTCGATGATCGTCGTGTTCGTGCAGGAGCCCGACGTGGGCAGTCCGTCGTTTCCGCACTCAGGCTCGTTCGCCAGCTCCCACGCCATGATGGTCGGGTCATCTTTGTACGCCACGCCCGAATTCGAATTCACGTGATTCAGCATATGGCTGACCCAGTTCTTGTACCATTGGCGGATCGTAGCATCGGTGTAGAACTGGTCGTGGTATTGCGGTCCGGCGCGCCACCTGACGTATTGGTCCATCCCGCCGAAATCATGCCAGTTGTTGGTCAGGGTCATGATGAGCTTGATCCCCAGATTGTTGGCTTCGGTGACCGCCAAATCCAGGTTGGCCAAGCCGGTAATGGGGGAGTCGTTGTAGGCCGGGGCGCCGGTGCTTGTGTTCAAGGACTGAAAGAAGAAACCGTTTCCGCAGGTGGTCTCGCAAAAGACCCACATGCGGACGACCTTCAAATTGCTGTTCGCTACCGTTTGCAGAATCTGATCCACCGTTGGGGAATTCGAATACATCAACGGATAGGAATTGGTGCCCCCGAAACGGAAGGGCGAGCCTTTCAGCGTCAGCATTCCATTCGACGACTGAACGAAATCGCCCTGGCCCCACGCCAGCGAAGCCAATCCAGCCAAAAATAGCGCAACGCGCCCAACACGCCTGCCCCGGAACCGTAAGCTCGTCGGCATTGCAATTGACCCCCTGCCCGCACACCCAAGATGTAGCGAGCCACCAGCCATTCGCGCGCGCCCTGGTCCCACCCGGCCAGCCCGGCCGCCCGTTCGAATGACTTGCGTAAGATTTTACTATGTGGCAGGGCGAAACGCTCACGTGGCTGGCGAACGCCAATGGCGCGCCCGCGTGGCATCTATTGACGTATTACCTATTAAGTAATAGTATACAGGTATGATCCAGTCGTTCAAAGACGAGCGGGCCGGAAGACTGATGGGCGGCCGGCGGGTCGTTGAACTGGCGAACATCGAAGAGCAGGTTCGGACTCGACTGATCCGGCTCGACTCGGCAACTACGCTCGAAGACCTGCGGGCGCTTCGTGGCAACCGGCTGGAAGCATTGAGCGGCAGCCGCAAAGGCCAGTTCAGCATCCGGATCAACGACCAATACCGAATCTGCTTCAAATGGAAAGCAAAAGGACCGACCGATGTCGAAATCACCGACTACCACTAAGGGCGATAAGAAGCTGCCGCCGATTCACCCCGGCAGGATTTTGCTCGAAGACATGAAGGATGAAGGGATCAGCATCAACGGACTGGCGCAGGCGATCCGTGTGCCGGCGAACCGGATCAGCTTGATTGTGAATGGGAAGCGCGGCATCACGGCGGACACGGCCGCGCGGCTGGGACGTTACTTTGGCACCTCGGCGCAGTACTGGCTGAACATCCAGAACCGTTTCGATCTGGATTCCATCGATCAGGCCGTTATCGAGCGGGACGTCATTCCAAAACGGGCCGCCTGAGATTCCAAACGCCGCGCACCGCGCAACGGAGCCGCGACCACCGGGAGCGGTCAGTGCAGCTACTATGCAACGAGGCTCCCAAGCGCCCGACGATTCACGCCGCCGGCTCTGGATGAACCTCGATTTCTTCCGGTTCCACGCCGAGGCGTTCGGGCTCGGGGAGGCGGCCGGTGAAGTGGGCCCAGCCCCAGAACAGGGCGGTCGAGGAACTGAGCACGCCGGCAATGGCGCCAATGGTGCGCGGGTTCCAGTATTCGCAGCCGATGCCGGCCAGCGTCATCGAAATCAGCATCACCGACCAGGTCACCGATTCCATGGTGGCGAAGACGCGTCCGCGCAATGCATCGGGGACGATCCGCAGCAGTTGCGACATGTTGAGCACCGAGCTCATGGCCACGCCGGCGCGCGAAAGCGCGATGAAGAACAGCGCCCAGCCGAAGCTGCGCATCTGGCTGAACAGAACGTAAGAGCCGCCGTGGACGATGTAACAAACCACGATGGCGCGCTTGTAATTGGTGAAGCTGAGGCCGCGGCCGAACGCATAGCCGAGCGCGCCGCCCGCCAGCAGGCCGAGCCCGGCGAAACTCCAGATGGTGCCCAGGCCGGCGGGGCCGCGGTTGAAAACGATCTCGCCGAAAATGGTGAAGAGTATTTGCGCCGTGCCGCCGCCGGAGGCCCAGCCGACATTGATCAGCAAAAGCCCCATCACCAGCGGCACCCCGCGCATGTAGCGCAGGCCCTCTTTGTACTCGTGCCATGGCCGGACGATTTCGGCTTCGGTGAGGGAGCGCCGCGGCGGATAGAAGCCGCGCCCGGGCAAACGCAAGCGCGAAATACATAACGCGGAAATCAGAAACGAGAGCGCATTGCCCACGAAGGCCCAGCGGTAGCCGAACTGCATCACGCTGACGCCGGCGAGGAAGGTGCCGATGGTGAGCGTAGTCCACCCCGTGGTTTGGGTGAGCGAATTGGCGGTATGCAGTTCCTCGCGAGTGGCGATGGCGGGCAGAATGGCGGAGCGCCCGGCGGTGAAAAAGGGCGAGGCGCCCATCAATAGCGCGCTCAACGAATAGAGCAGCCAGGTGTCGCCCCGGCCGATGGCCAGGATGAAGCCGAGCGAGACCACGGCGCGGATGAGGTCGCTCGCGATCATCGCCTGCTTGCGGTTGAGGCGGTCCAGCGCCACGCCGGCGGCGGGCCCGATCAGCATGGCCGGAATGGCGCGCGAGAGCATCACGCCGCTCACCACCATGCCGGAGCGTGTGGCCGCCACGGCCAGGCTGAACACGGCGATGTTGTTGAAGTGGTCGCCGATTTCGCTTACGATCTGGCCCACCCACATGAAACGGTAGTTGCGGTTACCGCGGAGCAGCGAGAAGAAGGCGTTCAACCTGCCGTCTCCTCGCGCACAGTGATAGCGGCGATGAATTCGCGATCGAGCGCGTAGCCGAAACCCGGCTCGTCCCGAATTTCGATGGTGCCGTGCGGTGTGGTTTCGACCGCCGGTTCGACGATGTCCCGCTGCCAGTAGCGGCGGCTGGCGGAGACGTCGCCGGGCAGCACGAAATTGGGAAGCGTGGCCAGCGCCACGTTGTGCGCGCGGCCGATGCCGGCTTCCAGCATGCCGCCGCACCACACTGGGATGCCCGCGGCCTGAGCCACGTCGTGCAGGCGCCGCGCTTCGCCGAAGCCGCCCACGCGCCCCAGCTTGATGTTGAGGATTTGGCACGCGCGCAGCCGGATGGCCTGGGCGGCGTGGTGCGCGCTGCGAATGGATTCGTCCAGGCAGATGGGCGTCTGCAAGCGCGCCTGCAACTCGGCGTGGTCGATGATGTCGTCGTGCGCGAGCGGCTGCTCGATCATCATCAGGTAAAAATCGTCCAGCCTGCGCAGATGGTCGGCGTCGGCGAGCGTGTAAGCGGAGTTGGCGTCCGCCATCAGTTTGACAAGCGGAAAACGTTCGCGCACGCGCCCCACCACGTCGACGTCCCAGCCGGGCTTGATCTTCATTTTGATGCGCTGATAACCGGCGGCCAGTTCGCGCTCGATGGTCTCGAGCAACTCTTCGACCGAATCCTGGATGCCTATGGAGACTCCGCACGGAATTTCGCGCCGCGCGCCGCCGCCGATCTTTTTCCAAAGCGGCACGCCTTCCATGCGTGCGGCCAGGTCCCACGCGGCGGCTTCCAGGCCGCCTTTGGCCATGTTGTGGCCGCGTATGTGGGCGGTGAGCGGGTAAACCGCCTCCGGCCCGTCGAGCTCGCGGCCCAGCACGCGCGGGGCGGCGTAATCGCGCAGAATCCGCCACGCCGATTCGGTCCATTCCTCGTTGTAAAAAGGGTTCTCGCCGGCCGTCACTTCACCCCAGCCGGAAATGCCGCCCGCCTGCGCTTCCACCAAAATGATGTGGCGCTCGGACGTGCGGCCGAAGCTGGTTTCGAAGAAGTGTACCAGCGGCATGCGGATCTGCCGCAGGGTGATGCGCTCGATCTTCATTGCCAAGGCTCCAGCAGATAGGTTCCGGCAGTCGCGCCGCGTTCGAAGCCGGTTACCGCCAGGCCGCGCGCAAACGCATTTTGAAACAGCGCGGCATTGGCTTTTTGAATTTCACGCGCGCGGGCGACGTCCTGGCTGCGAATCTCCGCGATATCGGCGGGAAACGAAATGCGTTCGACGGCGTGAACCGGCGGCCGCGCACCATCCAGAATCCCGCGCACGCGCGGCGAATCCAGCCACCATTCCGCGGTGCAGCGATCCGTCGGCAAACCACCATGCAGTGGGCTAGCCGTGATGCCGTACTGATTTTCCGCGTAGCGGCGCACGATGGCGCCGAGACGCTCCATGTTGAAGAAAGCGTTCTTCAGATCGAGCGGATCGAAGGTCCATTCAATCAGGCCGATACCGCGGGCGAGCGCATCCTCGCGCTGGAGAAGCTTGAGGCGGCGGCCGATGCCGGAATCGCGGTATTCCGGCAGCACGCCCAGCATGTGGCTGTGCAGGTACGGCGTCGGACCGGGCTTGACGCCGGGGATGGCGAAGCAGAAAGCGATCAGGCGGTCGCCGTCGTAAGCGCCGAAAATGTGGCCGCCCACTTTGTCGAGCACCACCAGAAATCGCATGGGCAGCAGGTCGATCGGATCGAAGCCCCAGATCTCTTTCTGCAACTCGACCACGCCGGCGAACTGGGATAGGTCGCGCAGCAGCCGAATGTCGATCACCGCTTGGCTTCCTGCCACAGCGCCTCCATTTCCTCAATCGTCGCATCGCTCGGCTTCTTGCCGCGCTCGGCCAGCTTGCGCTCGATGTAGCCGAAGCGCTGGCGGAACTTGGCATTGGTCGCGCGCAGCGCCTGTTCGGGATCCACCTTCACGAAGCGCGCCAGGTTGACCAGCACGAATAGCAGGTCGCCGAGTTCGCCTTCCAACTCGGCGTGCGATCCGCCGCGGCGCGCTTCGGCGAATTCGCCGAGTTCCTCGTGCAGCTTGTCGAGCACCTGTTCGGGGTTCTCCCAATCGAATCCCACTTGAGCGGCGCGCGCGGTAATCTGCTGCGCCTCCACCAGCGCGGGCAGAATGCGCGGCACACCGGCCAGCAGGCTTTCCTGTTCACGCCCTTGCGCGGCCTTTTCCGCGGCCTTGACTTCGCTCCAGATGCGCCTCACATCGCCGGCGGTTTCGGCCGATTCGTCGCCGAAGATGTGCGGGTGACGGCGCAGCAGCTTTTGATTGATGGCGTCCAGCGCGTCTTCGATGGTGAAGAGTCCCTGTTCGGCGGCCATCTGCGCATAGAAGACAGCCTGCAGAATGTAGTCGCCGAGCTCTTCCGCGAGATCGGGCCAGTCGCGGCGGTCGATGGCGTCGAGCACCTCGTAGGTCTCTTCCAGCGTGTGGGGCTTGATGCTGTCGAAGGTCTGCTCACGGTCCCACGGGCAGCCGCCGGGCGCGCGCAAGCGGGCCATCAGGGCAACCAGCCGATCGAACTTTTCTGGGGCGCTCAACGGCAGGCTCCTGCCACGCGGCGGGAGGAGCGCCGGACCACAATATCAGTGCGGGTATCTTGAGCTAATGAACTCGTCGGCATCTCTATGCATTTTATCGTGGACGTTGCGGTAGGTATGGATCATGTGGCCGAACTGGTAGCCGAGGCCTTCCGCGATCGTCACGGCACTGTTCGCCCGCACTCCTGGTGCCACTGCAAGGAATGCATCCGCTCCGGACTTGCCGAGGTTGCGCCTCCAGCCTGACCCAGCTTGGTTTCAAACGAATAAACATCCGGTGAAAAGTAGCGGCGCAGCCGGCGCTCCGCACGGCTCGACAGGTCCAAAAAACCCAGTCTGCGCTGCTGTGTGATTCGCGTTGCAATCCGGAAACGCAACCTTCTTGGGACTGTAACGGAACCGAATCGGCCCGCATGTTACTTGAAGTAACGGGGAGTAAATGCGACGAATCGCAATCGCTGTTCTGGTGTTGGGTTGCGCGGCGGCATCCGCGCGGCAATTTGAGGAAGGGGAGCCACACGCCATCGTCATCGGCGTGGACGGGCTCAGCATCGATGGCGTGGTCACGGCCGGCGGGCCAGCGCTGCGCGGGCTGATGGCGCGCGGGGCGTGGAGCCTGGAAGCGCGTGGCGTGATGCCCACGCTCAGCAGCCCCAACTGGATGTCGATGATTAGCGCGTCCGGGCCGGAGCAGCACGGCATCACTTCCAACGGTTACCTGAAGCGGATGCAGGAAATCGCGCCCGCCTGCCAGGACGAATCCGGCGGCTTTCCAAACATTTTCGGCGCTTTGCGTGCCCAGCGGCCGGCCAGCCGCATCGCCATATTTCATGACTGGCCCGGCTTCGCCAAGCTGGTGGAGCGCAACGTGCCGGATGTGATGGAGCACCAGCGCGGCCCGGAACGGACCGCGCAGGCGGCTATCGAATACTGGAAGCGGTACCGGCCCGAGCTGCTCTTCATCCACCTGGATAACGTGGATCACGCGGGGCATCACTCGGGCTGGTCGAGCCGCGAATACTACCGCGCGGTGAAAGAAGCCGACCGGCAGATCGGCGCCATTCTCGACATGCTGCGCGAGGCCGGCGCACTCGAGTCCACCTTCGTGCTGGTGACGTCGGATCACGGTGGCAAGGGGCACAACCACGGCAAGAATTCGCTGGCCGAAATTGAGATTCCGTGGATTCTGGCCGGCCCCGGCGTGGCGGCGGGCGAAATCGCCGCTTCGGTGTTCACCTACGATACAGGCGCCACGCTGGCCTGGATTTTCGAGTTGCAGCCGCCGGCGTGCTGGATTGGGAGGCCCGTCGTGGCGGCGTTTCAACCCGCTGTGGTGGCCCTGCGGGCCGCTGGGATGACGGGGAATTCCGGCTGCCTGGCCGCGGGCGTGCAGCCGGGCCCCGCCGCGATCGCCAAGCGAGCGGCGCCCTTCGCGGCGTTGCGCGCGGAAGGCGGCGGGTCGCAACCATGAGGCGTGCCATCGAATTCATTTACATCGATGCCGGCGGCGGACATCGCGCCGCCGCCACCGCGCTGGCCGAGGTGATTTCGGGCGAGCGCCGGCCGTGGGACATCCGCACGCACTCGGTGCAGGACTTGTTCCATTCGATCGACGTCATCCGCAAGTCGACCGGCATCGATTTCCAGGACGTCTACAACATCATGCTGCGGCGCGGATGGACTCTCGGCACGGCGCAACTGGTGCCGGTGATGCACGCCGCCATCCGCCTGTTTCACTCGGCCGAGGTGCGCATTCTGGAGCGGCACTGGGCGGCTTCGCGGCCGGACATGGTGGTCTCGCTGATCCCGCATTACAACCGCGCGTTCAAGCAGGCGCTCGACCGGGCGTGGCCGGGAACGCCGCTGGTGACCATCCTGACCGACATCGCCGACTACCCGCCGCACTTCTGGATCGAGCGGCAGGAACAGTACGTGATCTGCGGATCGCGGCGCGCGGTGGACCAGGCGCGCGCGCTGGGGCTTGCGCCTTCCCACATTTTCCAGGTCTCGGGCATGATCCTCAATCCGCGCTTCCACCAGCCGCTGGCCGTGGATCGCGCGCGCGAACTGACCCGCCTCGGCCTCGACCCCGGCCGGCCCACCGGCATCGTGATGTTCGGCGGCGAGGGCTCGATGGAGATGGTCAAAATCGCCAAGGCGCTGAACCAGTCCGATCTGAAGACGCAGTTGATCCTGCTTTGTGGTAAACACCAGGCGGCCGCGCGCGCGCTATGGGCGCTGCGGGAGCATGACCCGCGCATGCCGCTGCGGATCGAAGGCTTTACGAAAGACGTGCCGTACTTCATGTCTCTGGGCGACTATTTCATCGGCAAGCCCGGCCCCGGCAGCCTCAGCGAGGCGCTGGCCATGCGGCTCCCCGTGGTGGTGGAATCGAACGCGTGGACGCTGGCCCACGAACGCTACAACGCGGAATGGATACTGGAGCAGGGCGCAGGCGTGGTAGTGAGCAGTTTCACCAAAGTGGCGGATGCCGTTCGCGAACTGTTGCGGCCGGCCCGGTACATCCAGTACCGCGCGCAAGCCGCTGCGGTTCGCAACTCGGCCGTCTTCGAGGTTCCGGAGATTCTGGCGGAGATCTTTTCCCGCCTCGATCGCGGCGCGGACAATCCGCTGCTGTGGCAAGGCGGCATCGCTGCCCCGCCGCGGGCGTCGCACCCGCCGCTGCAAGTAAGCCGGCGCTCTTAACAGAGCCGCGGCCGTCAGGGAGCGGAGAGCCCAAGCCGTTCCATGCTAAGATTCTAGCTGTCCGGGCACGCCGCCGCGCCTTATGTACACCGCCTTTTTCGGCTTCTCGAAGACCCCGTTCGACATGAGCCCCGATCCGGCGTTCCTGTTTCGGAGCGCGCAGCATGAGGAAGCGCTGTCCAGCCTGATCTACGGAGTGCAAACCCGCAAGGGCTTCATCGTGCTCACCGGCGAGGTGGGCACCGGAAAAACCACCATGCTGGAGTGCCTGCGCGATTATCTGAATGCGCAGCGGGTCGCCTTTGCGTCCCTGTTTAACTCCCGCCTGACCGTGGAGCAGTTCTTCGAGATGCTGGCGTACGATCTGGATTTGCACTGCAACCGGCTGTCCAAAACGGAGGTTTTGCTCTCCCTGAACCACCTGCTGATGGAGCGCGCCACTGCCGGCCGGACTACGGTCCTCATCGTGGACGAAGCCCACAATCTCGGTTGGGATGTGCTGGAAGAAATCAGGCTGCTGGGAAACCTGGAGACCCGCCGTGGTAAATTGCTACAGATCATTCTTGCCGGCCAGCAGGAGCTGGACCACAAACTGGAAGATCCGGCGTACCGCCAACTGAAACAAAGGATTGCTCTGCGCTGTGTTTTGCATGGTTTCGAGCTAAACGAAACCATTGCCTATATCAACACCCGTTGCGAATACGCCGGCGTGGCCGAACAGAACATCATCGCCCCCGAAGTGATGCAAGAAATACATCGCAGAACACAGGGCATGCCCCGCCTGATCAACGGGGTTTGCGACAATCTGTTGCTGACGGCATTCGCCATGGAGAGCCGGATCTGTACCCTGGCAATGCTCGATGAGGTGTCCGCGGACATGCGGTTAACGCCCCCGCGCCAGCCATTGTTCAATCCGACGCCGGATTTTCCGGAGCAGGCCTTCCACCGCACGAGTCATCCTTATCGTGACAAATAGTCCCAGCATCAGGTGTTAACCTGATGCCATAGGACTCTAATACCTCCTAAAGGCAGTAGATTTGCCCTCACTTTTCGTGGCATTTTTAGAAGGTACTAGGGTAGACTTCAAAGAGGGTACCTAGTTTTGGTACCTCTAGTGCGTTGCTGTTGCAATGCAGGCATCCAACCGCGTGATTCGGGTGATTGCCAAGGCCAAAAGGAGCAGGCAAATGCGGAAAAAACAGATCTATTTAGTGCGTTTCGCGACGTTGACTTTGTTGACAGCGGCGTTTGCATGGAACATCTGCCAGTGCAAGATGATTTCTATCACGGCGGCTGGGCCATCGGCGGTGAATTGCGCCAACGCGAAGACCGGCCCGCTGCTGCC
>PLOR01000014.1:0-45699 GCA_003142185.1 Bryobacterales bacterium
ACAAGACACGATTCCGCAACAGCCTGGCGGGAAGCACGGTAACGATCCACGAACACCTGGATGGAACCGTCTCGATCCGCTATGGCCCTCGCCGGCCGCGGCATGAACTGGGCTCACTATACTGTAAGTATTGGTACGGCATGGAACGGCGCGGGTGGAAAAACACGGCTACTTACGCGGCGCTGCTGGCGGCTGCCTTTGTGGTAGCGGTGGCGGGGAGCTGGAAGTTCGGCCGGCAGTTGGACAACAACGCGTACGATTTCATGTTCCGGCTTTACGACCCTCCACCATGGCAGGCCGAATCGGTAGTGCTGGCGATCGACGAATCCACGCTCAATGCGTGCGGCGGCATGCCGCGCATTCGCCAGCCGCTGGCCGAGTCGCTTCGCCTGGTGGCGGCGGCGGCGCCGAAAGCTGTCGCCGTCGACGTGATTCTGGCGGCCCGCAGCGAAGACCCGCGCATCGACGCCGCTCTCGCCGCTGCCTTCGAGCGCACGCCCAACCTGGTGCTGGCCAGCGAGTTATTGCCCGACGGTTGGGAGATCCCGATTCCCGAATTCGCCCGCTGGGCCGCCGCGCGCGGCCACGTCTACGCCAAACCCGATGACGATGGCATCGCGCGGTCGATTCCGCTCGAAAAGGCCTTCGGCCACGAACGGCTGTGGGCGCTCTCGCTCGAAGCCTTCCGGCTGAGCCGCGGCGCCGAAATCGTGGAATCCCCTTCCGGCTTGCAGGTGGGCGCGCGGTGGGTCCCCATTCCGAAGGTTCCCGCCGGATGGCGGCACAGCCGCGACCGCGACGACAGCCGCTTCATGCGCGTCCGCTTCGCCCCGCGCAACGCGGATACCGGCGCCGATGCCATCCCGCGCATCGGCATGCGGCAATTGATCGATCACCCCGAACTGGCACGCTCCTTCACCGGGAAAGTGGTGTTCGTGGGCCTCACTGCGGTGACCGAACTGCACGACCGGCTGCCCACGCCGGTGGCGCCGGCCATCCCCATCAGCGGCATCGAAATCAACGCGAGCGCGTTCGAAACCATCGCCAGCGGCCTGTTCATCATAGACTCGAGCCCGGCCTGGGTGCTGCTGTTCAGCCTGGCGCTGTTGGCGGGCGCGGGTGTGAGCTTTCGCTATCTGCCCGGCTGGTGGGCTTATTTCGGCGCGCTGGCGGTGCTGGCCGCGGCGCACATCACGCCTTATGTGCTCTTCACCCACGGCCGCGTATTTTCGTTCGTTACGCCGGCTTCGGTGGCCTGGTTCGGCAGCCTGACTGCAGCGGCGTATTATCAGCTTGTGGTGCGCCGCAATTGGCACATCGAACAGGCTGCCCGCACCCGCTACCAGCAGGCCATGCAGTTCGTGACGCACGAAATGCGCACGCCGCTCTCCGCCATCCAGGGATCGAGCGAGCTGATCTCCCGCTATTCGCTCACGGAGGAGAAACGCAAGCAGGTGGCCGAGGTCATCCATTCGGAATCGAAGCGGCTGGCGCGCATGGTTGAGGTCTTTCTCAGCGTGGAGCGGCTCTCGGCCGGGCAGATGGAATTGAAACACGAAACGATCGCGCTGGGTCCGATGATCGCCACTTGCGTGGAACGCGCGCGCCCGTTGGCCGATCGCAAGCACATCGCACTTACTCTCGAGCCCATCGCCGATGGGCTGCAACTTACAGGCGACCGCGAGCTGATGGAGTACGCCTGTTACAATTTGCTTTCTAATGCCATTAAGTATTCGCCGCAGCGAACCGAAGTGACCGTCTCCGGCTGGAAGGACCAGGCGCACCTGCGCATTGCGGTCAAAGACCAGGGCATTGGCATGGATCGGAAGGAAGTCAAGCAGATCTTCCAGAAGTTCTACCGCACGCGGAAAGCGGAGGAATCGGGCGAAGCGGGCAGCGGAATCGGGCTTTCCATCGTCAAACAGATTGTGGAGCAGCACGGCGGCGCGATTGAAGTGGCCAGCCAGCCGGGCGCCGGTTCCTGCTTCACCCTGGTGATGCCGGCGGCGGTGACGATGCCGGTGACAAGATCACCGGTGCTACCGGGCTAACGCAAGGAAATTGATGCTCAAGCTACTGTTAGTGGAAGACGACCCGGCGCTGCAATTCACCATTCAGACGGCGCTCGAGGCGAAGGGGTATCTGGTGGACGCCGTTTCCACCACCGGCGACGCGCTCGATCGGCTGAACTCGGGCGAAGCGTACCCCGTCGTGGTCTCCGATATTTACGTGGATGAACGCACCGGACTGGACGTGCTGGAAGCCGCCCGCCTCCGCGACCCGCTCTGCGCAGTGATCCTGATGACCGGCCGCGGCACCATGGAGACCGTGATGGCCGCCACTCGCGGCGGCGCGTTCGACTACATCGCCAAGCCCTTCGATCTGGATGTGATGATCGACGCGATCGAGCGCGCCGAGGCCGCCCGCCGCGATGAGGGCGGCGAGGCCTCGAGCGAAGAGATGCCGGAAACCGAAATGATCGGCAACACGGCGGCCATGGTGGAGATTTACAAGATGATCGCGCGCGTCGCGCCCACCGACGCAACGGTGATCATCGAAGGCGAAACCGGCACCGGCAAGGAAGTGGTGGCGCGCATGATCTGGCGCAACAGCCTGCGCGCCGCCCAACCGTTCGCCGCCGTGGATTGTGGCTCCATCGCTCCGTCGCTGCTCGAAAGCGATTTGTTCGGCGCCGTGCGCGGCGCTTACACCGGCGCCGACCGCGACCGCACCGGCGTCTTCGAGGCCGCCCACCGCGGCACCGTGTTCCTGGACGAAATCGGCGACATCGACGGCAATTTCCAACTCGCCCTGCTGCGGTTCCTGGAGAACCATGAGATTCGCCCGGTCGGCGCGGCGCGGCCCAAGGATGTCGACGTGCGGGTGCTCGTCGCCACCAACCGTGACCTGCAGCGCCAGGTCGAGGAAAAGAAGTTTCGCGAAGATCTGTGGTACCGCCTCAACACGGTGCGCATTTCCATCCCGCCCCTGCGCGAGCGCCGAGCCGACGTGCCGTTGCTGGCGCGCTTCTTCGCCAACAAATACAACACCCGCTATCAGCGCGAGATTAAGCTGATGGATTCCGGCGTGCAAGCGCTCAAGGATTACACCTGGCCCGGCAATGTGCGCCAGTTGCAACACCTGGTGGAACGGCTCGTCATCCTCGCCGAGCGCATCGACGGCGAAACCGTGGCCAGCGCCCTCATCAGCATGGATTCGCGCGAACGCCCCGTCGAAACTCTGGCCGATGCCGAAGAAGAACAGATCCGCCGCGTCATCGCCGCCACCGGCGGCAACAAAAGCAAAGCCGCGCAAGTCCTAGGCATCGAGCGCAAAACGCTGTATCGGAAGCTGGAGCGAATGAAGCTGTAGGGGGCGGGGCAACTCGTTTGGTCAGACCATGCGGTCATAACCGGAGTGACTGCCGATCCAGTACCAGACGATGCGGCCTTTCTTCACGACCGCCAGCGCGCGGTAGTCGAGTCCGATGCGAGCCGAGTAGATGTCGTCCTCGCCTTCCAGTTTCTTGAATTGCAAACCAGGGTGAGCCGGATTCTCCGCGAAGAGACGATAGGCGCGTTTCGCGTCCCGCTGAACGGCCAACGGCAAATCAGAGAACAAACGCCGGAACTGCCGCGTGGTCCGGGACTGCATCAAAGGAGATCGGCCAGCGGCTGCGTCTCGCCTCGCTCGTCTTCCTCAAGGGCTTCCTGCGCCATGCGGCGGATCACATCGCGCTTCTCGACAAAGCGTTTCTTCCAAGCCTCTTCGTCGGCCAGCGATGCCAGGATCTGGGTTGCGATCGCGTCCTGCTCATCCGGCGGCAAAGCGACGACCTTTTCCAGCGCCCTGTCCAGCAGCGATGACATACTTCGATCTTACCAGCGCCAACCGCACTCCGCTACTCTCACATTGCGGGATAATGTGCTTGCGGGTTGCCTGTCTTGCTCGCTTATTGGTGCCCTTTGAGGTATGGGGCAGCCGCCGCGCCGTAAGCCCGATTCAGGCCGTAATTGATCTCGCCGCTGGTGTTAAAGCTCCCCAGCCTCGGCAGGTCGCGTGGATCGCCAATCCAGGTGAGACAGATCAGCGCCTGCCCGCGCACCGTCGTGCCCTGTTCCACAATGCGCCACAGCAGGTCGCGCGACGTGTCCGATTTCCAAATGCCAAGGTAGAGCGCCAGCGGCTGAAGGATCGTGACATCTCGCGTTTCGATGAAACGACTCGCGTGCGCCGCGATTTCATTGTCCATCAGCGCCGGCATTCCCGGATTTGCCTTCCAGTCGTAGCCCCCCTTGATGAAATACAGCGCCTGCAGTGCCCCGGCGCTGAGAAGCGGAGCGGTGGAATCCAGGTATTTCACAATCGAATGCACCAGGGTTGTCACCTGCGGCTGAAACTTGTCTCGCCCCCAGCTCAACAGGTAGGCCAATTCATCGGTAGGTCCACGCTTTTCGACGAGACGAGGTATCTCCTGAAGGACCAGAGCGTTGTCAAACGCATAGAGCGCGTACATGCTGTACTTGCGGACCAGGTCGTTGGAGTTATACAGATACTCTTCCACCATGGAAAGAACCGCGCTGTCCGGCACGGCCAGTATCGAGGGCAGGAAGTCACTGAGTAACTCAACTGGATCGGAAGGCGCCGTTTGGCGCATCTCCGCCAGCCACGCGGCACGTTTTGAGGGCGGAAAATCCCGCACCTCGAACTGGAGCCAACCGGAGCGGGCGAGCGCCTGACTACCCGCACTGCGACCTTCGTAACCCGTGTAGCGGACCTCGTAGAGGCCTGGCCGGTCGAACCGGTAGATCAGGTGCAAGGGGAGCCGGGACCTGTTCTTCGGCTCGTGCGGAAGGCCGAGCATGCTGCCGCCTCCGATCATGCCAAGCCCACTCGGACCGCTGATCGTTCTTGGAAACGAGCTTGCCAGCTTGATGGGCGGAAAATCGACACCGTTCCTGCGCACTTCAAACTGATGCCCGCCGAAATCGGCAGGCCAGATCGTGATCGGATAGCGGAGAGAGTGAGACTGCGGCTCGGGCAGGCCGACCTCGATCCAGATCGGCATGTTCACGTACGCGGGCCCGGCCAGCTTGATGCTTGCGGGCAACGGCGCAAAGGGAAGCGGAACCGGAGCGCTGCTGACCCCGTTGTAAGTGACGACGAAGTCGATCATCCCGTTGGCCGTTGCAGGCACCCTGAGGTTGATCAGCTTTTCCTGCACGTACAGCAAGCCGGCCTTTCTGCCGCCTACGGCGACGCTGACGCCGCACAGTTCGGCCGGCTCCGGGAAAGCGCCGCGATCCGGCGTGCAGCCCGAATCCGGACCCAGGTGGCGCCCATAAATGGACAACAGCATGTACTGCTGGAATGACGCTGAGGGAGCCGCGTTGATCGGTACGACCGAAGAAGCTGTGAATGTCGGCGCTTCGGCGCCGAATGCCACGAACGGGAGTAGTAATCCTACCGCTCGCGCAATTGAAGCGCCGCTCACGCCTCTATGATGGCACTATCTGACGCCAGGCGCCGGCACGAATGCCGACGCGGCACGTACGATTGCGTGCGCCACGTTGGCCCGTCTTACGGCCTCGGAATCTCCTCTTCCGACGTAAACGGCGACGCGGGCAATCCTTCTGAGTTGAAGAGGTTGACCACGGGCGCATTTGCCCAGCCGTACCGGACGTACTTCGGTGCGGCCACTTGCGCATTGCTCACCACGACGGTCTCGCCGTCGATACGCGCGGCCGCGGTCACAAAGCGGCCATCGTCTCCGGCAATCTCAAACCCTTGCAGAGCGTCTCCCTTGGCGACCAAGCCATGCGCGGTGTGATCGAACCAGACACGCACGCCGTCGCCGTCGGGCGCGGCTTGCCGAAACAGCGGGCCGGAATACTCCACGCTCTCGCCATATGCCAAGGCCCGCGCAGCCAGAGCGAGACGCGCGCCGACGGTCTGTTTATCGGGTGGATGGACATTGCCCGGGTCGCCGATATCGATGGTTACGGCCATTCCCGTGTTCGCCACCGAGAGGCTGCGGCGTTGCGCTTCGCGAATGATGGCCCATGCTTCGGTCGCATTCGATGTGAAGTTGGAGATTTGCACGTAAAGAAACGGGAAATCCCCTTCATGCCACTGCGCGCGCCAGTCGGCGATGAGGGCCGGAAATAGTTTGGCGTACATAGGGGCGAAGGCCAGCTTGCTGTTGGATTCACCCTGATACCAGATGACGCCCTTGATGGCGTACGGCGTCTCGGGCGCGATCATTCCGTTGAACAGCCCGGCGGGTGCCCAGGACTCGGGGGCGGGGCGCCAGGTGTGGTTCGGCGGCGCTTGGCCCGCCTGCTTGGCGGCCAAGTCTTCGCGCCTTTCCTTGGCCAGGATCGCCGCCATTTCGCCTTGTGTCTGCATCATGTGGGCGCGGGTTGCGAAGACCGGCATGAGGCCCGCGTCGGCGGAGATGGCTTCGAGGCTCATCCATGCTTCGGCCACCGTGCCGCCCCAGGTCGCATCGATGAGTCCGATCGGAACGCGCTCGCGGGCGGCAAGTTCGCGTCCGAAGAAGTAGGCTACCGCCGAGAAGTTAGCGGCCGTTTCGGGAGAGCACTCAGTCCATGACGTGGCGCTGTTGAAGAGGGGGAAGTCGGCGGCCTTCTGAGGAATATGGAGCAGCCGAATCTGCGCCTGGCCGGCGTGGGCGATTTCCGCCGCGGAGTCTTTCAGCGGTGCGCCGCCAAAGCCTTTCAAGGGGAATTCCATGTTCGACTGGCCCGACGCGAACCAGACGTCGCCGATCAAAACATCATCCAGAACGATCTTGTTGCTGCCGGTCACGGTGAGCTGGTACGGGCCTCCGGAAGACTCGGGAGGAAGGAAAATGCCCCAGTTTCCCAGACTGTCGCCGGTAGCCTCGCGGCTGATTCCATGGAACGCGACCGAGACCTTCTCCCCAGGGTCCGACCAACCCCAGATGTGAATGGGCTTATCTCGCTGCAACACCATATGGCTGCTGAGAATCCCAGGCAGCCTGGCTTCGCACGTTCCAGTGCGCGGATAGCAAGCCAGCAAAAGGGCGAGAGCGAAGACGCGAAGGGCAGTAGTGACGGGCATAAGTACATTTTGATGCAAAGAGCACGCTCGGTGGGGAATATCGTGCGGCGGACGCCCGCGTCCGCGTCTGCACGCCACAACATTTCTTCCCGCTGTTGTTTCGCAGGCGCTTTCGGTGTATGGTAGAGAAGAAAAGGCGAAGCCAGAGAAAGGCGACGAAAAAACGATCGCCCGTCCTACCACCACTATGAGCTTGTCGCTGGGATTTCCCGAATTTTCGCGTGAATTGGCGCTGGCGTCGAAGCAGTCGCTCGATGCGGTGGTCTCGCGCTTTCAGGCGGCGCATGCCGATCCCGAATCGCCCGTCCGCGCCATCCACCACCAGATGGCCGCGGAAGGCGTCTATGCCGACCTGCCGGCGGCCATCCATCCCGCCCTGCGCCAGGCGCTCGAAGCGCGCGGCATCGCGCGCCTCTACTCCCATCAGGCGGAGGCTTTCGCCGCGCTCGAAGCCGGCAAGAACGTAGTGGTGGTGACGCCCACCGCCAGCGGCAAGACGCTCTGCTACAACCTGCCCGTGACCAACCGGCTGCTGGCCGACGAGGGCGCCCGCGCCATGTACCTGTTCCCGACCAAGGCGCTGGCGGAAGATCAGTTGCACGAATTCCAGGGCGCGGTGGATGCGATGGGCGCGCAAATCCGCGCCTTCACCTATGACGGCGACACCCCGCAGGACGCGCGCAAAGCCATCCGCCAGCGCGCCAACGTGGTGCTCACCAATCCGGACATGCTGCATTCCGGCATTCTGCCGCACCACACCAAGTGGGCCCGCTATTTCGAGAACCTGCGCTATATCGTGATCGATGAGCTGCATTATTACCGCGGCGTCTACGGCAGCCATCTGGCCAACGTGCTGCGGCGGCTGAAGCGGATCACGGAGTTCTACGGATCGCATCCGCAATTCATCTGCTGTTCGGCCACCATCGCCAACCCGCGCGAGCTGGCCGAAACGCTCACCGGCGAGCCGTTCGAATTGGTCGAGCGCAACGGCGCGCCGCGCGGCGAGAAGTATTTCGTCTTCTACAACCCGCCGGTGGTGAATCGCCAGCTCGGCATACGCCGCAGCTACATACAAGAAGCGCGGCGGGTCGCGATGGAATTCATCGAAAGAAATCTGCTGACGCTGGTCTTCGCCAACAACCGCCTGGCCACGGAAGTGCTCGTGACTTATTTGAAGGACGCCTGCGACCGCGGGCCGGTGCCTTCGGAAACCGTGCGCGGTTACCGCGGCGGCTACCTGCCGCGCGAGCGCCGCGAGATCGAGCGCAAGCTGCGCGATGGCGAGATCCGCGCCGTGGTGGCCACTAACGCGCTCGAATTGGGCATCGATATCGGCTCGCTGGACGCGGTGGTGATGGCCGGTTACCCGGGTACCATCGCTTCGAGCTGGCAGCGCGCCGGCCGCGCAGGCCGGCGCCAGGGCACTTCCGCGGCCGTGCTGGTGGCCTCGAGCGCCCCGCTCGATCAATACATCGTCGAACACCCGGATTACTTTTTCGGCCGCTCGCCCGAGCATGCTTATATCAACCCGGACAATCTCGAAATCCTCATCGCCCACCTGAAGTGCGCCGCCTTCGAGCTGCCCATTCGCGACGGAGAAACTTACGGCCAGCACTCGACGGCCGATGTTTGCGCCTTCCTCGAGGAAGCCGGCTTCCTGCATCATTCGGCCGGAGCTTGGCATTGGACTTCGGACACTTATCCGGCCGATGCCACCAGCCTGCGCTCGATTTCGAGCGATAACTTCGTGGTGATCGATATCACCGGCGAGGCCGAAATAATCGCCGACGTTTCGTTCACCACCGCTCTCACCACGCTGCATGAGAAAGCCATCTATCTGCACGAAGCCCGCCAGTATCATGTCGAGCGTTTCGATTACGACGAGCGCAAGGCTTACGTGAAGCGCGTCGAGTCCGATTACTACACCGACGCCATCGATTACACGCAAGTGAAGGTGCTCGAAGAGTACGAAGGCGAGAGCTTGGCCGGCGCGCGCCGCGTGCATGGCGATGTGCGCGTCAACCGGCAGATCGTCGGCTTCAAGAAGATCAAGTTCTACACCAATGAAAACGTGGGCGCGGGCAAGCTCAACATGCCGGAGCAGGAAATGCACACCACCGCTTTCTGGCTGCATTTCCCGGCTGCCTTTCTGGCGCGATTGGCGGAATTCACGCCGGCCGAAAAGCAAAGCGGTATCGGGGGCTTGGGCAACGCGCTGCGCACAGTGGCCGCACTGCTGCTAATGTGTGACCCGCGCGACCTGGGCGTGGCGCTGAGCGAGGAAGACGCGGCGGGCGTGGGCACGTTCGAACCCAATCTCTATCTCTACGACGCGTACCCCGGCGGCATCGGCCAGAGCGCGCCGCTCTACCGCCTGGCGCCGCGCCTACTATCTCAGACCGCCGAACTGATCGCCGCCTGTCCATGCGACGCCGGTTGCCCCTCCTGCGTCGGCCCGACAGGCGAAACCGGCGAACGGGGGAAGCAAGCAGCAGGCAGAATTCTGGCGGAGCTGGCGGCGAGCCAGTAGGTGTGAGGCGAGATCGCCGGAGCGGCTCCCGATTCGCTAAACTCGACGGAAGATGTGTGGAATCGCGTTCGAGTGGGATCGAGGAAAGGATTCGGCGAACCGGCGGAAGCACGGCGTGGGATTCGCGGAGGCGAGCACCGTCTTCGACGACCCGCTTTCAATCACGATCCCAGACCCGGAGCACGGCATCGGCGAAGAGCGTTTCGTAATCATCGGGACCTCCAGCCAGCGCAGTCTGTTGATTGTGGTTCATACTATTAGAGGAGAGCGGATCCGTTTGATCAGCGCTCGCCCTGCGACGAAGCATGAGAAACGCAACTATGAAGAAACCTCCCTCTAAGCGCCCATCCCGTGAGATGAGGGCGGAGTACGACTTTTCCGGCGGCGTTCGTGGCAAGTACGTAGACAGATACCGGCGCGGAACCAACGTGGTGCTTCTCGATCCGGAAGTGGCCGAAGCTTTTCCGGATTCCAAGTCAGTTAATGATGCGCTACGGGCGCTGGTTGCCATTGCAGCACGAGCGGAAGCTCGCAAACGTGCGTGATCGCGACCCTGTCGAGAAGTCCCCGATCATTCCGCCCGGAAAAGCTGCCCCACGAACAGCGTGCCCCGCTTCAATTCACGCCGGACATCAGCCGCACCGTCGGCCGAATGAGAATCACCAGCACTAACGCGGCGACGATGGTGCAGCCGGCCACGATGCCGAAAAGCGATGGCAGCGGTATCGAGCTATAGAGCGACGCGGCTTTGCCCGCCAGCCAGTTGCCGATGCTGATCGAGAGGAACCAGATCCCCATCATGAAACCGGCTGCGCGCGCGGGCGCCAGCTTGGTCATGGCGCTCAACCCCACCGGGCTCAGGCACAGCTCGCCGATGGTCTGCATGAAGTATGTGCCGGTGAGCCACCACGACGATACCAGCGCGCCGTGCGCCGCCATCATGGAAGCGGGCACCAGGATGGCCAGCGCCAGGCCCGCCCAGAGCAGGCCCATCGAAAACTTGGCCGGGCTGGAAGGCTCGGCGTGGCGGCGATTCAGCGCCATCCAGAGCCACGCGAACACCGGGGCCAGCGCAATCACGAAAATCGGCTGTACGAACTGAAACCAGCTCGCGGGGAATTCGAACCCGAAGATGTGACGGTCCGTGCTGCGTTCGGCGAAAAGGCTGAGCGACGAGCCGGCCTGCTCAAAGGAGGCCCAGAAAACCGCCGACGCCACGAAGAGCACCAGGATGGCCGCCGACCGCTTGCGTTCTTCCGCCGTCCAGGTGTGCGAGAAAATCAGCCACGTAAACACTACCACCGGGATGCCCAGCAAGGCCCAACCCAGCGAATCGGAGATCAGCGCGACCGTGAAGGCGATCACGCCGGTGGCCCCCAGCACGCCAAGCGCGGCAAACACCGCCAAGCCGGCGCCCAGCGCCCATAGGGCGTTGCGCCGCTGCCGGGCGTCCTTCGCCGCATCGCCGGTAGACGCGGGCCGCAGGCCGGCATCGCCCAGATACTTGCCGCCGAGCACATATTGAATCAGACCGGCCAGCATCCCCAGGCCGGCCAACCCGAACCCCAGACGCCAACTGATCCGCTCTCCCACCCAGCCGCAGAAGATGGGGGAAATCAGCGCGCCGATATTGATCCCCATGTAGAAAATGGAAAAACCGGAATCGCGCCGCGGATCGCCCTGCCGGTAGAGTTGCCCCACAATGGTGCTGACGTTGCCTTTGAGCAGGCCCGTGCCCACCATGAGCAGTACCAGCGCCAGATAGAACGCGCCCTGACTAGGCCCCATCAGACAGAACTCGCCGGCGGCGATGAACAAGCCGCCCAGAAGCACGGCGCGCTGTTGACCGACGATGCGGTCCGCCACCCATCCGCCGCCCAGGCACAGCAGGTAGACCATGGCGGTATAGAGGCCATAGACCGCGCCGGCCTTATCGTCGTTGAAGCCGAGCCCACCCTTGACGATTTTGTCGGTCATGTAAAAGATGAGGATGGCGCGCATGCCGTAGTAGCTAAAGCGCTCCCACATCTCGGTGAAGAACAGCGTGGCGAGTCCGCGCGGATGGCCGAAAAACCGGGTGTCGTACTGGGCCTGGGAAGGTTGCGCGTCGGGCGGCGTGGTCGTCATGGAAAGGTCTTAGGGGCCAGTGTAGCATCGTGGGGCAGACCCCCTGGTCTGCGACGCCCTCGTCCCGCTCCCGGAAAGGCCGACGAGGGCGTCGGCCGCGGACCAGGGGGTCCGCCCCACGAAAATCGCATCCACGCTTTTGCCCCGCCGGCAGTTTATCTGATAGAGGATGAAAGTTCTGGCATTGGCGACGGTGGAAGCGGGCGACCAACCGGAAGGCTGGGACAGCGTGCTCGCAGCCGCGCGCGCCGGCGACCGCGCGGCATTCGATCTGCTAATGCGCCGCCATGAACGCCTGGTGCTGGGGACGGCCTACCGTCTGGCCGGCAATCTCGAGGACGCGCAGGACGCCTCGCAGGAGGTGTTCCTGCGGCTTTATCGCAACCTCGCGAAGCTCGACAGCGGTAACCTGGCCGCATGGCTCTACCGGGTAACGGTGAATGTGTGCCACGATGCACGGCGGCGCCGGCCGGGCACGGTTCCGGTGGACGACGCACCGGAATTGGCCGCCGCAGGTGACGATCCGCAGCAGAGCGCGGACGAGGCCGAGCGGCGGGCGCTGCTGCTGCGCAGTTTGCGCGTGCTCTCCGAAAAGGAACGCGCCGCGTTGGTGCTGCGCGACCTGGAAGGGCTTTCCACCGCCGAGGTGGCGGGCGTCTTGGGATCGAGCGTCGGCACCGTCCGCTCGCAGATTTCGAAAGCTAGATTGAAGATGCGGGATTTTGTGGAGCGCTATTCGCGGAGGCGCTTATGAGTTGTGCAATTTGGGAAGAACGGGTCGCGCTCTTTGCGGGTGGCGACTTGGGAACCGCCGAGGCCGCCGGCGTCGAGCGGCATTTGAGCCAGTGCGCAGCGTGCAACGCTCTGGCGGCGGATTTGCGCGTGGAGCTCGACGGATTGCGCCAAGTACACGCGGAACCGTTGGCAGCGGAGCACTACGCCGCCGTCCGCGGCCGGGTGCTGGCGGAGCTGGCAAAACCGCCGCGCCAGCGTGCGGCGAGGGCGTGGGCGTGGGCCGCTGCGCTGGCCGCTGCCGCGGCCGCCGTGTTGGTGGTGATGATGAAGCCGGCCGCGGTGCCAGTGCCCGACGTGCTGCGCCTGGTGGCTAGCGCGCCGGCAGTGGAACGGAGCCGGGCCCAGAGGGCACCCCGTAAGGGAGCGGTCATTTCCACGCATGTTCGGCGTCGGCGGGTGCGGGGGGCTGTCCCATCCGCCATCGAGGAGCGGAAGTTGGAGGTGGCCGAAGTCGTCACGCCACCAGCGCCAGTGCCGCCAGCCGTCGAAGATCCCCCGGTGCGCATGGTGCAATTGGCGACCGACGATCCCAACGTAGTGATCTATTGGCTATTCGAAGCAAAGGGAGAAGAACGATGAAACGAATCGCTGCAGTATTGATGTTGGCTGCCATGTCTCTGGCGGCGCAGGATAACAAGAACGCGCAATCGAAACCCACCGCATCCGACGAGACGATAAACAAGATGGCGGAAGAGCGGCTGGCGCGGAAGGCCGGCCCGGTTGAGAAGCTCTTCGTGCTGAAGTACGCCGACCCTAACCAGGTGGCTCATCTGGTGGGAGCGCTGGGAGGCTCGACCGCGACCGGTACCCACATGCAAGCCGTCGCCGTGACGGCGGATAGAGTTGCAATGGCAGTGATCGAGGATGCCATCAAGCAGTTGGATGTTCCGTCGGCTGCGCCCAAGAACATTGAGCTGACGGTCAACCTGATCGTGGGCACGGACGCCGAGAGCAGTCTGGGCAATTCCGTGCCCAAGGAACTGGAGAGCGTGGTGGCACAGCTCAAAGGCGCGTTTCCATTCAAGAATTACCGGCAAGTAGATCAGATTGAGCTGCGGACCCGCACCGGGGAACGCGCGGAGACCAGGAGCGAGGGAGCTGTGGTCTCGAAGGATTCGCTGCCTGTGTACGTGCCGGAATCGGGACCGGCGAGACCCCAAGCCACAACGATCACAACCAGCTTCAACATTCATTCCGCCGGGCTGGCGCCAGATGGATCGACGGTGCGGCTGGACGGCATGGAGGCGTCTATCAATTGGCCCGGCATTGCCAATAACTTGAAGCTCGACGCCAGCGTGGACGTGAAAGAGGGCCAGAAAGCGGTGGTCGGACGGATTGGCGTCGCGCACGACCAAGCCTTGTTCGTAGTGCTGACCGCCCATGTAGTACAGTAGCCCTTGCGCGGTGGACCGGTAGCGCCGGCGGTCTTGCCGCCGGTCCGCCGCCCGTGTCCGTCGCCCGCTGTTTGCCGCCGTGGGTTGTGATACAGTGCAGGATAAGATGGCATCCAGAAGCGTCAACAAAGTCATACTACTCGGAAATCTCGGCAAGGACGCCGAGACCAAGTTCACGGCCAGCGGAATCTCAGTTTCCAAGTTTTCGCTCGCCACGGGCCGGCGCCAGAAAGACGCGCAGACCGGTGAGTGGAAGGACATCACCGATTGGCACAACATCGTCATGTGGAAGACGGAGAACGTCGCTAACTATCTGCTGAAAGGCAAGCAGATCTATCTCGAGGGCCGGATCGAGACCCGCAGTTATGAGGACAAGGAAAACCAGAAGAAGTACATCACCGAAGTGGTCTGCGACGCCAACAGCCTGGTGCTTCTCGGTGGAGGCAGCCGCGAAGGCGGCGCTCCCGGCGGCGATCCGGACCGCGTGGTCTCGATGCCTCGCGCCGGCGCCCGCCCGCAATCCGCGCCCTCCGCGCCCGACGACATGAACCAGGGCATCACCGACGACGACGTGCCGTTCTAGAGAAGGTTGAACACTGCCGCGCGGCGATCACGGGCCATACTTCCGGCTGCCTGCCCCGGCGTTCGCCTCGCGCTTCACTGGAGGAACCAGTTTCGAGCGTCCTCGAAGATCCCCCTCCATCCGTCGCGTCCTGGCTGGTCGGCGATCTGGAAGGCGTGGTCCGCTCCGGCGATCCGGCGGAGGGTCACGTCCCGGCCCTTGGCCAGGAGCGTCGCGTATAGAACGTCGGATCCGGCCACGGACGCGTTCCGGTCCGCGGTTCCCTGCGCGATGAATACGCGCGCTTTCGTCTGGAGTAACTCCTCCATCGTCGATGAACTCCAGAAGGTTGACCAGCGCCGGTATGGATGGCCCAGGAAGTACTTGTCGGGGTTGTCCGGATCGGATTCAATTGCCGCCACATCGGCCAGCAGCCGTACCGTCTGCTGGTCGGGGTCCTGCGGCGAGTCTTCGTAGAGGTGGCCGTCCCGGGCGGATTCCAAAAGGCCGAAGAGCTGCGTGGGGCCGTCGCCTGCCAGCGAGGCGACATGGGTCACAAACCGGTTCATCGCAGCCACGCGGGCCGCGACGATCCCGCCTTCCGAACTCCCGATCGTCAGGCATCGGCTCGGGTCGCACAGGGGCAACTCGCGCGCCGCGCGCAGAGCGGCCGAGACGGCCTCCGCCCACCGTTCCAGGGTGTGCTCACGGCGAAACTCGGCCGAAGCCTGCGATGTTAGGTTGCTGTTTGCGTGGTGTTCCAGGAACTCGACCCCGGGCTTCTCCACGATCACGAGGTGCGCCTTTCCCGTGAAAATCTCCCTGTCCGCCCGATGGGCCTCGCGGGTCCGCCCATCGATGCGAATGAAATTCGAATACGCTCCGGAACCCAGGATCGAGACGACCAGCGGCAACCGTTCGGCCTGGTCGCCGCTGACGTAGAACGTGATCCGCCGGTCGAAACGGTCCAGCGTGTAATAGCGCGTGTAAGATATGTCCGGCGGCGATTGCGGGTCTTTCGCCGGCTGATACCGGCTCTGCGCACTCACGGCGGACAACAGGGCGAAGATCGGAGCGAGGTTGCGAGTTGCGGTTGAGATCCACATGCTAAAAATTTAGCACATTGCGGCTTGGCGGGCCAGTGCACCCGCGGCGATACCGAATCGAAGTGTTCCGTTCGCCTACTGCATCACCCACAGCATGACGAGGAAGAACAGCACCATCAGCACGCCGATGGCGAGCCACACAAATACGTAGAAGCGTTCTTGTTCGGGCGGCGGGGTGCTGATGCCGATGGTGCAGTGCAGCCCGCGCATCAGCTTAATCAGGAATCGCATCAACAATTCGGCTCTCCTGGGTTTGGTCACCGGCGCCGGCGAGGATCTGGCGGCCGGGAGACTGGGATTAGATTTACCAACTCCGGTGCCCGGCCGGGCTCGCCGCCCGGCTGGACCGATTGACAATCGGTCCGCAGGTTGTCAACCTGCCCCACTACAGCTTCTTGAACAATTTGTCGAAAGCGCTGCGCGCGTCTTCCGGGTTGCGCGGCGCTGGTGGACCGCCTGGCCCCGAGGATTGCGCCCCCGAGCCGTTCGAGGTTCCTTCGCGCGCCACCGTCACCCGCGGCGTGAACAGGCTGCACTCGTTGGCCCCGTCCTTCACCGCGATGCGCACTGTGATCGGCTTCAAACATTGAAAACGCGTGGACGGCTCGAAGTGCGAGCACTGCTTGCAACAGTGCAGCGCGACGTTGCACTTCGGGCACGCGCCGTTGAAGTCGACGCCCTCCGGGAGTGCCGTTGAGCAGTTATAGCAGCGGGAGGCCGCCACATGCTGCACCAGACGCGGCAAGCGGGGGCCGGTCACATCGATGGGCGGACGCGGACCTTGCGGCTTGGGACTGCCGTCCCGGGGAGCCCTGCCATCGCGGTCCGTGTCCATGTACCCGTGTTGTCTGTATTTGCGATCGCTGTCCATGGAGGTTTGCTCCGTATCTGCGGGAGAAGAGAGCCTTCGATTATCGAATCAGCTTTTCCGGGCGTTGACGAATTTCAACACAACGCACGTGCGCCGCAGGCCGATCCATGGGCCAGGTGGGCGACGTGGGATAACTAGAGGGGCTGGGGCGGGGCATCCAATTACGTGCCGAACAGATTCGGCCTCCCGCCAGTGCCTAAACTCATACATACCACGGAACGGGGTCCAATTGCACGCCCCTTCAAGATAAGGGTAACCAGTGAGTAATAGTATTGTTGCCGGGTTTTCCAAGTAATCTCGATCCCTACCCACCCGCGCTCCACTTCAACAGGTTGGTGCAGGGCCGGGTCAGCGGGTCGTCGAAATGGTTCGGGCTGACCCGGAGGGCATAGCCAAGCCGGCCGGTGCGATCGGGCAGGATCTCCTTTCCGAATACGGTCGCGGCGCCCTGCTGCTCGAACAACGGCAGCACCATCACCTCGGTTTCTTCCAGATGTCCATTGCTGCTCACCCGGCCCATCACCAGTTCCACTCTCACGTCCTCCGGCTGCAACCCGCCCAGGTCGATGGTGGCGCGCACCGGTACCGGCTTGCCGCTGATCCAGGAGCCGGTCGGGCCGTCGCCGGAATCCACGAACCGTACCCGGTCCCAGACCTCCCGCACGCGCGCGTTCCAACGCGCCCTTTCGTGCGTCAGCCTGAATTGCCCGGCCACCGCGCGCAGGTGCTGCTCGTGAGCCGGTTGGTACAACTGATCCATGTATTCCTTCACCATGCGCCGGCAATCGAACTGCGGGGTGATGTACATCAGCGATTGCTTCATACGCCGCACCCATTCGCGCGGACCCTGCTCGCGCCGCTCGAAGAACATCGGCACAATCTCGTTCTCGAGCAGGTAGTAAATGGCGCTGGCGTGCAGCGCATCCTGGTCCTCGGAGTATTGTTCCCGCTCGCCGATCGCCCAGCCGCCCGAGTGTTCGTAGGCTTCGTCGAACCAACCGTCCAGAATGCTGAGGTTGAGCACTCCGTTGATGGCGGCCTTCATGCCGCTGGTGCCGCACGCCTCTTCGCCGCGCCGCGGATTGTTCACCCACAGATCCACGCCCTGCACCAGCTCGCGCGCCACCTTCATGTCATAGTCTTCCACGAAGACCAGGTGCTTCCACAGCTCCGGATCGCGCGAAAGCTGGACAATCTCGCGAATGAAGCTCTTGCCCGGCTGATCCTTCGGGTGCGCCTTGCCGGCGATGACAATCTGCACCGGCATCTCTTTGTGGAGGAGCACCCGCTTCAGCCGCTCGACATCGCGAAACAACAGCGTGGCGCGCTTGTAGGTGGCGAAGCGGCGCGCAAAACCGATGGTGAAGGCGTTGGGGTCCAGCACTTCGCTCGAATGCCGAACTTCCGCCACCGGGGCCTGGCGCCGCACCGCGGACAAGCTCTGGCGCTCCCGCACGAAGGCCACCAGGCGCCGCTTCCGCCGCCGGTGCGCTTCCAGCAGTTCCTCGTCGGGAATCTCTTTCACCTGCTCCCAGATCGAGGCGTCGTTGAACCGCTCGCGCCAGTCCGGTTCCAGATACTGGTCGTACAGCCCCGCCAGGTCGCCATTCAGCCAACTCGGCACGTGGACGCCATTGGTCACCGAAGTGATCGGGACTTCCCAAACCGGCAATTGCGGCCACAGGTCGTGGAACATTTCCTGCGAGATGTTCCGGTGCAGCCGGCTGACCGCGTTGCGGTAGGCCGACGTCTTCAGCGCCAGCACGGCCATCGAAAAGCGTTCGTCGCGGTCGAGCGGGTTGCGCCTTCCCAGCCCCATCAAGTGGTTGAAGTCGATGCCGATCTCGCCGCAATACGCGGAAAAATAGTGGTACATCATGCCGGGATCGAACAAGTCGATACCCGCCGGCACCGGCGTGTGGGTGGTGAACACGTTGCTGGAGCGGGCCGCCTCCAGCGCCTCCTCGAAGCTGAGCTTGTCCTCGCCCATGTAACGCCGCACCTGCTCCAGCACCAGGAACGCCGAGTGTCCCTCGTTCATGTGGAACACGGTGGGCTTCAGACCGACCGCCTTGAGCGCCCGCATGCCGCCGATCCCGAGCACGATCTCCTGGCGGATGCGCGTATCGATGTCGCCGCCGTAAAGCGAATCGGTGATGTCGCGATCCTGCGGCAGTACGTTCTCCGGAATGTTGGTATCCAGCAGGTAGAGCGCGATCCGTCCTACATCCAGTTTCCACACCTGGATATACACGTCGCCGGTGGGCAACTGCACCGTGACTTTCAGGTCGTGGCCCTCCGCGTTCTTCACCGGGACCAGCGGCAGCGTATAGAAATCGTTGGTCGGATAGCGCTCCTGCTGCCACCCGTCCGGATTGAGCATCTGCCGGAAATACCCCTGCTGATAGAGCAGCCCGATGCCCACCAGAGGGTAATCCTGGTCGCTCGAAGACTTCAGATGATCGCCGGAAAGGATGCCCAAACCGCCCGAATACACCGGCAGGCACTCGGTGAGGCCATATTCCGCGGAAAAATAGGCGATCAGCTTGCCGTCGGCCGCGGGCGGTGCCTTCCTGACGTGAGCATCGAAAGTCTCGCAAGCCAGTTTGTACAGCGCCAGGTAGCGCGCGTCGGCCGCCGCCTTGTCCAAAGTCACTTGCGACACGCGGCCCAGCATCAGCACCGCGTTGTATCCGCAGTCTCGCCATAGCGCCGGGTCAAGCCGCCGGAAGAGCGCGCGCTGCAGCGGCTCCCAACTCCATAAGATATTGTAAGCAAGCTCCGTCATCCGGGAGAGCGAAGGAGGCAAAGCCGGGCGGACCAGAAACTCCCGAATCGGTTGGATGTGAAACGGCATACGCCAGGGGCTCCCTTTACGATAACAAATCGGAAAAAATCACACGAAACTGCACGCCGGCAGCTTCGCGTACGTCACAATATAAGAAGGTCATGCGTTTTGCGCCAATCATCTGGTTGATTGCAGCCACTACGGGGTGGGCGGGAGAGTTCGCCGTCTTCGCCAACGGGTCACGTTTGCACGTGGACGGCCATGAACTTGCCGGCCCTCAGGTCCGGTTACATTCAGGCGCCGGCTACATGGAACTGGCCGCGTCCGCCATCGTGGGCTTCGAGCCGGATGGCGTGGCCACGCCGGAACCTGCACTCCGGGGCGATCCTCCAAAGCCGGACGCCATCACTCCAATCGTACCGCGCCAACTGGCCGACGCCGCCGCCGACAAGTATGGGCTGCCACGCCAATTGGTTCGCAGCGTCATGGCTGCCGAATCCGGGTTCGACCCGCGGGCCTTATCTCCCAAAGGCGCGATGGGCCTGATGCAACTCATGCCATTAACGGCCCAGAGTCTGGGAGCCGATCCCAAGGATCCGGCTCAAAACGTGGATGCCGGAGCCCGCTATCTTCGCGACCTGCTCCTCAAGTATGACGGATTACTCTGGCACGCGCTGGCCGCGTACAACGCCGGCCCCGAGGCTTTGGAGAAATATCATAACCAAATTCCGCCCTACCGCGAAACCATCCTCTATATCGAAAAAATCGATCGGGACCTGAAGCGGTCAGCCGGCGCGTCCCAATAGCCGCGCTAGTTTCATCAGTGGCTCCAAAATCCTTTTCTCGACTCTTTCAGCAGCCTGTAAAGCGTGCTCTACCTCACGCGCGCAGAGTCACGATTAACGAATCGAGCGCGATCGATTTCTGAATGTTGCGCCGCAGCAGGCGCGCGATTTCATCCACCTGCGCCACCGCGCGGCGAATCCAGGCGAACTCCACTCTTCCGGCCAGCGCTTCCAGCTCGCGGCGTATGTCCTGGTTGCGGATTTCGCCGCCGCCCTCGCGCAGGATCAGCAGATCGCGCAGCAGGCCGTAGAGCGCTTCCAGGTGCAGCTCCAGCTTTTCGCTTTTGCTGCGCGCGATGGTCTCGGAAACCGGCAGCCATGCGCTGTATGGCGCCGCTCCGGCGGCCACTTTCGCCAGCGTCAGCATGGAGGCGCGCCGCTTGTCATAAGCGTCGAGATCGATCGAGACGGCCACGCCCGGACTGCCCGCTGCCAGCGCCACCCGCCGCTCCGGCCGGTCCAGGCCGCGCGCGCGGACGAACTGCTCCATCTCTTCGCGCCCCAGCGGCGTGAACTGGAACGGCACCGCGCGCGAGCGAATGGTGGGCAGCAGATCGTAAGCGTTTTCCGCGGTCATGATGAGGATCAGGTGCGGCGGTGGCTCCTCCAGCGTCTTCAGCAGCGAGTTGGCGGCCTGGTCGTTGGCGCGGTCCACGTGGTCGATCAGGAAAATGCGCCGTGCGCCCTGGTGCGGCAGGAACGGCGCGCGCTCCTTCAGCTCCCGCGCCTGCTGAATCGTGATCTGCCGCAGCGGCCCATCCGGCGCGAAGGTCACGAAATCCGGATGGCTCGAGAACAGCAGCGGATCTTGATTGCGTTTGTCGGGCGCCCACTTTTCGCGCGCGGTGACGGCATCCCGGTTGGCCTCCAGGCTCAAATCGTCCTGCTCGATCGCCGCCGGGCGCGGTAACAGCCGCTCACCCAACCGGCGCGCCAGCGTGGCTTTTCCGACGCCTTCCGGCCCCGCGAACAGCAGCGTCTGCGCCAGCCGGTCCTGCGCCACCATCTGCTCCAGCGCCTGCGTCACCTGCGGGTTGCCCCAGAAGTTGTCAAACATTCGGGCTCACCAGCCGCCAGATTGCGGCTTCGATCTCATCCATGCCGGCGCGGCCGTTGACCAGTTTCACCCGTTCCGGCTCGCGCGCAGCGAGCTCGTGGTAGGCGCGATAGACTTCTCGATGGAACTCGAGCGACTGCTCGTCCATCCGCGTCTCGCTGCTGGTTTCCGCCTGATTGCGCGCGTGCGCCCGCGCCAGGCTGGTCTCCGCGTCGATATCCACCAGCAGCGTGAGGTGCGGCTGCAAACCGCGGCAGGCGATGCGGTCAAGCGCCATCACGTTCTCCGCGCCCAGCCCGCGCCCGTAGCCCTGGTAGACCAGCGACGAATCCGTGAAGCGGTCCGCCAGCACCACTTCGCCGCGCCCCAGCGCCGGCAGAATCCACTCATCCACGTTCTGCGCGCGCGAAGCGAAGTAAAGCAGCAGCTCGGCGGTAGGGCACAGTTCCTGGTTCGCGCCATCGAGCAGAATGCGGCGGATCTTGGCGCCGATCGGCGTGCCGCCCGGCTCGGCTGTCTCGAGCACGGTGCGCCCCATCGCGCGCAGCCGCGCCGCCAGACGCCGCATCTGCGTAGTCTTCCCGGAGCCGTCCATGCCCTCGAAAGTGATGAACAAGCCGCTAGCCGGCATTCCGCACCACGGTTTGAGGATCAATAAAAATGTTGAGCAACTTCCACTATCTCACGGGCTCGCCATTGGCAGGTCGGGGACCTGCCCCACCCGCCGGCTCGTGGGGCAGGTCACCGACCTGCCAATGCCGGCTGGGTGGGTGATTTGCCCCACCACGAGACATCCGCGCTCCAAACCGTTGTGTTTCTCAGCGATTTGCCCCACCCGGCCGTGGCCCATCAAGTGCAGCATTCTACTATACTCAACCGGAGGAGCCGATGAATTTCGATCAAGCCCCTATGCTGGTGATCTGGGAAGTGACGCAGGCCTGTGACCTGGCGTGCGTCCATTGCCGCGCTTCGGCTCAGTCCGAGCGCAACCAGAACGAGCTGACCACCGAACAGGGCTACAAGCTGCTGGACGAAATTCGGCGCTTCGGCGAACCGTTGATGGTCTTCACCGGCGGCGACCCGCTCAAGCGGCCCGACCTGTTCGATCTGGCGCGCTACTCGGTCAAGATCGGCTTGCGCACCAATGTCACCCCCAGCGCCACGCCGCTGCTGACCAATCAGGCTATCGACCAGTTCAAGGAAGCCGGCATTTCGCGCATGGCCATCAGCGTGGACGGCCCCGACGCCCAAACGCACGACGATTTCCGCGGCATCCCCGGCACCTTCGACCGCGCGATGATCGCCTTGCGGCACGCGCGCGATATCGGCCTCGATACCCAGTTCCAGACCACCGTCACCCGCCGCAACATGCACCGGCTTCCGGAAGTGGCGGAGATCGTCAAGGAAGTGCGGTCGAAGATGTGGAGCCTGTTCTTCCTGATCGTCACCGGCCGCGCGCTCGAAGACGACGACTTGGCCGCCGCCGAATACGAAGATGTTTTCGCGTTCATGTACGAGCTTTCGAAGACCGCGTCTTTCGGCATCAAGACCACCGAGGCGATGCACTACCGCCGCTACGTGGCGCAGCGCATCAAGGCCGAGCACGGCGCCACCGAAAACGAAAACGCCAAGGGCGTGGCCTTCCGCACGGCGGGCGTCAGCGATGGCAAGGGCTTCGTGTTCGTCTCGCACACCGGCGAGATTTTCCCCTCCGGCTTCCTGCCGGTGAGCGGCGGTAACGTGCTGCGCGAACCGCTGACCGATGTCTACCGCAATGCCGATCTTTTCCGCTCGCTGCGCGACACCTCGCAGCGTGGCGGCAAGTGCGGTGTCTGCGAATACCAGAAGATCTGCGGCGGCTCCCGCTCCCGCGCCTACGCCTTAACCGGCGACTATCTGGCCGAAGACCCGCGCTGCACCTATCAGCCGCACCTGGCCGACGCCATCGCGGGGTGAGAGCGGAATCGGAGCCGCGACCGCGTGGCGCGGGCTGTCAAGCCTGCAGAGCCGAGAGTCATCTCGGCTTTTCTTCCCCCGCGCAGGCGTGATTTTCAACCAAGCGGTCGCTGTCCAGCGCGCGCCGCGGGCCGGTTAGACGATAATGATTCCGATGCCAGAAACCGGCCGGACCGCTCCCTGGACTTTGCTGGTGGTGCTCTCGATGTGCGCGCCGGCGGGCCTTAGCGCACAGGAATTGAAGCCCGCGACAGCGCACGCCTTCGATTGCTACGCCCAATCCGCGGAAGCGCGCCTGGACGCCCGCAAGGCATTTCTGGCGGCGGATTTGGACGCCGCCCTGAATGATCGCCTGGTGCGAGGCCAGCGCGTCGAGACCTTTCCGGCCAACGGAGCCAATCCGCACAAACTCCCCGCCGCCCATCTCTATGATTGGATCGGCAGTGTCTTCATTCCCGGTGGCACGGCCGATCGAACCATCCGCCTGCTTCAGGACTACGGCCACCGCGCGCAGTACTTCCCCGACATGGTGTCGGAGTCCAAGCTGGCTTGCCGGACCGGCGACGGCCATTTTCAGTACTCCATGCAGGTAAAGGAGGCGGGGCACATCGAGATTCGCAGCGACGTGGTCTGGGAGCGGGTGGACCAGCATCGCTGGAAGTGCCGTTCCTACGCCACCAGCCTGCGCGAAATCGGCTCGAACCACGGCTACCTGTTGCGTCTCTACTCCTACTGGCGCGTCGCGGAGGTGGAGAAAGGCACTTATGTGGAGGGCGAGTCCATCTCGGTCACCGCCGAATTCAGCGCCATCGCGCGCGTGTTCGGGTCAGCGCTGCTGGGCCTCAGTCCGGAGAAGACCCTGCGGCACTCGCTCGCGTCCATCCGCGAACTGGTGCTGAACCAGAGCCTGCAGTTCGCCGGCCCCCCGGCCGGTTTGCCCGCCTGCGGCGACGTATTTCGCCCCGCCCGCTGCGAAGCCGGGCAAGGCAAGTGAAGGCGGCCTCGCTTACTTGTGCGCGTTCTTGACGGCCTTCGGGCGCTCCAGTATCGACTTCAGGAATGCTACTTCTTCCGGCGAATACGGCGTGCCGTCCTGGCGGAAGATCTCGTGGAACCAGACGGCAGGCTGGCGGTCTATGTACGGGCTCTTCCAGGAATCCCACGGCAGGTAGGTTTGCGTCTTTCCCGCCACCAGCCCCCAGTTGTACGCGCCGATGTTGTGCTTCTTGGCGATCGGCAGGATGCTCTGGAACGTGCTGCCATTGGGCCGCGCCATGTACTCGGTGCACAGGATCGGACGATGCAGCGCCTCCAGCCAGACCACGCGCTGTTCGAATTCGTCGGGCTTCGCGTAGCTATGAAAACTCACCACATCGGAATTGTCGAGCTGGATTTTCTCCATCTCGGTCAGCTTGTCCGGGCTCGACCAGTCGCCGCGCCACAGGCCGGTGGTCAGCGGCTGCTGGGGCAAACCGCCGCGCGCAAAAGTGAAAACCTTGGGTAACAGCGCCTCGACCAGCGCGGCCTTGTTGGCCGGTTCGGTGGTGCCGTAGCTGTCATCGTTGAGATTGTCCGGCTCGTTCCACAGGTCCCAGGCCAGCACTCGCTTATCGTTTCCGAAATCGTCGATAATGTCCTGCACGTAGGCCAGCAGGTTGTCGTATTCCTTGGGATTCATCAATGCCTGCGCGCCGGGACTTTGCACCCAGCGGGAATTATGGATGCCAGGCTGCGGCGGCCGCTGCGGGCCGATTTCGGGGAAAGGATCCCAACAGGAATCGAAGAGCACAAACAGCGTCTTGATGTGGTGCTGGTCCGCGATTTTGAGGTACGTGTTGATGCGCCGCTTGAAACCGCCTGCGTCCTTGTGCCAGGCCAGGTAGTGCAGAAACACGCGCATGGTGTTCATTCCCAGCCCTTCGGCCAAGCCCAGCTCGCGGTCGATAGTGGTGGGATCGAACGTGTCCGCCTGCCACATTTCGAGCTCGTTGGACGCGGTGGAGGGAATGAAATTAGCGCCCACCGGCCAGGCTTCCCGCGCGTACCACTGCTCAGCCTCCGCTTCCGTCCAATGCCGCTGCTGCCGATTCCGTTGTTGTCCAAAAAGAGACAGCCCGGCCAGCAGACACAGCCCGATTCGCCATGGTTTCATGTTGTGCTCGCCTTGATTGTAACGTAAGGTGAGGCAGGTCCCCGACCTGCCAACAGCGGGGCCGCGAGGCCGCCCCTACGGGGCTGTTGGCAGGCCGGGGACCTGCCCCACGAGCGACTTCACCAGCCCGTCGATGGCCTGCAGCCTGCGCCAGAATTGCGGCAGCAGATCGAGCCGCAGCGCGTTGGGACCGTCGGAAAGGGCCTTCTCCGGCGCGTCGTGCACTTCGACGAAAATGCCGCTCACGCCGACCGCGACAGCGGCGCGCGCCAGTGGCTCGATGAACTGCGGCTGCCCGCCGGAGACCGCGCCGGCGCCGCTCGGCAGTTGCACGCTGTGGGTGGCATCGAACACCACCGGCCACCCCGCATCGCGCATGATCTCGAGGCCGCGCATATCCACCACCAGGTTGTTGTAGCCGAACGAGGAGCCGCGCTCGGTGATGACCACCTGCGAATTTCCGGTGGAAGCCACTTTTTCCGCGGCGCGATGAATGTCGTGCGGCGCCACGAACTGTCCCTTCTTGATGTTGACGATGCGGCCCGTGCGGCCCGCCGCCAGCAGCAGATCGGTCTGCCGGCAGAGGAAAGCGGGAATCTGCAGGATGTCGGCCACCGCGGCCACCGGTTCGGCCTGCGCCGCCTCATGAATATCGGTGAGGATCGAAAAGCCTTCCGCCTTCAGCCCGGCCAGAATGCGCAGTCCTTCGACGAGGCCCGGCCCGCGATAGGCGTCCAGGCTGGTGCGGTTGGCCTTGTCAAACGACGCCTTGAAGACGAAGCCGCCGCCCACGGCGTCGCGAATGCCGCGCGCCATCCGGTGGACGTGCTCTTCGCTTTCGATCACGCACGGTCCGGCGATCAGCACCAGCGGACGGGGTGCCCCCTGGGCCCGGCCGAACGCGCTGAACTCAATCGCCATTCGAATACAACGTCTCCGCTCGGTCCCGGATCTCGGCGCCCGGCCCCAGCCGCCGCTGCCGGTATTCGTAAGCGGCCCCGATGAACGCCTTAAACAGCGGATGCGGCTCCATCGGCTTGCTCTTGAACTCGGGGTGGAACTGGCAGCCCAGATACCAGGGGTGATCGGCGATCTCGCAAATCTCGACGTAGGTGTTGTCCGGCGTTTCGCCGGTGATGCGCAGGCCGGCCGCCTTCAGCCGCTCTTCGTACTCGCGGTTGAATTCGTAGCGATGGCGATGGCGCTCCTGAATCTCGCGCGTGCCGTAGGCCCCGTAGGCGAAGCTGGTCTCCGCCAGCTTGCAGGGCCAGCTTCCCAGCCGCATGGTGCCGCCCAGCTCATCCACGCCCTTGAGTTCGCGCAGCTTGAAAATCACGCGGTGTGGCGTACCCGGGTTGAACTCGGTCGAATCCGCGCCCTCCAGTCCGCACACGTTGCGCGCGTATTCGATCACCATCGTCTGCATGCCCAGGCAAATGCCGAAGTACGGCACCTTGCGTTCGCGCGCGTAGCGAATCGAGTTGATCATGCCCTCGATACCGCGCTTGCCGAACCCGCCGGGCACCAGGATACCGTCGTAGCCTTCGAGCTGTTTCTCCCATTCCGGGCCGAGCACGCCTTCGGCTTCGATCCAGTGAATATTGACTTTCAACCGGTGCGCCAACCCGCCGTGCAGCAGAGCTTCCTTCAGGCTCTTGTAGGAATCCTCGTATTCCACGTACTTGCCCACCAGACCGATGGTCACTTCGTCGCGCGGATTCTGCATGCGCTCCAGCATGGCGGTCCAGCGGTCCAGGTTGCGCTCGCCGGTGTTGAGGTGCAACAGGCGGCAGACGATGTCGTCCACGCCTTCGCCGGCGAACATCAGCGGCACTTCGTAAACGCTTTTGACGTCGCGCGCGGTCACCACGGCTTCCACATCCACGTCGCAGAACAGCGCGATCTTCTCTTTCATTTCCTGCGAAATGAAGCGTTCCGAGCGGCAGATCAGGATATCGGGTTGGATACCGATGCCGCGCAGCTCCTTGACGCTGTGCTGAGTGGGCTTGGTCTTCAGTTCCTGCGCGGCCGCGATCCAGGGGACCAGCGTGACGTGTACGAACACGCAGTTGCCGCGTCCCTGTTCGTGGCGCATCTGGCGAAGCGCTTCGAGAAACGGCAGCGATTCGATATCGCCTACTGTGCCGCCGATTTCGGCGATCACCACGTCCACGTCCTGCGCCACCCGTTTCAGCCCGGCCTTGATTTCGTTGGTGACGTGCGGGATCACTTGCACGGTCTTGCCCAGATAATCGCCGCGGCGCTCGCGGGCGATGATCTGCTCGTAGATGCGGCCGGAGGTCAGGTTGTTGCTCTGCGTGAGCTTGGCGTGGGTGAAGCGCTCGTAGTGCCCGAGGTCGAGATCGGTTTCGGCGCCGTCGTCGGTGACGAAGACTTCGCCGTGCTGGAACGGGCTCATGGTGCCCGGATCGACGTTGAGATACGGATCGAACTTCTGGCAGGTGACCTTCAGCCCGCGGCTCTCGAGCAGGCATCCGATGGAAGCCGCTGCGATTCCCTTGCCCAGCGACGAGACCACGCCGCCCGTTACGAATATGTATTTAGCCATATGATTTCACCCGTTGGCAGGTCGGGGACCTGCCCCACCTTGAGCGTTACGAAAATGTATTTGGCCATATCAATTCACCCCCGGCATCATGGAAGCTTCGAAGAGCCGCGAGACCCGTTCCAGGTCTTCGGGCGTATCCACGCCCAGCGACTCATAGTCGGTTTCGATTACCCGTATGGGGTACCCGTTCTCGAGAGCGCGCAGTTGCTCCAGGCGCTCGGCCCGCTCGAGCGGGCCCACCGGCAGGCGCGAATAGCCCAACAGAAAATCCCGCCGATACACGTAGAGCCCGATATGTTTGAACCACGCGCCGTCCTGTTCCCGCGTATAGGGGATGGCGCAGCGCGAAAAGTAAATCGCGTCCCCGGCATGGTTAGCCACCACCTTCACCACGTTGGGATCGTCGATTTCGCGCGGGTCTTCGATCTTTTTCTTCAGCGTCGCCATCACCACTTCGGAATCGTGAAACAGGGGCAGAATGGCGGCGTCGATGGCGGCGGGATCGATCAGCGGCTCGTCGCCTTGAATGTTGACCACCACCGCAGCCTCTTCGGCCGAGGCGACTTCCGCCACGCGGTCGGTGCCGGAGAGATGGTCGGCTCGCGTCATGCGGACCCGCGCTCCGAAACTCCTGGCGGCCTCATAAACCCGCTTGTCGTCAGTCGCGATGATAATGTCCGACAGGTAACGCGACTGGCAGGCGCGCTCATAGACGTGCTGCAAAACTGTTTTTGAGGAGAGGAGCGCCAGAACCTTGCCAGGAAAACGTGTAGAGCCAAATCGCGCGGGAATCACGCCCAGAATTTTACGGGGCACACAGGATCATACCATAAAACCCCTGTGATAGACTTGGTGTAGAAATGCTGGCCTGACAGCTATGCTCCTGTCCCGGTGTGAGCTGCCCGTCGTCCTCGCCGCCTTCCTGGGTTTCTCATTTTGGGCGCAAGCTCAGGAGCCCGGTGGCTCTCCCGCTACCATCGCGCCGAGGCCCAAGGCGGCCGGAAAAGAGCAGGTTCTTCCTAAGGCCAACATCCGCGTGGATACCACGCTGGTGCTGATTCCGGTTACCGTGACCGATCCCATGAACCGCTTCGTCACCGGCCTGGAAAAAGAGAATTTCAAGGTATTCGAAGACAAGAAGGAACAGGAAATCAGCCAGTTCTCGAGTGAAGACGCGCCGCTTTCGGCGGGCGTGATATTCGATTGCAGCGGCAGCATGGGCCACAAACTGGAAAAATCGCGGCTGGCGGTTTCCGAGTTCTTCAAGACCGCCAACCCGGAGGACGAGTTCTTCCTGATCCAGTTCAACGATACGGCTAATCTGGTGCAGCCCTTCACGCAAAATCTGGAGGAAATTCAAAACCGCCTGACGTTCACTTTCTCGAGAGGCCGAACCGCGCTGCTCGATGCCGTCTTTCTCGGTCTGCACACCATGAAGCGGGCGAAGAATCCGCGAAAGGCACTGCTGATCATCTCCGACGGCGGCGACAACAACAGCCGGTACACGGAAGCGGAAATCAAGAACCTGGTGAGGGAAGCGGACGTCCAAATCTATGCGATTGGAATTTACGAGGAAGGCCCGGCGCGCTCGCGGAGCCCGGAGGAGAGCGCCGGCCCGGCGCTGTTGGCCACCATCGCCGAACAGACCGGTGGGCGGCAGTATGAAGTGGACAACTTGAACGAACTTCCGGACGTGGCGGCGAAAATCGGCGTGGAATTGCGGAACCAGTACGTGCTCGGGTATAGCCCGCAAAATCTCGATCGCGACGGCAAATACCGCCATGTGGTAGTGAAGGTGATTCCGCCGCGCGGTCTGCCGCTGCTGCGGCCCTTCTGGAGACTGGGATATTATGCTCCTTCGCAATAGCTGGCGGGCGCCGGCGCTGCTCGTCGCGCTGGCCGCCTTCGGCCAGGAGAAACCCGCGGTTCCGCCCGGCGCCGAGGATGCGGGCGTGGTGTTCCGCGCCGACACGCGCCTGGTGGTGTGTCACACGACGGTGGTGGACAAGTACGGCCACCTGGTGCTGGACCTTCCCGAATCCGCTTTTTCGGTTGCCGAAAACGGTGTGCAGCAAGCCATCAAGCGGTTCAAGCGGGAGGACGTGCCGGTATCGCTGGGGCTGATCATCGACAACAGCGGCAGCATGCGCGACAAGCGCGCCAAGGTGGCGGCGGCGGCGCTGGGACTGGTCAAGGCCTCCAACAAGGACGACGAGGTCTTTGTGGTCAATTTCAACGACGACGCTTACCTCGATTTGCCCCACGGCAAGGACTTCACCAACGACATCACCGAAATGGAAGAGGCGCTTTCCCACCTCGATTCGCGCGGCGGCACGGCCATGCGGGATGCCATCCGCATGTCCATCGACCACGTCAAGCAGAAGGGCCACCGCGACAAAAAGGTGCTGGTGGTGGTGACCGACGGCAACGACAATTCGAGCGTCATCAGCCTGGAGAACCTGGTGAAGGCCTCGCAGCAGAGCGAAGTGCTGATTTACGCAGTGGGCCTGTTGAGCGAGGAAGAGCGTCGCGAAGCCGTGCGCGCCAAGCGGGCGCTGGAGGAACTGGCGGCGGCGACCGGCGGCGAAACATTCTTCCCCAAAGATCTGAGCGACGTCGACCACATTGCGCAAGACGTGGCGCGCGACATCCGCAGCCAGTACACCATCGAGTACTCGCCCAGCAATACCGCCATGGATGGTTCCTACCGCACGATCAAGGTCGCGGTGAATGCGCCGGGGCACCCGTCGGTGCGGACGCGCAGCGGCTATTACGCCACTCCCGACCAGGGATCGCCGGCGCCCAAGGGCTCCAACGCCCTGAAATCGAAATAATGCTCGGTCTTCTCTGGCGTATGACCCGCGGCTACCGCCTGTGCCTGTGGCGCAGCCCGTACCTGCGCTGGCGCGTCGAAACTTACTCGGGGCTGCACGCCGGCGCCATCACGCCGGCCGATTTCTGGCGCTTCGCCTGGCGCCAACGGCGGGAGTTGGCCGGTTATCTGCGCTGGGCCGGGAAGATGCGGCGAAAGACCCGCGCGGCCGGGTGATCAAGCGTAATTACCGGGAGATCGTAGGGACCGGGCATGCCCGGCCCGGCTAGGCTCAGTTGTAGTGGGCCGCGTTGTTTTCCGCGAAACTCGCCAATTCCGCCGGCAGATCTTCCAGCGTATAGATCGAATTGGTCGGGCAGACCGGAATGCACGCGCCGCAATCGATGCAGTCCGCGGGATTAACGTAAAGATGCGGGACGTCGGCGAAGCCCGGTTCGTCCTTTTTCGGATGGATGCAATCCACCGGACAAGCCTCAATACACAACTCGTCCTTCGTGCAGGTATCTGTAATTACATATGCCATGCCCGTTGATGTGCAATTGCCCTGCCACTACGCAGAATCATCAACTTACGTAGAATCAGTCGCGAAATTCGACACCCCAAGGCGCTGCGTGGGTGAAGTTCCGCAGCCGACCGGCAGCCGGGTGGTGGAATCGCGCTAACCGGCCAGCGTGGCGCAGAGCTGTCGGGCCTGCTGAGCCAAGAGTCATCTCGGCTTTTCTTTGGCGTGCTACAGCAGATCCCCACGCAAAATGGGCCGGCCCGCTAGTGAAGTCCGGAAGCCATACACGGCGATCACAGCCACAATCGCCAGGGCTACCAGGTTGAGGGCCGACGGTTCCGCGCTCCATGGCACGTTTCCAAGGACGTCCTGCGCGGCAATCGCCACCATTAACGCCAGTAAGCCGAAGCGCAGAAGGATGAAAGCAAACAAGGCGGCGTAGGCGGCCTGGAACGGACGGTCGATCCAGTTGGAGCCTGGGCCGCTGATGACCACGGTGGTGAGCAAGATGAACGCAGCAGCCGCCAGCCACTGTTTGCGCAACAACACGCGCAGCACGAAAAACACGAAGAAGAGAAAAATGGAAGTGAACAGGCTGTTGCATATCGACTGCGTGAGCAGATATACGCTGTGGCGAACCCCGGTGAGCGCGCCGAAGGCGGGTATGTTGGGAGCGCCACTGGCGCCGTGGCACGCCAGTTGAATATAGGTGGTGACGGCAAACAGGGCTCCGGCGGCGGCTCCAATCAACAGGTCACGGCCCACCAATGGATCGCGGATACCCTTGGCTACGTAACGTGTCCACCCGATCATGGTGTGCGGCCAGCGCTTCCGCACCCATGGCTCCAACGCCAGATAGAGGACCCACGCCAAGCCGGCATTGATGCCGGCGACGGCCACCACGCGCCAGAATGTGTCGATCTCCTGGCTGGTGGTGGAATGGGCCGTGGCGAGGTAACGGCCGGCGGCCATGCAGACGAAATAGAGGGTCGCCAAAGCCAGCGCGCCGCGCTTGTCGCCCTTCCCCTGTTTGTGGTTGAACCAGGCGATGAAGCACGCGGCGGCGAAGGCGATATAGATCACCACCAGCACCAGCCAAGGCGCCTGGACGCCCGCGGCGCTTTGCATGCGCTCCGGCTTGGTCCAGGCGCCGATGACGCGGAAAAAGACCGGTCGCCCGCGCCAGGCCGCGGCTTCGATGCGCAGCGCGGAGGCGGTGACGGGATCGGCTCCGGTCCAGGCGGCCCGCGTGTCCCAGTTGGCGAGCGGCGTCCACTCGGGTGCGGCCGGCTGCCATTTGGCGAGGTCGAGGCCGGCGGCGGCGAACAGCCGGCTCCAGTCGAAAGCGGCTGCCGGGGCGGCCGGTGGTTCCTTCTGCGGCGGAACGGCCTCGAGGTCCAACAGGCGGCCCTCTCGGTCCGTGCGCAGGCGGATCATGCCGGAATTTTCCTGCGGCGGATCGGCGAAGTTCGGAATCGTGTTCAAGCTATAAATACCGGTCAGATCCTGCGGGCTCTCGCGATACCAGAAACGCACCAGCGGCGGAAAACCGGCGGTCGGATTGCGCCAGCGCCGCGCCGCCAGGTCAGGGTGAGTTTTCAAGTACTCCTGGTAGACCGGATACTCGTCAAACCCCCACACTGCGTCGGCCGGCCGTGTGGTGTAGCCGAAGCCTTCCAGCATCAGACGCGCCTGATGCGCCAGCGCAGCCGGCGCAATGTCCAGCGGCACCTCCGCGCTGAGAGTGTATTTCGAGCCCACGAACCCGGCCACCGCGGTGAACACCAGCGCAGCCGCCAACCAGGCAAGTGCCACCACCGGACGCAGCCCTTCGGTTTCGCCGGCGGCGGCGACCAGTTCGGGCGTTGGCGTTTCGCCAGCCGCCAGTGCCGCCGCCAGCGGATCGGCGCCAGGCAGCGCGGCGGAAACGGCCCGCGCGGAGGCCGGCCGCTGGCGCGGGTCCGGGTTCAGGCAGCGCAACACCACGCGCTCCACCGCCGGGTCCAATTCCCTCACCAGCGTGGTCAGGCTGGCCGGCTGGGCTTGCTCCTGCAAGCGCATCAGGTCCATCAGCGTGCCGGCTTCGAAGGCGCGCTTGCCGGTGAACAACTCGTATAGCAGCAGACCCAACGCGTAAATGTCGCTCTTGAAGGTGACCTCGGAACCCGCCAACTGTTCCGGCGACATGTAAGCCGGCGTGCCGCTGCGCACGTCGCCCTGCAGTTGGGCACTCAAGCCGGCCAGTCCGAAATCCATGATCACGGCCTGGCCGCGGCCGTCGATCATGATGTTGGCCGGTTTCAAGTCGCGGTGCAGCACGCCTTTTTCGTGCGCGGCGGCGAGGCCGGCGCAAATCTGCCGCGCGGTTTCGACGGCCTTATCCACCGGCAGCCGGCCGATCCGGCGCAGCAGCACCGCCAGGTCCTCGCCATCGACATATTCCATCGAAATGAACTCGAGACCATCCACCTGGCCGACGTCATAGACGCGGCACACATTCGGGTGTGTGACCTGGCGGGCGATGCGGACCTCGTTGTAGAAGCGCGCCAGCGCCCGCTCGTCCCGCGAAGCGGCTTCCGGCAGGAACTTCAGCGCCACGGCCTGCCCCAAGGTCAGATCGGTGGCGCGGTACACCTCGCCCATGCCGCCGCGGCCCAACAGGCCGGCGATGCGGTATCGCGATGCCAGCAGGGTTCCGGGCAGGAAACGGCCTTCATCCACCGCACTCGAAGCCGCCAACACCGGGTGGGACGCCGATGGCGGCGCCGAAACCGCCGGCGGCAGGACGGCGGTTTCGGCCGAGCTAGCATCGACCGGCGTGGCACACCAGGGGCAGAATCGGCCCGCTTCAGTGAACTCGCGGGAGCACGAAGGGCAGCGCGCCATAAGGTCTTTCATCTTAGCGCGCTTTCGCGCCGCGACTGAAGCGTGCCGCAAGTCGGATGTTACACTTGAGTGGGAAACGGGCGGTTAGCTCAGCTGGTTAGAGCGTCTGGTTTACACCCAGAAGGTCGCAGGTTCGAATCCTGCACCGCCCACCACGCCTTCTCTTTCACCGCAGCCGACATTTGGGCCCGCAAGGCAACGGAGAACAATACACCGCCGGAAATACCTCGCCGTATTTACGAACTGGTGTACTTGGTCAGCGCGGCGGCGGCTCGGGGGCGTCCAGGTTCGCGCCATCCGGCGCCGGCTCGACTATTGCGGTCTGCTGGCGTTTCTTGCTGTAGTCGCCGCGGCTGAAGTACTTTTCCAGCCAGCAATAGAGAGCGACAAAAAGATAGCGGCTCCCCATCTCTTTGATCTTCAGCTTGGATATGCCGGACCGCCGGTTGCGCCATGTGATGGGCACTACGGTCCAGGAATAGCCGCGCACGATGATCTTCAGCGGTAGCTCCACGGTGAGATTGAAGTGCGGAGAAAGGAAGGGGCGGCAGCCATCCAGTGCGCGGCGCCGGTACGCTTTAAAGGCGTTGGTGAAATCATTCAAAGGGACGCGGAACAGTAACCGGAGAAACAGATTGGCCAGCCGGTTGATGGCCAGCTTGTGTGCGGGGTAGTCGATCACTCCGCCTCCCCGGACGAAGCGCGATCCGAAGACCGCGTCCCACCCCTGTCCCAGCAGTTCCCAGTAGCGAACCACATCGCGGCAATCGTCGGACTCATCCGCCATCATGATCACCACGCCGTCTCCCCGGCTATGATCGATGCCCCGGATGATCGCCCGGCCAAAACCGTGGTCGCCGTTATTCTGTACCGGCCGCAGGGTGGGCACGCGGGAGGACAGTTCGCACAACACGGTCCAGGTGGAGTCGGTGCTGCCGTCGTCCACGGCCACGATTTCGTGTTCGATATTGTGCAACCGCAGCTCGACGTACAAATGTTCAACGGTAGAGGGCGCCGCGCCTTCTTCGTCGCGCATCGGGATCACGACCGACAGCAGAGCGATGGGCTCGGGCGCCGTGGGGTCGGCGGGAGGGTTCATACGCCGCTCGTCTCCAGCCAATCCGGATGCCGCTCGGCGTGGCTCGCGATTTCATCGAGCAGAGCCTCGATCGATGTCTTCGGCCGCCAGCCGAAGTCCCGCTCCGCATCCGAACTGTCCATGGTCATCCACGGAATATCGTAAGGTCTGGGGCGGAGATCGGGCAGCGGAACGTGCGGCCCAAAGCGCGCATCGCACCACGTGGTGATTTGCGCCAGCGACATGGCATTTTCCGCGCCGCCACCGGCCACATAGATGCGCCGCCCGCCGGTCCGCGACACCCCGATCTGCGCGTCCACCAGGGCGGCGAGGTCCCGCGGATGGAAAGCGTCTCTCACCTGGCGGCCGGAGCCTTCGAAGCCAATGTAGCGCAGCGGGCGCCTGCGCAGGTGCGCGTTGACCCAATAGGAGAAGATCCCCTGGTCTGGCGTGCCGAACTGCCCCGCGCCAGCGAGCACACCGCAGCGGTTCACCCACACCGGAAACCCGAAAGCCTCGCCATATTCGAGAGCCATCGCTTCCGCCGCCAGCTTGGTGCCGCCGTACAGCGAAATCGGCGGCGCGGTGGAGAATGCCGCGTCAATGCCCCGCGAGGAAACGCCCGATGGGAGCGGCCCCGAGCAATCCAACTGAAACGCACTCCCGTCGATCTTGAGAGGCAGTGAGCATAGTGCCTGGATCGAATACACGCGGCTGCTGCTGAGCAGGATGAAGCCCGCTTTGTGTCTCTTCGAGTATTCGAGCAGGTTGACCAGGCTCGCCAGATTGTGCTCGAACAATTGGCGGCTGCTCAGCGGTCCTTGTACGCCCGCCAGCACACTCGGCGAGGCCGCTGCGTCGATTACCCAATCCGCGGCGGGCAGGTTCTCCAGGTCGCTGGCCGCGCGAATGTCGGCATGGATGAACTCAATACCCAGCTTCCGGAGGCGCGCGCGGTTCGTCTCCGAGCCCGGCCGTATCAGATTGTCCAGGCCTATGACCGCCAGACCCTGCCGCCGCTCAACCAACGACTCCGCCAGCGAACTGCCCACAAATCCGCAGGCGCCGGTGATGAGAACCCTCATCCGCCACCTTTCCCGTTATTGGCGTTCCATCCAGCTTTGCGCGATCTCCCGGAAAATATCGTCCAGGCTTTTGGTAATACCCCAGGCCGGGTAGTGCGACTTCATCTTCCGCAGATCGCTGTAGTAACAGATGTGATCGCCGATGCGATTCTCTTCAATGTAGCGCCAGTTCATCGGGCGTCCGGTCGCGCCTTCCACTTTCGCAAAAGCTTCCAGAATCGAACAGGCGTTGGCCTTACCGCCGCCGAGATTGTACACTTCGGCCACCCGTGGCGCCTTCCAGAACTCGAACATGAAGCGCGCCACATCTTCCGAATGGATATTGTCGCGCACCTGCTTGCCTTTGTAGCCGAAGACCCTGTATTCGCGGCCCTGCACGTTGCACTTGATCAGGTAACTCAGAAAACCATGCAGCTCCACGCCGGAATGGTTGGGGCCGGTGAGACAACCTCCGCGCAGGCAGCAGGTCGGCATGTTGAAATAGCGGCCGTATTCCTGCACCATCACATCGCCGGCGACCTTGGAAGCGCCAAACAGGGAGTGCTTGCTTTGGTCGATGGAAAAATCCTCGGCAATGCCCTCCGCGTAGGCCGGATCGGCATAGTCCCAGCGAGTCTCGAGTTCCCGCAGCCGAACCGTGTTGGGCCGGTCGCCGTAGACCTTGTTGGTGGACATGTGAATGAACGGCGTTTCCGGGCAGGACCTCCGGGCCGCCTCCAGCATGTGCAGTGTGCCCAGCGCATTCACTTCGAAATCGAGCAGTGGGATGGCCGCGGCGCGGTCGTGCGAAGGCTGGGCTGCGGTGTGCACGATCAGGTTAGGCCGCAATTCGTCCATGAGGGCAAACAGGGCGTCGCGATCGCGAATATCGAGCGCGTGGTGGTTATACCCGGGGATCTCGCGCCTCAACCGCTCTAGCACCCAGCTTGTGTCGCCTTCCGGCCCGAAAAAGACTGCCCGATGGTTGCTGTCAATTCCGGCGACGCGGAAGCCTTGGCGGGCGAAGAATACGGAAACTTCCGAACCAATCAGCCCGCAAGAGCCCGACACTAATACCGAGGGAGTCGACATTCGAGAGATATTATCCGGAATATCCGTTTTGAGAATTCCACACCTTCAGTGTACACTTAGCCGCCATCTTCGATCGCGCTGCGAACCCCGCCTCATCGATGCGACAATTGTGAATGCTCTTATGACTGATTTCCCTGCGTTCATGAAACAACCGGCGAACCGGATTGCGAACACTCACCAGGCGACGCCGGGAGTCGAGGGATACATATTCGACGGAGCCGACGGCAGCCAGATGGCGTTCTGGACATGCCAGGAAACGGCGGCGTCCGCGGAGCACGTCCACGACTACGACGAATATATGCTGGTGGTCGAGGGCTGCTACACGCTGCTCATGGATGGGCAACGCGTACCGGTGAAGGCAGGAGAGGAGTACGTGATACCGCGCGGCGTTCCGCACGCCGGCGAAGTCCTGGCCGGGACCAGGACCATCCACGCTTTTGGCGGACACAGGGCGGACCGGACCGGCGAGTAGGAACGCCGGGCCCCGGGTGTGCCCGTCCCCGGCGGCCACTCGCGAGCCGTCGCGCAGCCGCCCGTCGAGTCGCCTGCCATGCCCATGGCGGGTCCGTGCGAGAATCGAAAAGAGCCCCGCTCTCCGGCGGTGAGCCCGGAACACGATGGTTCGTCTCCGAAAAGGGTTTTGGGGATCTGCGCATGAGCAATCAAGCCTACATCATTGGCTGTCAAAGATCCGGTACCACCCTGCTTCGCCTCGTCCTCGAGTGTCACAGCAAGGTCCAATGCTTCGACGAAGCCACGGCATATCGGCTGCTGGCGGCCAATGAGCCCTGTCCGGCCAGCGACAAAGCCACGTCGGTTTTCAAGATTCCCCGATGGACGGAACAAATGGACAGAGCGGAGCTCTGCGACTATGGTTTGGAGGAGAAGGCGTCGAGGTTCTATTGGCCGCCACAGAAGATCCTTTACGTGTTGCGTGATGTTAGAGACGTCGTTACATCGATGTTGGGGTTGAGAATGGGCCAGCAGAGTTGGCTTGAGGTTTGGGGCGTGCCGATCCTGAATTGGAAATTCGATCACGACCCCGACTTCGCCGCCGTGCATGGGGGCGATCTCATGAGGGCGCGGTCGAGCCCGCACCTGCTGGTGGCCGCGGGCGCCCTGTACTGGAAGTATAAGACTATGCCGCTCTTCCGCTATCTGGAGAGAGGCTACCCCCTGCTCGGCGTCTGCTACGAGAACCTGGTCAAGGCCCCGGTCCCGACCTTGCAGAGCGTCTGCGACTGCCTTCAGCTCGACTTCGAGCCCGCCCTGCTGAACCACCATCTGGTCCGCCACTCCGAGGTGTCCGAGAGTGGACTCGTGGTCGGGGATACCAATCCGCAGCGGCCGATCGACGCTGGGTCCGTCGGCCGGGCGCAGTCTATGTTCACACCGATCGAGATGGACGAGATCGACTCGATGGTGGGCGATCTGCCAGATCGGGTGAATACATGGCTTGCGCGAACCAGTTCCGCGCAGCCCGTCTGAGGACGGCACTCGGCCTGATCTTGGTATCGATGGCGCCTTGGCCAGCATGACGCCGGAGAAAAGGAGGGCGGACACCAGTGGGCTGGAGGACGTTGCGTGTCAACCGACCAGACGAACCCACTGGACTTTCCCCTGACCTTCCAGCCGTCCGCCACGACCGCTGTTGAACACGTCTAACCGTACCAGATGAATGTCTCCGCTCCACGCTGGGTGAGCCCCAACACGAAAGCGGATGGTTTGCCAATGCTGGCTTGGCTGATAGAACAAGTGGATGGCGCGATCTGGGCCTAGAGATTCACCGGGCCCAGCCCAATAGATGGAGCTGGTTTCGCCTGCTCCCCCCTTCACGCAGAGCCAGATCTCTGTTACTTCATTTGCTTCAAATGGCTCCAGCGGCAAAACCATCCAGAAGTCGGAGCCGCTGAGATGGATGCTGGCGTGCCCGTCTGACGAGCGCTCGAAACGGCCATCGGGCGAAGTCACCAGCGTGCCGAGATCGACTCCGCCCAAGCCAAAATCGATGGCGGGAATGGTCGTGTGGTCCGCAGGCGGCCCAGTCGGATACCCCAAATGCGCCAGTTCTGCGCCCGCGCACCCTTCGAAAAGTTCGCCAACGTCCTTTGGCAGCCCCTCGCGACGCCACCGCGCTTCAGTCAGCGCCAGGCTGGCTGCCGTCCCATGGCTTGCAAAGCGCTCTGCTCCAGCGCCGGCATCGAGCACCAGTCCCGTAGCTGCCTCCAGCGCCGCCAATGCCTGCTTCGTGTTCCCAACGAGATCCTCGTAACGCAACAGCAGGCAGTCGTCACGGTCACGGTCGGCGACATAGTTGGTCACATACTCCACGAACGAGGCGCACACGCTTCGAGCGTGGTCCAGATCGGAATCTTCAGGACCTCTCTTGAAGCCGTAGTAATCCTTTTTCTTCATGAAAGCATTTGCCGAGATAAAGATGTCCCTGGGGTCGCGAATCAAGTACATCGTGCGGGCTGGAAAAGACTCCCGAACCATGTGTGGCATCCACACTGGCGTCTTCTCAGCGTAGAATTCTGTGCCGGGACGCGATGTGCATAGATGGTCAGCGAAGATCCGCCACATCTCATTGAACCACTGCCGCCGATCCGGTACGGGTATTTGCGCATCCAGCGAATCAGTCAGTTTCCACGCGGGGCTTTCGGGAAGGCGCCCGCCTACTCCGAAGGCATCGAATCTCGCGAAATCCGGATTCAGATTATCCAGGAATTCTGGTCCTTCAAACAAACGAGCGAATTGGGCGATATACGTCAGGTAACGGCGTTCATACGGGTAAACTAAGTCAAAAGCCACACGGCGATCCGAAGCCAGCAGCGACATCAGCCATGTCGTGCCGCTGCGGCCTTGCCCGGATAATAGGAGGGGTGTCAGTGACATTTTCCCAGCCCCTACTCCCACTCGCACAGTGAATCGACGTACGCTGCCGAGCCGTCGCGCAGCCAGCCGTCGAGCTGCGCGGGCTCTTTCAACTGCTGCCCGCGGCGGCGGGAAACCACCGCGAAGCGGCAGCCGATTTGGGCGAGCCCCGTCATGTCTCCCCAAAGCTTTTCAAATTGCGCCACCGGGAACACGTCTTCCTGTCCTTTGCCCCAGCGCTTTTTGACGTCCTTCAAAGTGATGTAGGTGGGCATGCGAGCGGCCACGGCGCGGACGCGGTCGGCGACCTTAGCGGAATCCCCCAAATCCTGGCGCGCCAGGCCGAACGCTTCCAGCAGCCGGTCCAGGTGAATCCACGCGGTCGCGCTGTTGTAATAGGACAGGCCCGCTTCCACTTCTTCGGAAGGCAGCGCCAGGCCTTCCACCAGCCTCGGGCGTCCGTCCACGCGGGCCAGGCCGCCGCCGCGATCTTCAAACTGGCGAGCGATGACTTCGAAGCTGAGCGCCGCGTCCTGTTCGATGTGCCAGCCGAGCAAACCCGGATCCACATTCGCGCCGAGCGTGTCGATGTTGTGCACCATCAGGTACTGTAATTCCGGCCGGGCCGCGAGCAGGCGCTCCAGCACGCCATTGCGCAGCATGTTGGGAATCTCGTACCAATGCCCGGTGGGATGCAGACACTGCAATGGCAGATTGTCGGTATAGTCGGAGCCTTCGCCGGCATGCTGCGCCCATGCAATCAGGGCTGCGTGCAGGCTCTCGCGCACTTTTTGCTTCTGCTCGTCGAGGAGCTGCTGCGGCGTTTCCTCCCAGGCGAACTTGAGGTCGCGCGCCATGGGGACCAGCCGCAGGCCGACCGATCGCCCCGGCGACAGAAACAAGTCTGCGCCACCGCAGTGCTCGCGATCGACCCATTCGGCGATGGCGTCGTGCGTCAAATAACTGGTCGTGATCACATGCGGCACTGGCGTTCCGCACAAGGAATTGGTGCGGCGGCTTTTCGCCAGGTGTACGTCGATGAAGTTGCGATGACGGCCCGCGAACCGCGCGAACGGGCTGAGCGCCTTGACTACGCCGGCGCCGCGCGTCCAGCGGGTGCCGATGCCGCCAGCCAGCGAAATCACGGCCACGCGCCCCTGGCGCAGAGCCTCCATTCCGACGTCCCGGTAGCGGCTGGCTCCATCTCCGGCGTGCCACACATCGCCGTCTTCCACATCGCGGATATCGGCGCTGGCGGGCAGCCTGTTCTGCGCCAGGCCGATGCGGCCCCTGCGCAGATCCGCCCGAATCTGCTCGTGCTCGGAGCTGTCAAACCCCAATTCCGGCAGCAACTCGTTGAGCGTTCGGCTCTGCTCGCCGGCCGCGCCGGCGCTCCGCGGCAACAAAACGTCGAATACGTTCTCGACCACGGGACGCATCTCGTCGCTCTGCCGGCACGCAGTGGCGAGGCTGGCCAGTTCGGCTTTGCGGGCGTCGGGCAGCAGGCGGGTGTCCGTTTTGACCAGCGCCGGAATCAAGAGCGTATAGTAGGCGGCCGGCATGAGCGCGGCGTTTCGCTCGAGCAACCGGGCTTCGGTGCCGCGTTCGTTGATGGCGAAATCGTATACCACCGGCTCCATGGCGAACGGCACGGCCCGTTCGAGCTGCTGCTTGGTTTCCCGCATCAACGCGCCCAGCCGTTCCTGTGCCTGCGGCCGAACCTCGGGGTTGAACATGAATCCCATCCCGCCGCCGGCCATTCCGCCCAGCATCCAGAAGCCATAGAAATCCCGGCCGAACTCCGCGCGGACAGCGTGGATCAGCGTTTCCGTGTAGAGGTTGCTGGCCCAAGGGATGATGGTCTGAATGGGTCCGAAAAAGTTGCGTTCGGTGGCCGCCCCCAGCGCCGGAATGTCGCCGGCTTTCAGGCAAGCCAGAATCTCGTCGAAGATGGCGATCGCCTGCTGGCGTCCCTGCCATTCCGCTTCCCCGCGCAACAGGTATTTCTCGGTGACCATTTCGAGGATCGGCCCCACGTCCTGCGCCATGCCGCCGTGCACCAGGACCAGGCTGTCTTCGAGCTTCTCTCTGGAGCTCGGTGGCACTTCTTCGTTGGTGAGGACGTGATGGCGCGGCAGCAGACAACCGCGGCTGATGCCGAATTCCGGGTCGGACTCCGCCGCGAGTACTCCTTGGATCACTTTCATCCCCGGCCACACGCCGCCGGAATCCTGCCAGCCGCCGCCCGAACCGCCCAGCCATTCTCCCAGAATCGCCCGTCCCGCCACCAGGCGGCGCTCATTCTCTTCGAGCGTTCCCGTCAGCGTGCGCACCTGACCGGTGGCGCGCATAGAGACCGCGATGATGGAAGCCAGCAGATTGGTGGAAACCGCCAGGCGGGAGCCTTTGGGGATTCCGCTCACGTGGGTGACGATCTCCAGGCCGTAGCCCGGCACTCCGGTCAGCGCGGCCAGAACGTCGGAGAGGGGCTGGCGCGCCCCTTCCAATCCTGGAGGAACGATGCCGGCGGCGATGATACCGGCTTTGAGTAGCCCCAGGTAATCGCGCGCGAAGTCGAAAACCTCGGCTAAGGAAGTGACATCGTTGCTCGCATTCAGATCGACGCTGGTCAGGCGCAGCACCGGCTCGTCGATCGCCCTGAGATACACATCGATGGGCGGCTGCGGGCGCGGCGAGCCGGAGCCGCGCAAGGCCAGATCGATTGAGACATTGAGCACGCGCGCGCCTTCCGGGTAATCCATTCCGAGGAAGAAAATATCGCTCCAGCCGCTGTGGCTGAGGTCCATGCGAACTGGGGTCGATTCGCGCAGGATCGGAAATGCGCCACGCCCGCCGGGCCGGTCGAGCAGTTCGGGCCGGATGGTCAGCGGGTAATCGGCCGGATGTCCGATGCGGGACATCCACTGGTTGCCGCGCACCGCTCGCACGCTGCGGCGCACCTGGGCCGCCAGCGTCTGGAAAGCGAGCCCTTGATAGGCCGCGGCCAGGGCGCTCGACAGAGCTGCGGTCGGGCCCACGGCCGAGAGCGCCAGCAGAGCGTCAATGGCTTCATGGAAACGCCGCTGCAGAATCTGCGCCAGCGCTTCCGGCGGCACGGGCTTCCCGGCCGGCACGCCGGTTTTATACGGCAGATGGAAGCGGTGAATCGAGTACAGAAAAAACTGCGCCCTCACCCGCTCGTACAGGTTGTCGCTTTCGCGGCGGAACCGGTCGAGCGCCACAGCCTCCTCCACCAATTGCGCGACGCTTGCCTGCTGGCAAAAGCCATCGAGCGGCCGGTTCCTGCGCTGGCTGGAAACGGCGGTGATGATGCCGATCAACTCACTCATTGCGGATTTGAGCCCACCGGTTCTTCCATCGCCCGCGTCGCCAACAGCTCCAGCAGGTTGGCAAGCACTTGCTCGCGGTCGCGGCCCGTCAGCGCCACCGCCATCTGGGCGGTCAGAAGGCCGTACCGGACCCCCACGTCATATCTGCGATTGCTCTCTTCCAACGCGAGATACTGCTCGCGATGCGCCAGTTGATTCAGCACGCCGGACAGCGTGACCCGGCTGTTCCCGGCACGCAAGCCATGTTCGAGAAGGTCCATCACGCCGGCGGTTAAAACATGCATGCCGAAAAAGCACAGGTAATATCCGGCGCGAAGCCCGGGGACAATCAAGTGCTCTTCGGCCTCGGTTGGGGTCGGCTTCTCCTTGACCACTTCAACGCGGTAGACTTCGGGCCGGCCGGCCACCGGTTGGCCGCCCACCACGCCGTAGTGGCCGATGTGATTTTCGCGTGCCGGCTGCACCGAGGAAACCGCGCAGCTCTCACGTTCTGCCAAATCCACCAGCCGGCACGCGGGACGTCCGTGCGAGCTGCCCAGATAAACATGGTCGCCGACCAAGTGAAGAAACGGGTCGGTGCCGGTAAATGGGCGGGCGCAGAAGATCGCGTGCGCGTAACCACCGGGCGTTGGCTGTTCGATGAATTGGACCCGCTGCACCAGGTCGCCGGCCGCTCGCGCGTAGGAAGCTCGATCGCCGGGGGCGACGATCAGGCACGCCTCCTCAATCGGCGCTGCGAATACCTCTTCCAGCAAAATGCGGAGGATTGGTTTCTCGATCCCGTCGCGGTCGATCAGCATCTGCAACGGCAGCGCACGCTGGTGAACACCGGCGGCGGTGATGACGGCTTTGCGAACATTCATGGCTTGAGCCGAAGGAGCGGCGCTTTGCCTATTGTTTCATGCTTCGCGCCGGGGAAGAGAACCGAAAATGGAGGCACATAAACACATGGCCCGACTCCCCGCAGGGATCGGGCCATGGCGTAAAACGGAAGACTGTTGCGACCAAACCTTACTTCGCGAAGCGGCGGCGGGTCACCAGACCGAGCAGCCCTGCACCCACCAGCGCGAACATCGCCGGCTCGGGCACGCTCGAAGTTGCATTGAGCGTAACGTCGTCGAAACTGGTCTGATTTGTGGACGAAGACAGATAGATCTCCAGCGGTTCGCCAACCTCCGCGCCCCAGCTCGCCGAATTGACGGTCAATGTCCAGTCTACCCAGTTCCCGAAAGTCGGGGTCGCACCTGTGGCCGTACCTATGAGAGTCGTACCCGCATACAGGTCGACGATACCCCCGAAGGTGTTGACCTCGTTATTGCGAAGACCCACATCCACCGACAGCACATAAGTCGTGTTCGCAGCCAGATCGGTCGTCAAAACCTGTTCGAGAACGCCGCCAGTGTTGGCCCATGCCACCTGCGAGCCATCCGGGATGCTATTATACTGGCCGGCCGTCGGTAACCATTGATTGGCAGAACCAACAATGGTCCAACTGGCAGGAGTGCAACTGGTCCCTGCCGTGACACACGACGGACTCTCAAACGAATTGTTCGGCACCGTAACCGGCACCGTGCCGGCCCAAGCTCCAGACGTCACAACAAAAAGCGCTACCAATAACGCAATTCCAAAACTCGTTCGCATTCCAATCCTCCGTTTTTTCCTCAAAGATAAATATCTATGCACGCACAGCACCCACTTTGGGATGCTTCTGTAGGTTAGCCGAAAACCTGATCGGGCGTCAAGTACTTTTGGTGACCCCCGTCTGGGTCTCAATCGGAGAAGCAATGCTGTCTGTTTCAAACTACACAGTACCCTTGAGCAGCATCGCTAAAGAACAGGGTGGGCCTGGCTCGTTGTAATGAGCATATAAGTTACATAGAATCAATCGGTTGAGGCTGAACTGGCGGACGGGAGACTAAGTCGGGAAACGTTGCCGAGATTAAACTCGCGGCCTAGAACCAATGGTACTAAGGGCAAAGCGGAGCGGGTGCGACGTGACTTCCTGCAGTCGGCTCTCCGCCCCCTCGGCCCGCCGCTGTTGCTCCTCCGACAGGTCCTTGTAGTGCCCCGCCTGCGACGCCGCTTCCGCCAGCCGGTTCTCCGCATCCTGGGCCCGCTGCCGCTGCTCCTCCGTTAGGTTCTTGTGGTGCGCTAACTGCGA
>PLOR01000014.1:45821-46007 GCA_003142185.1 Bryobacterales bacterium
CCAGCCGGTTCTCCGCGTCCTGAGCCCGCTGCCCCTGCTCCTCCGACAGATTCTTGTGGTGCGCCAACTGCGACGACGTTTCCGCCAGTCGGTTCTCCGCGTCCTGGGCTCGCTGCCCCAGTTCCTCCGACAGATTCTTGTGGTGCGCCAACTGCGACGCCGCTTCCTCCAGCCGGTTCTCCGCGT
>PLOR01000014.1:46060-53232 GCA_003142185.1 Bryobacterales bacterium
TCCGCGTCCTGGGCCCGCTGCCGTTGCTCCTCCGACAGATTCTTGTGGTGCGCCAACTGCGATGCCGCTTCCCGCAGCCGGTTCTCCGCGTCCGCGCGCTGCCGTTGCTCCTCGATCAGGCACTCGTAGTGCCCCTTATCGCGCTCCGCTTGCCCTTCCAAACTACGCCCAAGGGCTTCAATGATATTGATCGAATGTTGCGTACGGCGCTCCACCTCCAAAGACGACGTGCTCTCCATGATCTTGCCGCACAGGTCGAAGAGTGCGTCGTGGTCCTCCGCGCGGAGTCGACCGGGCCGAAATCCGTCGATGCCGTTCAGGATGACTGCGTCATTGCCGGGCTCCTTGGACACTGCCACGAAGGCTCGGTAGCAAGGTTCCCGATAATCCCCGGCAGCAAAGGAGACGTTAAATATGGCGTCCAGTTCCTGCCCAAACTCTGGCGCCCCCTGCGCCCAGAGGTGATTCTTGGTCAGCATCATGCGGAGCCAGAGCATGGTATTGCCGTGGTTCCAGATCCGGAAAGCGAGTCCTGTTTCCTCGACCCATTGGCGGACCGTTTCGATCTCCGGCAGACCCAGTTCCAGGTGCTCGCGTAAAGCCGGTAATTCGACCTGTTTTCGCATCTGGATATACCGGTAGACCAGTCGCTCGCAGGCCTCGTTCAAGGGAGTGCGAAATGGGAAACTCAACAGAACGGCGCCGCGCGCCACCCGTAACAGTTCATGCAGAAAGCTTTGCCTATCGGCTGCCGCTATATGCTCCAGGGTGTCCGCGGCCAGAACGAATTCGAAGCTGCGATCCGAGAACGGAAGTGAGAGCGCCGAACCGACAGCATAGTCTTTGAGGCCGGGTTCACGGTGAAGGTCGATCACAAACGTCTTGACATCCGGAATGAAGGCAGACGCCAAAGATCCAAACCCGGGCCACAGCACGTCTGAATGGCCGCCGACATCGAGAACCGCGTAAGGGGAAGCGCCGCGAAGTGCGCTGACGAATTGAGCCGCTAGGGAGTAGCGCTCATACAAATCGAACGAAACAAGCTGCGTTCGACGATCAGGGGTGGAAACGAAGGGATCCGCCATCTGGTTGGGCGAGGTCATGCACCGCTCATATCATAACATCCGCCGGTAAGCCGGCTTCTCAATTGGCTGGCAGGGTTCAGCGGGTTATACGGTTACGGTGGCAATCATGACCGCGTTGTGCCACGCGCCGGCCGAGCCTCGTTGGCATCCTCGAAATCGTGTCAGTTCCAGGTGGGAGACAGCGGTAGGTGACCACACGCCGAGCCGGACGTGGTAACTGCCACGAGGAACGTCGGCGGGAACCGCCACCAGCCGGTGCGAGTAGACAAATCCCAGAGGATCCGGAATCACGCCTTTCAAAGGGTAGTCTCCCTGAAAGCGGATTTCGCCGCTGTCGTCCACAAAGTGAACAAACACACACCAATCGTCCAAGAGTTTCTCGACGTGCCAACGGAGATCCATTGCCAGCACGCGGGGCTGGTCCTGGCGGATCTGAAAGTGGCAGATCGTGAGGGACCGGGCGAACTCGGCGCCAAAGCTCCACAGCCTCACATTCTTGATCCAGCGGCCGATCGCCAAAGCGGCTAGGCTCTTCCTCGCGACCCGAGTAGCGGGCACCTCCCGGAAATCGGGGTGGGTTTGGAGCAATTGACAAATTTCGTCGAGCGACTCGAACGCGTCCGTCTTGCCGTTGCCCTTACGCAGGTTCGACACTCACACCCCCTTGGACAGCTCAGCAGCGAGGCTGCGCATACCATTGGAGACACAGCGTCGCGCCTCACACCAATTATGATACGCGGCGGCATATGCGCCGACCGCTTCGGCCAACGCTTTGACGACAATGGAACCTGCCTCTGCCCGCGGCACAGAAGCGAAATCGGGGCCGAGGAGTTGTTCGAGAACGAAGTAGAAATTCTCGCGGGCTTCATTCATTTGGTGCCGTGGCCGATTCGGCGTACGGCCGGCGGCAGCCAAGAACGATTCCAGCAGGCTCGGCGCAACATCGTAGGATCTGAAGAATTCGGCCCAGTCCCCGTCTTCCGAAAGAATTGCACGGGCTTCGCCACACAGAGATCCGATCAGGCCGAGAAACTCCTCATCGTTTCGAGCGCCAGTTTCGACCGGCGCAAGGTGGAGGATCTGGGGTACGATCCGGCCCGAAACATAACTGCGGCGCAGATGATAGACGGCGGCCCGGGTATGGGAATGCATGACGCAAACCGATGGCTTGTACACCAGCCGCCGGCCGGCGGCAAGTGCCCGCACGCCCCAGTCGAGATCTTCGGCGAAGGACATTGCGCGGAAAGGGCACTGCTCCCAGAAATCCCGGCGCAGAGCCGAAAAGACGTTGTCGAAGCTCGCCAGGCGAAGCCGCTCTTGAAAATCGAGCGTTTCAAAGTGCTGCCAACTCTGCAACTCCTGAACCCGCGCCGCCTCGCCCAGAAGGCGATTCCTGTATTCGCACTGCCACCGGGCCACGGGATCGCTGTCGGGGCGCGGCACCTGCCGCGCAGTGACACCGACAACCCGCTCGTCGGCAAACGGAGAAAGCATCTCTTCCAACCAGGAATCACCTAGCGGTAACGCGTCCTGCACGAGCATGATGCAGAATTGCCCCTCGGTGTGCCGGATTCCCAAATTACGGGTCTCGCCGTGGTTGAACGACTCGGGAGCTATCGAAATGACCCGCGCGCCGTGTTCGCGCGCTAAATCCAGCGTCTGATCCGAAGAGCCGGAATCCACGACGACGATTTCGAGTGAGTGAGCCTGTCTGCGAAGGGCAGCCAGAGTCTGACCAAATTCGGCCCCGGCATTCTTCGTGGGAATCACCACGGAGATCGATGCAACCGGCCTTGAGACTACGGCGACTCGCGCTGAGCGGTCCTCATTCGCCTTGCGTAACCAGCGGTGTACCGGGGGTTTCCAGCAGCCGCGACCCTCGGCACGCCCCCATCTCAGGTAATGAACCAGCGGATTGACGCCTGTGGCCGCAACGTCGGGGTAATTTCCAAGATAGTAATCCGTGTTAAACACTGGAGATGGATTACAGCCTTCTCGAAAGCCGGCGAAGAGATAGTGCCACGGCAGGGGAATTCCAGCGGCCTTCACGTCCGGGTAATGTAGAGCATAATAATCGGCATCGAAGAACTCCTGAAACTCACGGGCAGTGGTGCGATTGCGCCTGAGCACGCTGTATTGCCAGACAGTCCGCATGGTGCCCGGCATGTTGGACCAGGACAGGGCGGTTCGGATGACGCAGAGAGAAGCGCGCAGTGGCCCTTTTGGCAGCGACTGATACGGGCGGCTGGCGGGCAGCATTGCCGTGGCGATCGCGGCCTCATCCTCCGCGGACTTGGCGGGCGAGGAGCGCTCCTCCATGAGTTTGTGAAACAGGGTGGCGTACTGGGCCGCCGCACCTGCGAATGAATGGTGCTCTTCCGCCCAGCGCCGGCCGGCAGCGGCTAATTGCAAATAACCTTCCGGATCGGAAGCCAAGCCTTCGATCGCGGCGCAGAATCCCTCCACGTCATCCGGCTCGCAGAGCCTGGCGCCCTGGCCTTCAGGCGCCATCTCCGGTATGCCGCCAACACGGCTCGCCACGACCGGAATGCCCATCGCCAGACTTTCCAGGACGATGTTGGGACGACCGTCAAGCCGTGAGCAAACGACCGTAACGTGGCAGCAAGGGAGATAGTCGCTTGTTTCGACAAAACCCAGAAAATGGACCGTTTCCTCCAGTCCGCATTCTTGGCGCAAAGAACGGAGCGAGGTTTCCATGGGTCCCGCCCCACAAATCAAGAACTGAAAAGTAGGGCGGCGCTTGAAGCGAGCTGCGATGCGCACAAACGTGTCGGGAGCTTTTTCTTCGGCCAGTCGTCCGAAGAACCCGACAACGAAGGTGCCTTCGCGCCGCGACCCTCCTGTACGCCAGTCCCTGGGCGGACGCGGACCGAACCGGTCGACATCGACTGCATTCGGAATCACGGAGATCCTGCTTCTTCGCTCCCCGTGCTCCACGAGCCATGCCGCCATGCCTTCGTGTTCCACAACGACATGGTCGATTAGGTTCCGGCTCTTCGAGTAGCTGTCAACATGCCCCACGGGATTGAACAAGACGTCGACCACGGCCAGTTCGGTAAACAGCTTCTTCAACCGTGGCAGCCACCGATACACCGCTGCGGATCCTACCTGCAACGTCACCCGGATTGAGTGCCGCTGTATCAGATAAGAAAAGAAGGTCGGCCGCAACGTGGGAGCGAGGAATTGCGGGAGGTGATAGAGGCCGGCGACGTTGTCGCAAAACCAATGACTCGTGTCGCTGCAGCCCTGGGGAGGTGCGTCAGTCGTAACCAGAAAAACGCGAAACCCGCGCCGTGTCAGCTCGCGCGCGAGTCCTGCCATGGCTCTTTCCGCCCCACCCATGTCAAGGAACGGCATCGCGACAAGGATGCCGGGAGGATCCGCTTGGTGCGCTGCCTCCAACAGTCCACCGTAACTGATCAGGGGTGGCATCTTTGCTCGAATGGCGTCGAGACGCTGCACCAGACTGGCGTTCCTCACAAGATGGCTGTGTTTTTGGCGCACGAATGCGGCGTCGTGCGGATCGTCGCCGGCTTCCTCCGAATTACGGACGAGCGGCTCGGGGAACAGGTGACCCCGGGCGCCGTGCTCCGCCATCCGGATCCAAAGGTCCCAGATCAGAAAGGGAGGCGCGATGGTGCAGTCGAAGCCGCCGGCCCGAATCAGGGTTTCTCTTCGGATCACGGCTGATCCGCTGACATTCCGCGCCAGCAAAGCGCGTAAGAAAAATGGCCCGGTCCTGTGCAGCTCGGCACCATGCAGTTGCCAACTCCCGCAAACATCGAGGGAGGCCAATTCGAGATAGAAAAGACATTTCTCCAGGTAGGTTTCCTCGATCTGATCGCCAGGCTGGAGAAAGCAGATGTAGCGTGCCGGAGACCGCGCGGCAGCAGCGTTCCAGGCGCAGCCAATGCCATCGCCAATGCCGATCGCCTCGATCCGCTCACCGCCGCCCTGGCCGGTCAGCGTGGCGAAAGAAACCTCCGGACATCCGAGGTTGACAACCAGAATCTCAAATGACTGAATCGTTTGCGCTCGAATCGATCGAAGCGACAGTTCAGCCGCTTCGATGTCGGGCCCGCATGGAAGGACTATCGTCGCCAACGGGGCATCGCCGCCGCGCTGGCCGGCGTTCGTCAAAACCCACTCCCAGCAGCGGCTCCAGCAGGGAAGCCATTCTTGAATCGGAACACCAGAACACCGCTGTGACTCGCAAAAGGAACCTGACTGAAACGATCGTCGCTTCGCAGGTCGTACAAAACCGGCAACGATACGACATTCAGGAAGCCGGGCAGGCCAGCCTGAAACGGCTCGGCAACCGTGATGACGTAGCGGGGGCGAAACTCTTCTATGCGCCGCATGGCCGCCCCAAAGTCGGATTCGGCATAGCCAAGCGAAGTGTAGTAGCTCCGCACGCCTGTCTGCAGACGATTCTTGGCGGCAAAAAAGGCGGCTGTGTTAGCATTCATCCACGGACTTTCCACCGCGACGATGTCATAACGCTCGGACGCATTCGAAGTCAGGCTCACTACCCGGGTGAGGTCGTCGTAGTGAGAACGATCGAACTCCGGCGTGACCAGCCACTGGGATTGATGGCTGAGGCGCCCCGTGATCGCCAGGGACTCTGCGTTAACGGCCGCCCACTGAGCGCCACAAGCCACCACGACGGCGGCCAGTAACCTTACCGGCAGAAAAGCGCAAAGCTGCATGAACATGATTGCCATGCTCGGGAGGATAGCGAACAGGAATCTCGGCTCCAGAGTGATGGTTGTGGACAACACCCAGAGCAGCAGCAGGATTTGCAGCGCACTTAATATGGATACGGGTTCAATGCGCGCTTTCTCACGGCGCTGCCGGAGACGCAAGATTCCAAACAGGCCCGCTCCCGCCAGCACCGCAAGGAACACCCAACCAAGATAAGGCGAGAGAAAAGAGTCGTAGAGCAATCCCCACCACTGGACGAGTTTGTGCATCCAGGTATCTCGGCTGCCGTAGTTGAGGGCAACTGCGTCCGAAGATGCGTCACGGATGTGCTGCCACACCGCTCTCACATTCCTGTAATACCAGATAGCGGTGGCAACGGTCAGCAATCCGAGAAGAACGGCCTGGACCCGAAAACCGTGGGACTTCCAGCAGGCGGAGAATTCCGCCCGCGACAGTTTCTTCCGCCAGATCAGACCTGCCGCGTAAAGGCAAGGCAGCACGCAGTACAACGGCGTATCGGCTTTCGCCAGAACACCTACCACCATCGCCAACGCAAGCTGCGCCAGAATGCGGAGGCTGCTCCAACCGGGGGCCTCGATCGCCACATAATAGACCCAGGCCACCGCGGCAGCTTGTAACGGTTCCGCGAAGAATTGATGGGAAAGTCCGGCAAACAGCGACGTGCCCGCCGCCAGCGTGACGCCGGCAACGGCGGCCAGGCTGGAACCCATCGACAGCCGGCGGCCGATGCGAAACAGAATCGCCAGTAGTACGAATTGTGTCACCAGAATCGAGACGAGCAGCGACACTTCCACCGATCCGAAGATGTGTCGCAACGGGACGAAGAGTTGCCCCAGCCACACCACGCCCGGAGGTTTCAGGGACAGGCCGTCGGCCAACTCCCCAACCCATCGCCGCAAGGAATGCCCCATCCAGAACCAGAGATCCGCCGACACCTCCCCGTACCATGCCTGATCCCATGGCCACACCGTACGATCTTCGGCGACCCAGATCAGGCTCGGGACAAGCAAGCCAGCGCACAACAGCGCCCACAGCCCGGCCGGCAGTTGGCGGGTGGCGCGGACGATAGTCACTAGATCGGTTCCTCCGAACGATCGATTGGCTGTACGCAGATTAGTTATTGTAACGCCGAGCCAGCTGGCGTGACAGAAAATCATGTAGGAATGAGAATCAAATAAAGAATGAAATGAAGAACAGGACCGACCAGGGACTAGCCAGCCTCATTCAGTGCCCAATTCTCGGTGTCGCGCGGTGCCAGAGCCGATGCTCAGGTTGGCGATGCCAGGACCAGCCGCCACCGCGACAGTGGCGACTGTTGAGCATATTCTCATCCAAGAATGA
>PLOR01000111.1 GCA_003142185.1 Bryobacterales bacterium
CGGTTTTGGGTGTTCACCGAGGTCCACAGTTTTACCGCCTGACGGAGACACTTAGGCCTCCACGCATGATCGAGGTCACATTGGTTGATCATCGCGTAGCGTTTTATAGAAATCCAGATCGGCTGTGGTAATTTCCTTGCGGTTAACGAGACGATACCGACGTTCGCGGACCAAAACCACTTCTTCGGGGCCTTCGAGCGCAACCTCGAACAGAACGATGTAGTTCTTCTCTTCGTCGCGGGTGTCCACAAACTGGGCGCTGACTGCTTTGCACGTGGCATGCGGGAATTGCTCTGCGCAATAGAGCAGATCCTGACGAGCCTGAACGGCTGCGATGTTATCCGCACCGGCTTTGGCTTGCACCGGTATGACGAAATGCGTACCCGTTGAGTTCAGACCAATGTACAGCTCGTCGATCTCGATTTGGCTGCTTTTGAGCGCCCTGACGGTAGCTCGGAGATGGTTTTGCAGCGAACAGGTAGTAATGCCCAGGAAGACGTCAATGAGTCGGTTGTACCGCACACGCGCCAGAAGCGCCTGTTCATCGGTTCTGGCATACTGTTTGATGATCTCGGGTGTCTGGTCAGGCACCTTGATCTCGACGAGGCCTTCAGTTGGTGTTATCCACTTCAGCTTGCGTAACGCAAATCTGTATTTCCCCTTGCCCGCAAGTTCGATTACCCATTTCCTTCCCTTTGGTTGTTCGGCTTCAATCTCAGGTGGAAGTGGGCGGCGAAATCGATACTGATATACGAGATCCGGTTTGTTGCCGATTTGCGGAACGCCCTTGTCCCTGCAAATTGCGTCATACTCGCTCTGCGCGAAATCGAACGATTCCCCTTTTCCTTTGTAGTGTTTCTCGAAGAGGCCCAAAACAACTGTGCGATAGATTGTTTCCTTCTGGGCCTCCGGGGCTGGCTTAGTCTTAGACATTCGTCTTTTCCGCCTCGCCTTTCCTGATGCGATGGGGAATGACGTTTGCGGCTACACCATAGCGCGCGGCCGCGTCGGACATGTTGAATTCGAGAAGAAGCGAATCGCCAAGGGTGCGAGGCCCTTCGCTTTCGCTCTTCCGGCCGACCTGCTCCATGATCTTCGACGCAACCGCTTCCCCGAGAAGTGGCGGGACGGAGTTTCCGACCTGCCGGAATCCATGCCACTTGGTGACGTGGAACCGGAACCAATCCGGGTATGAATGCAGCCGAGCGGCCTCCCTGACGGTTATACACCTTGGAGAGAATGGATGAATCGGGCGCGGCGAAGTGAAAGCGCCTCGATCACTCGCGGTGCCTGCGCGGATCGTATTGCATACGCCGTCGGGATCGAGCTTGAGGAAACGGCTGACGGGTTCGGTTTCACCGGGCCCTGTGTCCCTGAATCGCTTTTTTGAAAGAGGTGTGTGGATGGTGCGTCGACTTGATGTGAGAAGATAGCGGGATTTTCCGCTGCCGAATCTTAGGGATTTGGCGTAGGGGCTGGGCTTGGCGAAGTCGGCCTCAACCCAATCCCGTTTGAGCAATTCCTCGTAATCGTCTGCCTCGGGCAAATCGCCGAGCGCCTCCCAGACTGTGGGCGTTGTTTCTGTAAAGCCGAGATCGAGATTGGCACCCGGTAGTGCGTGTGTCTGGCTGGGGTATTCGGGGAGGCGCTGCCCCCTCCGCGCGCCCATAAGGAAAAGGCGCTGGCGGTCCTGGGGGACGCCGAAGTTGACGGCGTTGAGGACCCGGTAGTCCTCCTGGACCTTGTAGCCCTTCGCCTTGAACTCCACGATGATCTCGGAAAGAAACTTCTTGTGCTCGCCAACAGTCAGGCCGCGTACATTTTCGAAGATGAAATACTTTGGCCTCAGCTCGGAAACGATCCTGACGAAGTGGTACACAAGGCCATTGCGCGGATCGTCCAGAGCGCGTTTTCCGATCATGCTGAACCCCTGGCATGGGGCGCCCCCGAAAACCACGTCAACGTCGGCTTTCCCGATCTTGGAATGCGCGCGAATATAGTCGCCGTCGATGTCGGCTACGCTGCGGCAGATTGTCGAGCAGTTCGGGAAATTGTATTCATGCGTCGCGGCGTGGATCGGATCGTACTCAACCGCGGCGGCAAGGTGGAAACCGGCCTGCTCAAATCCGAGCGATAGACCGCCCGCGCCGGCGAAGAGGTCCACGCCAATCGGTTTTTCCCCGTTGCGTTGCATAAAACAACAATTGTACCGAATGCTTTACCGCCTCGGGGGAGGGTATCTACCTCCCGATTTTACATCGGATGGAATCGTCGCCGCAAACATATCTCTCTCCGCAAAATGGGGGAACATCGGACAGGGCGCCGCGAAGAGACGTCGCGGGTTCGGGCCCCGTCTCCCGCTCCATCTTTTACCAAACCGCTGCCAGGCTACGCGTTTCCACTTTTCTGAGACGAGGAGCCCTGGAACAACTGCACCGGGCCTTAGGCCCCTGGAATCACCCACTATACTGGATTGAGACGAACGCACCCGAGGGAAAAGGAGCGGCTTTCACTCCATGGACAGGGAACGCTGGGAGCAGATCGAGAAACTCTTCCACGCGGCATGGCAGGTGCCCGCCGAAAGACGCGAGATCTTTCTGGCCGGCCGATGCGGCGGCGATGACGACATGCGGCGGGCGGTCGAGGCACTGCTGAATCAGGCGAGCTCCGGCGCGTTTGACGCTGCGGATCGCCAGGCAGCGCCATCGCCAGCCGGCCAGGACCCCACGGAGACGATGCTTCTGCCTGGTGCGGCCGTGGGACCCTATCGGATCGAGGGGCCGTTGGGAAAGGGGGGAATGGGAGAAGTCTACCGGGCGCGAGACAACCGCCTGGGCCGCCCCGTGGCTTTGAAATTCCTCTCCGGAGCCATGGCTGTGAATCAATCCACACTGGAGCGGTTCCGGCGCGAGGCGCAGGCCATCTCCACATTGAATCATCCCAACGTTTGCACGGTTTACGACATTGGGGAACACGAGGGCCAGCCGTTTCTCGTCATGGAGCTGATGGAAGGGCAGACGTTAAAGGAACTGATCGCCGAGCGGCCGTTGTCCAACGACCAGTTACTGGCCATCATGATTCCCGTTTTGGAGGCGCTCGAAGCGGCGCACGGTGCCGGCATCGTGCATCGCGACGTCAAGCCCGCCAATGTCTTTCTCACTCGGCAGGGACCGGTGAAGATTCTGGATTTCGGTCTGGCTAAGTCGGCCGGGGCCGAACTGGTCCCGTGCGCCTTGCCGATGGATAGCCTGACGGCTCCCGGAGCCACCGTGGGAACGATTTCCTACATGGCTCCCGAACAGGCTCGCGGCCAGACTGTCGATGCGCGATCGGACATTTTCGCTTGCGGAGTGGTCCTCTATGAGATGGCCACCGGAACACTGCCATTTGCCGGCGAGGGCCTTGCCGGCAAGATCGAGGCCGTGCTGACCCGCGCGCCCCGGCCCGCCCGGGAATTGAGGCGCGGTTTGTTGCCCGAGATCGAACAGGCGATCGAGCGAGCGATCGAGAAGGACCCGCAGGCGCGCTATCAAAGCGCCGCCGACATGCGTGCGGACCTGCTGCGGGCCGGGAGGGTCCTGAAATCGCTCGACGCACCGGAGGTGAATCGGCACCCGCGTCCACGGAACTGGAAGGGACTCGCCGCCGCTGGGGCAGCGGCTACGCTGATGGCGGGCTTGGTTGGCTGGTACTTTGGCGTCCACAAGCGGCCGGTCACCTCGCCATCCGAGTACGTGCAACTCACCGATTTCAGCGATTCCGCGGCGGCGCCAGCGCTTTCCCCCGACGGCCGGATCGTGACGTTCTTCCGGTCCGGAGCGCCCTTCCTGACCTACGGCCAGATCTACGTGAAGCTGCTTCCGGATGGCCAGTCGACCGAGATCACCAACGATCCGAGCCCGAAATACAACCCGATCTTCACTCCTGACGGATCGCGCGTCGCCTATACCGCGATCGCAGACGGCTCCTGGGACACCTGGACCGTGCCGGTCACTGGCGGCTCGCCCACGCGATTGATGAAGAACGCGGCGGGCCTGACCTGGATCGGCGATGGGCGGGTTCTCTTTTCGGAGGTGATGGCCGGCACGGCATTGCACATGGGCATCGTGACTTCTCAGGAGAGCCGCGCCGGCGAGCGCGCAGTTTATTTCCCCGACCACGTGCGCGCCATGGCCCACTATTCCTACCTCTCGCCGGATCGGAAGACCATTCTGGTTGTCGAAATGGATGGCACCGCTGCCTGGCTGCCGTGCCGCTTGCTCCCGGCGGAGGGAGGCTCCAAGGGCCGGCAAGTTGGTCCTGACGGTGCTTGTATTGCGGCCGGCTGGTCGCCAGATGGCAAGTGGATGTACTTCAACGCGGCGGTGAACGGCGCAACTCACCTGTGGCGCGAGCGATCTCCCGATGGCGCCGCGGAGCAGATCACATTCGGACCGGGCGAGGAGGAAGGACTGGCGATTGCGCCAGACGGGAAGTCGCTGATTGCGTCGGTGGGCATTCGCAAGAATTCTGTGTGGCTTCACGATGGCTCGGGCGAGCGTCCCATCTCTCCGGAGGGATCGGCCTCCAACCCGAAAATCACCGCAGACGGCAAGCGGGTTTACTATTTGCTGCGGAAGAATGGATCGAATCAAAGCGACCTGTGGTCCACGGAGCTGGCTTCCGGGAAGGCGAACCCTTCTCTGGCGGGCGTCTCAATGGTGGATTTCGACATCTCGCCGGACGCACAAGAGGTGGCGTTCACGTCACGGACCGGCAAGGAGAATCTAATCTTCGTGGCTCCCCTGGACGCGAGCGCGCCGCCCCGTCAAGTGGTGCGCGGAGGAGACTCGGTCAGCTTCGGGGCGCCGGGCGAACTGTTCTTCCGGCAGGTGGGATCGGAAGCGAACCACCTTGCCCGCATCAAGACGGATGGTGGGGGGATGGCGCGTGTTCTGGACCAAACCATCGTCGGAAAAGGTGACGTATCCCCAGGCGGCGCCTGGGTGGTGGCGTCGGGCATCGGCGGGCCTAGACGGGGCACTGTCGCGGTGTCGCTACAGGATCGAACCTGGAAGGTCATTTGCCCTAGCCCCTGCCGGGCGATGTGGTCTCCGGACGGGGCATTCCTATACGTGACAGCGAGTATCAACCCGACTGCGGCGGGCACAACTCTGGTCTTACCCATTCCTCGCGGCCAAGGGCTGCCGGCCTTACCCGAAGGGGGGCTTGGCGTCAATGCGAGCGATGATATGCCGGGCGTTCGAGTGATCCGGCAAAGCCAGGTTGTTCCCGGACCTACCCCAGAGACCTACGCATTCGCAAAATCGGATTTCGTGGGCAACCTGTTCCGCATACCGTTGCACTAATGCTTCCTCTCAGCGAGGCGGTTCCGAATCGGCCGGGTTAAGTGATACGGGGCAAGTGATACGGGGACAGGCGAAACTCCGAATTGCGATAAGAGTTTTCGCATTTGATCCCCACCAATTGCCCGGTTCCCCCCCGAATTAGCCGAGGCCTTTGACAGCAGATACGGGGATACGGGGACAGGAAGCTGCGAAATAATCGGCAAAACCACTTTCGCCACTAAATGATTTCAGTCGTTTACGTTGTGCAAAGCTACCGAAAAATCGGTTATTTCACAGCTTCCAGCCTGTGTTTCCATCATCCTGCCCAGGTGCAAACGATAGCCCGGTTCGGGGGAAACCGGCCTATCCCCGAACTAGCCACGTTCTTGCTCTTCCAAGCCGCGATGTGGCGTTCCTCGCCCGAGCCGAAGATGCCATTGATCAGACCGGGACAAGCGACGAGGCCCTCTCCGCGTTTTTGACGGATGCCGAGCTGCGCTATCAAAACACAGGTCCAATTTTCGTGGTTACGCCGTATAGGCCGCATCATCTCGTCTCCATGTTGCCCGTGCAGAAGTTACACAGGCAGTTGGCCAGGGCAGCGGGATAAAGGATGGTTAGAGCTACAATTGAGGGCAAGCAGGAAACCAAACGGAGATTCTGGCTCACTTCTTCGGTGCGAAGCTCGCTAACGTTCGGTCATTTCATCGAGAAATCAACTCACCTCGCCTGGACGGATTTACGTCTAACGCTCCTTTGCTCTTCGTTATAGAGCCGACCTCCAGGTGCAATTTCAAGTGCGTGCATTGCTCCCAGTCACGCACTGGCAGACAGCCTGCTGATCTGAGTTTGGAATTGTTTCAGGCTGTTGTTCCCTCCATGAAAGCGGCGCTGGAAGTCTACCTGTTCGGCGATGGAGAAGTCCTGCTGGATATTCCCCGCCACCTGGCCATGATTGAGCGCATCTATAAAGAAAATCCCACCTGCGTACTCGGGTTTTCAACCAACGGAAAGCTCTTGACGCCTGAAGTCTACAGCCGGTATTCGGCGGCGGGCATCGGGTACATTCAGCTCTCTATCGACGCGGCCACCAAAGAGCTATATGAAGCGATGCGCCGGGGCGGGAGCTTCGACCAACTCGTTGCCAATCTGGAAGGCATTGCGGCCCTGCGTTGCCGCGCGAAGGCGAGGAAACCGCGCCTGCACCTTGCGACTGTAATCTCAAAGCAGAATTTTCGTCAGCTTCCTACGTTGGCGGAATTCGCGAAGAGATACAACTTCTCTTTCTGGTTCATCAATACGGAATACCCACTCAATCCCGGCCGTGCTCTGCTCGCATTGACAGAAGAAGACCTCGCGGAGTTGGAGCGAATGAGAGCGGAGATAATACGGGATTACGGCTCGTATTATGCAACCGCCTTCGATCCTTCCATCGGCTTGCGTCTGGAACCAAGCGAGGAGCAGTTCGAATCGAAAGCTCCGGTATTCTGCACAGTTCCCTGGCAGCGATTCGAGCTGAAGGCCAACGGCGACGTTAAGGTCTGTCCGTATTTTCACGAGCCAATTCGCTCCATGAACGGGAACTCTCTTATGGAGGTATGGAACGGCCAGGAGTTTCGGCGATTACGCCGGGCATTCGCCTCCGGAACAGGCATCCCGTCTTACTGCATTAGCTGCGATAGCGGAATGAGAAGACAGTATTTGCGGGGTTTTCCAACCGGTTCAGACGTCCATCACGTCAGCCTGTTAAATCGGTTGGTTCGTCGAAGCCGCGCGATTACGAGGCGAATAATTGGATGAACAATGAGATCAGGTGGCGTAACCGCCGCTTCGATGCCGTCCAACCATCCTGAGGGAAATGTTGCTTCCCGCCCGGTGTCCAGGTTGGCCTAAAGTGGATTGCTTCACACCTTCCGGAGCAATAGAAGGCATGTTCCAAGGCTCGCACCAAACAGCGCAAACGTCCCGGGCTCGGGAACCGCGCCGCCGCCGCTACCGCTGCCGCCGCTGAAGCCGAGGCTGCCGAAGTCGGAGCGGCCGGAACCGAAGTCCTGGAGGGCGCTGTTGTCGGATATTTCACTGCCACTCAGCGTCACGGCACCGGTTAGCGCGATGGCCCTGCCGCTCAGAATGTCCGCGGCGGCATTCATGGTGATGCTCTGATCTGCGAGGATGTTTCCCGCGAAAGAAGTGGACGCACCTAGAATCGCGGAGGTGCCGACCTGCCAGTACACGCTGCTCAGCGGACCGCCGTTGATGACGTCAACAGCAGCGCCGGCGGCGGTGGTCAGCGTGGTTCCTATCTGGAAAACGAAGGACCCAGTCGGGTCGCTCGAGAAATCCAGGATGACTGTCCCTGTCAATTGAGCCGACGTATCAAAGTGATACACGCCCGGCACGAGTATGGTGTATCCCGCCGAACCCAGGACCACACCCGCATAGTCGTAGCCGAACGGCAAGCCGGCTAGCGTATCGTACGCGGTGACGGCAGCACTCTGAGCCTGCTGCGCGACCACGTCGGTTGTGTGTATGGTCCCGCCAGTCACCGTGCCCGGCGGGAAGCCCGTGATCGAGGTTCCCGAATAGAGACCCAGACCTCCGTAGATAGCGGTCGCGTCGGTACTGGTCACCGTCGAGGCGCCCAGCACCGCGAAGTCCTGCGCCGTACCCAGAATGGTCCCGGCAAATCCTGGGACGGGGCCGCAAAGAAACGCGGCGAACGGGACAATAAGGACCATTCGGGCCGCACATTTCCGTACAACGTCTCTCATGGCGTTTCTCTCCTGCATCTGTTTACCTTGGCAGCGCAAGGTGGCCACGCAATTCGAGAGGAGCGTAGCCCCGGTCCCGAAGCGCATGCGCGAGCCATGGCCTAGGACTTGGCAATCGTAAACTCAGCTTCTTCTTCGAGACCTGGAAACCCGTGACATGCGTGTTTCCATTTTCCTGCCCAAGTGCAAATGATAGCGCGGTTGGTCTTGGTCTGGGAGATACGGAGACAGGTCGCAAAACCGGTGACGTGTTTCCATTTTCCTGCCCAGGTGCAAACGATAGCCCGGTTTGGAGAAAACCGGTCCCCGAATTAGCCCGAATTAGCCGAGGCCTTTGGCCGCAACACATCCTAGCCCGAAAAAGTGGGCTAATATAGGATCATGGCTACCATCGTCAATATGCACGACGCCAAGAGCAGCCTCTCACGCCTGGTGAAGCGGGCCGCCTCCGGGGAGGAGATCCTGATCGCCAGGAACGGCAAGCCGGTGGCGCGGTTGACCCGGTTGTCGAGCCACAAATCCACCGCCATGGTCGGTGCGTTCGCGGGCAAGCTTCACATGGCGGACGATTTTGACTCCATCCCCGCTGAGTTCGGGCCGTATCTATGACGCGGCCGATCCTGCTCGACACCAATGTGCTGATTTGGGCTCTCAACGACGACCGCGCGCTGACCCGCCGCCTGAGGGCGGCCATCACTTCCGCCACTGCCCAAGTGCACGTGAGCGTCGTCAGCGCATGGGAAATCGCCATCAAGTACCAATGCGGGAAGCTCTCATTCGACGTGCCGGTGGAGGAAGTGCTCTCGCGAATTCTGGCTGGCACAGTCTGGCCGGTGCTGCCCGTGCTGCCGGCGCACATCACGGAACTGCTCGCCCTTCCCATGCATCACCGTGACCCTTTTGACAGGCTGCTCATTGCGCAAGCGCGCACTGAGGGCATGGCACTTGCCACGGCAGACGCCAACATTCGTAAATATCGCGTGCCGGTGGCGTGATCGGCAGAATGGTGAAGGTTTCCTTGGACGGTTTCCGAGTTGTCCAGAAACACGGCGCTTCAGCGCTGTGCTTCGCGTTCGCGCTCTACACGCTGATTGTGTTCTGATTGCTGTAGCTGGGCCACGCACAGCGGGACCGTCTGAGAAAGAAATGCGTTCAGGTCCCCGAGACGGGGAATCAACACGATTTCGAAGGTATTGGCGAAACTGTAATGCCCTACGTAGTGATACTTCTCGCCGAGATCCGTCTTAGGGGAATCGACCCTGTAGACCGCAACGGAGAGGGCGTGCTCAGCGCCAAATTCGATCTCGGGCACTCTGCAATAGCCGTGGTGTTCGAGGGCAGATTCCAACCCCGCTGCACCTTCAGGCCAGAAGTGGTCACGGTCGGAGGCCGGAATGATCTCGCCTCTCGAAATCGTGTACACCATAGAGGACATGGCTGGATCATAGCACGCGCCTATCCACGTATAGTTCACTTGGAGCCTTGACCGGCTCCAAATATCTGATTTCAAATGAAAAGATTATGGTGGAGGCGGGGGGAGTTGAACCCCCGTCCGAGAAAGCCCGACATGAAGAGCCTACGTGCGTATCCGGCTCATTAGTCTCGGCCTCCGCTTCAAAACCGGCGAGAGCGGCGAAAGCCCAGTCCGATTAGATCTCGACCGCCGGCTCCGGACAGAAGCCTTTGGCCTATCCCGCAAAATGACGCTCACTGACCGCCGCGCGGGCTCAGACGGCTGGAGCGGCTACCTAATTAGGCAGCGTATGCAAACTGCGTATTGGCAGTTCTGTTTTTCCGATCGTTTTACGGGAGCTCGGAACCCGGCACGCCTCCCCACCCCGATTCAATCCCGTCGAATCCGTTGCGCCCCCATTTCTCGTAGAAGCACGGTGGGTACTACAACTCTATTGTAGCATCGGCGATAATCAAGGTATGCGGAATCGCAGTGCTTGCCTTTTGGTTCTGGTTGCCTCGCTCGCCGGCCTCGCGCTTTCCATCGCCTGGGCGGCCGGCCCCACGACCGAGCTCGAGATCACCGTCAAAACGCCGGGCGGCCACGCCATCGACCGCGCCGAGGTCATTGTTCGCTGGAAGGCCAACGCCAAGCACCCCGCCGAGCGCTACTCCAAGGCCGTCAGCACGACTTTCGAAATGCGCACCAATCAGGATGGCATAGCCAAGGTGCCGGCCATCCCACAGGGCAGCATCCTGATTCAGGTCAACGCCAAGGGGTATCAGACCTACGGCCATGTCTTCGACGTGTACGACGACGAAAAGGCGATTGACGTGGTTCTCAACCAGCCGCAACAGCAGTACTCGGCGCACTGAGCCTCGATGCCGGGCGAAGACAGCATGATCGAGAGCGACAGCCTGCCCGCTCTTCTGTTTTTCGAAACGCCGGAGCAAATCTACGCCCGCGTTTTCCGTGCACTCCGGCCGCGCACGCCTGTGCCCAGCCTGCGCGTCGAGTTCTGCCAGTTCGCCAACGCGGATAGCTCCATTTCGCTGCGGGACGGCTGCCTGCGGGTGAGGATCAGCGACCTGCTGGCCGGCGCCCCGGCCCCGGTCACCGAAGCGCTGGCATTCATCCTTCTCGGCAAGCTCTATCGAAAGCCGGTGCCGCGCATGTACGCGCACCGCTACCGCCTGTATCTGAACCGGCGCGACATCCGGCACAAGGCGGAACTGGTGCGGCAGATCCGCGGGCGCAAATTCGTTTCCGGGCCCGCCGGGCAGCATCACAATCTGGAGGAGATTTTCGAGCGCCTCAACGCGCAGCACTTCGATGGTTTGATGGGCCGGCCGCAGTTGGGCTGGAGCCGCCGGCCTGCTCGCGGCATGCTCGGGCACTTCGATCCGTCGCACAACGCCATCGTGATCAGCCGCATTTTCGATCAGCCGGCCGTTCCGCCGCTCGCGCTCGAATATGTGGTGTTCCACGAGATGCTGCACCTGCGGTTTCCCGTCAACCATTCCGGCGTCCGCCGCCGCGTGCACACCCGCGAGTTCCGCGAGGCCGAAAAGCAATTCCCCCGCTTTCAGGAGGCCAAGGAAATGCTCAAGCGCCTGTGACTGCCCGCGCCACGACTTTCGAAACCGAAACGTCATTTGGGCGGGGTAAGCTGTAAAGGGGGAGCTCGAAATGCCACCTGTCGCAGCCGAAGCCAAGCCCGCGTCCGATCTGAGCGCTTACGGCGAAGCGCGATCCACGATTTCGGGAACGCCGCTGAACGCCGAAGACCTGCGCCGCACCCACGCCTACTGGCGGGCCTGCAATTACCTCAGCCTGGGGATGATCTATCTGGTCGAGAACCCGCTGCTGAAGGAGCCGCTGCGGCCGGAGCACATCAAGAACCGCCTGCTCGGGCACTGGGGCTCGAGTCCCGGCCTGTCGTTCGCCTATGTTCACTTGAATCGATTGATCAAGAAATACGATCTGGACATGATATTCATGGCCGGACCGGGGCATGGCGCTCCGGGTGTGCTGGGGCCGGTTTACCTGGAAGGCACCTACTCGGAAATCTATCCCGACAAGAGCGAGGACGAAGAGGGGATGCGCGAGTTCTTCAAGCAATTCTCCTTCCCCGGCGGGATCGGCAGCCACTGCACGCCGGAAACTCCCGGTTCGATCCACGAAGGCGGTGAGCTGGGCTACGTGCTGTCTCACGCTTGCGGCGCTGCGTTCGACAATCCGGAGCTCATCGTCGCCGCGGTGGTGGGCGATGGCGAATCCGAAACCGGCGCGCTGGCGACCTCCTGGCACATCAACAAATTCCTCTCTCCCGTTCGCGACGGCGCGGTACTGCCCATCCTCCACCTCAACGGCTACAAGATCAACAATCCCACGCTGCTGGCGCGCATCAGCCACCTGGAGCTGGAGCAACTGATGCGCGGCTATGGGTGGACGCCATACTTCGTAGAAGGATCGGACCCGGACTCGATGCATCAGGCCATGGCCGCCACCGTGGAGCACGCCATCGACGAAATCCGCCGCGTGCGCCAGGAAGCGCGCTCCACGGGCGTGGCCGAGCGGCCGCGCTGGCCCATGATCGTGATGCGAACGCCCAAGGGCTGGGGCGCGCCGCTCGAAGTGGGCGGACATCGCCTGGAAGGCTCCTGGCGCGCGCACCAGGTTCCCCTGCCCGATGTCAAGAAGAACCCCGACCAACTGGCCGTGCTCGAAAAATGGATGCGCAGCGAGAAGCCGGAAGAGTTGTTCGATGCCGCCGGCAAGCTGCTACCGGCGTTGAAAGAGCTGGCGCCAACCGGAGCGCGCCGCATGAGCGCCAACCCTCATGCCAACGGAGGCATACTCAAACGCGCCTTGCGGCTGCCGGATTTCCGCAGCTACGCGTTCGGCCTCGAACAGCCCGGAAAATCGGAAGCCGAAAACACGCGCCCGCTCGGCGTTTTCCTGCGCGACGTGATGAAGATGAACATGAACAACTTCCGCGTCTTCGGCCCAGATGAGAACACCTCCAACAAGCTGGACGCCATTTACCAGGTCAGCAAGAAATTCTGGATCGCCGAATACTTTCCCGAGGATGCCGATGGTACCGAGCTCGCGCCAGACGGCCGGGTGATGGAAATGCTCAGCGAACACACCATGGAAGGAATGCTCGAGGGCTACACGCTGACCGGGCGGCACGGCTTCTTCTCGACATATGAAGCCTTCGTTCATGTGATCGATTCGATGTTCAACCAGCACGCCAAATGGCTTTCCATCTCGAATCACTTGTCCTGGCGCCAGCGCGTGGCTTCCCTGAACCTGTTGATCACGTCCACCGTATGGCGGCAGGACCACAACGGTTTCACTCACCAGGACCCCGGATTCCTCGACGTGGTGGTCAACAAGAGCGCCACCGTCACCCGCATCTATCTTCCGCCCGACGTGAATTCCTTACTCTCGGTCACCGCGCACTGCCTGAAAAGCGAAAACTACGTCAACGTGATCGTGTCCGACAAGCAGATGCACTTGCAGTATATGGATATGGAAGCCGCGATTCAGCACTGCACCAAGGGCATCGGCATCTGGGAATGGGCCAGCACCGATTCGAGCGGCGAACCGGACCTGGTGATGGCTTCTGCCGGCGATATTCCCACGCAGGAAGCGTTAGCCGCCACGGTTCTGTTGCGCAAGGAATTTCCCGATGTGAAGATCCGCTTCATCAACGTCGTCGATCTGTTCAAGCTGCAACCCAGCACGGAGCATCCGCACGGATTGACCGACCGCGACTTCGATTCGCTGTTTACCGTCGACAAGCCGGTGATCTTCAACTTCCACGGCTACCCGTGGCTGATTCACCGGCTGGCGTACCGCCGCACCAACCACAACAACATGCACGTGCGCGGTTACAAGGAAAAAGGCAATATCAACACGCCGATGGAGCTGGCGATCAACAACGAGATCGACCGCTTCAGCCTGGCAATCGACGCGATCGACCGCACCCCCCGCTTGCAGCGCATCGGCGCGCACGCCAAAGAGCGTTTCCGCAACATGCAGATCGAGTGCCGCAACTACGCCTACGAACACGGCGTCGACAGCCCGGAAATCAACGGATGGAAGTGGCCGTTCTGACCGGATGGCGTGGCGCGGGCTGTCTGGCCTGCCGTGTCGAGAGTCATCTCGACATTTCTTTGGGTACGATGCTCCGCGGTTGCGAAGAAAAGTCGCCATGACTGGCGACTCTGCAGGCTTGACAGCCCGCGCCACGGTCTATCCCGGATGCGGCTCGCCCAGGATGCAACGCACCGTATCGCGCGCGATCAGCAGCTCTTCATCGGTCGGGATCACCCACGCGTTGAGCGTGGAATCGTCGGTTGAGATCTGGCCTTCTCCTCGCGCCACCATCTGCTCGTTCCGTCCCTGGTCGAGCTTCAAGCCGGCCCAGCCGAGGCCTTCGCAGATCCGCCCGCGAATCATCGGCGAGTTTTCGCCGATGCCGCCGGTGAAGATCACCGCGTCGGCTCCGCCCATGGCCGCCAGAAACGCGCCGACGTACTTGCGCGCCCGGTAGCAGAATATCTCGATGGCTAAGCGCACGCGCCGGTCGTCGTGCACTTTGAGCTCGTCCTCGAGCACTTTCATGTCGTTGGTCAGGCCGGAAATGCCCAGCAATCCGGACTGGGTATTGAGCACCGACTCGACCTCATGCGGCGAAAGCCCTTCCTTGCTCGCCATCAGGTTCAGAATGGCGGGATCCAGATCGCCGGAGCGGGTCCCCATCACCAGGCCCTCCAGCGGCGTCATTCCCATCGACGTATCCACCGAACGGCCGCCGCGAATAGCGCAAGCCGAGCAGCCGTTGCCCAGGTGGAGCGTCACCAGGTTGGTCTGCTCGCGCGTCAGGCTGCGCAGCATTCGATAACGATACGCCACGTAGCGATGCGATGTCCCATGAAAGCCGTAACGGCGTATGCGGTGGCGGCGGTACAGGTGATAGGGCAAGGCATACAGGTAAGCCTGCTCCGCGATGGTAGAGTGAAACGCGGTATCGAACACCGCGACTTGCGGGGTCTGGCGGCCAAAGATCTCGCGCACCGCCAGAATTCCTTTTATGTTGTTGGGATTGTGCAAAGGCGCCAAGTCGATGCAGTCCTCGATGCCTTTCAGGACGTCATCGGTGATCAGGGCCGATTCGTGAAACATCTCGCCGCCGTGCACCACCCGATGCCCCACCGCGTGCAAGTCGCCCAGGCTGCGAATTTCGGCCACCTCCGAGGTGTCCGAAGCCAGCCAGCGCAGCACGTAATCGAGCGCCGCGGCAACGTCGCGAATGGGCGCCGTCAGCTTGCGTCGCGGGCCATTCTTGTTCTGCACCGTGACGATGGCCTCGCCGCCAATCCGTTCCACCTGTCCGCGGCAGAGGCGTTCGTCGCTCGCCTTTTTGATCCGGTCGAGATCGGTCGCAATCACCTGAAACTTCAGGCTGGAGCTACCCGCATTGAGTATCAAGACATTCATCGGTTCACTCCATTTTTAACAGATCGCAGGCGAGATGTCCCGCCTCGATAATGTAGCGCCGGCGGTCTTGCCGCCGGTGTCTTACGTCTTGTACGCGCCTGGAAAAAACATCGGCGACAAAATATCGCCGGCGCTACGGAAAAGCACCGCCGCTACGGTAACGCCGGCGGTCTTCGCTGCCGGTGCTTTGCCAGCGCGCCGCGCGACAGGATCAGATTGGCTCGCGCCGTCTTACGGCTTCTTGGCTGGCGCTGGCGCCGGGGCGGGCGGCTTCGGAGCTTCCGCGTTCGGATGGGCCTGGTCGTAGAGACGGACGATATCGGGCGTGATGTTCGTGGAAGCAGCGGCCCACAACACATCGGTTTGCGGGTTGCTCACGTCGAGCACCACCGCATATGCGTTCTGGTTCGCGTACTCTTCGACGATCTTCATCATCTTGGCGCCCAGGTCCTGCATGATGCGACTCTGCTCCTGCTCCAGGTCGTCGTTCATGTCCTGCCCCCTGCGGTTCAGTTCCTTGGTGCCGGCGTCGATTTCCTTCTGCAGCCGTTCCTTGGCCTCATCGCTCATGGTGGCGCTGCCCTTGCGCAATTGTTCCTGCAGCGCTTCTGTTTCAGAGCGCTTCTTATCCAGTTCCGTCTTCTTCGGATTGAACTTTGCCTGCACGTTGGCAGCGGCCTTCGTCCCATCCTTGGTGTTCAAGATGGCGGACTGGATATTGATGATCGCAATCTTGGTGGGGGCCGGCCCCGGCAACGCCTGGCGCGGCGGCGGCACGGCGGCCGGTGTCGGTGCGGGCTGCGCCTGGGCGCACGCCAGGGCGGCGGCGCAGCAGAGCAGCGCGGGAATTGCGGCTACATTCTTTTTCAAGCTCAAACTCCTAAATGTGAAAATCCTATCATAGCTGGACGCGCGGCGAGTTTGCTAGAACGTCCTGCCGACGGTGAACCGGACCATGGTCGACTTCTCGTCCCAGGGGTACAGCGGCCCGTAATTGGCAACCGCGTTTTGGTACGTCGCCAGATTGGGGAACATGCTGCGGTCCGCGGCGATGGGCGTCTGAATGTTCGTGTTCAGCCGCAGCGGGTTATACGCAAAATAGATGCGGAAGGGCGCGTTGACAACGGGAAGAATGACATCGATCTCCAGGCCCGTCGAGGCGCGCGGCATTTCCGTGCCCGGCGCAATCTGCACCTGGCCGTTATAACCAGCCGAGGGAAACTGCTGATTGAGATCCAGCACGCGCTGCGGGTCCATGGTGAGCTGGCTGGGACGCATGATCCGGTTGACGCCGGCATCGAAAAACGGCACCAGGCTCACGCTCTCGCCGATAATCGGGATACGATACTCGAAGTTCCCGTAACTCTGCCAGTCGCCTCCGGGGGTGATGATCTGGTAAACGGGCATGGTCATCGTCACCGGCTCCGGCGTCAGCACTCCGCCCACCACCACGTTTTGATTTCGCGCCGATCCGTCGGCATTCAAGACGCTCACCGAAGCGGTGGAGGGAATGAATGCGATCGGCGTGATGCCCCAGATGTTGAAGCCGCGCACATCGTTCTCGCCGCCCATGAAACTGCGCGAAAACGGCGGAACCAGCTTGCCGCCGTAACCGGTGATCAGCCAGGTGCTGAGGTGGAACGCCATGATGTTCTTTTTGCTGAAGATGGGCGAAGGGTGGAAGTATTTCACGTCAATCGCCGGCCGAATCGTGTTGACGTTGCCGCCGAGCACGCTGCCGGCGGCCGCCACGGAAAAGAAAATGCTTTTGCCGCCGGTCGGGTTCATGGGGTTATTGACCGTGCTGTAGGAAATCGCCGGCGTAATCGAGCTGGTGTCAATGCCGTTCAGCGCGTTGGGCCCGTAAACGCCGCTGAAGTTGATGTAGTCGAAATAATTCGTTGCGCCCGTGGTCTGGGTGACGATGTCCGAAATACTGTACCCGTAGGTGATGCTGGTGTGCCAGAAGCTGCGTTTAAGCTGGTGGCTCAGCGACACGTTGAAACCCTTGCTGTTCTGGATGTAGTTCAGCAGGTTCTGGTTGTTCGGACCTTCGATGGACTGGAACAGCGGCAGCAGGTTTTGCCCGTAAAGAATCGAGGCTTCGCGGGCCTGATTGTAATCGAAGCGGCTGATGAAAACCGTAAAACCAGCCTGGATGGGCCTGTCGAACAAGTACGGCTCGGTGAATCCGAAGGTCGCACTCTGCTGGCGCGTGCCGAGCTGCCCGTTCAGCGTCAGGGTTTCGCCCAAGCCGAGGAAATTGTTGGTGGAATAGTTCGCCCCCACGAAGCTGCCGGAGATACCCGAAATGCCGCCGTTCAACCCGATGGTGTTCTTGCCCTTCTCCTTCACCTTGAGCGTGATATCCACCGTGTCGGTTCCCGGATTGGTCTTGATATCCGCCGCCTCCTCCTTCTTCAGCATTTCGAAATAACCGAGCTGGTTGAGGCGCAAAACGCTCATGTCCCAAAGCTGGGTGTTGAACATGTCGCCTTCATCCAGCAGGATTTCCCGCCGGATCACGCGATCGCGCGTGGTCGTGTTGCCGGCAAAATCGATGCGGCGGACAAAAAACTGCCTGCCTTCGTCGGCGGTGATGGTGAGATCGATCTGGTCCGAGCCCGGCTGCGGTTCGAACGCGGGCTCCGGCACGAAGTTGATATAACCGAACTGGCCGTACAGCTTGCGCATGTTCTCCAATCCCTTGCGCAGCTTGTCGGTGGAGAACACGTCTCCCTTCCTCATGCCGAACAGCGCCATGAGAACCGAGGGCTCGCGGAAGAGCTTGACGCCCACAAAATTCATGCTTTGCAGGTGATAGAGGCGGCCTTCTTCGACAGGAATGGTGATGTCAGCGTAAATGCCTGGCGTCTCCATCTTGACGATCGGCAGGCGCCAGCCGTGGCCGCCGCTCGGATAGATCTTCACCGTCTCGTCCAGCGCCTTGAACTCGAAATACCCGTGGTCCTGGTAGGCCTGGCGAATTCGTTCCTTGTCTTCTTCGAGCTTGGCCTGATCGTAGGTTTTGGCGAAGAGGCTTTCAAACAGGATCGAGTGCGGAATGCCGAAGGGATGGAGGTTCTTCATCGCCTCGATCACCCACCGCTGGGGTTCCGCCTGATTGCCCGTGATGATGATCTTTCCCACCTTCACCTTCGGTCCTTCCTTGACGTCGAAAGTGACTTTGAGCGAGGAAGGCGGAATCTGCTCTACCACCGGGTCCACGGTCGCATACTGGCGGCCGCGCTCGGACAGGAATTCCTTCAATACCTGCGCGGCGTGCTGAATCTTGTTGGGATCGTACTGCGATTCGACCACCAGTCCAACCTTGCGCTCCTTGAAGCGGTCGAGAATCTCCGACACCGTCACCGTGTGGATGCCTTCGTAGTTGATGGTGCGGATGACGCGGCGTTCGGTCACCACGAAACGCAGGACCAGGCCGCCGGTAGGGTCCGGTTCGGTTTCGAGAACGATATCGTCGAAGCGGCCGGTGTTCCATAGCGCCATGAAGTCGCGCCGCAACGCTTCTTCGCTGTACAGATCGCCAACCTTGGTGAAAATCAGCGCTTTCAGCGTTTCGGAAGGAACCCGCCGCGCGCCGCGGAATTCGATGCCCCTGATCACGTCGCCGGTCACCGGTTGCGGCGCCCCGGGAGCCGGTTTTGGCGCTTCCAGTTGCGGCGCCGGCTGGTTTGGCTCGCTCGGAACATTTTCCAGCGGACTCGGCTGCGCTGGCGGTTGTGCCGGTTGCTGCGCCGGCTTTGCGGGCGTCCCCGGCACGTCCTCGAACGGGTTGCGCGGCTGGGGCGCCGGCTGCGGCGGATTCTGCTGAGGCGGCGGCGTTTGCGCCGGCGGGGTTTGAGCCTGCTGCGCGCCGGCTGGCGCCACCAGCCCGCCCAGACACAGCGCGGCTGTCGCCATGATCGCCAGGCTCCGCCGCCCGAAGTACTTCATGCGCGCATACCTTTCCGTTGTGCCCTGCCGCGAAGATTTTGCATGGGGAATGACGTCACTCGGGTTTAGCCGGCCGTACTGTTGATAAGCACTCATTCTAGCGGATCTCGGACGCTCCAAACAACGAGGCGGCAGCGTCCACAGGTGTGAACGCCCGTCACAGGCCACGGGACTGGGCCGCGCGCTCTCTACCCGGCTGCTTCGACTTGCCATCCCCGGCTTCGAACGTAGTTGCACGTTCGCGGCCAGCCGTCGCACCATGCGGTGCACAGTCCCGGAATCCGTTCGAATCAAGCGGGAACCGCGCCATGAACGAATCGAACGACGGAATCGAGCGGCGCCACTGCTGGAACCATGCGGCCACACCCTGTTGCTCAAGAGCGGCAGCATCCCGCTCCGAAACCGCGCGATCGCAATCGGTAGGCGCCGTCGAATTAGAATAAGCGTTGGACCATGCTCAAATCGACCATCTTTCGCGAATACGATATCCGCGGCGTCGCCGACGCCGAACTTTTGAGTGAGGACGTTGCCGCGCTTGGCCAGGCCCTCGGAACCTACCTGCGGCGGCATGGCGGTCCGCATCTTTCGCTGGCCCGCGACACGCGGCTCAGCTCGACCCGCTTGCGCGATGCCTTGATGCTCGGCCTCAAAACCAGCGGCTGTCACGTCACCGATATTGGCGTCCAGCCAACTCCCTTGCTCTACTACGCCACCGTGCACTTGAATGCCGATGGCGGCGTGATGATCACCGGCAGCCACAATCCACCCGAATTCAACGGCTTCAAAACCGTCTTAGGCTCCGGCACAATTCACGGCGAGGCCATTCAGGAAATTCGCCGCATGATCGAAACCGGCGATCTGGACCACGGCGAAGGCAGCGAAACCACCGCCGACGTTGCCACTCCGTACATCGAGGAAGTCGCCGCGCAGTTCCACTTCCCGCGCCGGATTCGTGTTGTGGTGGACGCCGGCAACGGCGTCGGCGGTCCGGTCGCGCACCGCGTTCTGGAACGGCTCAACGTGGAGGCCGTGGAAATGTTCTTCGAGATGGATGGCCATTTCCCCAACCATCATCCCGACCCCACTGTCCCGCGCAATCTCGAAGCGCTGATCGCCCGCGTGCTCGAAACCAAAGCCGACCTTGGTATTGCCTTCGATGGCGACGCCGACCGCATTGGCGCCGTCGACGAGCGCGGCACTATCCTCTGGGGCGACCAGTTGATGATTCTTTACGCTCGTGAAATCCTGGCGCGCAAGCCGGGCGCCACCTTCATCGGCGAAGTGAAATGCTCGCAGCTCATGTATGACGATATCGCCGCGCGCGGCGGCCACCCCATCATGTGGAAGACCGGCCATTCGCTCATCAAGGCCAAGATGAAGGAGACCCACGCCGAATTGGCCGGCGAAATGAGCGGCCATATGTTCTTTGCCGACCGCTATCACGGCTATGACGACGCCCTCTACGCCGCCTGCCGCCTGATCGAGATCGTGGCCGATTCCGGCCGGCCGCTCTCCACCCTCCTGGCCGATCTGCCGCGCACCGTCACCACCCCCGAAATCCGCTTCGATTGCCCCGATGAAATCAAGTTCGAAGTGGTGCGTCTGGCCTCCGCCGAGTTGCGCGCCAGGCACAAGACCGTGGATGTGGATGGCGTGCGCGTGCTGTTCGCCGAAGGATGGGGACTCGTGCGCGCCTCCAACACCCAGCCCGTGCTGGTGATGCGCTTTGAAGCCACCACGTCCGACCTGCTAGCCCAATACCAGCGCGAGGTGGAAGAAGTAGTCGAACGCTCCAAACGCCAGGCACAGCTCGCCGCCAGCCACTAGCCGCCCGCGTGGATCCGCTGTTAATCCGCGCATAACTGGTCGGATAGCCAAGGCGTTCGAGCGCCAGTGCGCGGGCTTCGTGCCGAAAAGCGTGGCGCTCTAATATCATGTCTAGCCAACAGGAGAACAAGCCATGAAGAAGCGCAGTTTCACCACAACCATTTCGGTGGACCAAACACCGAGCGAAGCGTTCGCTGCCGTCAACAACGTTCGTGGATGGTGGTCAGGCGAGATCGAGGGCGCCACCGACAAGCTGGGAGCTGAGTTCACGTATCGTTACAAAGATGCGCACCGCTCCACGCAGAAGGTCATGGAACTCATTCCCGGCAAGAAGGTCGCCTGGCATGTCTCCGACAGCCATCTGAGCTTCGTGAAAGACGAGAGCGAATGGACCGGCACGGACATCGTTTTTGACATCTCCACGAAAGATGGCAAAACGGAAATCCGTTTTACCCACTCAGGCCTCGCGCCGGAGATTGAGTGCTACGGTAGCTGCTCCAATGCTTGGGGCATCCTCATCAACGGCAATTTGCGCAAACTGATCACCACGGGCAAAAGTCAGCCAGACGTCTTCGCATAGGAGGAACCAGCCATGAACAACCCAGACCCAAATTTCACCACAACCATTTCGGTGGACCAATCTCCCGAGGAGGCCTTCGCCGCCATCAACAATGTTCGTGGATGGTGGGGGAAAGACATCGAAGGCAGCACCGCGAACCTCGGCGATGAGTGGACGTATCGTTACAAAGACGTGCACCGTTGCACGATGAAAGTGACAGAAATGGTGCCTAACAAGAAAGTTGTCTGGCTTGTTGTGGATAACTATTTCAATTTCACCCAGGACAAGACCGAGTGGAAGAACACGAAGGTTGTGTTTGAAATCTCCACACACGGCAACAAGACGGAAATCCGCTTCACCCACGCAGGCCTCGTTCCCGCGTATGAGTGTTTCGACGTATGCTCCAACGCATGGGGCTCCTATGTGAACGGCAGTTTGCGCAGTTTGATTGCTACCGGCAAGGGCCGGCCCAACCCGAAAGAACCGAAGGGGAACTAGGAGGGAAGAAACGGGGACAAGAAAAGGGGAAGTCCCCTTTTCTCCGTAACACGTAGCCGAACAACGCCAGGCATCGCGCGATACACGTCAAAGTGGGCGCCTTCCACACTGGCCGTTTTTCGGCGGCATGGCCGGAGTTCGTGGGTCACAGCTACCGGGAACGGAGACTCTTGAACCCGATATCGAATTCCCCGAGGCACCATCGCCCAGGTTGGCGAAAAAGGACGCATCGCTGAGCGCCCCAGCGATCAGGTTGTTTTCCACGCGCACCTGCAGCACCTGGTTTCCGGTCGCGGCATCCAATCCGGCGGTCACGTCGATGCCCTTGATTCCTGAGGCGGGCGTGACACCAAGCGTGGGAATCTGGTCCACCTGGTTGCAATAGATCTGCGCGGCAGATACGACATTATTGTCGGCTGGAGAGGGAGGGGCGTTCGGTGGGGCGCTGCCCCCAAATCCTCCGACAACGTCGATTCCAATGAACGGCGTGTTCACGTCGTTATTGGCAATCGAGATACCGTTGACGCTGTTTCCCGGCTCCAGCCATCCTGCCCATACCCCAATTCCCCCGCTCGCGAACGCCATATCAAGGGTGAAGTTGGGGTTTCCGGGAAGAGTCAAGCTCCGGATGCTGTTTGCCTGGATAAGCACGTTGGACAGCGAATTCCCGGTTGAGGGTCTGCTGAAGTACCCGCCGCTGGAGCCGCCTTCGAGTTGCACTGTGCCCGTCATCGTATTACCCAGTATGGAGAGACTGTCGATCGTGTTGTTGGCATTCCCGCAGCATGCCGCTTGAGCGAAGATTCCGAAGCCCACGGCGCCTTCGATGGTGTTCGAGAGAATGCCGATATTCCGAGCGATGTTGTTCTCCGAATACTGGACCGGCAGCAGGGACGGGTTCGCATCGTCGCTGGCGGCATCTCCGACCGCTACGTTGATGCCAATTGGCTGCACGGATGATGGCGGGAGCTGGCCAGTGACGTGGATCTGGTTGGCAATAACCTGCATGCCGTCAATCAAATTGGCCGATGCACTGCCCACGCCCTCCCCAATCCGAATCCCATATTCGGGAACAGCGGATGAAATGGCATTGTTAGCGATCAAGGTATCGAGCGCCTGGTTGTTCGTCGACGCGATCCCGCCTCCGACGGTCATCACAATGCCTCCCGCGCCCGGCATCGGAAGCACAATATCGTTATTGGCGATGGTGGTGTGCTGCAACGTGTCGCCGACCGTGTCGCCGAGTCCGACATCGATACCCAGCAGCGGGCCGGAGGCGCTGCCGGTGATGGTGTTGCCGGTAATCAGGATATGATCCCAGGTGTTATGCGTAGCCACGGCCGGGCTGGAACCTGAGAGGCCGGCCTCGCCGATGACTGGAGACAGCACGATTGCCTCAGTTTGGATGTTCGTCATCACCAGATTGCTGACGGTAATGTTGGAGAAAGTCGTCCCGGTGGCCGCGGGTGGACGCTTGATCAGAACACAGATCCCACAGTTCTGGAGAGCCAGCCCGTAGAGGGTGTTGCCTCCCGAAAAAACAAAAACAGTCGTGGCCGGGCCAGACTGGCTGGTGAGCGTGATATCGGGCTGTCCGTCGCCATCGATGTCGCCGTTGATGGTCACGTTGCCCCCGGATAAGGAGGACAATCCCTTGATATTGGGTCCGGAATCGACGACGATGGTGGAACCCTTCAGCGCGGGTGCGAACTGGATGTTCCATGTGCCGGGGTCGTTATTGGTGGCGATGACCGCTTCCTGGAGTGAAATTCCGTCCGGGCCGGGATTGGCGACCAGCGCCGCCACCGAGGACGTGTCGCCATTAATCGCCATCGTGGCATTCGTGACCGTGATCACCGTGCCGCGATTGAGAACCACAGCGGGAACGGTCACCGCGGGAGGGGTATAGCTTTCCGCGCCGACCGCGCCGCAAGACGCTGGCAACTGGTCCGCGAGTGCCGGGAGTGCGCCGATGGCCAATAAAAAGGGGATAGCCGCCATCGCGTATCGCATCTTCAGGTGTCCTCTGGCCGCGGCGGCATTTTAGCCGCAATTCCCATCGCGCCGTACGGCACTATTAGATTACTCCCAATCGTCTTCATTCGTTGTTGATACTTCGTCTGTTCCCCTCCCTTCCATCCGGAGCGGCCGCAAACCCAGCCGAGGTTGCGCGTCTGATCGAGCAAGTGGTACCCATCAGGCCTACTTGGACGTAAGTTGCCATCTCGGACTTCTGCCACTCAAGGGGTCCCCAAACGGCGATCTGGGAGATCAGTCCCGATAGTCCGGCTCACGTCAACTGACGCATACGCCAACCCGCAGAAGTGAGACTCGCAGTCCCAAGTCCCGATCTGGCACATCTGCCCAAACACGTCCGCGCCAACTCACGCTCCACACGCAGTCAACGTGTTCTCATGGTCGCACCTGACCACGGCAGATCATCTGCGCTTGCCCTGTCTTCCGCGGTCACACTTACTACGACTTTCTTAACTCGTGACCTGCCAATACCTTGCTCCCCGCCAATCAAGCCGTCGAATCACGCCAGGCTCGATAATCGGACCGGAGGCGGTTCCTTGTGGGGCAGGTCCCCGACCTGCCTATCGTGCGGCCCCCCGAGTGGGGCGAAATCGCCCCACGAAAAAAAAGTAAATTATTGATTCTATTTCGACACCCCCTCAATCCGTGAGCCAAAATCGCCCCACGGATCTGCCGGTTCTGAACCCTGCCCATCTCGCGGCAGAATGGGTCGCGAACGTTTCTACTCCAGATTGACCGCGGTGGCGCCCGCCAGTTCGATGGCGTTGAAGAGGAATTTGAAGGTTCCGTGCGGCTGCCCGCGGAACGTGATCTCAGGCCCAAACAGATACACCTTGCCCTTACCCACGTTGGCTTCCACAGCGCCGACCGTGCCATTCAAGTACTGCTGTCCCCAACCCCAACCGCTCCGCAGCGGGTCGCTCGAGAACCACGCAATCGGCCGCGTGCCCTTCAGAGCGGCGTCCGGCAACAGACGGAAGGCCGGGCTGTTGTCGTAGAAGACATCGAGTTTCTCCGGCAGGCCGTATGCAATCGGCAGGCTCGTATCCACGCTGGCTTCGAGCACCGATCCGGGAACGTAGAACTTATCGCCCGCCAGTCGCCGTGGAGCGCCGTCCGGTCCCGCTTCGGTCAGGGCATTACTTAAAGGCAGCCCGAGATAATAGCCGAAGCTGGTGGAGTTTCCGATGGCCAGCACCGTCCCGCCTTCTTCCACGAAGCTGCGCAGTTGCGGCTCGGTGGTTGCGGCCGTGAGGTTGCCGACCTGGTTCTTGTATTCATCCGGGATGTTGGCGTTTCTGTTGCCGCCGCGTCCTCCGCCCGGCGCATCCGGCCCGCCTCCGCGTCCTCCGCGCCCGCCGATTCCCGGAATCGCGCCGCCAGGGAAAATCAGAACGTCGTATTTGCTCTTGAGGTCTCCCGCGTCGAGAGCCGGCGCATACACCCGCTCATACGGCGTGGGGAAGGCCTGTTCGAAGAGCCATCGGATATGGCCAGAATCCTGCGATCCGCCGTAGCGGTCCCACAGGCCGACCCGCACCGGCCGCAACTTCAGCGCCGCTCCCGTCGGCTTCACGGTGGTGACGTCGAAACTCAACCCCACTTCAGCCGCCAGTTTCGCGAGCAGCGGCGCAGTGGTCGCTTTGGCGGGAATATAGATCGTGCCCACCGGATAAGTCTTGCCATTGGCCGTAAACTCCTGCTTCAGCCAATACACATCCTCGCCAGCGGTGAGCAGACGCGTGGTGCCGGCGAAAGAATCGTTCACTTGATGACTCAGCAGGTAGCCCGCAGCGCCCTCCGCTGGTCCCACCTTTCCTTTCGGCGGCTTGGCCAATCCATCGATCTTCTGGAACGGGCCTTCAAAGCCATCCAGGATGCGATCGAATTGCACGCCCATCTGAAGAGCCAGCGTATATCCGGTGATATCGTAAGGCGGCCTGGGCGGTCCGCCCGGATACTGGAAGTCGTTGGGGTGGTCCTGCGGCTCGAACATATCGCGCAGGTGCGGCCGGAATGCCTGGGCCGCCAGCACAACATAAGACCCGGCCGGATAACTCTTGGCGGCCACCGTGAAATCGGCCCTGGCGCGGTCGACCACCACGCCCGCCTTCTGTAGAGCATCCACGAACTTAGTCGCCGTCAGGAAGTCCGGCTGGTTCGCGGGAATAATGTAGCCGCGCGGATCGCGCGTTTCCGGCGTGTGTAACTGGTCCCAATACTTGACCGGGATGCCCGCGCTGAAGTAACCCTGCAAGACCTCCGTGTCGCCGCCCGGGCCGCCTGCCGCCGCGCCTCGCCTGCCGCCGCTTGGTTCCGGCTGATCCTTGGCGTAGGCTGCCTCGAGCGCGGCTACGCGCTTTGGCGTGAGCGTCCAGTAATCCTCGCTGCCACGCTCGATCGAATTCTTCCCCGCACGGTAAATGCGGTACAGAAACTCTTCCCGAAACCTGGAGGCGACGTCCAGAATCGCCAGATCGGCCGTGAGCAGGTAATCGATGGTTTGCCGCTGGTGCCACTCCGCCCGCGGGCCGATCGGCAACGGCTGATTTCCGTCCGGCAGCAGCTTCGACGCAATCAGCGGAATGCTGATCGGCGTCGGGTTGCCGATGATCTCCGACAACAGCCCAATCTGATTGTGGAACCCCGTGGTCGTCCGGTCGCCGCCGTTGAACCATGTCGAGTACGGCGCATTGGTGCGCATCACCGCGCCCGGCTTGCCTTCCGCCAGGAATCTCTCATGCACCGCCGCCGAGACCAGATCGATTCCGATCGGCACCAGCGGGTCCTGGTTGTAATTGAACGGATCGCGGAACGGCGCAAAGAACAGCACCGCTCCCGCCGGACCGGTCTGGTGCTGGTTGTACATGATCTGCGGAATCCATTCGATGTACATCTGCCGGTTGATGGCTTCGGTTTCCGGCTGATTGGCGATGTAGGAGTCGCGATTGTTGTCGTGTCCCACATACTTCTGATACAGGCGTGGAATCGATTCCGTGCGGCGCAGCTTCGGGTCGCTTTCGCGCATATACCAGTTCGAAACCAGTTCCATGCCGTCCGGGTTCGCCGGAACCAGCAGCAGGATGTCGTCGTTCAGGATGCGCAGCATCTCGGCGTCGGTGCGGGTCAGAAACTCATATGCCTCGGTGAACAGGGCTTGCGCATTGACGCACTCGGTGGCATGCAGGCCGCCATCGATCCACACTACGGACTTGCCTTCGGCGGCAAGCTGGCGAGCCTGCGCGTCGGTCAGGTTTTCGGCCCGCGCCAACCGCTGCGAGATCTCCTTGTAGCGCGCCAGATTCTTGAAGTTGGCCGGCGACGTGATGATCGCCATGACGATCGGCCGTCCTTCGGCCGTCTTGCCGATCTCCACCAGCTTGATGCGGTCGGACTGCTTGGCCAGTTTATTCCAGTACTCGAGTAACTGCGTGTAGTTGGCGAGGAAGTAGTCGTCCCCCACCGTGTACTCGCCAATTTTCGGCGGTGTGATGGTCTTCTGCGCCAGCGCGCTCGAGCCCGCGACTAAAGCCAAAGTCACGGTCAACAGCGCCGCCAGAGTCGGTTTCTTGATGTGCATGTGAAGTCTCAAAATCTCCTCGCTCAGAAATGAAGCCGCAGCCCGAACTGCATCTGGCGCGGCGTATTGGCCTGGCTCGTGACCACGCCCCAGGTTTGTGGACTGTCGATATCCAGGGTCGGATTAGACGGCTGGAAGTGGTTCATCACATTGTTAGCCTCGATGATGAGCGTGGCGCCAATTCTCTCGCGGATGCGAAAATCCTTGGAAGCGGTGGCGTCGACGTTCCAGGTCGGAAAACCGCGCAGCACGCCCGCGCCGCCAGCCGAGGTGTCCAGCCCCAGCACCAGCCGCCCGAAATCCGAATAAACCGCGGCCGGGTTGGCGAACATATTGATTCCCGAACCGCCTTTGGAGATGTCGCCATTCAGCCCCGCGCCGCTCGTCACCGTGACATTGTCGTGCTCCGAGTTGCCGCCCGTATACGGCGCGATCAGAACCGCGTTCTCATTGGCGGAGTTGCTGTTGCCGTACTCCTCGCCGAAGGATTGCGTATTCTCGGTGCTGCCGGTGCCAATGCTGACTGCCAACGGCGCTCCGCTCTGTGCCGTGAATAACGGCGTGACCGCCCAGCCGCCCAGCACCTTCCCCAGCAATCCCCTCTGACTCTTGAAGAATGGAATCTGATACACCAGCGCCAGGTTGTAGACGAACCGGATATCGAACGATTGCGGCCCGTAGGAGACCTGCATGTTCCACGGATCCACCACGGTTTGGCCGCTGCTGCTCTGCGCCGAGTCTCCCGTTCCCATGGCGCGGCTCCAAGTGAAGTTGGAACGCGCCGTCAGGCCGTGCCAATCCTTGGCCGTGAAGGAAAGGAATGCCGCATTGTAGTTCCCCCAGCCGGTGCTGGCCGCCAGCTCATAGGATTGAAGCTGCGTGGTGACCGCGCTGCCCGGCGCGCCAGGAGATGCCAGCAGGGTGCGCCCCAGCGTCCAGGAAGACGCCGCGTTCAGCGCGCTCCAGAGGTTGTAAACCTGCGTCGATACGATCGCCGTTTTTTGCAGCTTCGCCACCGCCGCCGTGCAACTGCCGTACGCCGCGCAGTACGCGGAGCCGGCGCCGCCCAGCGCCGCTTCAAAGAATGGCTGCGCCTGGATCGCCTGGCCGCCCGCGACCTCCTGGTACAGGGCGGCGAAGGCATTCGCAAAGCTCTGTCCGTCCAGCGTGGTCATGGTGGGCACCGCATCCACGTTGACCAGGTTGTACTCATTGCGGATGATGCGGCCCACATAGCCGGCCTCGAGCACCAGGCGGTGGGAAAGCTCGCGCTGAATCGTCAAATTGAATTCATCGGATCGGTCCGGCCGGAAGTCGAGGTCCACGCCGGCTCCATCGCCCGCCGCCGCGTTGCCGCCCACTCCTGGGACATACGGCTGGGCCAGCGTTTGCGTCACCGCCGGCAGCGGAGCCACCAGACCATCCGTGCCAATGCGAAACGCCGTCGCCGGCGTGACGCCGTTGACTCCCAGGCATTGATCGGTCGAGCTCGCGCCGATGCATTGAACCACCTGCTCCAGGCCGGCTCCCAGCACCGGGCTGCCGACCACGCGTCCGCCATTCAGCCGGCCGTAAATCCGGCTATATCCGCCGCGGATGACGGTCTTGCCCGGACCGAACAGAGCCCCCAGAACCCCGTCGCTGAAACTCGGGTTCCACGCCACCGCCAGGCGCGGGCTGAACTCGCCGTAGAACGGATTGAACGGATACTTGCGTCCGCCGGCCACATTCGGCGTGGTGGCAAACCCAATCGTCGGATCGTATACCTGCCCGGCGAGGGCCGCTTTCTCCTTTTGCTGCAAATACGATTCCAGGCTGATCGGCTGGTCGGCCGAATCCACAAACTGCACCTGTTTCCCTTGCAGCTCGTATGGCGGCATTTCGATAGCATATCCCAGGCCGTAAGTCAGCGTCACGGATGGGCGCACATGCCAGCTATCGTTGAAATAGACGTTATAGCTCGGCACGACGGCATGAATCGAGATCGGGTCCCCCACCGTGTCCAGGTTCAGATTGGATCCGCTGCGCGTGTACATCACCTGCGGCTGTGACACGATGCCCAGCACTTCGCCATACAGGTTCGACCAGTTCGTCACCTGCGACGCGGGCAGACCGGCGGGTTCGTAAGCCGACGAGAAAGCGATGCCCGATCCTTCGCCGACTTGATAGACCGTGGATGCGTCCGTGGCAATGCCGTTGTCGTTGCGGGTGTAGTAGTCGAAATTGCGCTGATAGGAACCGCCGAACTGCAAGAGGTGGTTGGCATGGAGCCTGGTCAAGTCGTCGCGGTAGGTTTGGTCGTGTCCATCCCAGGCGCGCTGGCGCGTGCTCTGCGTGTCCACGTTGTAAGGATCCAGCGAGTTCGACGTTTCACCGCCGATTTCGAGCGCGCCGCCCAGGCCCGGCAACTGCGGCGTGCCTCCGTCCGTCGTCCAGGACCAGTAATTGCGAAGAAAGTTGAAGTGAAAATCGTTGGTCAGTTCCGGCGTCACGATCATCGTCAGCCCGGCCACCAGGTAGTTGGCTTTCTGCGGCCGCGGGGCCGTTGCCGTCGCTTGCCCGAACGTGTCGCCCGGCAGCACGCCGCCGATGTCCACCTGATTCGACGTCAACTGCTCATAGCTGTAGTAGCGGTCGCTGACGGTGAAGTGGTTCTTCTCGCTGAAGTCATGGTCCAGCCGCACCACGCCGAAGTTGGAAACCTGCGGCAGCTTCACGGTCGATATGTACCCCTGGGTGTTGTATTGGTCGCCGAACGAAGGGTCGTTCGGCAACGGCATTTGCTTGCTCCAAATCTGGTTGACGGTCGGGTTCAGCCCGAGGCCGCGCGGATCGCAGAGCGCTCCGCCCCCGCAGGTTGCCGGCTGATACGTGACGCCGTTAGCCGTCACCGGAGACGAGTTCAGATTGTAGGCCTGATAAACTCCCGCGCTGTTGGGAACCTGGATCACGCCCGCGCGCAGCAGCGCCGATGGCACATCCTTCTCTATCGTAGTGGCGTTCGGATAACGAAAGCCCTCGTAGTTGGCGAAGAAGTAGGTCTTCCCACCCGCGAACGCCGGCAACAGCGGTCCGCCCACTGCGCCGCCGAAACGGTTCTTGTGCGTCTTCGGCAGCGGCGTGTACAACAGTCCATCGGCCGGCGTGTGGTTGTCCTTCCATGTATTGGCAGCGCCTACGTTGGTGGCGAAGAAGTAGTCGTAGAGCGCGCCATGGAACTGATTGGTTCCGCGCTTGGTGACCATCTGGACCTGGCTGCCGGCGGCGCCATTGAAATCGGCCGTCTGGTTGGTGATTCCCACCTTGAACTCCTCAATGCTCTCCACCGGTGTCGGGAGCACGCCCGATGTCGCGCTTCCGTTGCTGGTCGTATAGGTCGAGTTGGTACCCGCCATGTCGTCGCTGTTGTTGCCGCCATCGAGTTGGAAGGCGCCCTGATCGTTCTGCGTTCCGGCCACCTGTCCGGAAGGGGTCACGCCTACCTGCAAGACGGCAAGCGAGGACGCGTCGCGGCTCAGGTTCGGTACCAGCAGCAGCGAATCGCCGGAGATCGTGGAGCCAACGGTCGCATTCACCGTCTGCAGCTCCGCTCCCGCCGAAGCCGTGACTTCCACCGTGGTCGTAGTGGCGCCGACTTCCAGCACCACGTTGAGCGTGAGCGCCAGCCCCACATCTACGGTCTGCGATTTGACTCGGGCCAGCCGGAAACCGGGCTGCGTCACCGTGAGATCGTAGCTGCCGAGCGGCACGCTGTTGAATATATACCGGCCCGTCTCGTTGGTCACGGTTTCCCGCTCGGCATTGGTGGAATTGTCGATCAGTTTGACCACCGCTCCGCGCAGGACGGCGCTCTGCGGGTCGGTCACCAGGCCGGACACGGCTCCGGTCGCGGCCGATTGCGCACCCGCCGGCATCGCCGCGGCCACCAGCAATAGTCCCAGGCAAGCCGCCACTTGCCCCGATCTCCCATTCGTGTTTACTCGATTCTTCATGCGGATCTCCTTCTGGAAAATTTCGCCAGTCACTTTTCTTGTATGAGTTTCTCCTCAGCCAGGTTGAGCCTGAGGAATAAGTGCCAACTGAATCAATATTTTAGGAATGACAACAGCAGGACGAAAACGCTCGCGGACGTGGCAGAGAGGTGATCGGCGGGGACCATTGGCGACGGCTGATCATATAATCCACTATTGTCTATAGAGATTATAGGATATTGATCGAATTGTCAAGAGGAAGCTGGGGAATCCGTGTGGGGCTATCCCCAACTAACCTTCGTCAACACCGGCCTTCGTCCCCTTTGTCGGGCTTGACTCGCAGTTCACATCGCACGTAGCTTGAAAAGGGGTCGGATATATCCGAAACAGTCATCATCGGCGCAGGACCCGCGGGCCTGACGGCTGCCTATCAACTCGCAAAGAAAGGACTTTTAGCAACGGTCCTGGAGGCCGATGAAGCATACGTCGGCGGCATCTCACGCACCGTGGTCTATAAGGGCTTCCGCTTCGACATAGGGGGGCACCGGTTCTTTTCGAAGTCCGAACAGGTGGAAGCTCTCTGGAGCGAGATTCTCGGGCCCGACCTGCTCGAACGGCCGCGGTTGTCGCGCATTCTTTACGGCGGCAAATTCTATTCCTATCCCCTCAAACCCGTCGAAGCGCTCTGGAAGCTTGGTCCCATCGAGTCGGCGCTCTGTTTCCTGTCATATCTGCGGGCGCAGATGTTCCCGGTTCGAGACCCGCGCTCATTCGAAGAATGGGTGAGCAACCAGTTTGGCGCACGGCTTTTCCGGATGTTTTTCAAAACCTACACGGAAAAGGTCTGGGGCATTAGCTGCCGTGAGATCTCTGCGGATTGGGCGGCGCAGCGCATCCAGGGCTTATCGCTGTGGTCAGCCGTCAAGAATGGCTTCAGGTCCGGGTCTACGAAGGCGGGCGGTGAGATCGTCAAGAGCCTGATTCACTCGTTTCGGTACCCGCGGCTCGGGCCGGGCATGATGTGGGAAAAGTGCGCGGAACGCGTGCGTGCGATGGGCGGACGCGTGCTGCTCGGGTGCAAGGTCACGGCTTGCCGGTTTGACGCGGAATTGAACCGGTGGTCGATCGAGTACAACCACAGCGGAGGAGCGAGCGAGTCTATTTCCGCCGACCACGTGATCTCATCGGCTCCCTTGCGCGAGCTGGCCGCGTCATTGTCTCCGCCCGTTTCCGAACAGGCTGCCGCGGCGGCAGCCGGGTTGCGGTATCGGGATTTTATGACGGTCGCGCTGATTGTGAAAGACCGCGGCACTCTGCGGGACAATTGGATCTATATCCACGATCCGTCCGTCCAGGTGGGCCGCATCCAGAACTACAAATCGTGGTCGCCGGAAATGGTGCCCGACGAGGCCCACTGTTGTTACGGGCTGGAGTATTTTTGCAATGAAACCGACCAGCTCTGGAAATCCAACGATAGCGATCTGGTGGCGCTTGCCACCCGCGAACTCGTGAAGATCGGGCTGGCGCGGCGCGAGGACGTGGTGGACGGCTGCGTGGTCCGACAGCTCAAGGCCTACCCCGTTTATGACGATGCTTATGTGCGGCATGTGGCAACCTTGCGAGCCGAGTTGCAGCGTTATCCCAACTTGCACCTGGTCGGGCGCAACGGCATGCACAAGTACAACAACCAGGACCACGCCATGATGACCGCCATGCTGACGGTGGAGAACATCGCGGCCGGGCGGCAGGTGTACGACGTGTGGCGCGTCAACCAGGATGCGCAATATCACGAAAGCGGCCTGGCAGAAGAGACGAAGCCTGCTGGCGCTGTGGCGAAGCCATGCGGGGCCAAGGCGTAGACGAATGGTCACACTGGCCGGCAGGCTTCTGGCATTGCTGATACTCATCATCAGGGTGGATAAGAATTGGTTGGAGTGGCTGGCACTGATCGGCGTGCTGCTGCTTGCGCGCTTCCGCCCTTCCTTCGGCGCCAAGCAGTTTCGGCGGGTGGAGGCGCTCTGCGGACGGCTGGCGCGCAAACGCGGGCTGAGCGTAGCGGCGATTGGCCTGACCACGGTAGCCCTTCGGCTGGCGCTGCTGCCCCTGATGCCGGTTCCGCAACCGCTGATCACCGACGAGTTCAGCCACCTGCTGCTGGCGGACACGTTAGCGCATGGGCGCCTCGCCAATCCGGCGCACCCCATGTGGAAGTACTTCGAGACCATTCACGTGATTCAGCAGCCCACATACAGCTCCATGTACTTCCCCGCCCAGGGGATGTTTCTCGCGGCGGGGCAGTTGCTGGGTAATCCGTGGTTCGGTGTGCTGATCAGTGTGGGTCTGATGTCAGCGGCGGTCTTGTGGATGCTGCAGGGCTGGTTTCCACCCGGTTGGGCACTGCTCGGGGGAGTCATTTGCGTTGTGCGCTACGGGTTGTTCACTTATTGGATGAACAGTTACTGGGGCGGAGCGGCGGGCGCAATCGGAGGGGCCCTGGTTCTCGGCGCCATACCGCGTATCCATAGATCGATGCGATGCCGTCACTTCGTTCTGCTTGCGATCGGGCTTCTGATACTCGTCAACAGCCGGCCGTTCGAAGGCGCCGCGCTGGCCCTCCCCGCGGCCATTAGCCTGCTGAACTGGTTGCGGCGGCAGCGCGGCGCCGTGTTGCGCAAGGCGTGGTTGAGAGCCGTGCCGGCGTTCCTTCTCGTCCTGGCGGCCGGGGGGTTCCTGACGACGCGATATTTCCGCGCCGTTACGGGCGATCCGCTGCTGGCGCCTTACCGCGTGAACCAGCGGACCTACGGTTGGCCCTTGACATTGGCGTGGTTTACGGTAACGCCGGTTACACACACCTGGCAGCCGATGCACGATTACTATCTCTGGGAGGTGCAACAGCACGAGAAGTTCCAGGTGAGGACACACGTGATGGAGAACGGCCTGGACGCCATCGTTCTGTGGAGTTTCTTCGTGGGCCCGCTGCTTTCGGTGCCGCTCATCTTTCTACCTGCCGTATGGCGCGATCGGCGGCGCCGCCTGCTGGTTGCGACGGCCGGATGCATGATCTTAGCCCTCGCTGTGGAACAGTCGCGGTACCCGCATTATGCCGGGCCGGCTACCTGCGTGGCCCTGGCGCTGGTGGTGGCCTCGCTGCGCCACATGAGAGCGGCGGGCCGGCACATCGGAAGAAGACGGGCGTTGCCGCGCATGCTTTTGGCTGCCGCGCTGGCGTGTCCCGTAGTGCTGGCGCTTATGCCTGTGCACCGTATTGTCCTCGGAACGGTGAACCCCTACACGTGCTGGCGTTGCAGCACTCCGGGAAATCTCGAGCGGGCTTCAGTCTTGAACCGATTCCGCGATATGCCCGGCCTCCATTTACTGATCGTGCGGAATGGTCCGAAGCACAACTGGATGAACGAATGGGTCTGGAACGAGGCGGACATCGACCATGCGAAGGTGGTTTGGGCACGGGACGCCGGCGACGGCAACCGAGCGCTGTTGCAGTACTTTCGGAACCGCACCGTGTGGATCGTCGAGCCGGATTGCACCCCACCGCGCGTGAGTAAGTACACCGTTTCGTCGCGATAGCGTCTTTCCCCGCAAGCCGCAGGCGAGGCGTTCCTCGCCCTCACGCGGACTCTGCCAATTCAAACACAGATCCGAATGGAGCATTTGGCGCGTACCATGACTCCGTATACTTTCGATAACTCCGTTGAATAACCCTACGGAGTATGGTCTCCCAGGCAACGGTGCTGGATAATACTTGCGAGGAAAGCCCGACTAGAATGGAGACGTTTTACAATAAGGATGTTATCCGGTGTTAATCCAGCGGCCGGTGACAGGAAGCGTAAGGTCCTCTATGGCTGTACTTTTGCCTTGGGGGGAGTGTGAATGTCTGGCCTAGATCTGCTGCTAGTCAGCCCAGGTGGGCGCGACAAGGTCTACCAGGTGCTCGGCGGAGACGTGGCAGCCATTGAGCCGCCGTTGTGGACGCGGCTGATCGCCGGTTACCTCCTGGACCGCGGTGTCTCCCTGCAGATCCTGGATTCTGAAGCCGAGGGACTCGGCCCGGCGGGGATTGCCGCGGTCGTGGATGGGGCTCGGCCTTCGTTGGCGGCCATGGTGGTGTTTGGACACCAACCCTCGGCCTCCACGCAGTTGATGGCGGCTGCCGGAGAGTCGTGCCGGGCTATCAAGCGCGTGAACCCCGGTCAGCGGATCATCATTCTGGGAGGGCACGTCTCGGCATTGCCTGAACGCTCGCTGCGCGAGGAGGCCGTCGACTATGTATGCCAAGGCGAAGGTCCGGTCACAATTCATCATCTCCTCGAGAGACTGCGTGATGGAGGACAGGATGCAGACCTCAGCGGAGTGCCGGGCCTGGTGTGGCGAGAGCAGAACGTAATCCGCAGTAATCCCACCGCTCCGTTGATCCAGAATCTCGACCGCGATCTGCACGGAAATGTCTGGCACTTACTCCCCATGAGTAAATACCGGGCGCATAATTGGCAATGCCTGGACGACCTGAGCTCGCGCCAGCCTTACGCCTCCATTTACACGTCCCTTGGCTGTCCCTACAGATGTTCGTTCTGCTGTATCAACGCACCGTTCGGGGTGAACCGGTATCGGATGCGCAGCCCTGAGAAAGTGGTTGCGGAGATCGATTTGTTGTATCAGTGCTACGGCGTGAAAACCTTCAAGATCATCGACGAGATGTTTGTGCTGAACGAACCGCACGTCAGAGACATCTGCGAACGCTTGGCTTCGAAGCCTTACGCCTGCGAGTTGAATATCTGGGCCTACGCGCGTGTCGACACGGCAACACGCGTGCGGCTTTCGTTGCTGCGGGCAGCTGGGATCCGGTGGCTTGCACTGGGCATCGAGTCAGGCAGCGAACATGTCCGGGAGGGGTCCGAGAAGGCGCTCGGCAAGCAGGACATCGTCGACATCGTGGCGCAGATCCAGGCAGCCGGTATCAATGTGATGGGCAATTTCATTTTCGGACTTCCGGACGATGACTCAGAAACGATGCGCCAGACGCTGGATTTGGCGAAGAGGCTCAATTGCGAGTTCGCCAATTTCTACTCCGCGATGGCGTATCCAGGGTCGAGACTCTATCAGATCGCTTTAGATGAAAACTGGCCACTCCCGAAGAGCTGGACGGGATTTTCGCAGCATAGCCGGGACTGCCAGCCGGTGTCCACTCGCAAGGTATCTGCGCAGGCCGTACTTGCTTTTCGGGACGACGCTTTCCGCGAGTACTTCACGAGTCCCGGATACCTTGAAATGGTCGCCGGCAAGTTCGGATCGAGTGCGCGGCGGCATGTCGAGGAAGTAGCGCGCGTTCGTCTCCGCCGGGATCTCCTCGAACTGCATCCGGAGGCCGTCTCCTGACCAGCGTGGCGCCGTCACTTCGGGATTTGGATATCGCGGTCCTGGCTGGAGGCCTTGGGACGCGGCTGGCATCCGTCGTGAGCGGTTTACCCAAGATTCTCGCTCCAGTCGGGAACAGGCCCTTTCTGGACTATTTTCTTTTGTGGCTCGCAGCCAACGGAGCGACTCGCGTTCTGCTGTGTCTGGGACATCGCGCCGATGCGGTCCAGGAATATTTGGCCCGGAGCGGTTCCCTTCCGGTCGAGGTCTCGGTTGTGGTCGAAACCATGCCTCTCGGAACCGCAGGAGCCGTCAACTTTGCCCTGCCGCACTTGCGAAGCGATCCGGTCCTGATCCTTAACGGAGACTCCTATGTCGACGCCGCGTTAGGCGATTTCCTGAGAGAGCACCTGCGCTCAGGGGCGCTTGCGTCCATCCTCTGCGCGCAGGTCCCGGATTCGGGCCGGTACGGCCGGGTAGAGATCGATTCCCACCAACATATCGCCCAATTCCGCGAGAAAGACGGCCGCGCGGCGGGGGCCGGATGGATCAGCGCGGGTGTGTATGCGATCAGTCAGCGCCTCCTGAGCCAGATCGCGGCGTTCCCGACAGGCTCTTTGGAGCGCGACGTATTGGAAGTGTTACCCGCGGGTACGATCCACGCATTCAGAACGACCGGCCAATTTCTTGACATCGGCACGCCGGAGGCACTGGCCAGTGCAGCCGAGCTATTTTCGCGGCGCTTCGTGAACTGCGCAGAAAGGCGCTTATGATCCTCAGTCGCACACCGTATCGGATCTCTTTGTTCGGGGGAGGGACTGATTATCCGGCCTGGTATCGCCGCTACGGCGGAGCGGTCATTGGAACAACCATCAATAAGTACTGTTATATCAGCATACGCACCCTGCCTCCGTTCTTTGAACATCGTCACCGCATTGTCTATTCCCGAATCGAGCTTCCCCAGAGCCTGGCGGAGATCCAGCACCCGTCTGTGCGCGCCGTCCTCCAGGAACAGCAGATCGAGACCGGCGTGGAGATACAGCATCACGGAGACCTGCCGGCCCGTTCCGGAATGGGATCGAGTTCCTCGTTCACGGTAGGGCTGCTGAACGCGGTGCGAGCCTATAAGGGACAGATGTCGTCGCCGGAGTGCCTGGCCAAGGAGGCCATCCGAGTAGAGCAGGACGTCATCAAAGAGAGAGTAGGTTCGCAGGATCAGGTTTGGGCGGCCTACGGGGGCACGAACCGGATCGATTTTCGTTCTGACGGCAGCTTTGATGTAACACCACTCCTCCTCTCGGCGGAGCGGCGGCGGGAGTTGGAGACACACTTTCTCCTCGTGTTCACAGGTCTCTCCCGAACCGCCGCACTAATCGCCGAGAAACAGATTGCGAACATGGGCAACTGCGAGGGGCAATTAAGAGCACTTCGGGCAATGGTGGACGAGGCGGCTCTTCTTTTGCCGGATCCGGCCCGGCCGTTCAAGGAACTGGGCACCATGTTGCGCGAGGCCTGGGCGATCAAGAAGGAACTGGCCGGACCCGTTTCGAACCCCGCCATCGACGGGATTTATTCGGCTGCTCTCGAAGCTGGCGCTCTCGGAGGAAAACTGCTGGGCGCGGGCGGCGGGGGATTCATGCTCCTGCTGGCGGATCCGCGTGATCATGCCAAGATCCGCGAACGGCTGCGTTCTCCCATCGAAGTCTCCTTCCGAATCGCCAGTCCGGGAAGCAAGATCGTCGTCTACGATCCGGACGAGGGACGGGAGGACTAAGTCGCATGCATCCCGGTTCGGAAACTGTACGACCAGGGCAAGCGAATCCGCAGACACCATATGATACAGTAAGCCTGCGGTTGCCGGTGATCGGTGATGTTGATTGATGACTCCATTGGAACGCCAGTTCCTCTCGCAACCGAACCACTAGTGGACCGTGGGCCGCGGATCCGCCATTTTGGCGCAAGACGGTGGCCGGTCTGGGTTGCACTGCTGGCAATCGTGGCGGCCGTGTGGTATCTGTACCATTCGGGATTCCTCACTCCGGAAGGCATCACACGTTACGTGGAGAGCCATCGCGCGTCCGCCATTCCAACTTTCGTTCTGGGATATGCCGTGTGCGTGCTGAGCGGGGTCCCGACTCTTCCCTTGAATCTGGCCGCCGGACTTTTCTGGGGAGCGCTCCTCGGTGGCGTCGTATCGGCTTTTGGGGCGGGTTCGGGCGCGGTGGCCGCCTTCTTTGTGGCCCGCTATCTGGCGGGACAGCCTCTGGCGAGGAGTTCCGAAAGCCGGGTCCTGGCCTGGTTACAGAGGGAGCTCGCCTCGAGAGGCTGGCGCCTGATTGCCGTTCTTCGCCTGACTTCCATGATCCCTACCGGGCCGCTCAACTATTTGCTGGGACTCACTTCAATTCGCGCCGGCACCTACGTCTGGTCCACGATTGTGTTCTTGTTGCCCCCGAGCGTCGCTGTCGCGGCAGCCGGAAGCGGGATGCGGCCGTTTCTTTTTTCCAGCCGCAGCGGCGCAACTCTGCGGGCACTGTTAGGCCTTTGTCTTGCGGTCGCGATTCTGGTCGCGATTCGATACATCGCACGCTTTTTTCGCCGGAGGCCAGGGAGTTCATTGTGAAGACGACGATACTGGCGCTGACGCTGAACGAGTTGGATGGGGTGAAGGTCATTCTGCCCGCCATCGACCCGGCGTGGTACACGCAATTGATCGTAGTGGACGGCGGTTCCACCGACGGGACGATCGAGTGGTGCCGGGATCACGGTTACCAAGTGTACGTTCAGAAACGGCGCGGGATCCGATTCGCGTACCTAGAGGTGCTGCCCTTAATCGAAGGCGATATCGTGTTGACTCTAAGCCCGGACGGCAACTGTCCCGTGGACGCGATCCCGAAAATACTCGATAAGATGGCCGAAGGTTACGACCTCGTCATTGGCTCGCGGTATCTCGGAGAAGTCCGCAGCGAAGACGATGACGTAGTCACTGGTTTTGGAAATTGGCTGTTCACCCACACGGTCAATTGGCTGCACGGTGCGAATTACACCGATGCCATGGTGATCTATCGGGCATTCCGCAGGGACTTGATCTACACCTTGGACCTGCAAAAAGACGAATCCTACGCTCTCCCCGAACGGCTCTTCCACACGATTATCAGCTGGGAGCCGTTGATGGCCGTGCGCGCGGCAAAACGAAAGATGCGCATCGGCGAAGTCGGCGTTGGAGAACCTCCACGCATCGGAGGGCAACGTAAGCTGCAGATCTTTCGCTGGGGGGCGGCATACTATTTCCAGTTCTGGCGGGAGAAGTGGTATTGGCGATGACAGATTACCGGATGGTTGGACTGTTCAGCCGCACGGCCCTAACTGGTCGCGCCCCAACGGCGCAATACCGGACGTTCGCAAGCCTTGCGCGTACGGCCCGGCACACGGAGCCGGAGAGCGTGCGAGGAGTTTTCTGAATGCCTGCCTATCCCGCGCCCGACCTCGTCAGGCTCTACCGCGCGCTGCGCCTGATCCGCAGGTCAGAGGAGGAGATCGCTCGCATCTACCCCACCGACAAGATCAAGAGCCCGGTCCATCTGTCCATAGGGCAGGAGGCCGTCTCGGTCGGCGTCTGCGACGCTTTGCGCGCTGACGACTTTGTCTCTCCGACCTATCGCTGCCATGCGGCATATCTGGCCAAGGGTGGCGATCTCAAGGCAATGTTTGCGGAGCTGTACGGAAAGGCGAGCGGATGTGCGCGCGGCCGTGGCGGCTCCATGCATATGATCGGCTTGGACCACAATATAATCGGCGCTTCGGCGGTGGTCGGCACCACCGTTCCGGTGGCCCTCGGCTACGCACTCGCCTTGAAGCGGGAAGGAAAGGGCCGCGTCGTCGCGCTGTTCCTTGGCGACGGAGCCACCGAGGAAGGCGTCTTCTACGAGAGCCTGAATTTCGCCTCGTTGCACCGGCTGCCGGCGCTGTTTGTCTGCGAGAACAACTTCTACGCGATCCACGCGCCGCTTGCGAAGCGGTGGGCGACGGCGCGCCTTTGCGAGAGGGTCGCGACGTTTGGGATTCCGGCCCACATGATACCCCAGTCGGATGTGCTGGAGATTCGCAGTAAGGCCGCGGAATGCCTCGAAGCGATCCGGGCCGGAGCCGGGCCCGCGTTCCTCGAATGCCACACGTACCGCTGGCGCGAACACGTTGGTCCTGGAGAAGACTACGACTTCGGCTACCGGAACCGCGACGAGCTCCGCCCATGGCAGGACAAGGATGCGGTGTCGACGCTCGGCGCATCCCTGGACCCCGGCGAACGTGCCCGGGTCGATGCGGCAGTCGAAGCGGAGATCGCCGCCGCCATCGAAGCGGCGGAGCAGGCGGAGTGGCCGGATACCAGGGAGCTTCATAACTATGTCTATGCCGACTGACGGAGGCCGCCTGCTGCGTTATGTGGATGCCCTGAGGGAAGGAATCGCTCAGGAGATGGAGCGTGATCCTCGCGTCTTCCTTTTTGGCCTCGACGTGGACGACCACAAGGGAATTCAGGGTTCGACGCTGGGGCTCCTGGACCAGTTCGGACCTGAGAGAGTCTTCGGCACTCCAATGTCCGAGGATGCGATGACAGGCGTCGCCATCGGAGCTGCTATGGCCGGGCTGCGACCTATCCATGTGCACATCCGCATGGATTTCCTGTTGTTGTGCATGAATCAACTCATCAACATCGCGGCCAAGGCACATTCCATGTACGGCGGCGCGGTGCGCGTGCCACTGGTGGTGCGCAGCATGATCGGGAAATCCTGGGGGCAGGGTGCGCAACATAGCCAGGCCCTGTACTCGATGTTCATGCACGTGCCCGGACTCAAGGTGGTGGCGCCCTCCAACGCCAACGACGCCAAGGGTTGCATGATTGCCGCGATACGGGACGATAACCCCGTGATTTTTGTGGAGCACCGGTTGCTGTATCCCACCCAGGCCGTCGTGCCGGAGTCTTCCTACACGGTGGAGTTCGGCCGGGCCCGCGTCTGTGCGCGCGGCAAGGATATCACGCTTGTCGGGGTGTCGAACATGGTGGTCGAGTGTCTGCGCGCCCGTGAGTTGCTCCTCGACGCTGGAATTGAGGCTGAGGTCATCGATCCCATCAGCCTGGCCCCACTCGACTCTACAACCGTGTTGGAATCCGCTCTTCGCACCCGGAGGCTTCTGGTCGCGGATAATACCTGGACGAACTGCGGAGCCAGCGCGGAGATCCTTGCACGTGTGGCGGAATCCGGCGGAGTGGAGGCCGGAGTGCGCATGGCACGCATTGGCTTTGCTGCCACCACCTGCCCACCGAGTCCGCCGCTCGAAAACGAATTCTATCCGAATCCGGCCAAGATTGCCTCCGCGGCGTACGCGTTGGTTCGCGGAAATAACGACGACTGGGCGCCGGACCCGGAGCGCGCCGCGCTGAGCTATCAGTTGCAGTTTCGAGGACCCTTCTGAGATGACAGGCTCATGTTCTACGAATTAACAGCCTCCACGTGGGGCAAGGAAGAAACCGGAGCGATTGAGCGCGTCATACGCAGCGACCGCTTCACGATGGCCGATGAGGTGGCCGCTTTCGAGCGGGAGTTCGCGGATTACTTCGGAATGCGGTACGGCGTGATGGCGAACTCGGGCTCCTCAGCCAATTTGATCGCCACCGCAGCTCTGTTCTACAAACGCGAGAACCCGCTGCAGCGCGGTGATGAGGCCATCGTCCCATCCATCGCCTGGAGCACCACTTACAGCCCACTCCAGCAGTACGGCCTGCGGCTGCGGTTTGTCGATGTTGAGCTGGAGACCCTCAACATGGACACCTCGCGCCTGGAGGAGGCCTTGACACCCCGTACGCGCCTGCTCGTTGGGGTAAGCGTGCTGGGAAACCCCGCTGCGCTCGATGTGATGCGCGCTTTCGCGCACCAGCACGCCTTGTACTTCCTCGAAGATAATTGCGAGTCCATGGACGCCGAGCTGGGCGGACAGAAGACCGGCACTTTTGGCGATCTGAGCACGTTCAGCTTCTTTTTTTCGCACCACATCTCGTCCATGGAAGGCGGCATCGTTCTCACCAATGACGAAGAGCTCTATCACTTACTACGGTCCTTGCGCGCGCACGGCTGGACGCGAGATCTGCCGCCGGGTTCGCCCCTGTTCGAACGGCACGGTAACGAGCACTTCGAGGCCTACCGCTTCGTCCTGCCTGGCTACAACGTCCGACCGCTCGAGATGGTCGGCGCGGTAAGCCGTGAGCAACTCAAGAAGCTTCCGGCGATGACGCAGCAGCGCCGCAGGAACCTGGCGCTCTTCCAGCGCCTCTTTGAAGGCGATAGCCGGTTCATCACGCAGCGGGAAAACGGAAAGAGCTCCAGCTTCTCATTCACATTGGTTCTCAACCCTGAGGCCGGCTTGGACCGGGATGGCGTGTTCTCTTCACTGCGAGATGCCGGAATCGGATTTCGCATGATTACCGGCGGCTGCCTACCCTGCCACGACACCATCCAGTACTATGACTACGACACGGTTGGACCGCTGACCAACGCTCGGCTGGCGCATAACCAAGGCTTCTTTGTTGGCAACTACCCGTCCGACCTCACCGGCGCGATTACGAGGTTACGGGAGGTTCTGAACCGGGTAGGCCGATGAGTTCCGGAGGCACTCAGAAGAACGCTGTGGCAGGCGCAACCTAGGTCACATAAGGTACCGTTAGTGGCCCTGCTCCACGTATGGCAGCATATAATGATCGGGAAAACCGGCCACGAACGTCCACACTGTTCCATCGGACCAGAGAATACTACTGTAGTCCGGAGCCACGCGACCACTGTTCTTCCAGACAGGGACACTCAGCGTGCGGCCGCGGACTTCCAGATCTGCCGTGGCTCCGAACTCGTCCACTAGAAACAGCCTTCCGTGATTCTCGCCGATGAAACATGTCTCGCCCCGAACCTTCCAGAATCCAACTAACTTCGGGCCCAAAACCGACCCGCTCTTAATTACATCAAGCTCCACAGCGCTATCCTGAGCGCGTTTCTCGCGGAACTGAAGACCACTGACCACAATCACGCCCGGGAGAAGAAGAAGCGATAGGACAAGAAAGCCTTTATGTGACATGCCTCCTCCATTGGTCGCTCACAACGGGATACCGGGGTCACCCCAAGGTGGCGGGCCAAATAGACTCGGCAAGGGACCGAACCACGCGAGCCCCAGCAGGAGCAGGCCAAACAGCCATGCGGCGCGCCTCGCTCCAATACCGGTTGCGTAGCCGACACAAACCAAGGCTATAGCGTGCATCCACAGGCCTGCGGCGGTCCAGTCCACCACTTGACCGAAGACCGCAACGCCTGCGAGGTCCATAACAAGACCGATAATCGCAACCCAACGAACAAACTGAACGTAGCGGGCTTTCTTCGTCAGCACGCCCACCGCGGCCGCGACGCCAGTGGTGAGCGTCAACCAGACGACGTGATTCGCCAGATAAGCGCCCGGGCATCCGCCGTGGGGTGCGAACACCGCGAAAAAACGCCAAAGCCCCCCCCGAACCGGGTCAGCCGCAAGAACGCACACTACATAGTACATCGAGCCAAATGCCACTAATCCGCGCTTCACCCAACTCGGGCACTTAGAAATCAAGAAAACTGCATCGGCCGCAGGGCTCGGGCTGAGCGCCGCTGAATGTCCGAGATCTGTGACGAGAAGATAAACGACCGCACAAGTGGCGGCGATTCCTAACGAGAGCATCAACCAGACTAGAAACGAGAGTGAAAACTCGCCGAACTTCCAGACCACTTCCGAAGGCCCCGGAGGCACAATCACCGACTTGTATCCGAGGTTTGTACATATCGTCGGCGTCTCCACCGAGTTCACCCAAGCGCGCCAGCGCGGATCGTACCCGTCTGCATAATACAACACAGCGGGGGACGAACTCGGGTTGCACAGGTGGATGTGAATCCTGTCAAATGTAAAACTGCGGACGGATATCTCCGCTGACGGCGCGCGATCATCCTCAGGGCCAAGCGTGGTCAACTGGCCCAACGCAACCTTGACCACCGAAGGACTAGTGATGTTGACGTTCCCCGCAAACAACATTCCTCCATTTCCGTCCTTCGTGCGCAAGGCGGCACCGACATCGTCTTGCAGCGGCAACGAATATATGCGCGAGAATAGCTGCAGTTTCGGGAAGTCCATGCCGGCCAGTGTGCGATAGCCTGCGGCTTCCGGAATCGGGTGACCGAGTCGGCCGCTGCCCAGTCGATCCGGCCGGTGCTTAATCCATATGTCGTGAAAGGCACCCACACCCTTCAGCCACTCTTCTGTCCGAAAAAGACTGGCAACGCGGTCTACGTAAACAAACGAGTCTATACTGCCATACAGACTGCCAAACGGACCTCGGGCGGGCCCCATTTCCTGGCCCGTCTTCGGTGGAGAGCTTCCAAACAAATATGGTGACAGTGCGGCGGCCCTCTGGGAGTGCCCGTAGTCGAGTTGCCGGTGCATGGGAAATGCGTAATTGAAACTCTTAAACAACTCAACGACCTCTGGTGAGACCTGCGGAGTTCGAAGGTACTCCCTTTCTACCTTTACTGAACCTACATCAACAACGTGCAGGCCCAAGAGCATCACTGCGCACAAGTAGGCGCTATGAATTGCCTGTCTGTATATCAGGACTAGGAGGACGATGGCGCCTATTACAAAACCTGCATAACCGATTACTGTGTGTACCGGAGCCTCAGCTCCGGGCACCAACAGCAATATCAAAGTTGCTGCCGCGATGAGGAACGGTCGCCTGTCAGCGCCGGGCTTCAATAGAGACTGCCATGCGCGGTCAACTCCAAACCCTGCATAGAAAATCAAGAACATCTTGACTATGGGTGCGACCAGGCCGATGTGACGAAACATCCGGCCCAAAGGAAATGCGTAATAGAACGCGGCTGTTACCAGCGTAGCGGCGCTGAACATCGCGAGTACGAGCGCGGTCAATCCAAATGCCGCCGCACGGCGCGAACGGACGCAAAAAAGCGCGACGGCGGCGAACGGAACGACTAGTAGACCCGCGTACAGTGTGATGTCTAAGCTATCCACGAATCGGCCGAGGAGGTCCCAGTACTTCCAAAAGGTGTTAAGGCCGCCGTACGTCAAAAAAGAATTCAGCGAGGCGACACTTCCGTCACTGCCGCGGCCGGGGTGATCAATGGCCATCGTGGCTGTACTCAGCGGATAAATCAGAAGTGTTCCGGCCATGAAAGCTGCTGGTAGCAATAACAAGGGCAGCTGCCGGCGGCTTCCCGACCACCAGTTCATGAGCACACCCCTGCAATGTGCTGCACCGAAGGCGAAATAGATGCTGCAAAAGAGACACAAGATGAAGGCTGTGTAGGGCACGAAATATGGTAGGTTCCCGATTACTGTGGCCGCGGACAGCAAGGCCGCGGCTAATAGATAGCGGGGCAGCCCTGTTTCGAGTGCCTTTAGAGCGGCATACAGTATCAGGGGAATCAAATAGTAGGCGTGGAGGTCGAACCATACCTGTGTGGAGGAGATGGCCGTGTAAGTAATCGCCGCCGATACGAACAACACAGCCGCAATTGATTGATAGCATCGACGGCCGAGTAGTATACATCCGCCGAGCAGGGCAGCCTCATCGAATATCAACCCCGCGTGGTATAGCCACAGGAAGTTGATGCGTTTGAGGACGGAAGCAAGCGGATAAATACAAGAAGTTAACAGTCCTTGCGACAAGACAATCCAGATGCCGGATGGCACACCGTGAGCCATGAATGGATACCACAGCGGCGGTCTGCCACTCCGGACCGCCTCGTTGAAACTGATGTACTGAAGTTGAAGATATTGAAAAGCATCGTGCCTAACCGGCACCCGGCTGTTTTCCAGCAGTGCAAGCCGCAGAATGACTAGAGGTGCAAAGAGTCCAAGGAACACGAATACGGCCGGCCTCTGCAATACAACAGATCTGCCCAAGCGAACAAACCGCTGGCAGACACTAACTGCCTGGGTTGCTGTCCACCGATGACTCGGAGTGGTTTTCACGAGGACCCCTTGTGGCTTCAGACGCCGTTCGTTTTCACGCTGTTCGGCATCCCGTTGGCGAGCCGAAACTCACTCGACCCCGAAGCCGCTGGACGGTCGAACGCGGCGGCTTCGCCGGGCTCATATCTGATGATCCTCGAACTGAAGGCTGCGTGCAACTCTCGCCCGTGCGAGAGCGTGCGCTATCATGGATCGTTTAGGGCTGCGTTACTATCAATCCGGTCATTGGACCGGACTGCAGATCGGTAGGCTAGGAGTTGAACGCACATCGTGAGCCAACAGACTTATTCCGTTCTCGTGACCGGTGGGGCCGGATACCTCGGCTCGATCCTGGTTCCAGCCCTGATCGCCGAAGGGTATCGCGTGACCGTTCTGGACAACTTCCTTTTCGGCCAGGCGCCACTCAACCAACTCTGCGCCGATCCAAAGTTCGACGTACACCACGGAGACGCTCGAGAAGAAGGCGTGCTGAAGCCGTTGCTCAAGAGCGCCGACTTTGTCATTCCCCTGGCGGCTCTGGTGGGCGCGCGGCTCTGCGACTTGGACAGGACTGGAGCGCAGACCGTTAATCGGGATGCGATTCTAACTCTGCTGCGGCTGGCCGGCAAGAATCAGGGGATCCTGATGCCAGTCACGAACAGTGGGTATGGGATCGGCGAAAAAGGGAAGTTTTGTACCGAGGAATCTCCCCTGCGCCCCATCTCCCTGTATGGACGCACCAAGGTGGAAGCCGAGCGCGCCATACTGGACCGTGGCAACGGGATCACTTTCCGCCTGGCCACCGTTTTCGGGATGTCGCCCCGCATGCGGATCGACCTCCTGGTCAATGACTTCGTCTATCGTGCCGTGACCGACCGCGCGGTGGTTCTCTTCGAGCCTCACTTCAAGCGGAACTTCATCCATGTGCGGGACGTAGCCCGGGTATTTATCCATGGCATTCGCAATTTCGAAAGCCTGAAAGACCAGCCCTACAACGTCGGCCTGTCTGACGCGAATCTCTCGAAGCTGGAGTTGTGCCAGAAGATCAAAGAGCACATTCCGGCTTTCGTGTTCCTCGATGCGCCGCTCGGCGAAGACCCGGACAAGCGGGACTATATCGTCTCCAATGAGAAGATCGAGAGGTCGGGCTTCCAGCCCAGCTACTCCCTCGATGATGGCATCCGCGAACTCATCAAGGGTTATCGCATGTTACGCAACAGCCGCTACAGCAACGTCTGAGAAGAACGGAGGCTTTGCCAAGCCCTTACGGAGCCGTAACCAAAAACAGCAACTCGTGTCCGCGCTTGGCCTGTAAGCTGACCGTGTAATGCCGTGCCAGCAACGCATCCAGACTCGAGTTCGCGCTGTTGCCGACGTAGTACAGCAGAAAGCTCCGATTCGCGGTTAGGAAGCCGTCCAGGCCGACGATTGCGTCCGGCGCCATGGGCCTGATCTTAAGGAGAATGATCTCGTTGGTCGTATCGGTGGTCTTGCGGGCAAATGGCAAATCGGTGACGTAAAACAACCTCCTCTTCAGGAAGGGCGGAGCATAGCGCCAAAGCGGCGGGAAAATCAGTCCCTCTGATATCACGATGGGCAGTCGACCCCTATTCTGTTCGAGCAGCAGTGGATGGTCGTCGTAGGCGCGCGCATTGCCGGCAAATCCCAAACTCAGAGCCGAGATGTAGAACTGAGCGGACAGCACCCCCAGCACCGCCAGTGCAATAGCCGGCCGCTTACGAAGCGCGAAGTGCACGAGGAAACCTGCCAACATTGCCAGCCCCATGGCTCCCGGCAGCACGTACCGCAGCACGTAGGTTTGAGTGACCAGGACGGCGACCAGAAAAACCAGAATCGGGAATGTGGCCAGACCAGCGGCCAGCGCCAATTCGGCAAACGGGATGGACCGGCGATATGCGTCCTCTTGTCCGTCCGGGTCGCTTCGCCTCCAAGTCAGAAAGAGAACGAGAATCAGACTGATCAGCAGTGCCGGAATCAGGGGAAAAAGAAGCCAGGAATAGTCCTGGAAAAGCGCCCCCATTGTCGGCTGAGCGAAGTAGTCCGCGTGCAGAGCGTTGCCGGCAACGTTGCCACGCACATTCCGCACTATCGGCATCCAGAAGATCAGCGGCACCATTCCCGCGCACATGGCGAGCCCCGGCGCCCACTCGATGCGCCGCCTTCCAAGCCACCGCGTTGCTTCGGCTGACGCCAGCGGCACAATCAGCAGGGCAGCGTAGAAGTGCGTAGAAACCAGTCCGGCAACGCTCAAAGCAAGGACGCCCGGCCAGAGCAGGGACCGCGAACTCCCGGCACAGCGTTGCCAGGAAAGCAGCGCCAGGCCTGCAAAACCCAAGACCACCGCATAGGGGCGGGCTTCATAGGCCCAGGGAAGGGCTCCGGATTGCGCGAAACACACCAACGCAATACTCGCCGCCACGGTGGAGGTGTGACGGCGCACAAAGGCGAAAAGACAAAGACCAGCGACCCAAAAACCCAGGATTGCGGGCAGACGCGCGACCAGTTCGGTCTCGCCGAGACCACGGAGCAGCAGCCTGCTCAGCAGGTAGTACAGCGGCGGATTGCCATCCACGGTCCGCAGCAGTGCGGACCAGATGTCCTGGACCCGGGGCAGCGTGCTCACGTACAGAGCGACAAGTTCGTCCAGCCAAAAGTCTCGGCGGAGTGCTGCCCCGACCGCAGCCAACGCATAGAACACGGTAAACCACACGAGCGCGAACCACGGATGCGTTTCGACCTGGGCCGCGAATCTCGTTGCGTGGCCGGCAATCGAAGCAGCGGTCCGCTGAACACGGCCGTCTGCGGGCACCACGGTCTGGCCTTGGTGGCTGATTCCCAATCTTTCCTCCGCGAAACCAGAAGAAGCAATTATATGCGAAGTTGTGATGATCCGAGCGGTGCTTATTTAGTTCCGCATAACGTAGTGTCAATCTAAGCGCAGCGAAGACTGGTCCCAGAAAGCTGTGGCCAGCGCGGGCGGCGGCGCATTCGGCCAGACGTGTTTCGGGCGTCCTCGCTGAGGTGCCAACAGTCTTTGGGGCAGCCATTGGCCAATTCGTGTTGCTTCCAGTAGCTCCAGATGTACTCGATTGGATTGAGTTCTGGCGCGCAGTCTGGCAAATACTCCAAGCGGAGACCTGCTGGTGCCCGGTAGACCCAGCTCATGCAGCGAGGTCACTATGGAGGCCCGTCCGCAAGGCGGCAAGAGTTAAAACAATTTCTACACCCTTTAGGAACTGGCGATGCTGGGCATAGCTAACCACTCCAAGGTGCCGCTGCGGCTGATGACCTTTCCGGCTTCGTTAGTGCTGCCATTTTCGGCCTGGTGGCGTTCGGATACCTGGTTTATAGGCTGCTGTACTGGAACCGCTTTTCAGTGGGCATCGCCCCCTTGGTGATCGGCATCTTCTATTTCAGCTTGGTGCAATTGATCTCGCTTGGAATTCTAGGTGAGTACGTCGGCTCCATTTATACCCAGGTACAGAAACGGCCGCTGGTGGTGGATCGCGAGCGGATCAACTTCGAACACACACCGGGGCTGCCCAAAACCGAATGAACACTGACTCACCGGCCAAAGACAAACACGCGCAAGTGATCGCCGGAGATCAGCGGCTCTTGCGGCCCCACCCAGCTCCCGGGAATGCTCCAGACGGGGTCCGTGTCCTTGACGACCAAGGCGGAAATTCTTAGCGCGCGGCAGGCGCGGTCGACCTCATCCGCGTGGCCGTTCCCTGAAACAGCGGCGCGATCATTCCCATAACGGCCGCGCATTCGCGCGGATCCCCACCCAGCGGCGAAAGCCGATAAGATCCGCCGTCCAGCCCACCGCATAGCCAGGCACCAACGCGAACAGACCGAATAGCACGAACGCCCACAAACTGGACCAGAGATCGAGCAGAAAGAAGTTCCGGAGCATATCGGCTCAGGCCCCAACACTTAACAGCATGGTGCCGGCCGGTTCAAGTGGCAGGCGTCGATGGCCGGAGCCCACTAGGCCGCCGGACCACGCCTCGCGGCAGAATTGTTGAAACGTTTGAGCGGTGAGGCTCACTACCCGAGGAAAGCTTGCAGCAGGCTTTCGCCTTCGCCGGGCAGTAGGGGACGCGTCACTCGCCGGAATACGGCTGCGCGATTGTCCGGTGGAGCAAACCAGTTTCGATAAGCTCCGGCCGCGACGGGAGGGTTGCGGCTCCCATGGAGCGATCGAAAAGCGGAGGATAAGGCCGCGCTTGCGGCGCGCGGAGGGCCAGCCAAATCGGCTGGTGCGCCCGCCGCGGCCTCTCCGCCGATTCGGGGAATAATCTGGCCGGCCCTCGTTATTTCCGCGGCTTCTAACGGGTCACGGACGGTTCACACCCGGTAAGTGTCGGCGCGCCAATGTTGAACGGCGCGCTTGATGGCATCGGGGGACAGGCTCTCCCGGGCGGCGCGGGCGGCCAGAGCCGCGAATTCCTGGTCGTCGGCGAAACGCAGAGCGACAATCTGCCCCACCCCGAGCCGCGGGTCCAGCAACTTGCCGGTCAGCACATAGTGCCGCAGATTCTCCTCGGCGCGGATGGCGCGATCCTGCGCTTTGAGCGAAAACACACGGCAGAACAAAGCGATCATCAGCGAAGTAACGACCAGCACCACGATCAGCGACGCGCTGTAGAGCCGTGCATGGCTGCCAAGAGACTTGTACAGGTTGACCAGCGATCCGATCAGCGTCAACACCAGGATGCCCAAGAGCACAAAGTGGTAAGCCGGCACCAACTGCCGGTGATTGGCGTAATTCTGTTCCTGCATGCGTTCTCCTTCCGGCGCGGCTCGGGCTAATGAGGCAGCGCGTCCGGCTCAGAATAGCACGTTGCCGAGGAGATGGAACGCATCCGGCGGCCAGGGCAGCGGGCTCGCCGGGTCTGGGGCGCGGCCCGCGCCCCAGATGTCCCAGGCAGAGAGCCGTTATCGCCAACGCTCAGCTTTTCTTGGCGGAAGGATGCTCGACTTCGAGGTTGTTCACCACCTGGCCGAAACTCAATCCAGCGCCCGTGGCGCGAATGCCGACCAGCTCTTTGTCGACGTCGGTCGAGACCAGGCCGCTCAAGGTCACGCGCCCGTTATCCACCACGATGTGAATGGCAGGCTGCGGGCCGGCGGCGTACTGCCCCAGCGACGAGTAGCTGAAAATGGCTCGCGCCACTTGACGTCGCAGACGATCGTCCATCGGCGAGGGCGGCAGCACTTTGATTTCGTTGGTGACGCCGGTGACGCCGGGAATGCGTGCGACCAGCCGCGCCAGATCGGCTTTCTTGAATGGTTCCGTCACCGCCCCGTTTAATTCCACCTGGCCGTCATGCACGAACGTGCCAACCTGGTCCCAAATATAGTAATAGGGGTACGACAATACCACGTGTCGCACCTGTTTGGCGATCGTATCGTCGGTTGCGGGCTTTGGGAAGCTGTCCTTGGTAGCCGCCAGAGCGGTCGCGGCCAGTAACGCCGCAGCCATCAGAATCCTTGTGATTGCCCCTGTCTTCATGTTTTTTCCCTCCTGTCTTGTTAGAGGGTTGTCCGGCAGGTCCGGTTACATGGATGGCGAGCTGCGAGCGCTCGATCGACGCCGGCTCAGGCTAGCCGGCCGCCGCAGCGCCAACCGCCGGCTGTCGCGGGGGCACGCGGCGCAACCAGGCGCGCGTCCCGCTCGTCCACCAGGTGTATCACCTTGAGCAACCGGCGCTCGAATTCGGGATGCCATTCCGGGGTCCGCTGCAACTGGCTGCGGGCTTCGGAGATGCGATCATCCAGGTTGGCGGCCGGATGCTCGGTCCTTTGCATCATGACTGACAATGCAGTGCCCCGCCGCGGAAGAAATTCTCGCCAAAAAACGCGCATTTATTCGCCCCGGTTCCAGGCAATTTCAGCATCGAGCCCGCTGGCAACACTCCTTACACCGGCTGAAAGGCTTCCGCCGACCGTATGCCCTGGGATTCCAGCGCCAGCGCCATCCTCTTCAGTGCCGTCTTATGAATCTGCGAGATGCGGCTTTCATTGACGCCCAACAGGCTGCCAATTTCCTTCATCGTCATCTCGTTGGTGTAATACAGGAACACAACCTTCTGGTAGCGCGCCGGAAGCGTTCCGAGGGCTCGGGCGAGTGTGCTTTCCAGTTCCCGCCGTTCGCACATACGGTCGGGCTGGAGCTCGGCAGTCGCGGGAAACTCCTGCGGGCGCTCCCGGTCCAGGTCGTCCCGCTGCGTAATCGAGATCTGTCCGAGATGCCGCAATTCCACTTGAATGCGGCGCAGGCGGTCCGTGCTGACGCCCAGTTCCGAGGCCACTTCTGTTTCATTGGGATTGCGGCCCAGCCTGAAGGCGAGGTCGCTGGTCGCCGCATCAATCTGTTTTTGCCGCTTCCGCATATCCCGCGACGCCCAATCGAGCTGGCGCAGGCTGTCCAGGATGGCGCCCTTGATGCGGTGTTTGGCGTAGCTGTGGAACTCCACCTTCTTGCGGCGATCGAACTTGGCGACGGCGTCGAACAGGCCGAGCACGCCGGCGTGAATCAAGTCGTCCAGGTCGACGTGCACCGGCAGGTTTTCATGGACCCGGATGGCGATCGCCTTCACCAGGGGAAGATGTTCGAGCACGATTTGATCGCGAATCTCCTGCGAAATCTTGACCTCTTTGCGTGCAGACACACTTGGCACCTTCATGGCGTTCCGTCCTTTTTTCGGATTTCTTTGGTCCGGCCCGAACCGGCCGGCACAGCTAGGAATGCATCCCTAGTGCCAGAAGACTTTAGGCTTTAAGTACCTTTTTATCTGTAAATAGGAGATGGAAGACCCGTTCCGAAATGGAACGTGTTTCAGGTTGAAACGAAGGAGGGGAGGGCCTTGGAGCAAAACGGAACTGAAGGTGCGGCGTCACGCGTCGTGCAACTACATCGAAATGACGCCGGACGCATCCGGCGCGGGACGATCCCGTTCGGCGCCATCACCCTGGAGGCGCCTAGTGTATTCCCATTATTGCCATGAATAGGTATTACAGATACGATGCCCTTTAGCTGGATTTCGGTAAACGCTGTTAGTCTCGCTGCAAACGGCGCTAAAAACAAAATTTACGTCGGACACCCGCTGCAAGTGGGCGCGGGAGTCGTGTGTTCGCAGGGTGCTACCCCCGTCGCGGCCTCGATTCCTTCGCTGCGGGAAACTCCGCTCTATTATTCGAACTTGAGTGAGGTCTTATCATGTTCAGACTTACTGCAGTTATTGTCATCGCGTGCGCGTCTCTTTGTGCGCAGAGTAACTTCGCGACGCTGAGTGGAAGGATTCAGGACCCGTCGCAGGCGCCCGTTTCGGGTGCACGCATCTCAGTGACGGCCAAAGCGACCGCCGCGGTGCGGCAGGCAGTCACCAATGGCGAGGGCCTGTTTGAATTCCCGAACCTGCTTCCAGGCGGCTACGCGGTTCAGGTTTCCGCACCCGGATTCGCCGTCGAGACCCGCGACGTCCTGCTCGAAGTCGGCCAGAATCTGGCACTCGATCTTGCGCTGGTGCTCGGTGAGAGGCACGAAACGCTGGAAATTGTGGAGGCTGCGGATCTGCTACGAACGCAGGACGTCAGCCTGGGCGAAGTCGTGGAGCCCAAGTCGATCGAGGATTTGCCGCTGAACGGCCGCATGCTGCTCGACCTGGCATTGACCGTTCCGGACGCGCACGTCGGCCATGGCGCGCAGACCGGCGACATGAGCCCGCTCTACTGGCGGCCCGGCCAGGCCTCCGCCATCACCATCGGCGGCAACCGTCCCAACGCGAACTATTTCCTGCTGGACGGCGTAACCAACACGGATCCTACCTTCAATGCGATGAACCTGAGTTTGTCGTTGGATGCCGTGCAGGAGTTTCAGGTCCAGACCGGCAGTTACTTGGCCGAACTGGGCGGCGCCGGGGGCGGTCAGATCAACGTCATCACCCGCCAGGGCACCACGAATTTTCATGGAGCCGTATATGAGTATCTGCGCAACAACGCACTAGATGCGCGCACGTGGAACGAGCTGCCGGGCGACGACCATCTGGTGCAGAACAACTATGGCGGCGCGCTGGGAGGTCCGCTCTTTGGAACTAAGACCTTCTTCTTTGCCAACTATGAAGGTTTCCGGCAGACCGCGGCGCAGACCGCGATGGATACCGTGCCAACCGCGGCGGAGGCCACCGGCAACTTCAGCGGCAGCGGATCCGCCATTTACGATCCCGCCAGCACTTATACGAATCCGAATTACAACCCATCGCTTCCGGTGAGCGCGGCCAATCCGCAGGCCCTGCGGACCGAGTTCCCGGGTAACATCATTCCAGCCAGCCGGATGAATTCGGCGGCCCTTCTCATGTTACAGAGTTACGTGCCGCGCCCGAACACGGCGGGAGACATGGGCCTCGGTATGACTATGAACGGTGCGCCGACGGTCTTCGGCGCCGGCTTGGATTCCAACAACCTGCTGGATGTCCGCGACGCACAGGAGCGAAACAACCAGGGCACTATCCGCGTGGACCGGATACTCGGCAGCGATACGCTCAACGTGCGTTTCTCGTCGAGCAATGAGCAGGGATTCACGCCGCAAAACCTGCCCGGTTACGGCTTCAACTTCAACAACGCCTCGCAGAACGGCGCTCTAATCTGGACCAAGGTGATCTCGCCCACCATCGTGAATACGGCTTCGGTCGGCGTTTCCCGCCTGGCTATGTCGCACTGGTCGCAGGATAACGGAATTGACGACATCGTGGACGCGCTGGGAATCACCGGGACCAACTTCGGCGGACAGAAAGGCTGGGGAGCGCCCTACTTCAATGTGCAAGGCTATTCGCCGTTCGGAGACTCCTGGCAGGCCACGCCCATGGATCAGTGGAACACCACCGTTCAGGCTCGCGAAACGCTGAGCTGGCAAAAGGGGCGCCACAGCCTGAAGTTCGGCTCGAGTGGCCAGCGGGTGATCTGGCCCATGTGGGCGCTGGTGCAAAGCCGCGGCTACTATCAATTCACTCCCGGCTTCACCACGGAAACGGAAAACAACGACGGCACAGGTTCCGCGCTGGCGAGCTTCCTGCTCGGCCTTCCCGCATCGCGCCAGGTTCAAGCCGGCGTGCCCAGCATGAACCTGCGCAACTGGTCCGCGAATGCCTTCGCTCAGGATACCTGGCGTCTGACGCCGACCACCACCCTCGACTTCGGCCTGCGCTACGAATTCGAGACGCCGCTGGAGGATACGAAGCAGCCTTGGAGCAATCTGGAGGTCGAGAACGGCAAGTTGATGGCGTTCATCGGCGGTCAGGACGGCATGCCGCGCGGCCTGATGTACTCGAACAAGCTGCGCTTCGCGCCGCGCTTCGGCATTGCGCATCACTTCGAACAAAGCGGCATCGTGCTGCGCGCCGCCTATGGCATCTTCTACACTCCGGTGGACATGAACACCTGGTGCAACGAGTTGCACAATGTGCCCGTCCTGTTCCCGATCACCCAGCAGAGTAACAACTTCACGCCGCAGATCACGGGGTTTAACTTCCCGCAGCCGGTGCTGGGCCAGACCACGGTGAGCTTCTCCGCCTTCGATCCGCACGCGCCGTCGCAATACGTGCAGCAGTGGAGCACCTCTCTGCAAAAGAGCCTGGGGCGCAACACCACGCTGGAGGCCGGCTATCACGGCGAGCGCGGCTTCCATCTGCAACGCGCGGACCTCATCAACAACGCCCTTCCGGGACCGGGGGCTCTGCAAGCACGCCGGCCGTATCAGGACGCCACCTTCGTCAATGGGACCGTCTTGCCCTCCAACATCACGGTCGCAAGCACGACCTTCCCCGTGAGCTCGGTGAACCTGCTGCAGAACACCGCTCGAAGCTGGTACGACGCCGGCTATGTCAATCTGAGGCGGCGGTACGCGAATAGTCTGAGCCTGCTGGTGAACTACACTTATGCGAAGAACCTGTCTAATGCTCCCGATTTTCGGTCGCCCATGTTCGAATCCGCGATTCCTCAGAACGACAACGATCTGAACGCGGAAAAAGGGCCGGCGTGCGATGTCCGCAGCCGCTTCTCGCTCAGCGCGGTGTACGACATTCATCCGCTGACGGTGAGGGATTGGACACGGTCCCTCACGCGCAACTGGAAGCTCTCGACGATTTATCAAGTGCAGTCCGGAATGCCGTTCACGATATCGGTGTTCGGCGACACCGCGAACACAGGCACTCTGATCGGCGAGAACGCGATCCGCGCGAACTACACCGGACAGCCGGTCTTCGGCGCGGGCACGGGCACGACGGCGGAGTGGTTCAATCCGGATGCCTTCGCCACTCCCGCCGCATATACGTTCGGCAACCTGGGACGCAACACCGTCTACGGGCCTGGCATGCAAACAGCGGACGTCGCGCTGGTTCGCACCTTCGCCTTCACCGAGCGGCTGCACACGGAGCTTCGCGGCGAGGCGTTCAATGCGCTGAATCATTCGAACTGGGGCACGCCCAATCGTTTCGTGAACACGCCCCAGTTGGGCACCATCACCGAAGCCACCACTCCGGGCCGCGAATTCCAGTTGAGCGCCCGGCTTTCGTTCTAAGGATTCGTTCCGGAATTACCGTTATCGACCGCTCCCTATGGTCGCGGCTCCGTCAGTATCCTGTGGATCGAGCTCGCGTAGCCGTCGCGGGCGGTGATGGGCGCGCGCTGCCGATACACATCGGGGTCGGTGGGCGCCCAGGTTCCCAGTCCGTCGACATAGCGATTGAACATGCAAAAGGCCGCGGCGATGAGCACAGTGTCGTGGATCTCCATGTCACTGGCGCCGCACTCCCGGGCGCGCGCGATATCTTCGCTGGTTACTTCCTTTCCGCTGCGCTGAACTTTGCCGGCGATGGCGAGCAGGGACTTCATCTTGTCCGAGACGGCGGCGTGTTCGGGGTCGCGCTTGACGTCGAGCACGAGTTGCTCGTTATTGCCCAGATGGTATGCGGCAACGGCTCCGTGAACGGTTTGGCAGAAGAAACAGTCGTTGCGCGACGAGACGAAGGTCGCGATCAGCTCGCGCTCCCCGGGGGAGAGCGTATTCGGTCCGCGAAGAAGAATGTCGGCGAGCTGGTTGAGCGGCTCGGCGGTTTCCGGCCGGAACACCATCAACCCTCGGATGCCGGGCAGGTCCTCTCGCAACTGTATATGTGCCATTTGTAAGTTCTCCTCTCACTAATCCTCGCTGCTTGCGAAGCTTGTCTTGTAGCGCGGCAGCAGCAGCATGAGCAACGCGGCGACAAGTGTCACACCGGCGAGTTGCATCAGAAGCGCGCGGTAGGATCCGGTGGCATCGAAGGCACGGCCCATGATGACAGGACCGATCGCGCCGGCGATCGCATACGCGGTCCACGTGAAGCCGTACAGAGTCGAAAACGATTTCAAGCCGAAGTATCTGGAGAGCAGATAGGGAGTGACATCGCCTTCTCCACCCATGCCGAATCCAATCAGCGCGGCGGCCCCGATGCCCACCGGGAGGGAATGCGCACCCGCCAGCAGGAACGTGCCCAGCGCTGAGAGTGCAAAGAGACAAACGGCGACCCTCGGCGCGAAGTAGCGGTCCAGCAGCCATCCCGTGAGCAGCCTGCCTGCGAGGATCGCTCCGCCCATCGCCGACACGGCCAGAGCGGCCTTCCCCGCCGCAATTCCGCGATCGGTCAGCAACGCGGAAAGATGAGTGATGGCGCCGTTCTGGCTGATGGAGATGAGAAACAGCTCGGCGACGATAATCCAGAAGATGCGGGAGCGCACGCCCTCTCTGACCGAGGTGCCGGTGGCCGGTGTGATCACCGAATGGGCGGCGCGGGAACGCTCGCGAACGCGCCAGCCGCATGGCAGGCCGATCACGAGAACGCCGGCGCCTAAAATGGCGAAGGAAGCGCGCCAACCCACGGCGTGAATCAGAGCTTCGGCGAGAGGAGGAAGAACCATGGCGCCCACCGCGCCACCGCCGAGCAAAATGGAAAATGCCACGCCGCGGCGCTCCCGGAACCAGGTACTCAGCACGCGAGTGTATGCCAGGTGAGCGGTCCCATTCCCCACCATGCCGAGAATCAGGAAGATCGCGTAGAGATGCCACAGATGGCGCGTCAGCAGCGCGAGCGACGCGAACGCGCACCCGAAGATGGTCAGGCAGGGCAGAATAATGCGCCGCGCCGGATAGCGATCGAGCAGCCAGCCGAGCGGCGGCGAGCAGGCCGCAACCGCCAGCGCCGCGATGCCGAAGGCTACCGAGACCGCTTCGCGCGACCAGCCGAACTCGGCGGCAAGCGGTTTCAGGAAAATGGCGAAAGTATAGATAAACAGCGACGCGAAGCTGACCAGCACGCAAACGGAAGACGCGGCGGCCACGCGCCATCCCGGATAGCGGATGCTGTGCTCGTTCGGCGCCGAGGCCGCGGCGGGCTGAAGGGCGGTTACCAGGTTAGTGGTTCTCCTCGCGAACGTAACCGTGCCGGGCCAGATGCTGCCCTTGCAGGCGGTGAGCTTCTTCGGACATCTCGGCGACGCCGGTAGCCGTGATCCAGCGATTGTAAAAGTTGAAGAGCGCGCAGGTGGTGATGGCGTAGTAAATCGCTTCGTCGTCCCATCCGGCAACACGCACCTGCTCAACATCGTCGGCCGTAACGGCTGGCAGGTCGCGGGTAATCTTCGTGACGTAACGGAGCATGGCCTTGTCCTTCTCCTCGAGAGCGGAGGCCTCGAGGTCGTTGAGAACGCCTCGGACAAGGTCCTCGCTGCCGAGCAGTTCGGCGGCGGCGGCGGCGTGGGCGCGCGTACAGAAGCGGCACTCATTCTGCAATGAGGTCCACGCGGCAATCAGTTCGCGCATCGCCGGACTGATCGTGGCAGGCGTCCGCAGAACTCCCTGGCTGAAGCGGGAGAGGCTGTCCGTGAACGACGGCTGGAACGCAAACAGGTCCCAGATTTTCGAGTACTCGGCGTTGCGGCCGCGCGCGGAGTCAATCAGTTCCTTGTAGAGACCCGGCTTCGGGTTGCTCTCCACGCCGGGAAGGTACAGCGCCTTGGCGCGCGCGCGAGCAGAAACGGTGGACATGGAACAGGGCCTCCTAATGCCCGTGTATTAGGGGCGGGCCGGCGCCGCCCGATTGCTGGATACTGTTTGTAACGGCTGCTTCCAGTCGCGGGCAACATACCCTAACGCCACCGTTTGCTTTCCAACCTCGCCGTAGAATTCCGCGTCCTGGGGCTGCCAGGTGTCCAGCCCATCGACGTAGCGATTAAACATACAGAAGGCTGCCGCGATCAGCACCGTGTCATGGATCTCCTTGTCGGTCGCACCATGGCTCCGCGCCCGCTCGACATCTTCCGTGGTCACGTGCTTGCCGCCCTTCTGAACTTTGCCGGCAATCGCCAGCAGCGCCTTCATCTTGTCTGAGAGCGAAGCCGCCTCGCAGTTACATTTCATCTGGGCGATCAATTCATAGTCCTGCGGGGCCCCACCGAGATGTTGCGCCGCCGCTGAACCATGACATGTCTGGCAGTAGTAACAATCGTTCTTCGCGGAAACGTAAGTCGCGATCATCTCGCGTTCCGCCATGGTGAGACTGTTCGGAGCGCGGAGTAAGACTTCCACCAGATCGCACAGCGGCTGAGTGGTGTCGGGACTAAAGACAAGCGGGCCGCGAATTCCAGGCAATCCTTCGGGGAGATGAATATGAGCCATCTGCGTTCCTCCGGTTCTATAGACAGCTACGCCGCTTCCACTGGTTCTTCCCAGTTTGGCCGGACGTACCCCACATGAGCCATCCTTTGTCCCATCTCACGGTAGGCGCGCGGATCGGTCGGTTGCCAGGTGCCCAAACCGTCCACATACCGATTGAACATGCAGAAAGCCGCCGCGATGAGCACCGTGTCATGAATCTCTTTGTCGGTCGCGCCAAGCTTCCGAGCTCGCTCCACGTCTTCCGGAGTCACGTGCTTGCCGCCTTTTTGGACCTTGCCCGCGATCGCTAATAGCGCCTTCAACTTCTCCGAAATCTCCGCCGAGGCATAGTTGCTCTTGACCCGGTCGATCAGTTCGTAGTCGCCGCCCAGATGTTCCGCGGCGGCCGCGCCGTGAGACAGTTGGCAGAAACAACAATCATTTTGGGAAGAGACGTAAGTCGCGATCATTTCGCGTTCCGCCGAGGTCAGGGTGTTGGGGCCGCGCAACAGGACTTCCGCCAATTCACGAAGCGCCTTGGTGCTTTCCGGGCTGATTGCCATAGGGCCGAGAATGCCCGGCAGTCCTTCGGGTAGATGAATGTGAGCCATGAACTTACCCCTCCAGTGTTTTAATCGAGAATACACCAAACTCGTGCGCAAGCCAGTAATCGAAATGTACTACTCGCCAGGTTGTCCCACAAAAGGCGCCCAGCCTAATACATTCCCATTATTGCGATTCATGTGAATGGCAGATTACCATACTCTTCAAATGAAAACTCGGTGAACGATTCACCGCGGGCTATCAGTTTCGCTCTAACAGGGGTACTGACAGATAGGAGCTACATTACACCCTACACGGTGGCACGGGATTCGTGTGTTCGCAGGGCCGAGCTTACTTAGTAAGCGTCCTGGGCAGTGAGGCGGCCTACGGCGGCGGTCCCGGTGCGCGTAACTTACTGTGCGGAGTGTGTATTCGGATGGCTGTAACTGTGCCTGAGCTTCAAGTGAACGCCCGTTGAGTCGTTTCCGAGATCGAATGCAAGGCGTGGACAGGAACAATAACGTGGAACGCGAACGCAAGCAGACTGGCCGGCGTGCCCTGTTGACGGCAGCCGGGCTTATTGCTGCAGGCGGTGTGCCGGCGGCCATTTCGGCGCTGGGAGGAAAGCCGAGCGGCGGCAGCCGCAAGCGGGCCTGGTGGGTGAAGGCCGTCGACCGGCCTACCCTGGGGCAGAAAACGGGTCAGTTCAAGCGATTCTCGGGCGACAACATCTTCGTGATTTACCGGCAGTTGAAAGCCCAGCGCGACGGAGCTGGCTCGTTCGAAGCGGAGCAGGCCGCCAAAACCAAACGTCTGGCAGGGTGGATGCGAGACAGAAAACCCGGCTTTCGCTTGCCCGACCACCAGTTGAGCGAAGGCGCGTGGACTTTGATGAAGAGCACCGAGCCGGGCGCGGGGCTGCTGTCGTGGACGCGCATCGCAGTAAATACGCCGGCTGAGTTAGGCGTTGGGCGTCACACCGCTCCGCCGGAAGAGATGGCGAAAACCGTGAAAGCCGCGGCGCGCCTCTATGGCGCCGGCCTGGTTGGGATCGCGCCGATGAATGAGGGCTACGTCAATCTCAGGCAAGAGAAGAAGGACATCGTCTTCGAAGATGCCGAAGTTCCGGCGGTGACTGACAAGAAGTTCGTGATTCCCAGGACGATGAAATGGGTGGTGTCCATCGCAATCCCGATGGACCTTGACCTTCTCTCGCGCGCTCCAACGTCATTGGGCGACGCCGCTACCGGGCTCGGGTACAGTCACTCTGCGTTTACTGTGGCATCGTTAGCCGAATTCATTCGCGGTCTCGGCTATCAGGCCATTCCCAGCGTGAACGACACTGCGCTGAGCGTGCCGTTCGCGGTTGAGGCGGGCATTGGGGAACTCAGCCGCCTCAATAAGCTGGTCACACCGGAATTCGGTCCCGCGGTTCGCTTGTGCAAGGTCTTCACCGATCTGCCGATGGCTTACGACAAGCCCGTCGATTTCGGGCTGGTCGAGTTCTGTAGAAAGTGTAAGAAGTGCGCCGAGTCGTGCCCATCGGGCGCACTGTCATTCGACGACGAGCCGAGTTTCAAAACCAGAGGCCCGTGGAATAATCCCGGACACAAGGCATGGTTCGAAGATTCGTACCTCTGTTTCCAGCACTGGCAGCAAGTCGACAACGGGTGCGGCATATGCCTAGCGAGTTGCCCTTACACCAAAGCCGCCCAGGCTTGGATTCACGATGTAGTGAAAGCCACGGCTTCGGTCGCGCCGGCCGCGGACGGACTGTTCCGTATCATGGACAACGCCCTTGGCTATGGGAGGCAGCACGATCCCGAACAATGGTGGACTAGAGATCCGCCGTCCGGTGCGAGAGGATGACCATGCCCAGCGATACGGATACGCTCACTATCACAATTCGCAAGCGCCCGTGGTGGTTTTGGGTTCTCGCCGGATTGTGGGTGCTGCTGGAGGTACTCTTCCTGCAGACCGCTTTGGCGAGCGCGCGGGAAGGTGAATACCGCGCGGCCGCTATCAGTTGGATTGCGGTTGGCGTTCTGGCAGCCGCTGGCGTCTTGGTCGGGTTCCTCCAGGGCCGATCGAACACCCCGGCCAGGTGAAACGGCCAATTCTGAGGACTATTGTGACTATCGTTCCTAGTATGGAGATTTCAACGATGAGACAACTTAGTATTCTCGCCTTGCTGTTTATATGTTTATGCACGCTTGTCCAGGCACAGGCCCCCATCGGAACTCTGGAAGGGCAAATTACCGATCCAGCCTCGGCGCTGGTGTCGAACGCCGAAGTCAGCGTCCACAACGCGCAGACCGGCCTCTCGCGGACCGTTTTATCCTCGCGCCAGGGAGCGTTCCATTTCTCCGACCTGCCCATCGGCGCGTATCTGCTCGAGGTGAAGGCCCAGGGATTCGCGCCGTATTCGGTCTCATCCATTCGAATCGACATCGGCCAGGTGGTGTCCTGGCCGGTGCAGTTGCAGATCGCCACCGGGCACACCGAGGTCAGCGTCTCCGGCCAAGCCGTAACAGTGGACACCAGCCAGACTCTCGGCAACGTGATTTCCGAGAAGCAAGCAACCGATCTTCCCCTGAATGGACGTGACCTCACGCAACTCGGCCTGCTGCAACCCGGAGTCGCCCCGATGACGGCTGGCCTCGGCGAGGCGGGCGGCATCGCGCGCAGCGGCCAGGCTTATGCTGTCAACGGGCAGCGGCCGGAATCGAATAACTATCTACTCGATGGCGCCAGCAACGTGGATAGCGTGAATGGCGGATACGCTCTGCGCACGCCCGTAGACGCGGTGAATGAGTTTCGGATCCTGACACTGAACGCTCCCGCCGAGTACGGCGATACTAGTGGCGCAACCACATCGGTAGTTACCAAGTCGGGCGGCAACTACCTTCACGGCGACGTCTACGACTTCTTCCGGAACGACGCCATGGACGCTCGCAACTTCTTCGCGGCCGAGACCGAACCGCTGCACCGCAATCAATACGGCGCCACCGTGGGCGGACCTATCCGCAAGGACAAGGATTTCTTCTTCTTCTACTACGAAGGGCAGCGCAATTCGGCGGGTGAGACGCAGGCCGCTATCGTGCCCACCGCCGCGGAGCGGACGGGAGACTTCTCCGGACTCACCGACCCCTCCACCGGGCAGCCCGTTCCCCTCATCAACGAGTTTACCGGCCAGCCGTTCCCGGGCAACCAGATTGCGCCGTACATGCAGAGCCCGATCGCTCTACTGGCGGAGAAGCTATATCCGCTACCGAATATCGGCACCAACGTATTTGAATCCACCCAGCTTGGATCGAATAACTACAACCAAGGCGGCCTCCGCTTCGATCACTACTTCGGCCCGAGCGACCAATTCTTTGCGCGGTACTCCACATCGTCGCTCAGCGAGTTCGACCCGCTGCCGATCGCCGGAGCCGGCGTCCCTGGTTTCCCGGTCACCGACGCCATTGTCACGAACTCCATCACTGGCTCCTGGGTCCACCTGATTTCCCCGCAGACCGTGCAGACCGTGCGCGCCTCTGTTTTCCGCAATGTGTTCCTGGCTGGACAGGCGGTGAATCACGCGCCGGCGAGCGACCTCGGGTTTCAATACCAGCCTACCCTCGCGTTGAACCAGGGCGTTCCGTATCTGATCGTGAGCGGCTATGCGTCTCTCGGCAATCCAATTACCGGCCCTCAGAACACTTATCAGAACGACTTCCAAGGATCTTACTCGGTAGCTATGACGCGCGGCCGGCACAACCTCAAGTTCGGCGCCGATCTTACCCGCGAGCAGATCAATGCCACTCTCGGAATCGCGACTAACGGCTTCTTCGTGTTCGCCCCGTTCCCCGCCAGCGATTCCTTTGCCAGTTTCCTGCTGGGGCAATCGGTCCAGTTCTTCCAGGGCGGCGGCGACTTCAACCGCGGGCTTCGTAAGTGGGTCGCGGCCGGATACGCGCAGGACGAGTTCCGGCTCAACTCACGCTTGACCCTCAACTTCGGCCTTCGATACGAGGTGAACACGCCTTACGTCGATATTCGGAATCGCATGAACGCGTGGGCGCCTGGCGTGCAATCGACGATCTATCCGAACGCGCCGGAAGGGCTGTTGTTTCCCGGCGATCCTGGCGTGCCCGCCGGCATCGCCGCCGTCGACTATCGTGAGGTCATGCCGCGCGTGGGCATTGCCTGGGATCCGTTTGGCGACAACAAAACCGTCGTGCGGGCCGGCTATGGCATTTTCTACGATGGTTTTACCAATGGCGTGGGAGGCCCGCTGCAGGCGTCCATCAGCGCGCTGCCGTGGACCCAGGCGTATCAGTTGCCCGGCCCGGGATTCGACCTGGCCAATCCCTATGGCGGTGCCGCTACCCCGTTCGGCAGCGGGAATTTCGTCGCGCCGGCCACCGTGCTCACCGTGCAATCGGGAATGCGTCCGCCGTACTCGCAGAACTGGAATTTGTCTATCGAACGGGCGCTCGCGAAAAACTATCTGCTCGACGTTCGTTACGTTGGCAACAAGGGCACGCATCTGCCGCGCTTCATCGAAGCCAATCCGTCTATCTACGGGCCGGGCGTCAACGCGAATAACAACAACGAAATCCGCGAGTACACCACGTGTAACTCCGCCGGCGTCTGCAATTACGGATCCGTCGGATTGCTCGCCGACGATACCAGTTCCACTTACCACGCGCTGGAAGTGGCTTTTTCGCGGCAGTATGCGCATGGCCTGAGCTTCCTGGCTTCTTATTGGTACTCGAAGAGTCTCGACTATATCTCTTCGCTGAACGTCGCCGGCTCGGCGCCCACGCTGGTGGCGGGCGAAAACGACCTGGCGCAAAACCCGTTCGACCTGGCGGCTGAGCATGGCCCGTCGCTGTTCGATGCCACGCACCGCTTCGTGTTCAGTGGAACCTGGGCACTGCCGAGTTGGCGGGCTGCTCCGCGGGCCGCGGCCTTCCTTACTAACGGCTGGCAGTTCAACGCCATCAGCAGCCTGTCCACCGGCACGCCGTTCACCGTCTACGACAGCGCCGACGTTTCCCTGCAAGGCAGCGCGCCCGAAATCAGCGGCTTCTACTCCAGCCGGCCCGACCTCATTTCCAATCCGAACGCGGGACAACCGCACACGGCGAACGAATGGGTGAGCCGCGCGCCTTTCCTGCAACTAAACCCGCAAACGCAAGCGGGTCAGTTCGGCAATGAGGGCCGCAATGTGGTGCGCGGTCCGGGGATCGAAGACGCCGATGTTTCGTTGTTCAAGTACTTCAATATCGATGAGACCCGGCGCGTGCAGTTCCGCGCGGAGTGCTTCAACCTGCTCAACCATCCGAATTTCGGACTGCCCGTGAACGACCTGGAGTCTCCGGCGTTCGGCCAGATCCTGCAGGCGGGCTCACCGCGCCTGATGCAACTGGCAGTCAAGTTCCTGTTCTAGTGTCCTGTCTCACAAGTTCGCAACATGATTCCAGAGCTTTGTATCAGGGCACGGCTTCAGCCGTGCCGGCGTGGGATCCACTAAACATGGCCTTTAGGCCCTGCAATAGCGCGATAGCCTCGTGGGGGTTTTGTCAACGAACTTCAGAGACGGGACACTAGCTCCGACCGGAGCCGCGACCATAGGGAGCGGTTTCTCAATAGAACTGAATCTGCCGGTTGAAAGACCCAGCCCGTCGCTGGATCGGAGCTTGCGCCGCTTCAAGCGCCGGGCTGGTTGCCGGCCAGGGCGAGAATGAAGCGCTCCATGACGATGCGGTCGTCGGGGCGCGTGTCGCGCATGCCGCGGTCGGCTTCGAAGGTCAGCTTGATGGCGCGCTCCAGTTGCGGCTGGCTGAACCTGGCGACGGTCTGCTGCACCTGTTCGGCGCGCGATCCCCACATGGGGACGCCCAGCCGCGTGAAATGCCCTTGGATCTGTTGCGCGCTTTTCAGGTTGGCTTCGCGCGCCACCAGCGCCATGCGGAATTGCGTGGAAAGGAACGCCAGAGCCAGCGGCAGGTACTCGCCTTCGCGCGTCAACGTGTCCAGAATTTCGAGCGACCGCGCGCGGTCGCGGCGCCCCAGCGCATTCACCAGCGCGAAGATGCTGGACGCGCGCGCATCCGGCACCAGCGCCGCTATATCGTCGGCACCCACGGCGCGGTTACCGGCATACAGCGCCAGCTTTTCGATTTCCACGGCGATGCGCGCCAAATCGGCGCCCAGCGATTCCACCAACAGGTCAAGGGCCTCTGCGTCCAGGCGCGCGCCGGCGGCAATCGCCAGCCGCTCCGCCTCGAGGCGCGCGGAGCGGGCGTCAAGCCGCCGCAATTCCACTGCTTCCGGGACGGCGGCATAGAACTTCGCCACGCGTTCGAGCTTGCGCTTGTCGTCGCCCTCGAAATCGAAGCGGCTGGCCTCGAACACCAGCGCGACGCCGGGGGTCGGATCTTTCACATAAGCGGCCAGCGGCGCCGAGTCGCCATCTGCGGCGATTCCGCCTTCGCCATCGGCCTCGGCAGCGCGGCCCCGCGGCAAAGCGGCTTCCGCGTTGACGACCCAGATCAGCCGCTCGGCGGCGAACAGAGAAAGCGACCGCGCATCATCGAGCACGCCAGCCAGCGAAACCTCGGCCAGGTCGTGCGTGGTGACGGCGTCGGGCGGGAACGCCGCGGTGAGAACCTGCTTCACCTGCCGGCGCTGATAGGCTTCGGGCCCGATCAGCAGCGCCACTGCCGGCGGACCGTTTTTCTTCACGCGCGCCAGGAATTGCGGAGCCGTCATATGGTAGGGCACGCTTTAGCTTGCCCGATTGGTGCAGGGCCACGGTCAATAGTGGGCAAGCTAAAGCATGCCCCACCCATTAGAAATTCTCCAGAATGGCGCTCACCACGGATTGCGCCACGTCCTTGCTCAGGCGCATGATGGCAGTTCCGCTCTCATCGAAATACTGCTGCGGGTTGGTCGAAATCTGGTAGCGCTCGCGCACTTCCATGTTGGGCCGCGTAAACAGCGTCTTGCCGCTGCTCCGCTCGGTGAGGGTGATTTGCAGGGTGACTACCACCTCTACGCTGGTGGCGCGGCCGCTCGCCTGATCGAACAGGGTGGGAAAATTGCTGAAGCTGACCACGCGGCCGCTCAGCACGGCATCCGCCTGGGCGGGATCGTCGATCAGCTTGTATTTCGTGTGCGCGATCAGCTCGCGCGTGATATCGGCAGGCAGCAGGCGCGCCAGTTGATAGCGGGTGCTGTTCATCGGCGTGACGGCGATGGTGTGGATGCTCTTCGGCATCAGATCGCCCTGTCCCGAAATGTGGTAACCGCAGCCGGCCAGAGCCGCCGCCACCGCCAACCATGCAGGCGCGAACCGGGTCATGGTAGTTGTCGCGCCACCTCCGCGGCGTTTTCTGCGGCGAGCCGCAAATTGTCCGCCACCAGCCAGAACCAGCAGGCTTCCGGATTGTTGCGGTCCACCGAAACGGCGCCCACGGCAATACCGCCCTGGCCCGCCTGGCCGACGTTGGTAGGCGGCTCGAATTCGCCCGTACGCACCTCGATGGGCCCCACGGCCAAGCTCGCTTCCAGAGCCTCGATGCCCGGATTGCCATCGAATTCCACCCACGCCGAAATACTGTAGCCGTGAAACACCGGCGCCTGAATCAGCCGCAGCGAAGGGAGCGGCGCGCCGCTGCCTTCCCCTGGCAGCGCCAGCAGGGTGGCCAGGTGCCGTTCAATCCGCAGCTCCGTGTCTTCGAGCGAGGCCGGCGCCTCTTCGCCGTACCGCGGCAGCATGTTGAAGCTGAGCTGCGCATCGAAAACCGCGCGGGGAAGGCTCTGGAATGAAAGCAGGCTGATGGTCTGCTGCTGCAATTCCTTCACCCCGCGCATATCGTGCTCGCTGGCGGGAGCGAAGATTTCGACTACGCTCCGGAGGATGGGATCGTGCGCATGCAGCCGGCGCAGAAACAGCGCCAGCGCGATGGCCGCCGGATGCGCGATCACGTGGACTCGCGCGCCGGCGCCGTCTTCCGTTTCGGCTTCGCCCGCTCCAGCTTCCACCAGCGGCGCTCGCAGCCGCGCGTCGGGCCGCTCCTCGGCAAAACCGGTGAGATCGATGACCGCCGTGTCTTCGTTGGCATCCAACAACTCGAGCGCCTTTCGCGCCGATTCGGTGTCACCGGCCAGGACCACCGCGCGCGCGCCGGCCAGCGACTCGGCGTCCAGGCCGCTCACCACGGCCGGCACGTCGCCCACGCGCGTGAGGGCACCCGGCTGCTCGTCCTCGGCGGCGATCAGCTTGAGCGCGATCTCGGGCGTGCTGGTTGCGGCGATATCGCGGAGCTCGCGGCCCATCAGCGACTCGCTCCCCACCAGCGCGATCACGGGAGTCTTAGGGTCTGTCATAGAATTACCAGTTCAACCGGCGACCACCGCTCCCTACGGTCGCGGCTCTGAAGCGCGCATCGGAGCCGGGCCCAGAGGGCACCCCATAGGGAACGGTCGGTGCGGTTGTTGATGACCCGCGTCTTAGCCAACCTGGTGCTCCGGAGCCTGCGGCGCGGGCGCGTGCCGCAAGCGGCGGCGGATGGAGCCGCCAATGCGAATCAAAATCCCGCTGGCCACATAGCCGCCGGCCAGCGCCAGCCACATCGGCTGCGAGTAATTCCAGAGGCCGTAGATGACGGCTCCGGCCAGAATGACGATCAGCGGCGTATAGGGCTTGTGAAGGCCGATGCCTTTGAAGCTGTAATAGCGCCAGGTGCTGACCATTAGAAAACCCAGCAGCAGCAGCAAGCCCAGCCAAACAACGGAAGCCGGCCACCAGGCGAGCGGCTCGGCGCCGAACGCCCACACCACCGCGGCCACCATCGCGGCGGCCGCCGGAATGGGCAGGCCGACGAAATACTTGCGGTCCGGGCGGCCGGGATTCTTCGGAATGGGGTTCTTCTGAACGTTGAAACGCGCCAGCCGCGCGGCGCCGCAGAGCAGGAACAGGAACGAGATGAAGTAGCCGGCATTGAAAATCTGGCTGCGGATCTTATCGCCCATCCCCGGGCCCAGAAATTGCACGCCCCAGGAAAACGCCAGCACCGCGGGAGCTATGCCGAAGCTCACCACGTCGGCCAGCGAGTCCATTTCGCGCCCGAAATCGCTGGTGGTGTTGGTCATGCGAGCGATGCGCCCGTCCAGTCCGTCGAGGAACACCGCCGCGCCGATGGCCTTGGCCGCCACCCCAAATTGCTCCGCCGCGCCGGCGCCGCCAGTGGCCGCCATCATGGCGCCGCGGAACGAGGCCAGAATCGAAAGATAGCCCAAAAAAATGTTGCCCGCGGTGAACAGCGTGGGCAGCGCGTAAGCCGCGCGCCGCGGCCGCCGGTCCGGCGATTTGGGATCCACTAGCTTGTCTCTAAGCCCCATGGTTCGGCTCCCGCCGCCGCGCGATGACGCTCGATCCCGCGCTGACGCGCTCGCCGGGCCGAACCGTGATTTCCCAATCCGGTCCCAGCAGCACATCCATGCGCGAGCCAAACTTGATCAGGCCCACGCGTTCCCCCGTCGCCACATGGTCACCCGGCTTCTTGTTGAACACGATGCGCCGCGCAATCAGGCCGGCAATCTGCTTGAACACCACGGGCGAGCCTTCGCCCTGAACGGTGACGATGTTCTGCTCGTTCTCGGTGGAACATTTCTCGCGGCTGGCCACATGGAAACTGCCTCGATGATATTCCACGTTGCTGATCGTGCCGGCTACCGGCGCACGGTTCACGTGCACATCGAAAATATTCAGGAAAATGCTGATGCGGGTAAGTGCAGGGCTTTCGGCCTTCACCGCGACCACCTTGCCGTCGGCCGGCGCAACCGCCAGCGGCCCTTGCGGAATCACGCGCTGCGGGTCGCGGAAAAAGTACAGGCAGAACAGCGCCAGCACCCACAGCGGCGCGCCGAACCACGGGTTCACCAGCCAGCAGACGATGCCGCCGGCGCCGGCCAGCGCGAGCGCGTAATAAATGCCGTCGATTACGATCACGACAGTTTCATTTTCCCATGAAAAAACACTTCGAGCCACGGATAAACACCGATGAACACAGATAAGACTCTTTTTGTTTTATCCGTGTTTATCTGTGTTCATCCGTGGCTATGAGGTCTTATCCGCGGCTGACAAACCGGAAGAACAGCGCCTGCTTGGAAACCGGCTCGGCACGCTCGGCGAGCGACGCCATCTGGTGTTCGCTGAGCGGCGTGAACTCGCGCGCCAGTTGCACGTTCTCTTCCAGTTGCGCGATTGAATCGCAGCCGATAATCACCGTGCTGACCGGGTGCGACAGCGAATAATACAGCGCCTCGCGCATGGTGAGCGGCCCCGGCGTGGTGGCAATCACGGCGCCTTCCCACGAGTGCCGTTGCTGCTCGAGAGGCGGCGGAGTCCAACTGGCCAGCAGCCGGCTGCGCCCCGGCACTTTCATGCCGATGATCCCCATCTGCTTCTCCACCGCCAGCCCCAGAAGCTGCTCCTGGAAACTGTAGTGATGCCGGTCGGCTGCGTTCAGCGCCATCAAAATCGTGTCGAACGGATGGCGGCGGATAGCTTCCATCAACGGCTCCGGCCGGAAGTGGCCGGTGACGCCGAGGTAGCGCACCATCTTCTGTTCCTGCGCCTGCCGCAGCGCTTCCATCGCGCCGCCCTTCGCGAATACCGCGTCCACGTCCTCCATCAGGCCGATGTCGTGCAATTGCCAGAGATCCAGATGATCGGTCTGCAGCAGCTTCAAGGATTCTTCGATCATGCGCAGGCTGCCATCGCGCGTGCGCTCCTTGGTCTTGCTGGCGAGGAATGCCTGCGCGCGGCGCCGCTTCATCACCGTGCCGACGTAGCGCTCGCTCCAGCGTTCCGGGCCTCCATAGATCGACGAAGTGTCGATGTAATTCACGCCCAGATCGAGCGCCCGTTCCACAATCGGCACCGCGACGGCTTCGTTGTGCCCGCGCTCCAGCGCGGCTTGCCCGCCGAGGCTGAATACGCCGACCTTGTACCCTGTGCGCCCCAGGTTGCGCACCGGCATCGGCGACGCAGCCGTCGGGTTCTCTGTCGCGGGCGTTGCGCCCGCCGTTTGGCCCGACGCGGCATGGCCCATCAATCCCGCCGCCGCCGCGCCGCCCAGTTTCAGGAAAGCTCTTCTGTGAGCTTGTTCACCGTCCGAGGTTCTTTTTCCCATTGTGTTCCTCCTTCAGTTCACAAATCCCAACCGGCGCAGCGTGGCCGCCGGTTCGGTTTCATCAAACCGCGGCAGCGCGGCTTTTTCGCGGCCGTTGTCGATCACCACGCCGAACGGGTACGCGGTGTACCCAAAAGTGCGCTTCAGTAAATCGAAATCCGAACTCACCACCGCCTTCAGCCCTGTGTCGGCCAAGAACTGAGGCGCGTACTGCGGCATCTCGACGGGCACCGCCACCACGCGCGTTTGGCCCCATTCGAATTTCGCCATGCGCTTGGCGGAGTCGAAACAATGCGAGCAGGCCGGATTGAAAAAAAACAAGAAATATTTTCCGTGTTCGATGTTGTACGGCTGGCCGTCGATCAGGATGCTGGCGGGCGCCCTGGTTCCGCTCTGCCGCACCTCGTTTACACCGTATGAGACCAGCGCGAAAACCGCGACCGCGCCGGCAATCACCACCACGGTGCGCAAACTGCCCGACGGTCTCGACCACACTCCCGCCACCAGCGCCAGCCCCAGCATCGCCAGGTCGCCGAGGAAAAACTGCGGCCCCACCGCGCGCTTGATCCAGGGGAAGCAACTGCAATCGGCGCCGCGTAATGCGCCGTAATTGACGGCAAAATAGCCCATGAACGCAATCAGCAGGATTCCGACGAGGATCGCGCCCCAACGCCGGAACCGCGGCACCAGAATCAGCACCGCACCTAACGTCTCGGCAATCCCGACCACCAGCGCCAACGGCACGCCCGCCGATCCCGGCAGTTTCAGTTGCGTGATGCGCTGCGCCCAGGCTTGGGTGTCGATGATCTTCCACAAACCGGAAGCGAGGAACAGAACGGCCAGCAGGACGGCCGCTACCCAGCTCAGCTTGGTTTTCCAACCCGGCAATTCAACGGCGCGCAAGCGGAGACATGCCCTCCCACGGCTGTGCCATACTGACGTGCATGGCCTCATTGTAGCCCCTCGAAGATGTGCGAAGGAGGCAATGCCTGGGCCTGGGCGTGCGACGCAGAAATGGCGAAACTCTCGATTCCTAGTGAATTCGAATGGATCTGAGTGTAGGGGCACACAACGCGCTGCTCTTTCGAGAGGCGTTGTATCAGGGCACGGCTTCAGCCGTGCCGGGGGATCGGGAGAAAGGTCCGGGCTTTAGCCCCTGTGGACATAGCAAGGCGTCGGTGGCTAAAGCCTTTGGCTACATGTGTGTTGCGGCCCGGCTGAAGCCGTGCCCTGATACAAAGCCAGCCACCCGGTTCCCACATTCATGTGGCACACCCCCTGGGCCTCCGGTCCGCTTCATGCTCGCCCTGGTCTGCACGCTCGTGCTCGCGTTTGCTTCGGCCGGGGAACTCGTCAACCAGGTGTATACCATTCCGGCCGATGAGTGGCGTTACGTGGATCTCGGCGTCGGGCAGCGTCCCGCGCTGGTCGAAGCCGAATACGAAGTGCGCGCCGGCTCGGACCAGGTTCGCCTGGCCGTGATGCGCCGTGACGATCTGGAACATCTGCGCGAAGGCCTGGCGCACGGTGTGGTGGAAGCGACCGAACCCGGCCGTTCGGGCAAGCTCACGTGCCAGGTGCGGCCGCCGGGCGAATACGTGGTGGTGGTCGATAATCGCGACGACCGGGCGGCAGTGGTCCGATTACGGATCCGGCTCGATTTTCCACCCGCCGCCGGCGCCCTCCCGGAGCGGCTTTCTCCGCAGCGCCGCCTCACCGTGATCCTGGTGAGCTTCGCCGCGTTCTTCGCCATCGTCACCTGGTCGGGCCGCAAGCTGCTGCCTCCGGTCAGGCGTTGAAGGCTTCGCGCGCGGCGGCGATGGTCTGCCGGATATCTTCTTCCGTGTGCGCCGCCGACACAAACGCGGCTTCGAATTGCGATGGCGCCAGATACACGCCGCGCTCCAGCATGGCGCGGAAGAAGCGGCCGAAGCGGGCGGTGTCGCTGCGCTTGGCGGATTCGTAATCGGTCACCGGCCCATCCGTGAAGAAGAAGGTGAACATCGAGCCCACCCGGTTCACCGTGATGCCGGCCGGTGCGGCGGCGCACAACTCGGCGGCGCGCGCCTCCAATTGATCATAGATTTCCGGATGCGCCTTCAGGTGCCGCAGCATGGCCAAGCCGGCGGCCACCGCCAGCGGATTGCCGGAAAGCGTACCCGCCTGGTAGACCGGACCTACCGGCGCCACCTGGTTCATAATGTCCCTGCGGCCGCCATAAGCGCCCACCGGCAAGCCGCCGCCAATGACTTTTCCAAGCGTGGTCAAATCGGGCCGGATGCCATACCGCTGCTGCGCGCCGCCGAAGGCCACGCGGAAACCCGTCATCACCTCGTCGAAGATCAGCAGCGCACCGTGGCGGCTGGTGATGTCGCGCAGCGATTCCAGAAAGCCCGCCGCCGGCGGAACGACGCCCATATTGCCCGCCACCGGCTCGACAATCACCGCCGCGATGCGCTCGCCGTGCGTGCGAAACGCCTCTTCCACCGCGCCCGCCGAATTGTACGGCAGCGCGATGGTGGTGTCGGAGAAACTCTTGGGCACACCCGCCGTGTCGGGCAAGCCGAGCGTCGCCACGCCGGAGCCGGCCTTCACCAGCAGCGAATCCACGTGGCCGTGGTAGCAGCCTTCGAATTTCACCGTCAGATCGCGCCCGGTGAAACCGCGCGCCAGGCGGATCGCGGACATGGTTGCCTCGGTGCCGGAATTCACCAGCCGCACCATTTCGATGGATGGCACCGCGTCGCGGATGGCCTCGGCCAGCTCGACCTCGGCTTCGGTCGGCGCGCCGAAACTGGTGCCGATGGCGAGCGCGCGCTCGATCGCTTCGAGAATCTCCGCATGGCGATGACCCAGCAGCAGCGGTCCCCAGGAGCCGACGTAATCGATGTAGCGGTTGCCGTCCACATCGACGATGTGCGATCCTTCGCCGCGCGCCAGGAACAACGGGTTCCCGCCCACGCTGCGAAACGCCCGCACCGGCGAATTGACGCCGCCCGGAATGAGCTCCTGGGCCCGGCGAAATAACGATTCGGATTTGGTGTGGTTCATTTGAGTGTCATGTCCGCGCAGCAGGCCGCGGGTCCAAGCCACAGATGAACACCGATAAGACTCCTCTTTGTCTATCCGTGTTCATCGGTGTTTATCGGTGGCTAGTATTCTTTCACGGGTTCTGGCAGCCCGGGCTCTTGCGCGGCACCACGCGCGCAAACCCGAGGCTCATGCCGAGATCGTAAAGGCTGCCGTTCAAATTCCGCAGCAGCCGCCGCTTGAGGCCCGCATAAGGCTGCCGCCCGGCGAACAGATCCTGCATGATGAGGGAGAACCGCGGGCTGCGGCGGGTGAACTCGACCATCCGCTCGGTCACTGCTCCGCACAGAATCCGGCCCACGAAGAAGCGCTTCGCCAGGTGCGCGCCGAATTCCAGGTCGGCTGCGAAATCGTGGCGCAGCAGCGCGCGGTAGTGCGCCAGTTTCGCCGCCAGGTCTCCCACTTCGGCCAGCAATGCGCGCGCCGCCAGGTCGGCCGAGCGAATCGCATAGTACAGCCCTTCGCCGGTCAGCGGATCCACCAGCCCGGCCGAATCGCCCACCGCCATCCAGCCATCGCCGGCCACGCGGTTCGCCTGCCAGGAGCCGCTGTCGAGCGAAGGCAGCAGGTGCGAATAGAACGTGCCATCTTTGCGCGAAATACCGCGCTCCATCATGAACCGCTCCAGCCGCTGGCGCAGCGCCGCCGCTGGCTCGCCTTTGCCGCAAATTCCCACCGAAAGGTGGCCGCAGCGCGGAAAGATCCAGATGTAACCTTCCAGGCCCGGCAGGAATTGAAGGTCGATCCGTTCCTGATCGCCGGGGACGTAGTATCCCAGCGCGGTCATGGTGTCCCGCGGCTTCAATTCGGTGCCCACCTCACGCAGCGGGTTGCGGGCGCCCATCGCCACGATGCAGAAATCGGCGCTGGCGGCGCCGCCCGAGGTGTGCAACTGCCAGCCCGCGCCCTGTCGCGTCATCTTCAGCACACGTGCCTTTTCGATCTGCGCCCCGGCGCGCTCGGCCCGCTCCAGCAGCATCCGATTCAGATCGAAGCGCGAGTAAATCACCATCGGATCGGTCAGCTTCAGTGTGGCTTCGCCACCGCGCGGTGCGCTCAGTACCGTCTCATGCACCAGGCGCTTGGGCGTCGAGTTTTCAATCAGAAATGGATACTGGCTGTAAGCCTTATAAGTAAGTCCGCCGCCGCATGGCTTCTCCCACGCCAGTTTCTCGTCGAACACAACCACCCTGAGTCCGGCGGATGCCAACTGCTCCGCGGCGAATGCTCCCGCCGGCCCGCCTCCCAGGATTGCGACACTTTTCATTTTTTCGTCTTGTCGATGGGAGGCAGATCTTGCGGCGACGGCATGGCGCCACCCGCTCCCGCTCCGTGAGGATTCGTCATGGTGCCGGGCGGCATCGCGCCGTGAGGATTCATCGCTCCGCCCGGCATCGCTCCGCCCGGCATGGCGCCGCCGCCGTGCGGCATGCCGGCGGCTTGCTTGCGTCCTGTCACAACCCATTTGGCGCCTTGCTGCTCGAGCAGATAGATCATCGACATGCCCGGTGCGCCCGGAGTGCCCTTGGGCGTAAAAGAGACGTTAGCTTCGCCGTGGTCGCCGGTGAAGTTTACCGCCGTTACTTCGATGTTCATCGCGGTTACATTGAGGCCGTGGCCGCCAACGTAATCGATCACCGCCTGGCGCACGGCTTCCTTGCTGGCATTGCCTTTGTGACAGCCGGTCAGCGCCAGCGCTGCCGCTAAAACCAGGGCACACGAAATTCGCACCTTTTGATTATAATCCGCCGGCGCTAGCTCACCCGGCCGCCGGGCGCCGGGCAAGGTAAAGCACGCCCCACCGATGCACGGTTTGCGGATAAACTAGATGGCTATGCATGGCAACGAAGAGGTTTTGAAATGTCTAGGAGAATCCCTCCAGGCCGAGCTCACGGCCATCAATCAATACTTTCTGCACTCCAAGATGTGCGAAAGCTGGGGCTACTTCCGGCTGGCGGGCTATTACCGCAAAGAGTCGATCGAGGAAATGGTCCACGCCGAGAAGCTCATCAATCGCATCCTCTCTCTGGATGGGTCGCCGAACATGACCGCCATCGGGCCCATCCGCGTCGGGACCAATGTCAAGATGCAGTTCGAAAGCGACCTGGCGCTGGAGACGGACGCGGTCAAGCAACTCAACCGCGCTATCAAGACCTCCACCGCGGCCGGCGATAATGCATCGCGGGCGTTGTTCGAGGACATCCTCCGCGAGGAAGAAGAACACGTGGACTACCTGGACGGCCAGCTTCACGCGATCGGCGAAGTGGGCCTTGAGAATTACCTCGCCCAGCAACTGCACAAAGGCGAAAAAGACTAGGCCGAGCCCCTACGTCTGCCCGCGGCCCGCGTTTCGATCATAATAACGGCAGGACCCGGCATGCCATTCGATCGCATCGCGGCGCTGGTGATGGCCGGACTGGCGCTGGTGGGCCAGGCCGCAGCTCAGGTCGCCTGGAACGGCCGCGTGATCGACCAGAACGATGCCCCGGTGGCGGGCGCGCGGGTCCGCATACGGCAGCAGGCTCGGGCCGCGCTTGAAGCCGTATCCTCGCCTACCGGATCGTTTGCCATCACCGTGCCCGCGCCCGGCCGCTATCTTGTCACCGTGGACCGCGCCGGGTACTTTCAGTTGCACGAGCAGGCGGTGGAGATCGCGGCCGGCGGCGCCGAAACCACCCTCGTGCTCAATGTGCAGGAGGAAGTTTTCCAGAGCGTCCATGTCGGCGCACTGTCCAATCCAGTGGATTCGACCACGACCGCCAGCGAGGAGCGGCTGAGCGGCACCGAGATCAACGACATCCCTTACCCGTCCACCGAAAGCTTGCGCAACGGCATGAGGCTGATACCGGGGACGGTCGAAGACCCATCCGCCGGCCTCCATTTCCACGGCGGGGCGGAATATCAGACCCAATACACGCTGAACGGCGTGGACATCACGGACCCGATCGGCGGCCGCTACACGACGCTTCTGGCGCTGGACGGGGTGCAATCGGTGGACCTGGAAGGCGCGCGCGAGGCCGCGCAATTCGGGCCCGGATCTGGCGGCACGCTGGCGATTCACAGCGAGAACGGAACCGACCTCTTCCACTACACGGTTACCAATTTCATTCCCGGAATCGACCAACGGGGCGGTGTGCGCATCGGCGATTGGGCGCCGCGCGCCGTTCTTTCCGGACCCATCGTCAAAGGCAGAGCCTGGTTCGCGGACAGCCTCTACGGCAGTTACAACAACGGCTATGTCGCCGGCTTGCCGCCTGGCGCGGACACAAATGCGGCTTGGGCGCTGGGCAACCTGGCCCACGCTCAGGTGAATGTTTCTCCCGCCAACATTTTCTACGCGGACTTCCTGAGCAACTTCGATCACCAGTCCCACTTTGGCTTGGGACCGCTCGACCCGGAACTTGCCAGCTCCGGCCTGAGCGATCATGAATGGCTGCTGGCGGCGAAGGACTCGCAATCGTGGTACGGCGGATCGTTGGTGGAATTTGGCATAGCCTGGCAGGCGGTGTATCACCGGCAGGTGCCGGAAGGCACCGCGCCCTATTTGATCACGCCCGAAGGCCGCAGCGGAAACTACTTCGTCGACTCGCGCCAGAACGGGAGCCGCGGGCAGGTTTTCGTCAACTACTTTCCCCGCGCGCGCGTGTTTTGGGGACGCCATCAACTACAGACCGGCGCCACCGCGCAACGGCTGGATTACGATGCGCGATTCACGCGATCGGAAGCCGAGGTGATCGGCTTGAGCGGTCTGCCCGAGTTCGTCACGACGTTTCGGGGCAGCGGGATATTCGATCGCGGGAACCCGGTCGCGTCGGCCTATGTCAACGATCACTGGCAACCCGCCGGCCGCTTCACCATCGATGTGGGTGCGCGCCTGGATTGGGACGGCCTGGTGGGCGAAGCGGCAGTGTCGCCGCGCATCGCAGCCGCCTGGGCGCCAATGGAGGACAGCCGCACCAAGCTCACCGCGGGCTACGCCATTTTGCGCGATCCTAGCAACCTCGCCCTGTTTTCCAGGCCGTTCGATCAGCAGGCCGTCATCACGCCCTACGATTCGTCTGGAGCGCCATTGGCGCCGGTGATCACCACATTCGTGGCGGGACACGACCTCAAGTTTCCGCGTTATGGCCAGTGGAGCGCCGGCGCGGCGCGCGACCTGGGGCGCCACGTTTCGGCGAGCGCCGAGTGGATGCGCAAGCGCGGCTCCGATGGCTTTGTTTACGCTTCCACCGGCGCGCCCGGTCCGGTGAATTTAGATCTCATAGGTCTGGCCTGGGGAACCGGCGGGGACTACGTCCTCTCCAACTTGCGGCGCGATGCCTACGATGAGGTGTCGCTCACGGTCCGGCAGTCCTTCGGCGAGCAGTTTGGGTGGCTGGCCAGTTACACCCGATCGCGGGCGGTCTCCAATGCCGTGCTCTCCACCACCATCGACGAGCCGTTGCAGGTGATGAGCGACTTCGTCCCCATGCCCTGGGACGCGCCGAATCGTTTCCTCGGCTGGGGTTATTTTCCGCTGCATGGCCCGAACTGGGCGCTGGCCATGCTGGTGGACTATCGCACCGGATTACCCTTTTCCGTCACCACCGATTCCGGCGTGCTCGTGGGACCGATGGATGCGCAACGCTTCGCCGATACGTTCGACCTCAACGTCCACATCGAGCGGCGTTTCGTTTTCCACGGTTATCGCCTGGGATTGCGGCTAGGCTGCAACAACATTACCGGGCACCAGAATTATACGGCCGTGAACAACGTGGAAGGCGCGCCGAACTTCCAGCAGTTTTACGGCGCCGAGGGGCGGCGCTTCGTGGTGCGCATCCGCATGTTCGGCCGCGCCCGAAAACCGTAGCGGCATGCCCATTGTGGGTCAGGTCCCCGACCTGCCAACGCCGGGTCAAACCCGGCCGTCTTTTCCGTCGATAGGGGCGCACTTCGGCCAAGAGGAATGGGTGAAACAGATAGGAGTGCGTTGCGGGTGGCCGGGCTTCGCGGACTTATCGCCGTGCGTATCGGCCACCCGATGATTTGAGCAGAAACTTCGTCGATGTGAGCCC
>PLOR01000028.1 GCA_003142185.1 Bryobacterales bacterium
TTTTGCGCCGGAAAGTAGCTAGGTCTTCGACCGGCAGATTCGGTTCGATCGAAACGACCGCTCCCTTCGGTCGCGGCTCCGTTGCGCACAGCCCCTAGGGCACCGCGTAGAACCGGAACTCGTGCTTCGGGTCTTGGAAGCGCAACAACGCGGGAGCCGGGTGCGATGCCAGCCAGCGCCGGCCGGCGGGGTCGGCGGACAGGAAATCGTATGCCGTCGCTTCCAGCCACAGCGGCTGGCCGCGCTGCCGCGCAGCGATCAGGTTCTGTTCCAACCGGTCGAGATCCATTTTGTCGAATCCGATCCATGCGGCCTGCTGGTTGAAGTAGCTGATGGTCCACAGGTCCGGGTGGAAAGTGTGAAACGCGATCGGCGTGCCCGGCGGCCAGTGCTCGTGCTGCGCGAGCGCAAAACGCAGCGGCGCGTTGTTCTCCACGCGCGATTGCGGGTAAATCGCAAAGACCAGGTTCCACAGAAACAGCACACCGCAGACCATCCAAGGAAAAAGGCGATCCACCCTGGTGCGCCTCACCGCGCAGCACGCGCCGATCACCAGCGGCGCCAGGTAGAACAACCGGTAGAATGTGTTCTGCGGCATCCAGACAAACAGGAACGCCGCATATACGCCCACCCACAGCAACAGGTCCCTTGGTGGCACGCGGAACCGAAGCGGGCCGCCGCGCCTCCAGCCCACCGCCAATCCCACCACGCAGGCAACCACGGCTACTGCGCCGATGATGGTGAATGGCTCCGCGGCCGCCTGGTTGAGTCTGCCGCCGAAAAAAAGGCGCAGCGTGCCATCGAGCGTCAGCCACAAGTCGCGCACCGGCTGCCAGGAAAACGAGGCATCCGGCGAGTGCGCCATCACCCAGCCGGCCAGGCCGGCGGCGCGGAACTGTCCACACACCACCCGGTAAGCCAAGATGTAAGCGATGCCGGCCGGCCCCAGCGAGCATGCCGCGTAGGACAGACGTTGCTTCGGTTCTTTCAGCCGCAATAAGGCTATCGGCAGAAAGAGAAACGCCAGTTCGTGGAACAGCATCGCCGCCGCGTGCGTGACGGCCGCCAAAACCAAGCTACGCCTGGTTTCGAGCAAATCGTTCGCGCACAATAAAAGAAAGATCGCGGGTATGTACGCATCCGCGTCGGTCGAAAACTTCCACCACGCACCTGCAAAAGCGAAAGCCAGCGCGCCGGCAATGGCGCCCTCCATCCGGATGGCCCTGCGACGTAGCGCGCGGTAGACGAGCGCCACGCTGGCCCCGGCCAGCAGGCTGTTGACGAACTGCATGAGGAACAGCGCGCGCGTTTTGAGCCCGATCAGCAGCGCCGCATGGTACAGCCACACGTAGGCTGCGGTATAGAGCAGATGATTCGGGTGCAGTGTCTCTCGGAGCGGGAGCTGTTTTTCCACGTTGATGGCAAACGCCACCCCGTCCCAGTAATAATTCCGCGTGGGCAGCAACAGGTAAACGGCGAGCGGGAGCGCCAGCCACAGCCGGCTCAATCCACCATTTCGAAAATACGCGAACCCGCCTTTACGCGCGTCGTGATTTCCAGGCGCCGCCACTGCCTACAGGCCTTCCAACAGGTGCCCCATCTTTTCTTTCTTGGTGCGGAGATACGCTTCGCGCGTGTCGATCACGTGAGCCAGGCACGGCACCCGCTCTATCACGCGCACGCCGGCGCTTTCGACGGCCTCGACCTTCTCCGGGTTATTGGAGAGCAGGCGGATTCGCCGCAGGTCGAAGTAGCGCAGAATCGCTCCCGGCAACGCGTAACTGCGCAGGTCGGAATCGAAGCCTAATTGCTCGTTGGCCTCCACGGTGTCGGCGCCCCGATCCTGCAACTCATAGGCCCGCAGCTTGTTGAGCAGGCCAATCCCGCGTCCTTCCTGGCGCTCATAGATCAGCAGGCCGCGGCCCTCGTGTGCGATGCTCTCGAGGGCAATCTCCAGTTGCGCCCGGCAATCGCAACGCAAGCTGTGGAAAACGTCGCCGGTCAGGCATTGGGAATGGATGCGAACCAGCGGAGGCTCGCCAGCCAGATCCCCCATTTTCAAGGCGACGGCTTCCTCTCGCCCGCCATCCGCCGGCTCGCGGTCGCCGCCCCGAAAGCCGTAGATGCGGAACGCGCCAAATTCGGTGGGAAAGTCCGCTTCGGCCACTTTTTCGAGCGGCGCCGCGGAGTGACTGTTCATGATCTGTTTGGGGAACCCTTACTCCTTCCATTATAATGGCTTCCGACACTAAATGCTGCAAGGCTACCTGGTTTCGCTGCTGGTCAAGCTGGCCACCATGGCTGCCATCGCGAGCATTCTGGCGCGATCCAACCGCTTTAAAGCCATGTTGATGCGGGAAAACCGCACACTCGGCCAGCGGCTGGAACTGGCGATCTGGCTGAGTGTCGTGTTCGGCGCCAGCGTGGCCACCCGCGTGGCCGGTCACGACACGTACAACGGCGCGGACCTAGGTCTGGAGGGCGCTTTCATCGCAGGGATACTGGGTGGCTACGTCACCGGCCTGGTTTCCGGAGTGCTCATCTCGCTGCCCGCACTTTTTCCCGGCGAACTGCTCACCTTGCCGCTGCTGGCCGGCGTCGGCGTGCTGGGCGGTCTGGTGCGCGACCTGGCGCCGGATCCGGAGGAAATCTGGCGCTTCTCACCCTACTTCGATCTCAACATCTGGCGCTTCTTCAAAGAGAGCCGCAATTATCAGCGCACCGCATTTCATCTGCTCCTGTTCGCCGCTATTCTAGTGGCGGAGTTTCTGCGCCAGATCCTCGCCCAATCCAACCTGGGCCGGGAAGCCATGACCAGCGTCTTTCGCCTCTACCCGCCCGGCATTGACCATCCGCTGACCTGGGTGGCGCTCTATCTCACGACGGTTTTCGCCGTCACCATTCCGCTGAAGATCTGGAACAACACCCGCAACGAAAAGAAGCTCGAGGAGCAGCAGCGCCTGCTGGTGGAAGCGCGCCTGGCCGCCCTCACCAGCCAGATCAATCCCCACTTCCTGTTCAACACCCTCAACTCCGTCTCTTCGCTGATCCGCACCGATCCCAACCAGGCGCGGGTGATGGTGGTGAAGCTTTCCAAAGTGCTGCGGCGCCTGCTGCGCAAACACGAAAACTTCAGCACCCTGCGCGAGGAGCTGAGCTTCATCGAAGACTACCTGGCGATTGAGGTGGTGCGTTTCGGTGACAAGCTACGCTTTGAAAAGGACGTGGCCGAGGACACGCTCGACATGCTGGTCCCCAGCATGCTGTTGCAGCCGCTGGTGGAGAACTCCATCAAGCATGGGATCGGCGGCAAGGTGGAAGGCGGCACCATCCGCATCCGTACCAGCCGCGGCGGATCGCGGCTGCACCTGCTGGTGGAGGACGACGGCGTGGGTATCCCGGAAGAAAAGCTGGCCACCGTGCTCGACCACGGCATCGGTGTCAGCAACGTGCACGAACGGCTGAAAGTGCTGTTCGGCAACGACTACCGCATGTGGATCGAAAGCCAGCCGGGACAGGGCACCCGCGTACAGCTTGAGGTGCCCGAACTCGAAACCAACCTGGCGGCAGTTTCATGAATCGAATGAGGAGAACCTTTTGCCCAGACTTGAAGAACTGGTAACCCAGTGGCCCGCCGGCGCGTTGCCGATGACGCTGGCCGAGCGGACCAGCCGCGTCTACGATCATCTCGCGGCGGTCTATCCCCTTTCCACCATGCTGTTCCACTCGCGCGCCCATCGCCGCGCGCTGGCCCGCTCCGGAGTGCGCGACGGCATGAACGTGCTGGAAGCCGCCACCGGCAGCGGCGAAATGTTCCGCCGCCTGGTGAAGGTGAATCCGTCCGGCGCCACCATCGGCTTCGATTTGTCGCCCAACATGGCTGCCCGCACCGGGCGCCAGGCGCGGCGCCGTTTCCCCGCCGCCCGAACTCTGTGCCAGGCAGTGGACGCGCGCCAGATGCCTTTCCGCAACGAGACCTTCGATGCGGCGTTTTGCTGCTATCTGCTCGAACTGCTATCCGGCGACGATATCGCCCGTACCCTCGCCGAGTTTCATCGCGTGCTGCGGCCCGGCTGCCGGCTGACCCTGGTGCTGATCGGCCAGAATACCGCCATCTTCAACTCCGTCTATAAAGTGGCAGGCCGGCTCGCCCCCGCTTTCTGGGGCCGCCAGGTGGAGCGCCGGGTTCCCGAACTCATCGAGTCCGCGCAGTTTCGCTTGCTCGAAGATCACTTCGTCCGGCAGATTTACTATCCGTCTCGCGTGCTGGTCGCGCAAAAATGATCCCGAGTACGATGGTCTGTCCTACCTGAGGTGATGAACATATGGAACGAGTGACCGGCATCGGTGGTTTGTTCTTCCGCGCGCGGGATCCCGCAGCGCTTGCCCAGTGGTACCGGGATCATCTCGGCGTAACCATGGTGCCCTCCAATTATGAAGAACCGCCGTGGCAGCAGCAGGCCGGCCCCACTGCGTTCGCTCCGTTTCCGGAGACTACCGACTATTTTGGCGACAGCGGCAAAGCCTGGATGGTCAATTTCCGCGTTGCCAGCCTGGATGCGATGATGGCCCAACTGCGCGCGGCTGGCATCGCAGTCGAACTGGACGCGCAGATCTATCCCAATGGCCGCTTCGCCCGTCTGTACGACCCTGAAGGCAACCCCATCGAGTTGTGGGAACCCGCCGGCCGCAACGCACCATAAGCGCGCGGCGCAGCCTGTCAAGGCTCAGCAGGCTGGACTGCCCGCGCCACGCTCAGCCGGCCGGGCGTCCTGCAAAATCGCGGCCCAGCCGGGATAGCCGCGCGAGGCCGAGTAGGCATCCTCTTCCAGTTTGAACGCGACATCAAGCCGCGTGCCCGGGGCGAATTCGGCGGCGCGTTCGGCGAAATTCCAGGCCTTCAGCGTAAGGCTGCGGCCGTTCTGGCGCACCGCAATCCGCAGGTGCTTTTCCTTCATCACCACCGGCGCCGCCGCCACTTCGACGGCGCGCGCGGCGAATAGCGGTGGCTGATTGCCGTGGCCGAACGGCGCCAGGGCGAAGACATCCTCAACCGCGGCTTCGGTGATTTCGCCCAGATTGACGACGGCGTCAATCTCCACCCGCGGCACGAAATCCTCCGGACTCAGCCGGGCGGCGGCATAGGCGTTGAATCGCTCGCGGAACTCATCCACGCGAGCTGGTTCCAGCGTCACGCCGGCTGCGTATTTGTGGCCGCCAAAACGCGCGAATAGGTCGGACATCGATTCCAGCGCTTCCAGCAGATGAAACGCCGGAATGCTGCGGCCGGAGCCCTGCGCCGTGCCATCTTCTTCATTGCGTCCGAGCACGAACACCGGCCTGTGCAGCCGCTCCACCAGCCGGCTGGCGACGATGCCGAGCACGCCGCGGTGCCAGTCCTCCGCGTAGTAAACCAGCGCCGCGGCTGGCTCCTCCACCGGCAATTGCTCGCAGGCGTCGCGAATGGCGTCCTCCACCTGCCGGCGCTCGGTGTTTCGATTGTGAAGCTGTTGAGCCAGCTCGCGCGCGCGCGCCGGATCGGCCGTTAAAAACAGTTCGATGACGCTCTCCGCGGTATCCATGCGGCCGGCGGCATTGATGCGCGGCGCAAGTTGAAAGGCTACCTGGCGCGCGCTGGGCGCCACGCCGCGGCTGAAACCGGCCACCTCCAGCAGCGCTCGCAGGCCGGGGTTGCGCGCATCCCCCAGGCCGCTCAGCCCGTGTTTCACCATCACGCGGTTCTCGCCGGTGAGCGGCACCACGTCGGCCACAGTGGCAATCGCCACTAATTTCAGCAGCGATTCGGATACGCGCGCCAGCCGTTCCGCGGGCCAGCCGGACCGGAGCAGTAAAGCCTGCGCCAGCTTGAAGGCTACGCCAGCGCCGCAGAGGTCTTTGTTTGGATACGGGCAATCCCGGCGGTTGGGATTGATCACCGCCAGCGCCGGCGGCAGCTCGGCTTCCGGCAAATGATGGTCGGTGACGATTACCGCGATGCCCAGCTCCGCGGCCCGCACCACGACTTCCGCCGCGCGGATGCCGGTATCCACGCTCACGATCAGCTTCACCCCGCGCGTGGCCGCAACCTCCACCACTTCCGAGCGCATGCCATAGCCATCTTTCAGGCGGTGCGGCACATGATAGAACGCGCTGCCACCGGCGAGTCGAATCGCCGTCATCAGCAAAACGACCGCCGTGGTGCCGTCCACGTCGTAATCGCCGTAGATGAGGATTCGTTCGCCGGCCGCGATGGCGGCGCGCAGGCGTTCGACCGCGGGCTCCATGTCGCGTAGTCCGAACGGATCATGCAGATCGCCGAGTGAAGGGTGTAGAAAGCAGCGGGCCGCCTCCGCGTCGGTGAATCCGCGCGCCGCGAGCACCTTGGCGGCCAGCGAGCCGACACCCAGCGCTGTGCCCAAAGCTGCCGCGCGGCCGGGTTCGGGAGCGGGGAACAGCCAGCGGGCGGTTGCGGGCGGAGGCGTCAGCATTGATTCCAGGCCGGGACGATCGAAATGCGCCCGCAAGCGGGCGTTGGCAAGCTAAAGCATGCCCTACCAAATCCAGGCCGTCAGTTCTTCGAAAAATAGCCGGGAAGCGAGTCGGGCTCGTCGTCTTCGGGAGTCCGGGACATGATTTCGTCTTCGATGCCGCCAAACTCGTCGTACCAGTCCGGCTGCAGTTCGTACACGTAGAGGCGCGAGTCGTGATCGAACGCCAGTTCCAGGGAACAGGTCAAGCCGGTGAAGACGCGCAGTTCATGCAGGCGCGATTCGTACTCGCGGCGCTCCTCCCGGCTCAGATCGCAATCGTCGAGCTGGGCTTCCAGCTCTTCGATGTCGGAAGACTCAAACTCGGCCGAGGCGAAGAGGATCAGCTTGGCGCCGCACTTCTGCGCGACGTCGAGAAACGCCTGGAAGTCGGGATGCTTTTCGGTGTCCCAGAGCACCAGCCCCAGCCCTTCCAGGCCGCCCGGCCGGTTGTGAAAGACGGCGAAACCGGCTGAGTCGAGATACTCCAAAATTTCGCGCTTGAGCGTATCGAGATTTAAATCCACTTGGGTTCGCCTCAGGCCTGAACCAACACCAGAATATCAGAGGGACTGGCCAGGTCGCGGGCGGACGGCGTAACAATCGTCCTAGGCCCGATGAATATCTTGCGTTTCTCCTTGATGGCGTCGCGCACGTCGGCTTCGCACACAAAACCCACCGGTGCGGGCGTAGGCGCGGGCTGTGATGGCGCCGGCGGTGGCGCGTGCTCCGGCGCGGGCGCGGTCAGTCAGGTGTAGCCGCTACTGGAATCGCCGCCGCGGCGCGCCAGGAAGCGGTCCACCACGCTCGATGCCACGTTCGGCGCCACCGAGGAAGTCACCGCGGGCGCCGGCGGAGCGCACGACGCGTTACAGGAGGGACCGCCCGCGGCCGGCGCCGCAACCGCCGCGCCGCGCGATGCCAGATAGCGTTCCACCGCCGCCACCACGGCGCTGCGGTCGATTCCGATGGGTGCGTCCGCGGCCGATGGGCCGTTCGGCGCCAGGTTGATATCCATGGGCATCTCGAAGGCCTCTTCCGGCTTGCGAATTACGTACGCCAGACGCTTGACGTTGATCAGGTGCAGCGGACCCACGTTGTCGGATGTGATGTTGCCCGCGATGGCGCCGCAGCCGAGGGTCATGCCGGGTAACAGGTTGGTGGTGATGCCGGTGGAACCCTGCGGCGCGGGCGTGTTCACCAGCACCCGCATGGCCGGCATGCGCGAACCGTACTCGCGGGTGCGCGCGTCGTCGCGCGAGTAAATCACCGCCGTGTGGCCTAGTCCGCCGAACTTCAGCAGCGCGTAACAGGTATCGAGCGCCGCCGCAAAATCGGCAAGCCAGATCAGCGCCAGCACCGGCGACAGCTTTTCCATCGAAAGCGGGTGCTGTTTGCCCACCCCTTCCACTTCGGCGCAAATGATGGAAGTATCCGGCGGCACTTCGAAACCCGCCATGCGCGCCAATTTGGTTGGCGCCTGGCCCACGCACTGAGGGTTAATGCTGAAGTTGGGCATCACCAGCAGCTTGCCCAGCGCTTCCTTTTGGGCGTCGGTGGCGATGTACGCCTTCTTCGCCTTGAGCAACGCCAGAATACGGTCGCGCAGCGAGCGTTCGGCCACTAGCGCCTGCTCGCTCGAACACACCGTGCCATAGTCGAAGCTCTTGCCGGCGACGATTTTGGGGATGGCATCTTCCAGGTCGGCCGAAGTGTCCACCAGCACCGGCACGTTGCCCGGCCCTCCGCCGAATGCCGGCTTGCCGCTCGAATAGGCGGCCTTCACCATGCCCGGTCCGCCGGTGGCCAGGATAACGCCGGTGCGCTCATGCCGCATCAACGCGGTGGTGCCTTCGAGAGTGGCCGTGTCGATGCACTGAATGATGTCCTCGGGCGCGCCTGCCTCGACCGCCGCCTGGTATAGGATGCCGGCCGCGGCGCAGCTGCATTTGTGGGCACGCGGGTGCGGGCTGATGACGATCGCGTTGCCCGCCTTGAGCGAAATCAGAATCTTGTAGAACGCCGTCGAAGTGGGGTTGGTGGTGGGCAGAATCGCCGCTACCACGCCTACCGGAACGCCGAACTCGACGATCTTCTCTTCCGGCAGTTCGCGCAGCAGGCCCATCGTTTTCACGCCCCGCATGCGTCGCGGCAGCCAGTCGCAGTTCAGCAGGTTCTTGATGTACTTGTCTTGGGCGTTGCCGTAGCCGGTTTCTTCAACCGCCATTTCAGCCAGCCGGCGGGCGTTCGCGCGCGCGGCCGCCGCCGCCGCTTCGACAATCGCATCCACCTGTTGCTGGGTATAGCTCCGGTATTTGAGGGAGGCCTGATAGGCCTTGTCGACCTTGGAGCGGACCTCCTGAATGGACAGGAGATCTTTATCGGCAAGCATGGCCCGCTACTTTTTCAGGCCGCTGGTGGGCAGGGCCTTTTCCACTTCCTCGTGCGGGTTGGGAATGACGTGAACGCTGACCAGTTCGCCGACGCGCCGGGCTGCCGCGGCGCCCGCATCGGTGGCCGCTTTGACCGCGCCCACGTCGCCGCGCACGGTGACCATCACCAGACCGGCGCCCACGAATTCCTTGCCGGTCAGCACCACATTGGCCGTCTTGACCATGGCATCGGCAGCTTCAATGGCGGGGACCAGCCCCTTGGTTTCGATCATGCCGAGTGCTTCCATTACATCCTCCAAACGAGTGTGAACTCACTAACCTAACACACTTTCGGGACCAGCAGGCTCAGTGGTGGGGCATGCTTTTAGCTTGCCCTTCCATTTCTATGTCCATTCTCCTCCCACCCCCAGTCCGCGCCCGATTGCCATCCCCTCGCGGTACAATCCCAGGTGAATGTCATATACCCGCGGCATCGGTTGGGCGAAGTTCCGCGTTGCCACGGTGACCGTGTCCGCCCTGGCGATTCTCTCCGTGCTGCTGCTGCTGCTGAGCGGAGGGACCTTGTTCCAGCCGAGGGTTACCGTGTACCTTTACGTGCCCGACGCCACCGGCCTGGACACCGGTGCGGACGTGCGCGTGGATGGCATCGACGTGGGCACGACGGCGAGCATCGGGCTGTCCAGCTCTGCCGTCCCGGACCGGGCGGTGCGCCTGGTTCTGAGCATCCGGCGCGGCCTCCTGTCCACCATCGCCAGCGATTCGACCGCGGAATTGACCGCCGACAACCTGGTCGGCGATCAGTTTGTCGACATCACCAGCGGGATCGCGTCGACCCACATCCCGGCCGGCGGCGAGATCCGCTACAAAGGCGGGCCGAGTCTGATGAAGAGCCTGGACCTGGCGCAGTTCGAGGAGCAGTTGCGCATCGTGGATGCCACCCTTCGAGACATGGAGGCCGGCCGCGGCCCAGTCGGCAAATTCGTCCAAGGGGACAAGATGTACGCCGACGTGGTGCGGCGCATGGCGGTGCTGCAAAATGACCTGCGCGCGGCGGCAAAGACCACCGGCGCCGTAGGCAGCTTGCTCTACACGGATCGCCTTTACCGGCAGATTGACGATCCGCTGCTGCGCCTGGATTCCACGCTCGCCCGTCTCCAGTCCAGCCCATGGCTGCGCGACACCGGCCAATATCAGCAGTTCGTCGATGCGGCACGCAGCTTGCGCAAATCCGTGGCGGACGCGCGCGCCGGCCAGCTTTTCCAGTCTGACGACCTGTACGCGGATTTCGCCCGCCGCCTGGCGGCCCTGGCGCGCACCGTGGATGACTTTAACGCCGGCCCCCAATTCACCTCATCCCAGTTTTATGACAACCTCACCGGCATGTCGCGCGAAATGGGCGCCTGGGCGCACGACCTCCGCGAGAATCCCAGGAAGTACCTGGGAATGAAAATATTCTGACTCGTTTTCTTGGTAGCGCCGGCGGTCTTGCCGCCGGTTCTTGTATCTTGTGCGCGCTTAACCGCGGCCACTGTTCGGGACACGCCGCAAGACCGCTTCTCAAAAAAGGCACCGGCGGCATAGACCGCCGGCGCTGCGGCTGCGAGCAGCGCTACTTCTGCAAAAAGAAATTGCCCACGAACATGGCATCGATGCCGGAGGAGTAGAAGCTACGCACGGCGTCGCGCGGGTCGGAAACCAGCGGCTCGCCAAACAGGTTGAACGACGTATTGTAGAGCACCGGCAGCCCGGTGGATTCGCCGGCGGCGTGCAGCAGCTTCCAGTAAAGCGGGTTCTCGCGCGCGTCCACCGTATGCACGCGCACCAGGTCGCCGGCCAGGATGGCAGCGGCGAATTTCTCGGCGTACTCCGGCCGGACGCGGCCCACCGTTGCGAGGTACCGCGCATTCGGCCCCACTTCGAAATACTGGCCGGCCAGCTCGACCGGCACGGAGGCCGCGAACTTGCGCACCGGCTCACGGTGCTTGATGAACGTGTTCAGGTTTTCGGTGGAATAAGGATCGAGAGGCGAAGCCAGAATACTGCGGTTGCCCAGCGCGCGCGCGCCGAATTCCATCCGCCCGTGCATCCAGGCGACAATCCTGTGATCGTTCAATTGAGCCACCGCAGCCGCGATCAGTTCTTCGGTGGTCAGCAGGTAGTGAAAGTTCAGCTTGCAGTTCTCGAGCACCTGCTTGGTTTCGGCGGCGCTGTAGCTGGGGCCCAAAGAGAGCGTGTCGAGGCGCACGCGCTTTTCTTGCCGGAACAGGTGGTGCCAGGTTTCCAGGGCCGCTCCGATGGCAGTGCCCGCGTTGCCCGCCACCGGCTGCACGAAAACATTTTCGAAGCCGGACCGGTTTTCAAGCGCCGAAACCAACAGCGCGTTGAATCCCAGGCCGCCCGCCAGGCACAGGTTGCGCCCGTGGCCAGCCAGCCGCATCACCGCCGTCTCGGCCGCCTGCTGCACGCCGGCCGCGATGGGCGCGCGCAGCGCTTCCGGGATGGGCGCGCCGTCTTCGAGGCCCAGCGCCGCATAGAACCGGTGCCCGAAGCCGCCCGAATGCGGACGCTCCGTGCTGAAGAAAGCGCGGTCCACGTGCAGGCCGGCTTCATCCGCCTTGAGAATTTCCAGGAACAGATCGCGGAAGCGCTCGTCGCCGTGCACGGAAAGCCACTGCACTTTGTGCTCATCCACGTTGGCTTCAAAGCCCAGCAGCTCGGTGACGCGGCTGTAGACGTCGCATAGCGAATCGGGCGAGTAATGTTCCTGCTCGATGGTCATGCTGGCGCCATGGCCGGCCCATCGCGAGCCGCAGCGAAAATCGCCGCCGCGATCGAGCGTCAGCACGGTCGCCTCGTCGAAAGGAGAAGCGAAGTAAGCCGAAGCCGCGTGCGCCAGGTGGTGCTCCACCAGCGTGATGCGGCTGGCCGGAAACTGGGCGCGCAGCCGCAGGTAAAAATCCTTCTCCGGCACCGGCCGCGCCACGGCTACCGCGTCCACCTGCTCGGGCCTGGCGCCCGCTAGTTCCAGGCACATCGCGATGGCGCGCTCCGGCAGCGGATCGCGTCCACCCCAATGCATGCGGCGCCGCAGCAGTTTCGATTCTTCCACGGCGGCGGCCAGTTCGCCGTCTTTCAAAATGGCGGCGGCCGCATCGCCCAATACGCCGCCGATTCCCAGGATGATCACCGGCCGCCCTTTTCCCGCTTCTCGATCTTCGCCCAGGTGTCGCGCAGCGCGACCGTACGGTTGAAGACCAGCTTGCCCGGCGCCGTATCCGGGTCCACCGAAAAGTAACCCAGCCGCTCGAACTGATAGTGGCTGTACGCGGTGGCGTCCTTCAGGCTGGGCTCCAATTTGCAGTCGGTCAGCACTTCGAGCGAATACGGATTGAGATTAGCGAGGAAGTTTTGCCCCTCCTCTGTCTGGTTGGGATCGGGCTTGCTGAACAGGCTGTCGTACAGCCGCACTTCGGCTTCGATCGCGTGCTCGGCCGAAACCCAGTGGATGGTCGATTTCACCCTCCGCCCGTCGGGCGCGTTGCCGCCGCGCGTGGCCGGGTCGTAAGTGCAGTGAATCTCGGTGACCTCGCCCTTTTCGTTCTTCACCGCACTGGTGCAGGTGATGAAGTAGCCGTAGCGCAACCGCACTTCGCGCCCCGGCGAGAGCCGGAAGTATTGCTTCGGCGGATCCTCGCGAAAATCGTCCTGCTCGATGTAAAGCACCTTGGAAAAGGGCACCAGGCGTGTGCCGGCAGATAAGTCCTCGGGGTTATTGCCGGCGTCCAACTGATCCACCTGGCCCTCGGGGTAATTGTCGATCACTACCCGCAGCGGCCGCAGCACCGCCATAACGCGCGGCGCGCGCTTGTTCAAATCCTCGCGCAGATGGTGCTCCAGCAGGCCCAGCTCGATGGTGCCGGTGGTCTTCGAGACGCCGATCGATTTGCAGAAATTGCGGATCGCCTCCGGCGTGTAGCCGCGACGCCTTATGCCGGCGAGGGTGGGCATGCGCGGATCGTCCCAGCCGGTGACGTGCCCGTCCTTCACCAGTTGCAGTAACTTGCGCTTACTCAGTAGCGTGTAAGTCAGGTTCAGCCGGTCGAACTCGATCTGTTGCGGATGATAGATGCCCAGCGCCTCGCAAAACCAGTCGTACAGCGGGCGATGGTCTTCGAACTCCAGCGTGCAGATGGAATGCGTGATCCCCTCGATCGAATCCGATTGGCCGTGCGCATAATCGTACATCGGATAGATGCACCACTTGTCTCCCGTGCGATGATGCTCGGCGTGCAGGATGCGGTACATCACCGGGTCGCGCATGTTGAGGTTCGCCGACGCCATATCCACCTTGGCGCGCAGCGTGCGCGATCCATCCGGGAATTCGCCGGCCTTCATGCGCTCGAACAGATCCAGGTTCTCTGGGACGCTGCGATCGCGGTAAGGGCTCTCTTTGCCGGGTTCGGTCAGCGTGCCGCGGTATTGCCGCACCTCTTCAGCGCTCAGGTCGCACACATAGGCGTTGCCGGACTTAATCATCTGTACGGCCCATTCGTACAACTGGCCGAAATAGTCCGAAGCGTAGAAGCAGCGGTCCTCCCAGTCGAACCCCAGCCAGCGCACGTTCTCCATGATGGAGTCGACGTACTCGGTCTCTTCCTTTTCGGGATTGGTGTCGTCGAAGCGCAGGTTGGTCTTGCCGCCGAACTCGGCCGCCAAACCGAAGTTGAGGCAGATCGATTTGGCGTGGCCGATGTGCAGGTAGCCGTTCGGCTCCGGCGGGAACCGCGTGTGTACGCGGCCTCCCCATTTATTCGTCTTCAAATCCTCGAGGATGATGTCGCGGACGAAATTCGAAGGGCCGGCCGCGGGCGGGTTGCCCTGCTCACCGGCATTTACATTGGACGGGTTCATATCGTTTTCAACTTTTCCAAAGCCTGCCCGATTCGTTCCAGGCAGGTCTCGCGCCCCAGCGCTTCCAGGGTACCGAACAACGGCGGAGCGTTCTTGCGCCCGCACACCGCTACGCGCACGGGCTGAAACATCTGGCCGGCCTTGATGCCCAGTTCCACGGACGCCGCGCGCAGCGCCTGCTCCAGCGGGTCATGGCGGAATTCGGCCGTGGCCAGCACCGCGGCGCCCTTCTCGAGCGCGCGAGCAGCCATTGCCGCGTCGCCTTTCTGCGGAATCAACTCGGCGGCATCGTAAGGCGCCAACTGCTTTGCGAAAAAGAAATCGCCGACCGTGGTGACTTCGCTCAGCAGGCGTATTCGCTCCTGAATCAGCGGCGTGATGAGAGCCATTTTCGCCGGGCTGACTTCGAAGCCGGCGCGCGTGACAAACGGCGTCAGCGCCTCGGCAAGCGCGCCCGGGCCCATGCCGCGAATGGTCTCCGCGTTCAGCCAGACGGCCTTCGGGTCGAAGGGATCGGCTTCGCTGAAGTTGACCACGGCGTTGCTGCGGTTGATGCCTTCGAGCGTGAAGGCCAGCGTCAGCTCGACAAGGGGCATTCGTTCGCGATCATTCTTCGGCGACCAGCCCAGCAGGCACAGGAAATTGAGGAATGCGTGCGGCAGGAAGCCAGCATCGCGGTAAGTGGTGACGCTGACTACCGGCCCGTGCTTGCGCTTGGAGAGCTTGGCGCCATCCGGAGCCACCAGCAGCGGCAGGTGCGCGAAACGCGGCGGCTCCACGCCGGCGGCTTCGAAAATCTGAATGTGCTTGAAGGTGTTGGTGATGTGGTCCTGGCCGCGAATGATGTCGCTGATGCGCAAGTCGGCGTCGTCTGCGCAGGAGGCCAGGTGATACGTCGGCATGCCGTCGCTGCGGAGCAGAGCGAAATCTTCGATATCGGCGGTGGATTTGGATTGCTCGCCGAAGACACCATCTTCGAAATGAATCACTCGCCCGCTCTCGCGCGGCACGCGGAAGCGCAGCGCGAACGGTTCGCCCGACGCCGCCCGCCGGTCGCTTTCCGCGCGCGAAAGCTCGCGCATGCCGGGCGGAAACAGCCAAGTCCCGTGCTCGCCCGAACGTTCCGTATCCGCCGCGCCGGCCGGTGTGAAGTCGCGATACGCCAGGTCTTTGGCGAAAATCGCCTGCGCCATTTCGCGGTGTAGCGCGAGGCGCTCCGACTGCCGGTATTCCTCGTCCCAACCTAGCCCCAGCCAGCGCAGCCCGTCGAAAATGGAGTTGAGCGAGGCTTCGGTATTGCGCCCCACGTCGGTATCGTCCACGCGCAGAATCATCGTTCCGCGGTGGTGGCGGGCAAAAAGCCAATTGAAAATGAACGTGCGCGCGCTGCCCACATGCAAAAACCCGGTGGGAGAGGGCGCAAACCTGACCCTCAGCATTTGGAAAGCCCAGTATAACAAGGGGCGCGGAAGAGGACGGACGTGGAGCGGGGACGTCCCGGTGCGCTATGCTCAAGATGAGGACCCGATGTATTTGCCCTCAGCCGACAGTAAGCAACAGGTCAACGCCGCAGTCTCGGAGGTAGTCAACTTGTTGGCGCCGGACGTGGTGCAAATTCGGTACGACATCGGTCGGGATTGGAGTGGCGACTGGGCCATATTCTTCCGGGTCCTGCTGTCGGATGAAGCCAGCAGGATGCGGCTTCGCGAGGTGACAACGCAGGTCGTCCGGCGCCTGGCCGAGCGTTTGGACTTCCCCTCCATGGGTCTCTTCGCTTACCACAATTTCAGGAGTGTGTCCGAACAGGCCGATCTTCGGGAAGCGGCCTGGGCGTAGACGATGCCATTTGCCGACGACCTGCTGGAGCAGGCGTATGATCTCGCGCAAAAGGAACCGGCAAACCCAAAGCAGGCCAGCCTCCGGCGCGCCGTATCCACGGCATACTACGCTCTCTTTCACCTTTTGATAGATGAAGCCGTCAGTAAATGGGCGGTGGAACGGCACCGCAGCATCCTCGCCAGGACTTTCGAACACAGCAAGATGAAGGGAATCTGCGACGACGTACTGAAAACCGTCAAGAGCGGTGGCAGTGTTTTGCCCGAGTTGAATACCGTCGCGCACAATTTCATTCAGCTTCAAGAGCATCGGCACACGGCGGACTACGACAACTCAAAGCAGTGGTCGCGCACCGATGTTCTCAACGTGCTGACCCTCGCAACGGATGCCTTTACTGAATGGCGAGCGATCAGCGCGCAGGATGCAGCGCAGGACTTTCTGCTGCAATTATTCCTGCCGAAATTGCCCAAGCAGTAGCGCCGGATGTATCGCAATCATTCTCGTGGTCCACACAAGCGAGGAACAAAATGGTGAAGAGGAAATCCGTATCATCTCGGCAAGAAAAGCGAGTCCTCGCGAGCGCGCTCTATACCACGCCTATCAGTGAAAAGCAGCGCCGGGAGTTGAAGCGGCTCGCCGCTCGCCCCGATTCGCAGATCGACTTTTCCGATGCGCCGGAACGGCAACCGCGGGCGTCCGACGTCCAGGTCGGCCGCTTCTATAGACCAATCAAGCAGTTGGTGAGCCTGCGCGTGGATGCCGACGTCCTCCACTGGTTTCGAGGGCGAGGCAAGAAATACCAGACGTATATGAACGAAGTCCTGCGGCGCGAAATGCAGACGAACGAGCGGGGCCGGTAGCGACGGCGCGTTTCACTTGCACTTGCACCACGGGCACCCTTTCGCCTCCCATAATTGAGCGGTCTTGTACAAGCCATTGAGGAACAGGCATAGCTCGCCCGTCTTGAACTCGGAGAAATGAAATGTGAAAGACTGCTGAGCTTTGCCAGCGCAATATACGACTACTCGATGGCGAATTGTTGGGTCCAAGGTAGCGACCTTCACGCTTCCCTTGAGCGGCCAAGGGACCGCTTGCTGGTTATCGATCCGTAACGAGAGTTTTTCGGAATCGCAAAACAAACCCGGCGCGCTTGCTTGAATCGGCCGCTCGTCCGCAGGCGCAATGCAGACTGATCCTGTTCCGGGCTCAGCCGGAAAGGCCGAATTCGCGAGAGCCGCGATCAAGAAAATAAACCCTACGATCCGCATGTAAATCTCTCCCGGAGAATTACCGGGGTCACGAAACCCGTCTCACTCCAGCGCCAATCCTGATTCTTTCAGCGCGCGCCAGCCGCCATCGAGCGAGATGGCATTCGTGTAGCCCATCTTCTGCAAATTGTCTGCTGCCAGCGCGGAGCGGAATCCGCCGCCGCAATACAGCACCAGGGTCGCGGCGTGGTCCGGCACACGCGTTTCGATGTCGCGCTCAATGATACCTTTGCTCAAGTGAATCGCTCCCGCCACGTGACCGGCGGCCCACTCACTCTCTTCGCGCGTATCTATCAGGACGTGCGGCTCGGCGGAAGCGCGCAGCTTGCGGTAGGCGTCGATATCGATCTCTTTCACGCGCGATTTGGCGTCATTGACTAACTTCAGGAAACCTTCGCTGTGTTTCATGGATCGCGCCTCTCTTTAATCACCGTCGGAAGCCGGCTAAGAAACAGTTGGCAGGCGAAAGCGCCTGCCCCACTTTGCTGCCCGAGGATAGGCAAGGTGGGGCAGGCGCTTTCGCCTGCCAACCTGTCCGAGGCGGATTTCGCCTGCCAACCTGCGCGCCTCTGATTTCTTCACAGCCTCTCACTCGACCCGTTCGATCCTTGCCCCCGCCGCGGCCAGCTTCTGCTCGATCTTCTCATAGCCGCGGTCGATGTGGTAGACGCGGTCGATCACGGTTTCGCCCTTGGCCACCAGCGCTGCCAGCACCAGCGACGCGCTGGCCCGCAGGTCGCTCGCGATCACACCGGCGCCACTGAGCGCGCGCGGCCCCGCCACCATCGCCTGCTTGCCATCCACGCGGATGTTGGCGCCCATCCGCGCCATTTCCTGCGCGTGCATGAAGCGGTTTTCGAAAATCGTCTCGACGATGATCGCGATGCCTTCCGCCTGCGTCATGAGAGCCATGTATTGCGCCTGCAAATCGGTGGCGAAGCCGGGATACTCTTCCGTGGTCATATCCACCGAGCGCAGTTTGCCGCTCGCCCGCACGCGCACGCTACCGGCGGTGGGTTGTGTCACCTCCGCCCCGGCTTGTTGCAGTTTCGCCACGAGCGCGCCCACGTGCTCCGGATTGCACTGGGTCACCGTCACGTCACCGCCGGTGATGGCAGCGGCCACCATAAACGTGCCGGCCTCGATGCGGTCGGGGATGATGGTGTGCTCGGCGCCGCCCAGTTGCTCGACGCCCTCGATGCGAATGGTGGAAGTGCCCGCGCCTTCGATTTTGGCGCCCATCTTGCTCAACAGTTCAGCCAGGTCCACCACCTCGGGCTCGCGCGCCGCGTTGCGCAGCACGGTTTCGCCCTTGGCCAGCACGGCCGCCATCATCAGGTCTTCGGTGCCGGTGACGGTGATGCGGTCGAAATGCACGGTGGCGCCGCGCAGCCCATCCGGCGCGACGGCTTCGATGTAGCCGTGCGATTGGTGAATGCGCGCGCCCAGTTGTTCCAGGCCGAAAATGTGCAGGTTGATGGGCCGCGCGCCGATGGCGCAGCCGCCCGGCAGCGACACACGAGCCCGTCCCGCGCGCGCCACCAGCGGGCCCAGCACCAGGCTGGAGGCGCGCATGGTCTTTACCAGCTCATAAGGCGCTTCCGGCGAGACGATCTTCGATGCCTCCAGGCGCACCACGCCGTCTTCGATATCCACGCGGGCGCCGACGTCCACCAGCAGCCGCTGCATGGTGCGTATGTCGCGCACGTGCGGAATGCGGTGCAGCGTCACCGGCTCCGCGGTGAGCAGCGCCGCCGCCAGCGCGGGCAGCGCCGAATTCTTCGAACCGTTGACCGGGATCTCGCCCCGCAGTGCGTTCCCGCCGGTAATTACGAATTTATCCATGCAATCTCTCTTGGTACACCGACCGCTCCCTATGGTCGCGGCTCCGATGCGCTATCTTTCATTCGGCTAACGCTGCTGAGACCCGCCCGCCGGCTTCCGCCAGCAGCCGCTCGGCCTCGTTACGCGCGCAACCTTTCCGGCTCATCACGATGGCCACGGCAACCCGGCCGCCGCTCGCCTCCAGTAACTCGGCGGCACGCTCCGGGCTCACCTCGGCAGCCGCGGCGATAATCCGCCGCGCCCGGTCGGCCAGCTTGCTGTTCTTCGGCTGCACATTCACCATCAGGTTGCCGTAAACGTAGCCCAGCCGGATGCACACCGCCGTGGAGAGCATGTTGAGGACCAACTTCTGCGCCGTTCCCGACTTCAGACGCGTCGAACCGGCAATCACTTCCGGCCCCACCAGAGGCGTGATGGCGATAGCGGCCGCGCCCGCCAGTTCCGAATCGGAGGTGCAACTGACGCCCACCGTCAACGCGGACAGCCGCCGCGCTTCCGCGATGGCGCCCAGTACATAAGGCGTGCGGCCACTGGCGGCCAGGCCCACCAGGACATCGCGCGCGGTGAATCCGCTCTTGGTCAAATCGCGCGCGCCGGTGGCCGGATCGTCTTCGCTGGTTTCGGTCGCGCGGCTTAAAGCCGCTTCCCCGCCGGCGATAATGCCGGTAATGAGCTCCGGCGGCGCGCCGAAGGTGGGCGGAATCTCCGCCGCGTCCAACACGCCCAGCCGCCCGCTGGTTCCGGCGCCGATATAAAACAGCCGGCCGCCGCGCGCCATCGCGTCCGCAATGGCGTCGACCGCGCGCGCAATCGCCGGGATCACGCGTTCCACCGCTTCCGCCACTTTCGCGTCTTCGCGGTTGATGATCCGCAGGGCTGCTTCCGTGCTGACGGTATCGATGGCCGCCGAGGCCGGGTTGGGTTGTTCGGTGAGAAGGTGGTCCAGCATGACTTGTGAAGCAAGCACGGGCAAGCTAAAGCGTGCCCTACCAACACCAGCCTAGCACCGCGCTATAGTCGGAACAGTGCGTTACCTCCTGAGCGGCCACCTCCCGGAAGCCTCTTCCATCCTGCTGGTGGAGAGCGGCTCGCGCGGCATTCTGGAAAAGGTGATCGCCGGGTTGCGCCGCTCCTGGGGCGCCCAAGTTCCCATCGACCTGGTCTCGTGTTTTGCCAACCTGCCGTTCGGCCTGGATGCCCGCACCACCCGCGTATTCCGCGTTTCCGACTATCGCGGCCGGCAGCGGCGCGCGGAACTCTACCGCGAACTGCGCGCGCGGAATTACCCGGTGATGGGCATCGTCTGCTCCGAAGAGCCGCTCATGATGAAGTGGAAATGGGCGCTCGCGCTGCGCGTGCCGGCCAAGGTATTCATCATCAATGAAAACGCGGACTACTTCTGGCTGGACCGCAAGCACCTGAAGACCATCCGCCAGTTTGCGGTCTCCCGCGCCGGTCTGGCCGGCTCCGGCGCCGTGCGCACGCTGATCCGCGTGTTTTCGTTTCCGTTTGCGTTATGCTATTTGCTGCTCTATGCGGCGGTTGTGCACGCCCGGCGGGCTCTGCGCATGCGCTTCCGGCGCGTCAGCCCTGTCGGAGCCGCGACCAGAGGGAGCGGTACGCCAGCATAAGGTACGACATCACACAGTCGGAGACCTAGTTTTGGGAGACAAGTCGAATCATGAAAGCCATTCAAGTTAACGAGGCCGGTGGTCCGGAAAAACTGGAGCTGGTGGATGTTCCCGTTCCGCGGCCCGCCGCCAACCAGGCGCTGGTGCGCATCGCCGCCAGCGGCGTCAACTTTATCGATGTCTACTTTCGCACCGGACTGTACAAGGCCGATTTCCCGATGATCCCCGGCTCGGAGGCCGCCGGCACAGTCGAGGCGGTGGGCTCCGAAGTCACCGAGGTCGCACCCGGCGACCGCGTAGCGTATGCCATGGCCCGCGGCTCTTATGCCGAATACGCCGCCGTGCCCGCGGCGCAACTGGTCAAGATCCCGGATCATGTGGACCTGGCAACCGCCGCCGCGGCCATGCTGCAAGGCATGACCGCCCATTACCTCACGCACTCCACTTTTCCGTTGAAGAGCGGCGACACCTGCCTGGTGCACGCGGCGGCCGGCGGCGCCGGCGGACTCATCGTCCAAATGGCGAAGATGCTCGGCGCGCGCGTTTTCGGCACTGTATCCACCGAGGAGAAAGCGCGCGTCGCCCGCGAAAACGGCTGCGACGAAACCATCCTCTATACCCAGCAGGATTTCGCGGCCGAGGTCAAGCGCCTCACCGCCGGCCGCGGCGTGGACGTGGTCTACGATTCGGTGGCCCGGACCACTTTCGAGCAAAGCCTCAACTCGCTGCGCCCGCGCGGCTTGCTGGCGCTGTTCGGCCAATCGAGCGGACCGATTCCGCCCTTCGATCCCGCCATCCTCGGCGCCAAGGGCTCGCTCTTCCTCACCCGGCCCGGGCTGCCATATTACCTGGCGACCCGCGACGAGCTGCTCTGGCGCGCCGGCGACGTGCTCGGCTGGATTGCAGCCGGCAAGCTGCGCCTGCGCATCGGCGGCGCCTATCCCCTCGCCAACGCGGCCCAGGCTCACCGCGACCTGGAAGGCCGCGGCACCACCGGCAAGCTCGTTCTCACCGTGCCGTGACACATCCATGAACCTGAAGGCCCGGCTGACGCTATCGTTTGTTCTGCTGGCCGTTCTGCTGGCTGGCACCATCTCGTGCGTCGATCTCGCCGGCGAGATCAACGAGCAATTTGCCGCCACGCTGGAGCGCGCCGAGAACCTGCGCACGCTGGCCTCCGATCTGGTGGGTCTTTCCTTGAATCGCCAGCTTTCCAAGCCGCTGGGCGAGGCCGTGCGCGATCGCGAGGTTTCGACCGTGTTGCGCGACACCATGCTGGCTTCGCACGCTATCGTCGAAATCGCCGTGCTTAGCCCCGAAAACGAAATTCTCGCCGATTCCATTCCCGACGAGATCGGCAAATTTCTGCTCCCCTACGACGATTTCCGCCCCGTGGTCACGGACAATGGCTGGTACGGCAAATGGCGCGTGTTGCGGGCGAAGAAATACTACCAATTGCAGCAGCCTTTGGGGCCGCGAAACGGTCCGCCGATTCTGTTTGTGCGCGTGGTGGTGGCCCCGGCGCTGATCAAGGCCTCGATTCTGCCGCGGCTCGAGGAGAACGCCAGCGTCGCCTTGTTTTCCGTGCTCGGCGCCGCACTGGTCACCATGTTGGTTTCGGCGGTCGCCTTCCGCCCCTTGAGCCGCCTGCGCCGGCAAATCGAGTCGATGACCAGCGGCGAGAATCCGTCCGAGGCCGCTGCCGATGCGAAAGCCGCCACCGACGACCTTTCCGTCATCTCTTCCCGCGTCGCCCAACTCGGCCTCCAGTTGCGCGGCGCGCAGTTCGACGTTTCCGACCTGCGTGGCAATCTCGGCCGGCTGCTGCGCGACCTGGAAGACGCGGTCTTCCTCTTCAATCGCGAAGGCAGGCTGGTCTTCGCTTCCGGCACGATGAAGTTCATCGGTCTCGATGCCGCCGCGCTCACCGGCAAGACCATCGCCGGCGTCTTCCCGCCCGAGACCCTGTTGGGGCAGGTGATCGCGCAGGCCGCCGCCGCCGGCCTGGCGATCGGCAGGCGCCGGGTTGCGGCCGGTCCTGGCGCCGCATCCTCCGCCATCCCCTCCGCGTTGCTTTCGGTGGATCCGCTGACCGCCCCCGGCGGGGGCCCCTCGGGCGTGCTCATCCGCCTGCACGACCCGGAAGCCCAGCGCAAACTCGGCCGCCAGTTGCAGACCGCCGACCGGCTGGCCGCTCTCAGCCGCGTCTCGGGCGGCGTGGCCCACGAAGTGAAGAACCCGCTCAATGCGATTCTGCTGCACGTGGAGGTGGCGCGCGCCAAGCTCGCCCATGGCGACACCGCGCTCGAGCCGCAGATGGACATCATATCGAGCGAAATCCTACGCCTCGACCGCGTCGTAAAGACCTTCCTCGATTTCACCCGGCCGGTGGAGTTGAATCTGGCCAACGTGCCGCTCGACGAATTCGTCCGCGACCTGGTCGATCTGGCCCGTCCGCAAGCCGACGCCTCACGAATCCGCGTGGTGGACGAGCGGAAGGCCGAGGGCGTCGAGGTGCGCATCGACCGCGACCTGCTGAAACAAGCCGTGCTCAACATCGTCGTCAACGCGATCGAGGCCATGCCCGCCGGCGGCGAATTACGCCTGGAATCCTCGGCCTCCGGCGACACCGCCGAAATCCGCGTGTCCGATACCGGACCGGGCATCCCGCCCGATCTGCGGGATAAGATTTTCCGCCTCTACTTCACCACCAAGCAGAAAGGCTCCGGCATCGGCCTGGCGATGGCTTTCCGGATCGTGCAGCTCCACGATGGTACAATCGATTTCACCAGCGAACCCGGCAAAGGCACGGCGTTTTTCATCCGCCTGCCCATCGCGGCCTGAGTGCTGGTGTTCGCAATGATAGCGACGCATCCGAGCCCACGAGGTGGGGCAGGTTTCAACCTGCCAACGCCCGCTTGCGGGCGCGTTTCTTCGCACCTTCTCGGGCATTCCATTCGCGGCGCGAAATTCACCCTGGTCCTGGCGCTGGCGTTCTTGCTGGCCGGTTGCCTTCTGCAGGGTAAGAAGCCAGTGGCGCAGACCACGCCGGCGGCTCCTGCGCCCGCCGCCAAATCGGCTGCTCCGTCCCAGCCGCTTTCGGTTCGTCAAACTCAGGTCGAACTGCCCCCGCCGCAGCTGGTCCCGGATGAAGCGTTGGCTGCGGGCGAGGTATCCCAGGATACGTCTGAGCCGGCTGCTGCGCCGCGCCCCGTGCGGCGCAGCCCGGCAACTCCTGCCAGCAGCCCGGCTCACCCCGAGGCTCCCGTGCCCCCTGCCGCCACCGAAGAGCCGGCGCGCGCTCCCATTCAGCAAGTGCTCTCCGCCGATGAAAGCAAACGCCTGCAGGATTCCGCCGCCGAACACAAACACGAAATCCGCCGGCTGGTGGATCAAGCGCGTCTCCGCCGCTTGAACGGCCACGAGCTCAGCGTCGTCGCACGCATCGAGGGCATGGTCAAGCTCTCCGACGACGCCGGAGCCAAGGGCGATATGCGCGAAGCCGATGCGCTGGCCGAACGCGCCCTGGTGCTCGCCAAGGATCTCGACAGTGAACGCTAAAGAGGTGGGGCAGGCGCTTACGCCTGCCAACCCTAACTCATCTGGCGCCACGGTTGGCAGGCGAAAGCGCCTGCCCCACCCAGCTAGCGAGTTCCACGCCCGCCGCCAACGGCTGGCCGGCGCTCTGGCCGCGCGCGAAGCCGGTGCCCTGTTGGTCTGGGCCGCTCCCAATGTGCGCTATCTTTCCGGCTTCACCGGTGACAACGCCGCCCTGCTCCTGCTCCCCGGCAAGGCGGTTCTCTTCACCGATCCGCGTTACGCCATCCAGGCCGCGCAGCAAGTCTCCTGCCGGGTGAAGATTTGCAAAGGCCCGCTCGTCGATGGCGTAGCCGCTGCCGTGCGCAGTCTGGGCGCCGTGCGCATCGGCTACGATCCGGCCCGCATGACCTGCGCGGTGTTCCAGGCGCTCCAATCCCGGTTGCCGATGAAGGCCTCGCTCGACCCGCTCCCTGCCATGGTGGAAGAGCTGCGCATGATCAAGTCGGCGGCCGAACTCGATCTGATCCGCCGCTCCGTCGAACTCAACTCGCGCGCCTTCGAGCTCGCCTTGGCCCGAGTGCTCCCCGGCATGACCGAGCGCGACCTGGCGGCGGAGATCGAATACCGCATGCGCCGTCTGGGCGCCGAAAAGCCCAGCTTTGAAACCATCGTCGCCGGCGGACGCCGTTCCGCCCTTCCCCACGCCCAGCCCACCGCCGCGCCGCTGCGCCATGGCGACCTGGTGGTAGTGGATATGGGCGCGTTTTGCGATGGCTATGCCAGCGACATGACGCGCATGTTGTTTCTCGGCACCCCCGGCGCCCGCGTCAAACGCGTCTACCGCGCCGTGCTCGAAGCGCAACTGGCCGGCATTGATGCCGTGCGCGCCGGCGTGGCCGCTTTCCAGGTGGACGCCGCCGCCCGCCGCGTGCTCCGCGCTTACGGCTACGACCGCGCCTTCGTCCATTCCACCGGCCACGGCCTGGGCCTCGAGATCCACGAACCCCCGCGCCTCGGTAAGCGCGACAAGACCATCCTCCAGCCTGGCATGGCCATCACCATCGAGCCCGGCGTCTATCTGGAAGACTTCGGCGGCATCCGCATCGAAGACACTGTGGAAGTGACCGCAACCGGCTGCAAGATTCTCACGCCCACATCCAAAGAGCTGCGCGTGATTTGAGATCGCCGCGGGGGAGGGAGCGCCGCAGCCCAGGCCCAGTTTCCCCTTATTTACCATTCGGCGTTTTGGCCTAATGCGGTTGGGTGGGCGAGCCGGGTATAACTCGGGTTATACTGGGGGCATGAAGACTGCGATCTCGGTACCCGACGGTCTTTTCCATCTGGCGGAAACCGCTGCCCGCAGCCTCGGGATCTCCAGAAGTCAGTTGTACGCCACGGCGGTTGCGGAGTTTCTGAGCCGGCGGCAAGAGGACGCAGTCACCCAGCGCCTGGATGAAGTGTATTCGCGCCGGCCCGCGAAGTTGGACGCCGCATTGCATCGCGCCCAACTGAGATCCCTCGAAAAGGATTCGTGGTAGAGATGGACGAGATTCAACGGGGAGAGATCTGGTGGGCCGATCTCCCCGAACCTCGCCGCTCCGAACCTGGATTTCGGCGGCCGGTGCTGGTGGTCCAGGCGGATTCTTTCAACCGCAGCCGGATTCAAACGGCAATCGTCGCCGTAGTCACCGGCAGCTTGGAACTCGCCGGTCTACCTGGTAATGTCCTCTTGCCCGCGCGCTCCTCGGGCCTCCCCCGGGACTCGGTGGTGAATGTGTCGCAACTTCTCACCCTCGATCGTAGCTTCCTGACCGAACACGCCGGCTCGCTGACGCCTCGCCTGCAAGCCTCAGTCGACGAAGGAATGCGCCTCGTTCTGCAACTCTAGCCCGGCGAGGTTTTCAGGCACTCGCCGAGATTGCGACGAGCCAGCCAAGTGGACGTCGGGCACGGGAAATCAAGACCATCGGCTAGTCCCTATCGAAGGCGCCTCTGAGTTATGCGACAGCTTGCAGCCCGTTTTTTGAGACCAGCGAAAGCAGCTTCAGCGAAGCCCCTTGCGGCCGTTTTTCACCGCGCTCCCATTGGCTCACCGGGCCGGTAGTCACATTGAGATAGCGCGCAAAAACAGCCTGGCTGGCGCCTTCCCGCAGACGGAGTGCGCGGATTTCGTTCGGTTTCAGCGCGCGCACCGGGGTAAGGCACAGCCCATCGAACTCCCGCATGGTCCGCTTGTCCAGGATGCCCGCGCCATGCAGCCCCTCGGCGGTCTCATGGACTGACGCCATCAAGGAACTACGGTATTGCTTGCGCATCGCACATCACCTCCGTCAACGTTCCCGACCCAACCGCCCACGCGATGCGGGGGAGAAGTCGTCGCAGATCAGGCTGGCCCCGTCCCTGCTTTCCCATCGTCCACGTTTGCCCATCACTCTTCCCTAGAGGACTTCGAATTGTCCGCCAATGTGGGCCGCTTCTCTGGGCGGGGCCTTTCGCTCTGCTTACGTTCCTTGCTCGGAAGCATGGAGACCAAATAAGCCTGCGCGGCGGCTTCTTCTCGGATGATGTTCCAGCTTTTGAATGCGTCGGCGATGCCATCGATGTGAAGCAGCACTTCCGTCAAATCCCATTTCTCGGGCGGTGTTGTAGTCCGCTTCGTTGCGATGATATTGCGCCTGTCCAAAGGTGTTCGTTACGATGCGAAGATTGTGGGCGAGAGTCCTCTCCGGTCCTTCGGGCGGCTTCTCGTCGAAGTACTTGTTTAGCTCAGTGCTTTTCTTGTCGGCGGCTTGCTTCATCGGGCCGTGATCGAATACCCGTCCCAGGGTGGCCCGTAATTCAGGCCGCTGCCAGTTCGCGGTAGCTTCGGAAATCAGTAGATGAAACAGGGCATAATACGCCGTGGAAACGGCCCGGCGCAAACTCGCCTGGTGAGGCTGGTCGGGGTGGAGGTTGGCGAGTTCCTGAGCCAGCTCAAGCAATTCATCGGCGTAGGCCATCGATCACGCCGACCGTCTGGCCCGCTCCGACTGCGTTAGAAAGTCGAAATAGGGGAGAACTCCCCATTCTTCGAGAGGCTGCACTTGCTGGACGATGGATTGCGAAATCTGTCTGGTGAGGGGGAGAAGTTGGGCGCGCGGTATTCCGTCGGCGAGAACGACTTGAAAGAAGACTGCCGATTCTCCGTTCCAATCGTTGCCGAGCGTTGGCGTCACGGAAACGACCTGTGGCTGCAAGGTGCCAGCCGCTTGAGCGACGGCCGCAAGGAATTGCGGTTGTTGTGCGAATGCCTTCGCGAGGTACACGAAGCCATTATCCCGCATCTCGCGGAAATCTGCCCGGGCTGCCGCCCTCTTCACCCCACCTCGTAATGCTCCAGAATCTCCTGCCACTTTCCCTGCGCTTTCAGCAGCAGTTCCACCACTTCGCGTACGGCCCCTTCGCCGCCTGGGGCTTGGGTAATGTGATGAGCCGCCCGCTTCACTTCCGCGCGGGCGTTGGCCGTGGCGATGGCCAGGCCCACCCGGCGCATGATCACGATATCGGTGAAATCGTCGCCGATGTAAGCCACCTGGCTCGAATCGATTTTGGCGTCGGCCAGAATCTCCTGCAAAATCGGAATCTTCTCGATGTGGCCCTGATAGACGTAGGCCATCTTGCACTGCCGCGCGCGCTCTTCGGTGGCCGGCGACAGCCGCCCGCTGATCACGCCCGTCTTGATGCCCTTCCAGTTCAGCCACTGCAAACCGATTCCATCCTGTGAATCGAACCCCTTGGTTTCGACCATCTTCCCTTCGGGGTTGGGCACGTTGTAGAGCCTGCCGTTGGTGAGGACGCCATCCACGTCCATCAGCAGCAACTGGATTTTGCCGGCCAGCGCCAGCACCTCTTCGGGATTAGAGCTTGTCATGAAGCGAAGGTCCCAGTGGCCAGACCGCTCCCTCTGGTCGCGGCTCCGATAGCATCCGAACTCATTAGGAGCCGCGACCGAAGGGAGCGGTTGCTCGGCCTATTTTCTGATCTTAGACATTGTACGTTCCGGCCGAAACCGATCCGCCCTTGCCGGTCCAGTTGGTGTGGAAGAATTGCCCGCGCGGACGGTCGACCCGCTCGTAGGTGTGCGCGCCGAAATAGTCGCGCAGCGCTTGCAGCAGGTTGGCGGGCAGCCGTTCGCTGCGGTAGCCGTCGTAGAAGGATAGCGCCGTACTGAAGGCCGGCACCGGCACGCCTGCCGCCACGGCCTGCGCCACCACGCGGCGCCACGGCCCCTGACACCGATCGATCACGCCGTGGAAATAGTCGTCCAGCAAAAGGTTGCTCAGTTTGGGATTGCGGTCGAAGGCTTCCTTGATCTTGCTCAGAAACGCAGAGCGGATGATGCACCCGGCGCGCCACACCAGCGCAATGCCGCCGTAATTCAAATCCCACTTATATTGCTTGGCCGCTTCCGCCAGCAGCATGAAGCCCTGCGCGTAGGAAACCAGCTTGGAGGCCAGCAGCGCCTGGCGCACGTCCTCGACGAACGCCTTCTTATCGCCGCTGAATTGGAACGGCGGCCCGCTCAGGATCTTCGACGCCGCTACGCGGTCTTCTTTCATCGCGCTCAGGCAGCGCGCGAACACCGCCTCGCCGATCAGCGTCACCGGAATGCCCAGCTCGAGCGAACTGTCGCTGGTCCACTTGCCGGTGCCCTTTTGCCCGGCCGTGTCGAGGATCTTATCCACCACATAATCCCCGTCTTCATTCTTGTAAGCCAGAATGTCGCGGGTGATTTCGATCAGGTAGCTGTCCAGCTCGCCTTTGTTCCACTCGTTGAATACCGCGTGCATCTCTTCGTTGCTCAGTCCCAGGCCCTGTTTCATGATCTGGTAGGCCTCGCAGATGAGCTGCATGTCGCCGTACTCGATGCCGTTGTGCACCATCTTGACGAAATGGCCGGCGCCGTCGCTGCCCATCCAGTCGCAGCAGGGCTCGCCCTCCGGCGTCTTGGCACACATGGCCTGGAAGATGCCCTTCACCAGCGGCCACGCTTTTGGGCTGCCGCCGGGCATCATGGAGGGGCCGAAGCGCGCGCCTTCCTCGCCGCCCGAAACGCCGGTGCCGACGAACAGCATGCCTTTGCTCTCCAGGTAGCTGGTGCGGCGGATGGTGTCGGGGAAATGCGAGTTGCCGCCATCGATGATCAGGTCGCCGGGCTCCAGGTAGGGCAGCAGGGCTTCGATGAAGTCGTCCACCGCCTTGCCCGCCTTCACCATCAGCATGATCTTGCGCGGCCGCTTCAGCAGGCCTGCCAGTTCCTCGATCGAATGGGCTCCGATGATGGTCTGGCGCCCTTTGGCCGCGTCGTTCAGAAACTCATCGACCTTGGACACCGTGCGGTTGTACGCCACCACGGTGTAGCCATGATCGTTCATATTCATAATCAGGTTCTGGCCCATCACGGCCAGACCGATGAGGGCAATGTCGCCGGTTGGTTGCATAGAATTCGACTCGTAGAAGGAGGTTAAACTCAGGTGAAACTCCTTATATAACACGCGGCGCCGCCACGATAGCTCAGCGAGGCTAAAGTAATGTTACAGCAAAGCTAAAGCGTGTCGCTAATACGTTCGTCGGTGGGCCATGGCTGGCTCGCGTCAACCCTATGGCTGGACGATCAGCGCATCCACGTCGATGTAGCTTGCAGTAGCTGCGGGGCTGTGGCGGCCCGTCGCGCGGATCGCCAACTCGTGGCGTCCGGGCGCGAAGCAGCAGAAGGATACGCGGTTCTGCCACTCGATCCGCGGCGCGTACAGATCGACCAAACCGTGCGTGACGCCATCGATCGAGATCTCCGCGATGCCGCGGTTCCAGGCCTTGGTGTAGACATAGGTCAGCGAACAGCCATCGAAGGCGAATCCGGCTTCCGCGCCCGGCTCGAGCGTGTAGGTGAGAGTGCCGGACCAAGCGCCGCCGCTCGATCTTTCGTCCTGGGTCCAGTCGCCACGAAAACGGATGAGCGGGTCGAAGTCGTCGTACGTCCCGGCCCGGCACGTTTCCAGCGGCCGCCTGGCCATGCGTTCCCAGAGCGCGGCTTCGCTCAGGGACTCGCAAGCGGGGTCCAGCGCGGCCAGCGAGTAATCGCCGAACGCGCGCTCTTTGACGGTGCAATACGTGAGCAATTGCCAAAGAGCGGCGGGCTGCAGGCGCTTGCCGGGCGTCTCGTGGGTGACGAAATACCGGATGCACCGCTTACGCATCAGGCCGACCATGCCGGACAGACTGCGGGTGGAGGAGATGGAGAGATCGAGCGGCAACTCGTGCCAATGATACTCGTGGGCATCGCCCGCCAGGTCGGCGATGTTGTTATCCGCGGTCAGTAGGACCGCGCTCGCCGGGTACCGGCTGGCGGCGTAGCGCGCGACTTCGCGGAACGTCGCCACTTCGTCCACCGCGCGCGGGGCGCGCATCCACTCGAACGGCCGGTCCAGGTAAAGCCCCTTCTCAGACCAGGACGACGAAGGCAGAAACCAAACGCCCAGTGCGGCGGCGCAGGCGAACAGGGCGATGGCGCCGCGGTAGAGCCGCGCATGATGGTCGCGTGTCCAGGCCAGCACGGCGGCCATAGCGGCAATCCACAGCGGCAGAGACGCATAAAGGTAGCGGGCATTGGGCTGCGCCCGCAGCACCAACACCGAGGACACCAGCGCCACCACGGCAGCGCTCCAGGCGGCCCGGCTGCGCGCCGCCCAGACGCCGGCCAGAACCAGCGGGACCAGCAGCAGATATTGAAAACCGAAAGAGCCGTCCTGCCCTTCGTAGTAGCGGTGCGTGTGAAAGGTGAGGTCGAAAAGCGTGCGAAGCTGCATCGGCGTGTGAAAACGGGTTTCGGCGATGATGGCCGGCGGCGGCGCTATTGAGCGGGGAAAGAGCTGGCCCAGATAGGGAAAAAACGGATCGCCGGTCTTCCACCATGCGATGAAATAGGGAGGTAGTGCCGCCAGAGCAGCGAACGCAATCGCCAGCCAGCCGGCGCCGGCGGGGCGACGTTGGCGGCGCGCTTCCCAGACGAAGAACGGCAGCGCCGCTGCGACGAAGGCGCTTGCGCCGAATTTGGTGGAGAGCGCCGAACCAGCCAGGGTCGCGGCCGCCAACAGGAACCGCGGATTGCCGCTTTCGGCGTAGCGCCACAGCGCCACCATCATTCCCAGCACCAAAGCGGCCAGCAGGTTTTCGATGAATAACGAACCGGTTACCAGTTCGACGAGTGGCGTCGCGGCGAATAGCGCCACCAGCAGCCAGGCCGCCGGGCGGCCAAGCCAGCGGCGAACGGCGCCATAGAGCAGGCCTTCGATCGCCAGCAGCCATGCCAGATTGAGCAGCCGCGCCGCCATCTCGCCGCCCAACAGGTAGACGATCATAAACCCGAGGTCGGCGCCCATCGGCATCACCGACCAAAGGATGCGAGCGGGCTGGATGGTAAACGCGTGGTGCGCGGCGATGTTGGCGGGGATGGCCAGGTGCATCGCCAGGGCATCGGCGCCGGTTTCCGGTTTCAGCGTCGCCAGCCAATGCATGCCCAGGATGAAGAGCAGAAACGCCAATGCGAAACGTTCCGCCGCACCGCCGCGTGCCGCCGTCCGGAGTGTCGCGGCCATCCCGCGGCCTCTGCGCAGCACGCCGCGCCAGCCGAACGCCACCGGCGCCGCGAGCGCCACCAGCCATACCGCCGGATACTGTACCGGCAAGCGCGCCGTGAGATACATCGCGAAAACAAATACCGAGCCGCCGAGCAGCGTGGCCAGAAGCTGTGTTTCGATCCCTTCTTCGCGCGGCCGCAGCAGCGCGCAGCCCAGGGCGCACGCCGAGACCAGAAACAAAGCCGGCGCCAGCACAGCCAACGGACCGGCGGCCACTGCGCTCAACACCAGGCCGCCCGCCACCACCAGCGGCACGAACAGCCACGGCAGAAAAATTAGCACCGGCAATCCAAGCAACAGCCACACCGCGGTATAGCGCGCCAGGTGCTCCAGACCCAGCGGTTGCCAGATCTCCTGCGCGAACAAGTCGCCGCTCGAGAAGCCGTAAATCTCCAAACCCACCAGCGCCGCCGCCAGTGCGGCCAGCAGCCAGCCCAGCCACGGGCGCCACTTGGGCTGGCCGGCGCCCGAGTTTTCGACCTGTCCGCGCCGGAAGATGAAGCCGCGCAGCACTACGAAATTTCCGAAAAACAAAATCGTCTCGACGATCAGCTTGGCGGGCACGGCGCCGATCCCCAGCCAGGCGATCAGCGCGCGAATCCCCGCGTAGGATGCCGCGCCGCTTACGAGCAGCAGCGCCAGGTATTTCGGCAACACTTGCCGGTGGCTCCGCTCGCTGTGAAAAACCGGCCGCCGCACGGCTCCATACTGAAACACCGCCGCCAGCGCGCGGCCGAGCGCCTGCGAGCCCAGTATGTGGCCGGTCGCGCCATAGGCGAAAAAGAAAATCAGGTTGTCGAGCGCCGCCGTGATCAGGGATACCGAAGCGAACCGCAGCAGCACGAAGTAAATCTTCATCGAATCGACGACCGGGCTGAAATGCGACTGCGGATTCCCGGCTTGGTAAATGGTGCGGATCGGTTGCTCCACGATGCGCACACCCGCACGGTGGGCGGCGATCAGCATTTCCAGTTCGAACTCGTAGCCGTTGGCTTTGATGGCGGGCAGTTGGGCGGCCAGCGCCGCCGGCACGCCGCGCAGGCCGGTTTGCGTGTCGGCCAGCTTGCTTCCGATGGCGGCGCGCAGCACGCTGCGCGTTAAGAGGTTGCCGAAACGGCTGCGCCACGGGACCTCGCCCGAAAAGGTCCGCGCGCCCAAAACCAGTGCGTCCGGCTCCGCCATCAGAATGTCCGCGATGCGCACGATGTCCGCGGCGTCGTGCTGGCCATCGGCATCCGCCGTCACCACGCCCGTCATTCCGGGAAACGTAGCCAGCGCGTACCGTATGCCGCTTTTGAGCGCCGCGCCCTTGCCTTGGTTGGCCGCGTGCCGAACCAGGTGGACACCGGGCAGCGCGGCGGCCTGCGCGAACCAATCCCCGTACGCGGCGCCGCTGCCGTCGTCGACCAGGACGATCGCGGGAACCGCCCGCGCAACCAGCGCCCGCACCAGATAGAGCAGTTGGGCGCCGGGACGGTATGCCGGTATGATCGCCGCGTAAGCAATACCGTCCGTCATGTCGTGCGCGGGACCGCCGTCATAGGCGCCGGAGTGGCTTTCCCTATTAGAACATTCGAGCGTTCCCGCTCGGCGAACTGGCCCTCCCAAAATCGAGCCCGCGGTAAAACGAGTCACGGATGGGAACTGTTACAAGCGGTGAGCGGCATTCGCCGCGCCGATCAAGTAACCTGGAAGGCATGGCGACTGAGGAGACGGTGACATTGGGCGGGGGCTGTTTCTGGTGCGTGGAGGCCGTGTATCAAGAGATGGAGGGAGTGATCGCGGTCGAGTCCGGTTACATGGGCGGGCGCCTCGCCAACCCAACCTACCAACAGGTCTGCTCGGGGGCGACCGGCCACGTGGAAGTCGTCCAGGTGAAGTTCGATCCCGCGATTTCCAGCTTCCTCGAGATACTCGAAGTTTTCTTCGCGACTCACGATCCCACTTCGCTCGACCGCCAGGGCGACGACGTTGGCGTCCAGTACCGGTCCGTCATTTTCTATCATGGCGACGTGCAGCGCCATGCGGCGGAGCAAGCCATTCGAGAGTTGAACACCGAGCAGATCTGGCCCGCGCCCATTGTCACCGAAGTGCGCGCGGCTGAAACCTTCTACCGTGCCGAGGACTACCATCGGGATTATTTCCGCAACCACTCGAGCCAACCTTACTGCGCGTACGTCGTCGCGCCCAAGGTGCGTAAGTTCCGCGAGAAATTCGCGGCCAAATTGCGGAAAGAGGCGTGAAGCGGAAATGCGTTTGGCGATTCTCTCCGACATTCACGACAACGTGTGGAAGCTCGCGGGGGCGCTCGATCGCGCGCGCGGCGCGGATGCCATGATCTGCTGCGGCGACCTGTGTTCGCCCTTCATCGTGCACCAGTTGGGCCGCGGATTCGCCGGCCCCATCCACGTCATCTTCGGCAATAACGACGGCGACCTGTTCCGCATCACTGCCAACGCCGCCCAATATCCGCATATCAAGATTCATGGCGAGATGCTGCGCGGGGAATTTGCGGCCAAACGGATCGCCGCCAACCATTACGACAACATCGCGCGCGCAATCGCCGCCTCGGGCGAATACGACGTTGTCTGCTATGGCCACAACCATGTCTATGACGTAAGCCGCGTGGGCCGCACACTCGCCATCAACCCCGGCGCCATCATGGGCGCGACCTTCGCCGCCGATGGCAGCCGCACCGACGTACCCTCCACGTTCGTCATCTACGATACGGAAAGCGACACCGCGCAACGGTTCGAAGTTGCTTAGGTAGGGCATGCTCCTAAATGTCGCGCCTCCGAACGGAGCCGCGACCATAGGGAGCGGTCCTTTCGATAGAACCGAATCTGCCAGTCGAAGACCCGGCTTGCCCTTGGGGCGAGCGATACTGATAGGGGATGAGCGAGACTTTGCCGGCGTTCGAGATGGCCGTGCCGGTTGAGCCCGGCGATATCGACGTGCTGGGCCACGTCAACAACGTGACCTATTTGCGCTGGGTGCAGGACGTGGCGGTGGCCCATTGGACGGCCTTTGCGCCGGCCGCCGACCAGGCGAAACTGGTCTGGGTCGTGCTGCGGCACGAGATCGATTACAAGCACCCGGCGCGCCTGGGCGACCAGGTCATCGCGCGCACCTGGGTGGGTCTCGCAACGCGCGTCCGCTTTGAACGCCATACCGAATTGCTGCGCGCCGCGGACCGCGCGCTACTGGCGAAGGCACTGACTCTGTGGTGCCCCCTCGATCGGTCCACCGGCAAGCCGGCCAGCGTCAGCGCGGAAGTGCGGGCGCGGTTTTCACTGCCGGCGCCGGGCGCCGCTTGACACAGGTTCTCCTGTCTTCTGACCTACCTAGCCGCGGAAATACAGGTACGAGCAGAGGATGCAGATGAGCACCAGGGCGGACGCGGCGACTTCTTTCCAGCCCCAGCCGGCGCGCGTGTGGGCCTTGTCTTCGGCCGTCGCGGTGGCGAACGTGAGGCTCTGAATCCGGCCATACTCCGGCTGCGCGGTCAGGTGGCTCACCACCACCATCACCACCGCCGAGACGATCGTGATCAACACGCTGAAGTACTGAAAGTAGATGTTGTTGACGATCCAGAGAAACGATCCTTCGGCGTAGCCGCCCTTCAACCCGGCCAGACCGAGCGTGACCGGCGTATCCACGCACATGCGGAAGATGCCCAGCGCGAAGCCGGCCACCATGGCCCAGAATGCGCCCTCCGCGTTGAGGCGTTTGAAAAAGACGCCGAAGAAGAAGACCACGAAGATGGGCGGCGCCAGGTAGCCTTGCACCGATTGCAAATAAGTGTAAAGCCCCTGCGCGCCCTTGATGACCGGGATCCAGGCCAGCGCGATCAGCACCATGCCAACGGTGGCGATGCGGCCCATGCGCACAATCTGGTGCTGCGAGGCGGCCGGATTCCACTTTTCGTACAGATCGACGGTGAACAGCGTGGAGCAGGCGTTGAACACGCCGGCGAGCGACCCCATGAGTGCCGAGAGCAGACCGGCTACCACGATGCCGCGCAGGCCAGGCGGCAGCAAGTACTCGACCAGCATGGGGAATGAGCCTTGCGCGACCGACGGAATGGCGTGGCCATCGGGACCGATCATCGGCGCCAGTTCGGGAATCTTGCCGCTCTTGGCCAGTGCGTAACATACCAGGCCGGGAACGATGAACAGGTAGACCGGCGCCAGCTTGAGGAACGCGGCGAAGATGCTGCCGCGGCGGGCGGTGGTTTCGTCGGGCGCGCCCAGTGCGCGCTGCACGATATATTGATCCGTGCACCAGTACCACATGCCGATGATGGGCGCGCAGAACAGCATGCCGAGCCACGGGAAGTTGTCGTTGAAATACCACGCTTGCTTGACGATGTGGCCGGCGCTCTTGACGATCACGGGCGCCCAGGTGCCGGTCTGGCCGGCCGGAATCAGCGGCTTCCAGAGATTGAACATGTCGGAGCCGCATATGTGGCGAAGCTCGCTCCAGCCACCCAGCTTGACCACGCCGTAGATCGTGAGCAGAGCCGAGCCGCAGATGAGGACCACCACCTGCACCGCGTCGTTATAGGCCACCGCGCGCATGCCGCCGAGCACGGTGTAAAGGCCGGTGAGCACGATCACCAGCACGGAGCCGATCCAGAAGCTGTCGATATCCAGGCCCGCGATGTTGACTCGCACCTCGGGAAAGAGCGTGCTGAAGACCACGCCTCCGGCGAAGATGCCTACTGCGATCTTGGAGACGATGAAGGTGACGATGGAGACGATCGAGAGCACGTAACGCGACTTGACGCTGAAGCGGCGCTCGAGGAACTCCGGCATGGTGAAAACCTTCGACCGCATGTAGAACGGCACGAAGACCCATCCCAGCAGGAGCAGGCACCAGGCGTGCAACTCATAGTGCGCCATGGCGACGCCGCTGGTGGCGCCGGAGCCGGCCAGACCCACCACATGTTCCGATCCGATGTTGGACGCAAAAATCGAAGCGCCAATCACCCACCAGCCGAGATTGCGTCCGGCCAGGAAGTAATCGGTTGCGGAGTCCTTTGCTTTGCGCACCACCCAGGTGGCCACGCCAAGCAGAATGCTGAAGTAGAGCGCTATCACCAGCCAGTCGATTGCGGTGAGCCGAGTGCTGGTGACGGCGAACGCGAGGTGAGGAGTCATGAATTATCCTCCTGATAGATTAAACCAATTCGGAGACGAAACGGGCCGATGCTGGCGCGGCGGGGCGGCGGTTGTCATAAAATGGTCTCGGACCAGTATGAGGAATACCACGGGAAAACGAAACGAGCTACGGAAGCTGGCCGCCTGGATGGCGGTCTTGCTGGCGGGGGCCGCGCCGCTGGCCGGGCAGACGACGCTACGGCAGGCAGCGGCAGCGCGCGGGATTCCTTTCGGCGCCGCGGCATCGGCGGACGAGTACGGCCCGCCCGATCTGCTAAAGAATACCAACTACGCCAATTTGCTCTCCACCCAATACGACATGCTGGAGCCGGGCAACGCCATGAAGTGGGACGTGACGCAGCCGGCGCTAAACACGTATAACTTCCAACCGGGCGACGAGCTGGTGGCGTTCGCCCAGGCCAACGGGATGCGCGTGCGGGGCCACAATCTCTGCTGGCACACGCAGTTCCCGTCGTGGTTGCAGCCTTATGCCAGCAGCTCCACGACGACTCCGGCCGATATGGCGACGCTCCTCCAGAACCATATCACCACCGAGGTGACGCATTTCGCGGGGAAGGTATTCGCGTGGGACGTGGTGAACGAAGCCTTCACCGATACAACGCCATCCGTCCTGGGGGATTCCATCTGGTATGACCAGCCCGGCATCGGGCCGAGCGGCACCGGGTATATCGAGCAGGCGTTCCGTTGGGCGCACGCAGCCGATCCCAACGCGCTGCTGTTTTATAACGACTACAGCATCGAAGGGCCGGGCGCCAAGTTCAACGCCGTTTTAGCCATGGTGACGGATTTCGTGAACCGTGGTGTGCCTATCAACGGCGTCGGCTTCGAAATGCACCTCGAGCTCAACGGCTATCCGAATTTCTATCCAAGCCCCGCTGGCCTGGCGCAGAACATGCAAGCGCTGGCGGCGCTCGGCATCCAGGTGCACATCTCGGAAATGGACGTGCGGCTGCCGGTCAATTCGAGCGGGCTCGCGACGGCGGCGGAATTGCAGCAACAGGCGCAGATTTACCAGGATGTGATGACGGTGTGCTTGCAGCAGCCCAACTGCACGGCGTTTCAAGTCTGGGGCGTCTCCTATAACGATTCGTGGATCCCCAGTTTCTTCTCCGGGTATGGCGCGGCGCTGCCGTTCGATTTCAACTATCAGCCTACCCCGGCGTTTTCGTCGCTGATGACCGCCCTGACGACGGCCACGCCGGCGCCGGTGCTGAAAACGACTCAAGTGGTGAATGCCGCTGGCTATCAAGGCGGAGCGGTGTCGCCAGGAGAAATCGTGACGATTTTCGCCGCCGGTTACGGTTTCGGACCGGCCAGCCTGGTGAACTACCAGTTGGACTCGAGCGGCAAGTTCTCGACCAACCTGGGCGGTGTCGAGGTGCTGTTCGACGGTGTGCCGGCGCCGCTGGTGTATGCCGAGGCCGGGCAAGTGAGCGCGGTTGTGCCATTTGAGGTCGCGGGCGAACAGCAGACTGCGATCCAGTATCGGTACAACCCGGGCGGCGGAACGGTGGTCTCGAACACGGTGACGATGCCGGTGGCCGCGGCCGTGCCGGCGATTTTCTCCCTTGCCGAGACCGGCAGCGGGCCGGGCGCCATTGAGAACCAGGATTACTCGATTAACGGCGCGTCCAATCCGGCTGCGTCCGGGACCGAAATCCAGATTTTCGGCACCGGTGGCGGCTCGGTTGCCGACGCTATCGATGGCGCTCTGGCGCCAGGTGCGGGGAGTCTGGTCACCCAGCCGGTCACCGCAACCATCGGCGGAGTGAACGCGCAAGTCGATTATGCCGGGCCGGCGCCGGGCCTGGTGAATGGCGCGATCCAGGTGAATCTGACGGTTCCGTCCGGACTAACGCCGGGCCCACAGCCGGTAGTGATCACGATAGGAACCGCGCAAACTCAGGCCGGCATCACGGTCGCGGTGAAGTAGGGCTCCGTGGCGCGCGCAGTCCTGCGTGCAGGGTCGAGAGTCATCTCGACCTTTCCTGGCGCCGGGGAAAGCGGATGCACCGACCGGGCCGAGGCGGTCGAGGCGCTTGAAGCTTATGCCAGCAGAGACGAAGAAGCCCTGGGAAACCCAGAGAGAGTTTTCGTTCTTCGGATACGGTTTCCAGTTGGTGCTTGCTTACTTTGGGACCCTGATTGGTTTCTTTGTAGTCGCCATTGCTCTGGGGCCTCGCGCGGACAGCCCGGTCTGGCAGATTCTGTATTACCCCGTCGTTCTGCTGCTGGCCGTCGGACTGGCGCTGGCCGTCTCTCGCTTGGCGCCTACGTCCACCATTGAGGGGCGTTGGGTCTGGGTGGCGCCGATTGGGCTGGTGACCCTCGCTGTCGTCTGGGACCTGATAGGGGGACACGCTTCTGAGGCGAGGCAGGTATTCTACTTCGGGAACGAGGGCGGAGATGCAGGATTGGTCCTTTACCTTTTCACGCTACCAGCCTGGGGCTGCTGCTGGTACTCAGCAGCGATGTTTTGGCGGCGCAGACAGCGAGAAAGAAAAGGCCTGCTACCGGACGAATGACGCCGGGTGCGCCATGATTTAGGCCGCGTTGCGCCTACTTCCTCAGAATCTTGTCGACCGCTTTGGCCAGCGCGGAGAACTCGGCGCGGGCCGGGGAATCGGGCGCGTATTCGGCCACGGTCAAGCCTTGCGACACCGCCTCCGCCACCACTACGCGCTGGCCGATGGCGGGCAGCACTTTTTTCCCCATCCCGCTCAGCGATGAAGCCAGTCCTCGGCTGAGGTTGGTAGACATCAGCACCTTCGACGGCACGAAACGGATGCGCGGTTTTTTCGAGCGGCGTTCGGCGCGCGCTTTGAGCGCCAGCGATAGAGCTTCCTTGAGAGCGAACAGATCGAGCGGGGACGGGCCGCAGGGAAGCAGCATCAGATCGGCGGCCAGCGCCGCCTGATAAGCCACCTCCGGCATGCCCGGCGGCGTATCGATGAGAACGATATCGGTGTCTTCGTCAGCTTTGCGCGCGCGTGCACGCAGCGTGCTGGGGACAGCCACCTTCTCGACGGACCGTGACAGCATGCCGTCGCCCTGCTCGGCCCAGGCCACCATGCTGTGCTGCGGGTCGGCATCGAGGACAGTGACGCTGCGGCCCATGGCGGCGAACTCCGCCGCCAGATTGCCGACAATCGTGGACTTACCCACTCCACCTTTGCGTCCAGCCACGGCGATGATAGCCATAGAGGTCCATCATAGGACAAGATGGCCAAGACAGTACACCCACCTCGGCTATTCATGAGATTTTGCCTTCGCGGGCGTCACTAACGAACCAGCGGGAGTGCGCGTGCTGACAATTTCGTCATCGTGTGAAAATCTACCTGGCGAAACTAACTCGTGGCGGACCCGGAAAACGTTAACAAGTCCTTACACTCCATCAGTATTTACGATTTCGATTCAAGATCCCCGCATCTTTTTATCGCCAATTGACCGCTTTTCAGGGATAATAAAGCAGAACAGTTTATCAGCACTCCTGCAACAGCCCAAACGACTCCCGCTGAGGGTTATTGAGGTTATGCAATGACGAAGGTTATAGATATCACTGAACTTATACTTAGGGACGGCCATCAGAGCCTGCTGGCTACGCGGATGGCGATGGAAGACATGATTCCGGCCTGCGAGGACATAGATAAGGCGGGCTTTTGGTCGGCTGAATGTTGGGGCGGCGCCACGTTCGACGCCTGCATCCGTTTTCTCAACGAAGATCCGTGGGAGCGGCTGCGCACCTTCCGCAAGCTGATGCCCAACACGCGGTTGCAGATGCTGCTGCGCGGGCAGAACCTGCTCGGCTACCGGCACTACGAAGACACGGTGGTGGATCGCTTCGTGGAGAAGGCGGCGGCGAACGGGATGGACGTGTTCCGCGTGTTCGATGCGTTGAACGACATCCGCAACATCCGGCGCGCGGTGGCGGCGGTGCAGCGCGCCGGCAAACACGCGCAGGGCACCATCTGTTACACGGTCAGTCCGCTGCACACCATCACCGGCTTCGTCGAGATGGCGGAGCGGCTGCTGGAGTTGGGCTGCGATTCGATCTGCATCAAGGACATGGCCGCGCTGCTGAAACCGCAACCGGCGTACGATCTGGTGAAGGCCATCAAGCAGGCCTGCGGCGAAGAAACGCGCGTACACGTGCACGTGCATGCCACCACCGGAGTCACCATGGTGAGCCTGATGAAGGCCATCGAGGCGGGAGCGGACTGCGTGGATACCTCGATCAGCTCGCTCAGCCTGGGCCCGGGCCACAATCCCACCGAAAGCCTGATGGAGATGCTGGAAGGCACGCCCTATTCGACCCGCGTGGATAAGAAGCGGCTGCTGGCGATCAAGCGGCATTTCGACAAGATCCGCCCGCGCTACAAGGAATTCCTTTCCAACATCACCGGCGTGGACACGGAGATCTTCGACAGCCAGATTCCCGGCGGCATGATTTCCAACCTGGAAAGCCAGCTCAAGCAGCAGAAGGCGGGCGACCGCATGAAAGAAGTGCTGGAGGAAGTGCCGCGGGTGCGCGAGGACGCCGGTTTCCCGCCGCTGGTGACGCCATCCAGCCAGATCATCGGCACGCAAGCGGTTTTCAACGTGATGATGGGCCGGTACAAAGTAATGACCGGCGAGTTCGCCGACCTGATGCTGGGCTACTACGGCGAAACGCTGGGCCGGCGCAACCGCCACGTGGTGGAGATGGCCAACAAACAGACCAACAAGCAGCCCATCGACACCCGCCCAGCGGATCTGCTGAAGCCCGAATGGCAGGAATTGCGGTCGGCGGCGCTGGCGGTGGATGGCTGCAACGGGTCGGACGAAGACGTGCTCACTTACGCGATGTTTCCGGGTGTCGCGCCGAAGTTCTTCCCCGCGCGCGCGAAAGGCCCCAAGAACCTGGGCAAGGATCCGTCCTCGGCGCCGGCGCCAGCGCCGGCTCCGGCTCCAGCGGCGGAAAACGGGAAGGGCCCGGTAACTACCACCATCACCTATGACGTGAAGCTGAACGGCCACACCCACAAAGTGACGGTATCGCCGGCGTAAAAAGGCGTCGATAAATCGGAATCGATGAAGTCAAGATCACGAGAGCTCGAAATATGACCACCACGGCAATGCAAGAGAAGATCGAAGAGTTGAAGCGGCGTCGCGAAACGGTAATGCTGGGCGGCGGGGCGGACAAGCTGGAAAAGCAACGCCAGTCGGGGAAGCTGACCGCGCGCGAACGCATCGACGCGCTGGTCGATCCGGCCAGCTTCGAAGAGAACGGTCTGTTCGCCGAGCACCGCGCCACCATGTTCGGCATGGAAGGCAAGAGCTTGCCGGCCGATGGCGTGGTAACTGGCGCGGCGTCGGTGGGCGGGCGCCTGATCCACCTGGCCAGCCAGGACTTCACGGTGATGGGCGGCGCGGCCGGCGAGGTGCATTCCATCAAGGTCGCCGAAGTCATGCAGATGGCGCTGAAGACCGGCTCGCCGTTTGTGTTCATCAACGATTCCGGCGGCGCGCGCGTGCAGGAAGGCATCGACTCGCTTTCCGGCTACGGCAAGGTGTTCTACGCCAACGTGATGCTTTCGGGCGCGGTGCCCCAGGTTTCGCTGATCTGCGGACCGTGCGCGGGCGGCGCGGCGTACAGCCCGGCGCTCACCGATTTCATCATCCAGACCCGCCAGGCGCAGATGTTCATCACCGGACCTTCGGTGATCAAGCAGGTAACCGGCGAGGTCGTCACCGCCGAGCAACTGGGCGGCGCGGAAGCGCACATGGTGAATTCGGGCGTGATCCACTTCATCGCGGAAAACGACCGGCACGCGGTGGCGCTGTGCCAGAAGCTGCTCAGCTTCCTGCCCAACAACAATATGGAGGATCCGCCGCAGGTGCAGGGCGACGCCGACGTGGATCCCAACCCGGCGCTCGAAGACATGGTGCCCGTGGATGGCAAAAAAGGGTACGACGTTCGCACCGTGATTCTGAAGGTGGTGGACTTCGGCGATTTCCTGGAAGTGCAGTCCGGTTTCGCGCAGAACATCGTGATCGGCTTCGCGCGGGTGAATGGCCGCACGGTGGGAGTGATCGCCAACCAGCCGGCGGTGATGGCGGGCGCGCTGGATATCAACGCATCGAGCAAGGCTTCGCGGTTCATTCGCTTCTGCAACGCGTTCAATATCTCGCTGCTGACTTTCGTCGACGTGCCGGGCTTCCTGCCGGGCGTGCAGCAGGAGCACGGCGGCATCATCCGACACGGCGCCAAAATGCTCTTCGCATATTCGGCGGCCACGGTTCCCAAGATCACGGTGATCCTGCGCAAGTGTTACGGCGGCGCCTACCTGGCGATGTGCGGCAAGGACCTGGGCGCGGACCGCGTATTCGCCTGGCCCACCGCGGAAGTGGCCGTGATGGGCGCGGAAGGCGCGGCGGAGATCGTGTTCCGCAAGGAAATTCAGGAAGCCGAGGACAAGGCCGCGCGGCGCAAGGAGCTGATCGCGCGTTACCGCGAGGCGTTTTCCAATCCTTACGTGGCCGCCGGGCGCCGCCTGGTGGACGCAGTGATTGAGCCGGCGCTGACTCGCCGCCACGTGGCGCGTGCGCTCGAATATCTGGGCACCAAGCGCGAGCTGCGCCCGCCCAAGAAGCACGGCTTGATGCCGCTGTAGCGCGAGGCCGAAGATGACCACCGAGATACAAACGACTGAACTCGAAGCTCTGATCCGCGATATCCGCGCGCAACTGGCCGCGCTGGCGGAGCGCGTGGCGCACCTCGAAGCCCCGGCCGCGCCGGCTGTGGCCGCGGCGCCCACGGAAATTGCCAAGGAAGAGCCCACCGAAGCGGCGGAAGCGCCGGCCGCGCCGGAGATCGGCGAAGAGGAACTGCTGGCCATTTCCGCCGCGCTGGCCGCCTATTTCGGAGTGCGGGTGCACGTGCGGCAGATCCGCCTCATCAGCTCGTCGGCCTGGGCCCAACAGGGACGCGTGTCGATCCAGGCCTCGCACAGACTTTTCTAATCAGGACTTACCCGTGAAGCTAACCATTAAGATCGATCAGAAGACTTACGAAGTGGACGTGGACGCCGCCGAGCCGGAGGCTCCCAGCCAGGCGCCGCGCGGGTACGTGATGGAATCCGCGCCGGTGCGCGTTCCAGCCGCTCCGATGGCGGCGCCGCCCGGGCCATCGGGCTCGGTGAACGAGGAAAAAGTGTGCCGCAGCCCGGTTTCCGGCAATGTGGTGCGGGTGATGGCGCACGCGGGTCAGAGCATCCAGGTGGGCGACGTTCTGCTGGTGCTCGAGGCCATGAAGATGGAAACGAATATCACCGCTCCGGTATCCGGCAAGCTGGCCGCCGTCAAAGTCAACGCCGGCGAAAGCGTGCAGTCCGGGCAGGTGGTTGTGGAGTTCGAATAATGAGTGATGAACTGAAACAAATACCCGGTTTTCTGTTTTTCGACCACGTAGCGGTTTCGGTACGTCCCGGCGAGCTGGAAGCGCACGTCGCGGCGTACCGGGCGCTCGGTTTCTGTGAAGTGCACCGCGAGGACGTGCTCGGCTCCGACCAGGTTCGCGAGGTCCTGCTGCAAGTGGGCGACGGTCCCAACCTGGTGCAATTGCTGGAGCCATTGACGCCGGAATCGCCGGTCGCGAAGCAGATCGAAAAGAACGGCGGCCGCGGCGGCCTCGCACACGTGGCGCTGCGCGTATCCGGCATTCAGAAGGCCTTCGACTATCTGAAGGAAAAGGGATTCAAGATCATCGACAAAGCGCCGCGCAAAGGCTCGCGCGGCACCACGGTGTTCTTCATCCATCCCAAGACCACCGAAACCGCGGCGTTCGGCTACTTGATCGAGGTGGTCGAGGAGGGCAGCCATGCCTGAGGATCTGCCCGGCGCCGAGATTCTAAACCTGGGCCAGGATTTTCCGCCGGTTCCCACCGCCGTCTGGGAGGCGGCCATCGCGAAGGACCTGAAGGGCGCCGACTACGCGAAGAAGCTGGTGTGGCGCACCGACGAGGGGCTGGCGGTGCGGCCTTATTATCGCGCCGAGAACCTGGCCGGTCTCGAGGCGCAAACCCAAACCTCGCCGGGGCAGTTCCCCTTTGCGCGCGGCAGCGGCAAGCCGTGGGAGGCCGCCGACGCTGTGCCCACCGGCGCCAATGTGATTCGCGCCGATGAACTGGGGGAGGCCGGCGGCAACGCCGTGCAGCAATTGGGCTACGCGCTGGCCGCGGGCGTCGAGCGGCTGACCGCGCTGGCCGCAACGGGCACGGTGGATGAAGCCGCGCGGTCGATCGAATTCGTTTTCTCCGTCGGATCGACTTATTTCCTGGAGATCGCCAAGCTGCGCGCCGCGCGGCTGATTTGGGCGCAAGCGGTAGCGGCATTTGGGCCGACCGACCCGCAATGCGCGCTGGCCCGTATCCATGCGCGCACCACGCGCCTGGACAAGAGCGTGTATGACCACTACACCAACCTGCTCCGCGTGACCACCGAAGCGCTGGCGGCCGCGGTTGGCGGCTGTGACCGGTTGACGGTCGAGCCGTTCGGTTTCGATCAGCACCTGGCGGTGAACATCGGGCGCATTCTGCGCCATGAAGCGCACGTGGACGCGGTGGCCGATCCGGCGGGCGGCTCCTATTACGTCGAAGCGCTGACCGATTCGCTGGCCCGCGCAGCGTGGAAGCTCTTCCAGCAGGTGGAAGCCGCCGGCGGTTACAGCCAGGCGGTGGAATCGGGCGCCATCGCCAAAGCTTTGGCGGAAAGCCGCGCCAAGCTTCAGAAGGCCGTGGCATCGCGCTACCGCACGCTGGTGGGCGTCAACAATTTTCCGGATCTGAAGGAAAAATCGGCGGAGGCAACGGCGCCCCCGGCCGAAAGCGGCGCGGCATTTCCCGCCTTTCGCCTGGCGGAAGCTTTCGAAACAATCCGCCGCCGCACCGAGCGCCACGCCGCCAAGACGGGCCGCGTTCCGACAGTGCTGCTGCTCATGCGCGGCGACCTTAAAATGCGCATGGCGCGCGCCAATTTCAGCCTCAACTTTTTCGGCTGCGCCGGCTTTGACGTCGTCGAGGCGGAAGAGTATGCGAGCGCCGGTGCGGATCTGATCGTGCTGTGCAGCTCCGACGCGGAATACCTGGCGCTGGCGCAGGAAGTCTGCCCGGCCGCCGGAGTGCCGGTGATTGTGGCGGGCAATCCGAAGGAGCAGATCGACGCGCTGAAGGCCGCCGGCGTGGCGGGCTTCATTCACGTACAAAGCGACGCCGTCCAAACCCTCAGCGAGTGGCAAAAGCGGCTGGGGATGGAGGAGTAAGCGATGAAACCGGATTTTTCGAAAATCGACTACCAGCCGAAACCCGGGGCCGCGGCGCCTGTCACGCCCGGGGATGATTGGACGACGGTGGAGCGCATCGCGGTGAAGCCCTGGTACACGGCCAGCGACCTTTACGCGATGGAGCACCTCGAGTACGCCGCCGGCGTGCCGCCGTTTCTACGCGGGCCGTACTCCACCATGTACGCGCTGCAACCGTGGACCATTCGCCAATATGCGGGCTTCTCCACCGCCGAAGAATCGAACGCGTTTTACCGGCGCAATCTGGCCGCCGGGCAGAAGGGCCTCTCGGTGGCGTTCGACCTGGCCACCCATCGCGGCTACGATTCCGACAATGACCGCGTGGTGGGTGACGTCGGCAAAGCGGGCGTGGCGATCGATAGCGTCGAAGACATGAAGATTCTCTTCGATCAGATCCCGCTCGGCCAGATGTCGGTATCGATGACCATGAATGGCGCCGTGCTGCCGGTGCTGGCGTTCTACATCGTGGCGGCCGAAGAGCAGGGCGTGAAGCCGGAACAACTGACCGGGACCATTCAGAACGACATTCTGAAAGAGTTCATGGTCCGCAACACGTACATCTACCCGCCGGCGCCTTCGATGCGGATCATCGGTGACATCTTCCGCTACTCGGCGGAGCGGATGCCGAAGTACAACTGCATTTCGATCAGCGGTTACCACATGCAGGAAGCCGGCGCGACGGCCGACATCGAGCTCGGCTACACGCTGGCCGATGGCGTGGAATACGTGCGCACGGGCATCGCCGCCGGTTTGGATATCGACGCTTTCGCGCCGCGGCTGAGCTTCTTCTGGGGCATCGGCATGAACCACTTCATGGAGATCGCCAAACTGCGCGCGGCGCGCGTGCTGTGGGCCAAGCTGATTCACGGGTTCAATCCCAAGAATCCCAAGTCGATGGCGCTGCGCACGCATTCGCAGACTTCCGGCTGGAGTCTCACCGCGCAGGACGCCTTCAACAACGTGGCGCGCACGGCCGTGGAAGCGCTGGCCGCGGTGCTGGGGCATACCCAATCGCTGCACACCAACGCACTCGACGAAGCCATCGCGCTGCCGACGGACTTTTCCGCGCGCATCGCGCGCAACACGCAAATCTACCTGCAACTGGAAACCGGCATCACGCGCGCGGTGGATCCCTGGGCCGGCAGCTATTACGTGGAGAGCCTCACCCACGAGCTGATGCACAAGGCGTGGCATCATATTCAGGAAGTCGAAAGCCTGGGCGGCATGGCCAAGGCGATCGAAACCGGCATCCCCAAGATGCGGATTGAAGAAGCGGCCGCGCGCCGCCAGGCTTACATCGATTCCGGCCGTGAGATCATCGTGGGCGTGAACCGGTACCAGACCGGCAGCGAGGAGCACCTCGACACGCGCGAAGTGGATAACGGCGCCGTGCGCGATTCGCAACTACGCCGCCTGGCGCAAGTGCGCGCGGCGCGCGACGGCCGCGCGGTGGAAGAAACTCTGGCGGCCTTGACCGCGAGCGCCGCGACGGGCGAAGGGAACCTGCTCGATCTCGCCGTCCAGGCGGCGCGCGCCCGCGCCACGCTGGGCGAGATTTCCGCGGCGCTCGAAAAAGTGTTCGGCCGCTACCAGGCCGTCAACCGCACCATCTCGGGCGTTTATTCCTCGGAGAGCCAGGCCGATCCCGAATTCCAGAAAGCGCGCAAGCTGGCGGACGAATTCGGCAAAGCCGAAGGGCGGCGGCCGCGCATCCTGATCGCCAAGATGGGCCAGGACGGCCACGACCGCGGTGCCAAAGTCATCGCCACCGCTTTCGCCGATCTCGGCTTCGACGTCGACGTGGGGCCGCTGTTCCAGACGCCGCTCGAAGCGGCGCGCATGGCGGTGGAGAACGACGTGCACGTGCTCGGCGTATCGAGCCTGGCCGGCGGCCACAAAACACTCGTCCCGGAAGTGATCGCCGAGCTGCGCAAATTCGGCCGCGACGACATCCTGGTTTACGTGGGCGGCGTGATTCCGCCGCAGGATTACGATTTCCTGTTCCAGGCGGGCGTGGCCGGCGTGTTCGGCCCTGGCACCGTGATCCCTGTGTGCGCGCAGAAAATCCTTCATGCGCTGATGGGTACGGTTCGTGCGGCGTAGTCGCGTGGCGCGGGCTGTCAAGCCTGCTGTGTCGAGAGTCGTCTCGACATTTCTTCTCTTTGAGCCACCTGAGACTCGGCCCGGGCCAAGAAACGTCGCCACGACTGGCGACGCTGCAGGCAGGACTGCCCGCGCCACGGTGCACAGTCAGACTCATGCCGGCTAGCTCGCTCCATCACCGGCGTAGGCTGCCGCTCGAACGCTACACGGAGGGCATTCTGCGCGGCGACCGCGTCATTCTCGCGCGCGCCATCACGGTGGTGGAAAGCGATCTCCCAGCCGATGGCGAACTGGCGGCGCGGATGCTCGATGCGATTCTGCCCGCCACCGGCAAATCGCGGCGCGTCGGCATCACCGGCGTGCCGGGCGTTGGCAAGAGCACCTTCATCGACGCTCTCGGCATGCATCTGATCCGCCAGCGCGGCGAGCGCGTGGCCGTCCTCAGCGTCGATCCATCCAGCCCCATTTCGGGCGGCAGCATCCTCGGCGACAAGACCCGCATGGAGCGACTCAGCGTGGAGGAGCGCGCCTTCATCCGGCCCTCGCCCGCGCGCGGGCATTTGGGCGGCGTGGCGCGGCGCACGCGCGAAACCATACTGTTGTGCGAGGCCGCCGGCTTCGAAAACGTGCTGGTGGAAACCGTGGGAGTGGGCCAATCGGAAACCGCGGTCCGTTCGATGACGGATTTCTTTCTGCTGCTGATGCTGGCCGGCGCCGGCGACGAATTGCAGGGCATCAAGCGCGGCATCATCGAGATGATCGACGGCATGGTGATCAACAAAGCCGATGGCGACAACAAGCGGAAGGCCGAACGCGCGCGCGTGGAATATGCGAGCGCGCTGCACCTGTTCCCCGCCTCGGCCGATGGCTGGACGCCGCGCGTGCTCACCTGTTCGGCCCTCCACGGCGAGGGCGTGGCCGAAAGCTGGGACATGGTGCTCGATCACCGCCGGCAAATGGAAGCCTCCGGCCACCTGGCTGCGCGGCGCAGCGGGCAGGCGCTCGAATGGATGCGCGAGCTGGTCGGAATTGCGCTCGAAGATTCTTTCCGCGGCCACCAGGCCGTGGCGGCAAGGCTGCCGGGCCTGGAAGAGGCGGTGAGCCGTGGCCAGGTGACGCCGTTCGCCGCCAGCCGCGAGTTACTACAAATTTATCGTTCGCAGGAGAAATAATCCGAATGTCATTTTCATTTCCCAAACTGACGGCGGAAGAGGCCGCCAGCCACATCCGACACGGTCAGACGGTAGGTTTCAGCGGCTTCACGCCGGCCGGCGCGCCCAAGGCGATTCCGCTGGCCGTTTCCAAGCGCGCCAAAGTGGAACACGAGTCGGGCCGCGAGTTTCAGATCGGCGTGCTGACCGGCGCTTCCACGGGACCTTCGCTCGATGGCGCGCTGGCCGAGGCTGCCGCCATCAGTTTCCGCACGCCGTATCAATCGAATGCCGCGCTGCGCTCGTCGATCAACAAGGGCGAAACGCGCTTCGTCGATATGCACCTTTCGATGCTGCCGCAGATTGTGCGCTACGGCTTCCTGGGGCCGGTGGACTGGGCGGTGGTGGAAGCCTGCGACCTGACATCGGGCGGCGGCATCGTGCTCAGCACATCGGTGGGAGCGGCGCCGACGTTTGTGGGGCGCGCCGGGAAAATCCTGATCGAGCTCAACCGGCGGCATCCGCCATCGCTGCTCGGCATGCACGATATCTACGAGCCGGCGGACCCGCCGCATCGCCACGAGATTCCCATCTACCACGCCTCGGACCGCATCGGCTCGCCGCTGATCACCGTCGATCCATCGAAAATCGTCGGCGTGGTCGAAACCGATCTCGATGACGAATGCGCTCCGTTCAGCCCGCCCACGCCGGCGACGGAAAAAATCGGCCAGAACGTGGCCGAATTCCTGGTGGCGGAAATGCGCGCGGGCCGCATTCCCAAGAGCTTTCTGCCGCTGCAATCGGGCGTGGGCGATGTCGCCAACAGCGTGCTGGGCGCGCTCGGGCGTTTGCCCGAAATCCCCGCCTTCGAAATGTACACCGAGGTATTGCAGGATTCGGTGGTTGATCTGCTCGAAAGCGGACGCTGCCGCTTCGCTTCGACTTGCTCGCTCACGCTCAGCCCGCCGGCCATGCGCCGCATCGTCGAGCAACTCAATCTGTTCCGCTCCAAGATCCTGATGCGCCCGCAGGAGATTTCGAATAACCCGGAGGTGGTGCGGCGCCTGGGCATCATCTCGATGAACACGGCGATTGAGGTGGACGTGTTCGGCAACGTCAACTCCACGCACGTGCTAGGCAAGCAGATGATGAACGGGATCGGCGGCTCAGGCGATTTCACGCGCAACGCGTACCTGTCGATCTTCAGTTGCGCCTCCACCGCCAAGGGCGGCAAAATCTCCACCATCGTTCCCCTGGTGACGCACGTCGATCACAGCGAGCATTCCGTGCAGGTGGTGATCACCGAGCAGGGCGTGGCCGATCTGCGCGGCCAGGACCCGCACGGCCGCGCCCGCATCATCATTGAGAATTGCGCGCATCCGAGCTTCCGCCCGCAACTGCTCGAATACATCGAAATCGTCAAGCACGGCCACACCCCGCAATCCCTGAGCCGCGCCTTCGCCATGCACCGCCAGTTCATCAGAACCGGAGATATGGGCGGGATCAAGTGGGAGGATTGGGCGTAAGATCGGAGCGAAGCCCGATTTGCGGACCCACACATCTAACGGGCCATCGGACCGGTCAGGATGTTGTAAGCCTCCTGAACCCTCTCGAAACATTCTTCGGCCGACTTGTCCCCATGATTCAAATCGGGGTGATACCGGCGCGCGAGCTCCTGGTAGGCGTTCAGGATCTCGTCCGCCGAAGCCGTTTTCCGAAGACCGAGCGTCTCGAAATACTCAGCGTAGAGTGATGGCGCGGCAACTGGACCCACCCTTTTCCGGTCCCTCCAGCAGTTACGGAGGCCCGGCAGGTAGAAGAACAGATTGACCGTCGCAATGGCCAGGGATGGAACAACGAGCACCAGGGCCATACTGAGATCGCCGTCGGCGTCGGCAGGGTGTATGGCTCCCCAGATCCAAGCCCAGATAAAGCCCAAGGGGAGGAAAAGGAATGCGGCCACGTTGAGTAGCGCGCCTACGGCACTGCCGGCCAATTCCAGGATAATTCCCGCCGCCAATGCCAGCGCGAAAACGCGGTTGGACGTGGCCTGGCCGCTGGTCAGGAGTAAATAGATCACCAAGCCATTTACGACAATGACCCAGAGTAAGCGGCTATTGTTCCGCTGCAGCGAGCCCATCAATGCACCTCGGGAGACCGGAGACATTACCAACTTACCCCATTACCAGGAGCGTCGGCACCGCCGGGTGGTGTCTGAAAAGTGCAGGTTACATGAAGGGGGAGAAAAGGGGAGAAAAGGGGGACAGAGAAAAGGGGGACAGGAAGCCGTGAAACAA
>PLOR01000119.1 GCA_003142185.1 Bryobacterales bacterium
ACTCACATACTAGCGACAGTCGCATTAGTCTCCCCTTGCCGGCCATGTTGAATCGAGCTACTCTGCGGCTGGGGTAAGGTCTTGCCGATTCCGAAGCGGGTGATCGCAGTTTTAGCGTTCTTCCCGGCCATGGCGATCCACGGGCAGGAGCGTCAGGTTTCCGGCCCACTCGCCGGATACGTCTTCGACGGCGCCGCCCTGCGGCCCATCGCGGGCTTGCCGGGCGGCGCCATGCTCGGCGATGCCATTGACCTGGGACTTACGGCAAGCGCCGCCGTAATCTCGCCGCAACTCGATTCTGTGATGGTGGCCGCCAGCGACGGCTCGTTACACCTGTTTCGCCTGAGCGGCAAAATCGCCACTGAAGTCTCGTGGAACGGCATGCCGCACGTCCCAGCACGGGTAGTCTACAGCCCCTCTGGAACGGCGGCCGCGATTTATGCGTCTGGCCGCGTCCAAGTCGTGAGTGGTTTGCCGAATTCGCCGGCGCCCGCGTTTTCAGACGAGATCGGTCCGTCGCCAACCGAACCCGGGCGCGAGCCGAGAAGCGCCGCGCCGAAGGCTTTGGCCGTCAGTGACGACGCCACCTTCCTGGTAATCGCGAGCGGGAGCAGTGATCGACTGCTAAGCGCGTCCGGATCGAGCAGCGTGCTGATGTTGGGAGTGTGTGGAGTCCCAGAGTTTGTGCCCGGCGGTCACGATGTGGCGGACTTGGTCGGCGCGCTTCCGGAGCTTGCGGTCTTTCCGGATGGCTCCGCCACCCCCAGCCAGCGCATTTCCGCGTTTGGCCTTTCTCAACCCGTGGGATTGTCGTTTTCCGCGGATGGCAAGCTCGCGTTAGCTGCGAGCCGCACCGGTAAGTCCGTTACGATTTTCGATCTCGCCGCCGGTGGTGCCACAACCCTTCGCTGCGATTGCACTCCCACTGGAGTCTCGCGCATGGGGAGCCTGTTCCGCCTGACCGATGCCGGCTCCGGCCCGGTCTGGATGGTGGATGCCGCCGCCAGCCCGCCCCGTATCGTGTTCGTGCCAGCGCGCACGAATCCGTAGGGGCCGGGCATGCCCGGCCCGCCGCTCGAATCGTTGTGAAGAAACACTCGCCCGCAAGCGGGCGTTGGCAGGTTGAAACCTGCCCCACCGCTACCGCACCGACGCGTGAACTGCTGCCGCGGATTCCTTCAGTGCTTCGGCCTTGTCCGCGACTTCCCAGGTGAAACCTTCCTCGGTGCGGCCAAAGTGGCCGAACGCCGCCGTCTTGCGATAGATTGGACGGCGCAGGTTGAGGGTGTCGATGATGCCGCGCGGCGTCAGCGAGAAATTCTCGCGCACCAACTCGGTAAAGCGGTCATCCGGGATGGCGCCGGTGCCGAATGTGTTCACGTTCACCGAAACTGGTTCCGCCACGCCGATGGCGTAAGCAAGCTGCACTTCCACCCGCGTCGCGAGCTTCGAGGCCACCAGGTTCTTGGCGATGTACCGCGCCATGTAGCACGCCGAGCGGTCCACCTTCGTCGGGTCCTTGCCGGAGAAGGCGCCGCCGCCGTGCCGGCCCATCCCGCCGTAGGTATCGACAATGATCTTGCGGCCCGTCAAGCCCGTATCGCCGTGCGGTCCGCCCACCACGAAACGCCCGGTCGGGTTGATGTGGTACTTGGTTTGCGAATCCACCATGCCGGAGGGAACCACCGGGTCGATGATGTGCTTCTTCACTTCGCGGCGCAATTCTTCGATCGAAACATCCGCGCTGTGCTGGGTGGAAATCACCACCGCTTCAATGCGCTTCGGCACGCCGCCTACGTATTCCACGCTGACCTGGCTCTTGCCATCCGGCCGCAGGAAGTCCAGCACGCCCTGGCGCCGCACCTGGGAAAGGCGTTGCACCAACTTGTGCGCCATCATGATCGGCAGCGGCATCAGCTCGGCCGTTTCGTCGCAAGCGTAGCCGAACATCATCCCCTGGTCGCCCGCGCCGCCCGTATCCACGCCCATCGAAATGTCGGGCGATTGCGACTGAATCAGGTTGAGCACGCCGCAGGTGTGGGCGTCGAATCCATAGTTGGCATCGTTGTAGCCCACGTAATCGATGGTGCTGCGCGCGATGCGCTGCACATCGACGTAAGTCTTGGTCGTGATCTCTCCCGCCACGATGCAGGTGCCGGTGGTCACCAGGACCTCACACGCCACCCGCCCGGTGGGATCTTCCGCCAGAACGGCGTCCAAAACGGCATCGGAAATCTGGTCGGCGATTTTGTCGGGGTGGCCCTCGGTCACCGATTCCGACGTAAACAGGTATCGTTGATTGTCTGACAAGGTTGTTCTCCTGCGGTGTGTGTCACTCTAATTTAACATGCGGAGCCAGGCCTGCCTTAATAGCGATAGTGCTCCGGTTTATACGGCCCTTCGGGCGCCACGCCCAGATATTCGGCCTGCTTCGGCGTAAGCGTAGTGAGCTTGACGCCGATCTTTTCCAGGTGCAGCCGCGCCACCTCTTCGTCCAGCTTCTTGGGAAGCGTGTAAACGCCCGGCTTATACGAATCGCGGTTCTTCCAGAGGTCAAGCTGCGCCAGCGTCTGGTTGGAAAAGCTGTTGCTCATCACGAAGCTCGGGTGCCCCGTGGCGCAGCCCAGGTTGACCAACCGGCCCTCGGCCAGCAGGAAGATGCTGTCGCCGTTGGGGAAGGTGTACATGTCCACTTGCGGCTTGATGTTAGTTCGCTGCGCGCCGGAGCCGTTCAGCCGGTCGACCTGGATCTCATTATCGAAGTGCCCGATGTTGCACACGATGGCCTGGTCCTTCATTTTGCTCATGTGCTCCAGCGTGATGATGTCGCAGTTGCCGGTGCAGGTGACGTAGATATCGCCGCGGCCCAGCGTATCCTCGATGGTGGTCACCTCGAAGCCCTCCATGGCGGCTTGCAGCGCGTTGATGGGGTCGATCTCGGTCACCACCACGCGCGCGCCCATGCCGCGCAGCGAGTGCGCCGAGCCCTTGCCCACGTCGCCGTAGCCGCACACCACCGCTACCTTGCCGGCCACCATCACGTCGGTGGCGCGTTTGATGCCGTCCGCCAGCGATTCGCGGCAGCCGTAGAGATTGTCGAACTTCGACTTGGTCACCGAGTCGTTCACGTTGATCGCCGGCACCAGCAGTTGGCCGACTTCCTGCATCTTGTAAAGCCGGTGCACGCCAGTGGTGGTCTCCTCGGAAACGCCCCGCCACTCCGCGACGATCTCGTGCCAGTGCCGTGCATTCTCGGCGCGAACCTCTTTCAACAGATTCTTGATCACGTCTTCTTCGTGGCTGCCCGAGGCCGTGTTCACCCAGTCGCTGCCGTTCTCCAGTTCATATCCTTTGTGGATCAGCAGCGTGGCGTCGCCGCCATCGTCCACGATCAACTGCGGACCCTTGCCGCCCACGTGGCTGAGCGCCATGTAGGTGCACCACCAGTAGTCCTCCAGCGACTCGCCCTTCCACGCAAAAACGGGAACGCCGGCGGCGGCGATGGCGGCCGCGGCATGGTCCTGCGTCGAAAAGATGTTGCAACTCGCCCAGCGCACCGTGGCGCCCAGGTCCGCCAGCGTTTCGATCAGCACGGCGGTCTGGATGGTCATATGCAGCGAGCCGGTGATCCGCACGTCCGCGAGCGGCATGTCTTTCGCGTATTTCCGCCGGATGGCCATCAGGCCCGGCATTTCCTGCTCGGCGATGGAAATCTCTTTGCGGCCCCATTCGGCCAACGAGAGGTCGGCGACCTTGTTGGCAACGGCGTTCTGATTCAGGATGGCAGTACTCATTCAATACCTCGTATCAAGGAATCTTGATACATTGATATTAGACTATTGAAGAGTATGCCGTCAATCCTGAAATCGCTGCGCCTGGCCGCCGATCCTGGCCGGCTGCGCCTGCTCCTGCTGCTCGAGCAGGAAGAACTTTCCGTGGCCGAGTTGCAGACAATCGTGGGCAAGCCGCAAAGTCAGGTTTCGACGCATTTGGCGCAGTTGAAACAGGCCGGCCTGCTGGCCGACCGACGCACCGGCAAGAACGCGTTCTACAAGCTGGACGCTCCCGCCGGACTGGTGGCCATCCTGCGCCAGGCCGCGGCCGAGATTCCCGAAGCTGCCCAGGACCGCGCCGCCCTGCGCCTCGCGCTCCGCAAACGGCAGGATAAGATGCGCCGTTACTTCGATGAGCTGGCGGGCAAGTTTGGCCGCCAGTACGTGCCTGGCCGCTCCTGGCAGGGGATCGCCGAAGCGCTGCTCAGCCTGATGCCGCCGCTGGTCATCGCCGACCTGGGAGCGGGCGAAGGCACCATCGCGCAGCTCATGGCACAGCGCGCCCGGCGCGTCATCGCCATCGACAACTCGCCGAAAATGGTCGAATTCGGCGCTGGCCTGGCGCGCAAGAACGGCATCGCCAACCTGGAATACCGCCTGGGCGACCTGGAAGACGTGCCCATACGCACCGGCACGGTCGATGTGGCCTTCCTCAGCCAGGCGCTGCACCACGCGGCGCACCCCGAGCGCGCCATCGCCGAAGCGTGGCGAATTCTCAAACCGGGCGGCCGCGCCGCCATCCTCGACCTGAACCGACACCACCTCGAGGAAGCCCGCGAAATGTATGCGGACCTCTGGCTCGGTTTCACCGAACTCGATCTGGAGCGCTTCCTGAAACACGCCGGCTTCCGCCACGTGGAAACCGCCATCGTCCATCGGGAGGCCGAAGCCCCGTATTTCGAGAGCATCCTGGCCACGGGAGCGAAGCCGCGGTAGGGCGTGCTTTGTAGCTTGCCCTCAAAAAGTCCGACAAAGACCAGGTGCTCCCCGGCCACTCGACCATCGCCCAGATGACCGTCTTTCATCGCTACCTCTTTCCGGCCTGGGACACGGCCTGGGAACGCCAGCTCCTGGAGCGCTTTAAACTCGACCCCGCTGCCCGCATCGCTAAGACCACTTAGGCTTCGTCGACGCCTTCGAATTCCGGCGCCCTGTTCGCCAGCGACTCATATGCGGCACAGTATCGGAGTAGTAACACGTCTGTCACGGCGCGGGATAACTATAACTATCTAGGCTGACATCTATTATCTAAACACTTCGGCTTGGTCCGGGGGGCCGATGGATCGCCGGCCGGCCACTTACAATTTCCTACTGGCGTATTGACCGCCTGCGGAGATGGCGCGCGCCGAACGTCATAATCCCCATTCCATCGCCACGGTGCGCATCAGGATTGCCGAGTCCTGCTTGGGCAGCTTCCTTGCTGCCGGTTTGCTGCTAAATACGTCTGTCGCATAGTAGTACTAGGCCAATAGGGACACTTCTAGTGCGTTAAGACAGGGGACACTTTGAACGAAAAGTGACTTCGCGCTGAAAGAATGGACAAACGCAATAGGGTCGGTGTACACTAATCGGAACCTGGGATCCAAACAATGAAAATCTTCGGTACAGACTCTAATCACCTTGTGCTACTGACTACTTTGGCTTTTGCTTGCTGGCTGTGGCCAGCTAGCTTGGAGGCGGCGCCAACTATCACTTACGTGCAGGGCAATTACACCGTGCCACAAACCCCCCAAGCCACGGTGAGCATCGGGTATGCTGCTGGGCAGGTTGCCGGCGACCTCAATGTCGTAGTGGTGGGGTGGAACGACAGCACGGCCGTGGTCAGTGCGGTCACGGACTCAATCGGCAACACGTACACACTCGCAGTGGGTCCCACGGTCCAGAGTGGATACGCCTCACAGTCCATTTACTATGCGGCGAACATCGCACCGGCGGCTGCCGGGACAAACACCGTCACCGTGACTTTTGCGAGTGCGGCGACATCCCCCGATATACGCATACTCGAATACAGCGGAGCGGATCCTGTCAACCCGGTGGATGTGACGGCTGCGAACTCAGGCAACAGCGCCACCAGTGACAGCAGCTCCGCAACAATCACCAACGCGACCGATCTAATCTTTGGAGCGAACCTGGTTCAGGTCGAAACTATGGGTCCGGGCGGCAGCTTTACCCAACGACTGCTGACGTCGCCGGACGGCGACATCGCGGAAGACCAGATGGTCGCAGCCACAGGAAGTTATAGCGCCAACGCGACTCTCAACACAGCGGGGCCGTGGATCATGCAGATGGTTGCTTTCCGCACTCCACCGATCAGCTATGTGCAGGGTAACTTCGCCACGCCGCAAACTCCGCAGACCACGATGAACGTGGCGTATACTGCCGCGCAGGTTGCCGGTGACCTCAACGTCGTAGTGGTGGGGTGGAACGACAGCACGGCCGTGGTTAGTGCAGTTACGGACTCAAGCGGTAACACATATGCACTCGCGGTGGGTCCCACGGTCCAGAGCGGTTACGCTTCGCAGTCTATTTACTATGCGCCGAACATCGCATCGGCGGCTGCCGGGGCAAACACCGTTACCGTGACTTTTGCGAGCGCCGCGATATGCCCCGACATACGCATACTCGAGTACAGTGGAGCGGATCCTAATAACCCGGTGGATGTAACGGCTGCGAACTCAGGCAACAGTGGCATCAGCTACAGCGGTTCCGCGACAACCACCAACGCGAACGATCTGATCTTCGGAGCGAACCTGGTTCTGACCGCGACCATGGGTCCCGGCGGCGGCTTTGCCCAACGGCTGCTGACGATGCCGGACGCCGACATTGCCGAGGACCAGATGGTCGCAGCCACAGGCAGTTATAGCGCCAGCGCGCCTCTCAACGCACCGGCACCGTGGATTATGCAGATGGTCGCTTTCCAGACTCCATCGGGAGGCGGAGCTTCGGCAGTCACAGGTGTAGGAGTTACGGCTCCGCCGACAGTGACAAGCGTATCGGCGAATAGCGGGCCGGCGGCGGGCGGGACAGCAGTCACGATAGCGGGGACGAACTTTGCGGCAGGAGCGATAGTCGCGTTTGGAGGGGTAGGGGCGACCAACGTGGTCGTGGTTAGCGGAACCCAGATCACGGTGACGACCCCGGCGGGCAATGCGGGAGCGGCAACTGTCACGGTCACCAATCCCGGGGCGCAGAGCGTGAGCTTGGTGAACGGGTTCACTTACGCCGCGGCCACGACCCCGGCGATCGGCTATGTGCAGGACAACTCGACCGCATCGCAAACCCCCCAGACCACAGTGAGCGTCGCGTATGCTGCGGCGCAGGTTTCGGGCGACCTCAACGTCGTGGTGGTTGGATGGAACGACAGCTCGACCGTGGTGAGTGGAGTTACCGACTCAAGTGGTAACACGTATACGCTCGCGGTGGGTCCCACGGTCCAGAGCGGATACGCTACGCAGTCCATTTACTATGCGCCGAACGTCGCACAGGCGGCTGCCGGGGCGAACACCGTCACCGTGACTTTCGCGAGTGCCGCAACATTCCCCGACATACGGATACTCGAGTACAGCGGAGCGGATCCTAATAACCCGGTGGATGTGACGGCTGCGAACTCAGGCAACAGCGCCACCACGGACAGCGGTCCCGCGACAACCACCAACGCGACCGATCTGATCTTTGGCGCGAATCTGGGTCAGGCCGCGACCATCGGTCCGGGTGCCGGCTTCACCCAACGGCTGCTGCCGGCGCCAGATGGTAACGTCTTGGAAGACCAGATGGTCTCAGTCGCGGGAAGTTATGATGCCGGCGCACCTCTCAGCGCATCGGCACCATGGATCATGCAGATGGTCGCATTCCGCACGCCTCTCGGAAACACCGTGCCGACGGCGCCGGGTAACTTGACGGCGACTGCGGCCGGCGCGAACCAAATCAACTTGAGTTGGACGGCCTCGACGAGCGCCAACGGGATAGCGAATTATGTAGTCCAACGCTGCCTGGGCGCCGGCTGTACTAACTTTGCGCAGATTGCGGCATCGGCCGGGACCACTTACACCGATATGGGCCTGTCGCCGAGTACGAGCTATAACTATCAGGTGCAGGCGGTCGATACGGTGGGGAATGCGAGCGCGTTTTCGAGCGCTGCAACGGCCGCCACGCAAGCTCCGCCACCGCCGACCGCGCCCGGTAATTTGACGGCGACTGCGGCCGGCGCGAGCCAAATCAACCTGAGTTGGACGGCCTCGGCGAGCGGCTATGGGATAGCCTATTATGTTGTTGAACGCTGTCAGGGCGCCGGCTGCACCAACTTTGCGCAGATCGCCGCATCGGCCGGGACCATTTACTCCGATGCGGGCCTGTTGTCGAGTACGAGTTATAGCTACTGGGTGCAGGCGGTCGATACGGCTGGGAATACGAGCTCACTTTCGAACACTGCAACGGTTGCCACACAAGCTCCACCACCGCCGACGGCGCCAGGTAATCTGACGGCGACTGCAACTGGCGCGAGCCAGATCAACCTGAGTTGGACGGCCTCGACGAGCGGCATTGGGATCGCGGATTATGTGGTTCAACGCTGCCAGGGCGCCGGCTGCACCAACTTTGCGCAGATTGCGGCACCGGCGGGGACCAGTTACAGCGATAGCGGATTGTTGGCAAGCACGAGCTATAGCTACCGGGCGCAAGCGGTCGATACGGGCGGAAACACGAGCACGTTTTCGAACACATCAACGGCCGCCACGCAAGCTCCGCCACCGCCGACGGCGCCGGGTAATCTGACGGCGACTGCCGTCAGCGCGACCCAAATCAACCTGAGTTGGACGGCCTCGACGAGCGGCATTGGGATAGCGGATTATGTGGTGCAACGCTGCCAGGGCGCCGGCTGCACTAACTTTGTGCAGACTGCTATACTGGCCGGGACCGGCTACAGCGATACGGGCCTATTGGCAAGCACGAGTTACAGCTACCAGGTGCAGGCAGTCGATACGACCGGGAATGCGGGCACCTTTTCGAACCCTGCGGCAGCCGCCACGCAAGCTCCGCCACCGCCGACGGCGCCAGGTAATCTGACGGCGACTGTGGTCGGCGCGAGCCAAATCAATCTGAGCTGGACGTCCTCTACGAGCGGCATCGGAATCGCGGATTATGTGATTCAACGCTGCCAGGGCGCCGGCTGCGCCAACTTTGCGCAGATTGCGACCCTGACCGGAACCAGCTACAGCGATACGGGCCTGTCGTCGAATACGAGCTACAGCTACCAGGTGCAGGCGATCGATACGGCCGGGAATGCGGGCGCGTTTTCGAGCCCTGCAACCGCCGCCACGCAAGCTTTGCAGCCGCCGACGGCACCAGGTAATTTGACGGCGACGGCAGCGAGCGCGACCCAAATCAACCTGAGTTGGACGGCCTCGACGAGTAATGTCGGGCTGGCAAATTATGTTGTGCAGAGATGCCAAGGCACCGATTGCACCAGCTTTGAGCAGATTGCGACGGTAACCGGGACTAGTTTCACCGATACGGGCCTTGCATTGAGCACCAGTTACGGCTACGAGGTGGCGGCCATCGATACGGCCGGGAACCTGAGCCCTTACTCCGGCGTAGCGAGCGTCACAACCGGGTCCCTGCTGCCTTTGCAGGCCAGTCCGAACAATCGCTATCTGGTCCGCCAGGATGGGACGCCCTTTTTGATCATGGGAGATTCGCCGCAGTCCTTGGTGGGAAACCTCAGCGCTGGTGACATGGCAACATACATGGCCAATCGAGAGCAATTGGGGTTCAACTCCCTATGGGTGAACCTGTTGTGCACAAGCTACACCGGTTGCAACTCTAATGGCACTACTTACGACGGGGTTGCGCCATTCACCAGCGGCTCCAGTCCAGTGGACTATGACTTGTCGACGCCCAACAGCGCTTTCTTCACTCGCGTCGACAGCATGGTGAACCTGGCGTTGACCTACGACCTGGTCGTCTTTCTGGACCCCATCGAAACCGGCGGCTGGCTGGATACGCTCGAGAACAATGGGAGCACCAAAGCCTACAATTACGGGGTCTACATTGGGACTCGGTACAAGAACTTCGCCAACATCGTCTGGTTACACGGCAACGACTTTCAGTCGTGGTCGAGTAGCAGCACGGATAACTACCTGGTAGAACAAGTGATGGCCGGCATCGCCAGCGTCGACTCCAACCATTTACAGTCCATCGAGCTGAACTACGACAGTAGCTATTCCAACCAGGATTCTGTCCTGGGCTCCCTGCTGACTCTGGATTCCGCTTATACCTATTACGAAACCTATGATATGGTTCTCCAGTCGTATAGCAGCTCTCCGGCGATCCCGACCTACCTCGTCGAATCAAATTACGAATACGAGAACAACACCGGCGCAATCCCAGGTAACACCGGCCCCTATGTGCTGCGAGAGCAGGCGTACTGGACAATGCTCAGTGGCGGAACGGGACAGATTTACGGAAACCACTACACATGGACGTTTATCCCGGGTTGGCAGTCCTTTCTGAACAGCCCGGGCGCCCTGGAAATTCAGTACATCAACCAACTCTTTGGCAGCGTCTCGTGGTGGCAACTCGTCCCGGACTCGACACACCAGGTTGTCACTGCCGGCTACGGAACCTATGACGGTTCGAATCAGAATCTCACCACGGCCACCTACTGCACCACGAGCTGGATTACCACCGGCAGCCTGGCGTTGACGTATTGTCCGAACCCCTCAAGGTTGACAGTGGACCTCGCCCAGTTCTCGGGCCCAGTGACGGCGCAATGGTACGATCCCTCGAACGGTACCTACACGGCGGTCCCTGGCGCGCCGTTCCCAAATTCCGGCAATCAGGACTTTACGACTCCCGGCAACAACCACGACGGAGATCCAGATTGGGTTTTGGTGCTAAAGGGCAGCTTATAAGACGAGGTGATGAGTTGCCCGTCGCCCGGCGAAGAGTAGCGCGGCTTGAATTCGATCGTCTAGGTACCGAAGGCCGTGCGCGTTATTGCAGCGTCTCAATCGCGTCCGCCAACTGGCGCCGGTAGGCTGCCCAGTCGTCCACTCCGAAAAGAGGATCCGGATCGAGTTGGCCCAGGTGGAACGCGGCCATGCGGTTGCGGATCAGCGCCTCCGCTCGCTTGGCGGCGGGCGTGCCCTCTTTGGATTTGGCCAGCCGCGCCAGCGTCAACAGATGCCGGTAATCGTCCAGTCCGGCTGCGATGCGCAGGAACTCCAGCGAAGGCAAAAGCTGCCGGTCCGGATTCGCATTGGCCCATGCGTAGTCGTCTTCGCGGCAATCCAGGGCGTAGTACGGATCGCCGGCCACGATATTCCAGTGCCAGGACAGGCGGAACTTAAGCCCGGATTCCTGGACGGCTTTATATAGGTAGATGCCAAACGTCCAGCGGCTGCCGTTGTTGTAATAGGCCCAACTGCCTCCCGAGGAAGCCAGCAACTTCAAGCTGGCCTCGTCGTGCAGCGCTAGCGTGGCCACGTGGAGCGTTTTGGCCAGTTCGAAGTTCGGATCGTTGGCGTCGTCCTTGTAGAGGCTGGTGGCGGCGGTGAAGAATGGCGGCCCGTTCGGAAAAGCCTCCCGGTAGGCCTTGGCGTTTTCGATCGACGCTTTGAGTTCATCGCCGCCCGGCTCGTCGCCCAGGTTCCAGTAAACCGGCAGCCATTCCTTCTCCTGCGCGTGCCGGTCGATGGCTGAGTAGATGGCTTTGACGAAGGCGCTGTAATCGGTGAAACCGGCTTCTTTCATTTTCTCGAGGTCCCGGTGGTACGCATCGATGCCGATCACGCCGGCGCCATAGGAATTCACGGCCCGAAATCCGTACCGCCTGACGGCCGCCATCTGGAGGTCGGCGGCACCGAAGTCCAGCGCTGGTTTGCCATCCTTGAATCCCTGGTAGACCACGTAGGGAACACCGGTGAACATGGTGAACCCATGGGCGCGCAACAGCAGCAGGCTCTTCTCCGTCATCTCCGCGCCAAAACTCACGGTTGCCGGGTCGTCGCCGAGCCACGGTGTGCCAATGCGCCCGCCAAACGGCCCCACCGGAATATCCACCGCATCGAGAGCTCCCTTCCGCACCCTGAATTGCAGCGGAACCAACTGAGCAGTTCCCTGCTGCGGCGTGAAACTTACCTGGCCCGTGTAGACACCCGGCGCGGCGCCCGCGGGAACGCACACCGTCAGCCAAAACCGCCGCGCCACGCCTTTCGGTAGCGCCACGCTATTCTTCGGCACGATCAGGCGGGGGCTGATGGTGTATACGGCGCCGTCGCTGGTCACCCGGGTCAGCCGATACGAAACGTAGCCTACGTCAATGGCGCTCGCCGGTATCGAGCCTTGCGGCCCCGCGAGCGCGCTCACACTCAGCGTTCCAGTGCCCAGGTCCTTCAGTGGGAGAACCGACATCGTCACCGGAACCATCTGGCCCGCGAATCCGTCGGCCACCAGTGGCTGGCCGGTTTCCCCGCGATACGGCGCATCGTTGTAATAGACGTCCTTCATGAAATCGCGTTGGAAGACCAGGTAACCGCGCGCGGTGTCCTCCGCCGTAAGCTGAAGCGGGTCGCCTCCCGGGTTGTGCAGCACGCGCCTGAAAGCATTATCGAAGTAGAAGCGCCGCTTCTCTTTCACATACTCCAGAAAGCGTGCTCCCTCCGCCGCCTTCTCGATCGGAAACAGGATTACCGCCGACACGCTGCACGCCCAGTTCTCTCCATGGAATTCGATATAGAGCTGTCCGTTCTTCACGTTCACATCGAAGACCTTCTCCGAAAAGTGAGCGCCGCCGTATTTGTCGAAGGTGTTGTCGGACGGCAAATCCTCGGTGTCCCAAAACCGAAAATATTTTTTCTGGAATGCTTTGAAATCCATCCGCTCCGAAAACATCGTTTTGCCCTGCGCCAGGATGGAGCGCGCGCTGTAAACCTGGTACTCGCCCCAGAAGCCGGAAGGGCTGTCGATATTCACAAACACCCGGTACCTGCCGTTGGGCACGTCCACCGCCAGGCCGCCGGATTCGATGCAGAGGAAATCCTGGTAGAGCGGGTCCGGTTGCATCGCGTCGACCGCCCGCCAGACCTTGGCATTCTTCAGGCCATAGCCGCGGCCGGGGGAATACAGCGTGCCCGGCGTAATCGGCGTGAAACCGTCCATCACCGGGCTGGTGCCGGTGCCGAAATCGAAAGCGTGCAGCCCGTCGAAGAACGCGCCTCGTGCCGCCGTATCGCGCTCCAGGCGAAGATTGTCGAGAAACAGCGGTCCCGCATCTCCCACCGCAAAAACCAGCCGAGTGATGCCGCTCAGGTTCAGATACCTGCCCGGACGCGATTTCTCCCCGACATACAACTGCCGCAACGGCAGAATCAGCGTGCTCGCACCGGGAGGCGCCATCGTGTTGTAATTGACGCGCGTCCAGTATCCGTCCGTCGCCGTGTCGTGGATTTCCACTGTCACTTGAGCCGGCCGCGTCCCCTCCACGTACGCATCGGCCTTCAGATAGTCGTAGTCCGCCCAGTTCTGCGCGCCGCGCATCACGGCGTAACCCTTGGCGATGCGCAGGGCCTTGGCGCCTTCGGTGGCATGCGCCGCCACCACTTCTCCACCCTCGAACGGATTGCCCTGCTCAAAGGAAGTAATGAGCTTCGCCGCCGGCCCGGAGGGTCTCTCGGCGCTCTTCGTCAGAAGACTACCGCAGGCATAGCACTTCTTCCACTCCGGCATGTTGCGGTACCGGCAACGCGGGCAATTCACCGCGCCAGCTCCGAGCGGGCCCGGCGGCGCGATGGGCGCTTCCTCGCTGCCCAGCTGCGGAACGTCGGTGAGCTTGACTTCAGCGCCCACGCGTTCCATCGACACGTCGTCCACCCAAAGATAGCCCGGCGCGAACAACCCGAAAGAAGGGCCCGTCTTCTTGGGTGTGGAGAGGTCGGCGACATAAGTGAGGAGGGTCCAGCCGAAGACCCCGTTTTTCTTCAGCGGGAAGTACTTGTCGTCGAACATGAACTCGGTGGTCGAGTTCCATTGGCCCGTGCCGATGTCCAGCCCGCGAATGTAGGCCGTGACCCGGTAGCGGCCCGGCTCCAGGTCCTGCGGCTGTGCGATCCGAATCTTGCCGGGAGAAGAGCAGAGCAGCAGCGCCGACGTTTTGCCGGAGTGTGGCACGTCGCCCACCTCGAACGAGCAGTCGCCTTCATATTTGTATCCCCCCCACTTCTCAAACACCCCTCCGAACTGGTCGCGATTCTTGACCAGTTCGAATGACGGATTGGCAACCAGGTTATCGGCGCACAAGCCCTGCGGCGTGAAAATCGCCAAAAGGACGATCACGAAGTCCAGCCGTAGACTGATGGAGATCCGGGTTCGCATCTTAAGCAGAGGATTATCGCACGAATCAGCCGCTTCCCGGCTGCGCGAAGCAAGACTGGGACGGGGAAGAGTCGCTGGATTGGGTGGACTGCGCGCGTCGGCTTGACCGGGCCGGTAAACCGCGAACATCCCCTATTAATCGCCGAGTCCCAACGCCGCCCGCAGCGCTTGCTTCATCACCGCCACGGGCGCGTCCTGGCCGGTCCACAAGCGGAAGCCGATGGCGCCCTGATACACCAGCATGGAAAGGCCGTCCAATACCGGCAATCCCCGCTGGCGGGCGGCGGCGAGGAGCCGCGTCTCGGGCGGATTAAACACGGCGTCACTCACCAGCATCCCGGGTCTCGCGCCCGATAGGTCGACCGGCGGCATGGCCTCCGTGTCCGGGTACAACCCTATGGAAGTGGCGTTCACCAACAGGTCGGCGTCGCCAGTGACGCGATAGTCACCGCGCCACGTCTCAAATCGGATCGGGCCGCCGGTTTTCATCGCCAGGTCAGCCACCATCTCGTCGCCCCGCTTGGCCGTGCGGTTCAGCACCAGTACGTCCGCCACACCGGCCATCACCAGTTCGGTGACTACCGCGCGGGCCGCGCCGCCAGCACCCAACACCACTACGCGCTTCCCCTTAGGGTCGACTCCGGCATCGACCCGCATGCCGTGGAGAAAACCTTTGCCGTCGGTATTCTCTCCGATGAGTCTGTCACCTTCGCGGCGAACCGTGTTCACCGCGCCGATCACGGCGGCCTCCGGTGCGATTTCGTCGAGATGCTCCATCACCACGATTTTGTGCGGGATCGTCAGGTTCAGCCCGCGCATCCCGAAGGCGCGCACCCCCAGCATGGCATCCCGCAGCCGTGCTGGAGGCACCTCGACGGTCAGATAACGCCAGTTCAACCCAAGTTCGCGGAAGGCGGCTTCCTGCATTTTCCCTGTGGGATTCTCGCTGACCGGCTGCCCAAAGCACGCGAGCAGCTCGGCTTTGAAGTTCGCCGGCATATGGATAAAGGTAGCATGGCGAAAAGGGGTTTCTCGTTTCCTGTTAGAATCCTTCGCATGACGCGATGCTCCGCACTGCTGGTGATGTTCGCGGCGGTCTGTTCGCCGGCGGCGGCGCAAGGTCCCGAACTGTTCAGCCGCAACGGAAAAGGATGGGGACAAGCCGTGGCGGACAATCTCACGGTGTCCGGGCGATCGCCCAATTCGACTCTCAATTCGGGCAGCCCCGGCCAGGAAGTTGCCGTGTCCGGAGCTGGACTCCGCGGCGCCGCGCACGCGCAGGTCTATGTGGCAGGGCAGCCGGCAAAGTCGCGCCTGGTGCGAAACGGCGGGGTGGACGAAATCGTCTTCCGCGTTCCCGAGTCCTCCTCCGAAGGCTGCGCCGTTCCGGTGGACGTGCGCTCCGCTGGCCCGCTGCCCACCAATGTTGTCTCGATCGCGATCCGCCGCGGCGCTGGGGAATGCCGGGATGCCGAATTCATTCCGTTTTCCCACTGGTCCGGAAGCCGCAACGGGCTCGTGCTGCTCACCCGAAAAGCCTCCGAGAAATCCGCCGTTCCCGTCGACGAAATGAGCGCGTGGTTCGTGAAACTCGGCGCCATGGACGTGCCGTTTCCGCCGCCGGGAGCCTGCACCAGCCGCAGTTCGGACGACCGCAAGGGCGAAGGTGCGGCGCCGACGCTCCTCGATCTGCTGGCCGACCAGGTTTCCGCGTCGTTGCTCGATGCGGGACCGTTTGTGACGGTCGATGACGGCAAGACGCTGCGCCGCCTCCGCCCGGCGTTCCTGCGCGGCTTCTACGGCGTGGAACTGGCCGGCCCGCGCGTAACCGCCAATCCGTTGCGCATGACCGATCTTCACGTTGCCGGTGAGGGCGGTGCGGACGTGGGGCCATTTCAGTTCCGCCTGCATCCGTCCGAACCGCTGGACCTGATCACGCCGGTCACGGAAGTGGATCGGGCCCGCGGCCTGACCGTGGATTGGCGCGCCGCGGGAGACAGCGTGGTGGTGATCGCGCTGAGTTTCGGAGACAGCCTGCACCAAACTCACGGCGTGTGTTTCTGCGTGGCGCCGCCGGGCTCGAACCGGTTCACCATCGCGCCGGAATGGCTCGCCCGTTTTCCCGCCATCTCGCCGGGTTCGAATGGCGCCGAGGCCATCTTCACCATCGCCACCTGGCCGCGCCAACCCACGAAATTTTCGGCTGCGGGGTTGGACCACGGGCTGGCGGCCAGTTCTTTTGTCCGTTCCCACACAATCGCGTTCCGCTAGATCCGAGCGTGATATATACTAACGAAACGTTCCCGGGAGATTCGCCATGAAACCCGCCATCCCTTTTGCGATGATCTTTCTTGCGGCCGGCTTGCGTGCGCAGACCGGCTGTCTGGCCATCCAGTTCCAGGAAGTGGCGCAGCAGACCACCTGGGATGCCTCTTCGTTGACCGCTTCGGGTCTGTTGCGCCAGGCTGACGGTTCGTTCACCGAAGAGACTTACAACATCAACCTCAACCAGCCGGCCAAGACGGGCTCGGTCGCCGATTTTCAGCAGAACTTTTTCAACTGCGTCGGATTGGCCGCGCGCACGCGGACTCCGGGTCCACCCAAGCTGGGAAAAGACCCTCTCGGCTCCAGCGGCACCAATCCGATCACGGTGGATTTGGCGGGCACCGGCGTGCCTTTCGTGGCCGGCATCTGGCAAAATTTCGCGCCCAACGCGCTGGTGGTGGGCCATCTCAATTCCGACCTTTCGGTGAAAGGTACAACCCGCTACGCGGTCGGTCCCAATCCGATAGCAGTGGTGGCCGGGGACTTCAATGGCGACGGCAAGCACGATATCGCGGTGGTCTACTCGGGTCCCGACGATGGGTCCGCTCCGGGCGGCGTTTCGATCCTCCTCGGCAATGGCGATGGGACGCTCCAGCCGGCGGTGAACTACACTACCGGGCTGTACGCCGGCGGCATCGTAGCGTGGGACTTCAACGGCGATGGCCGCACCGATCTGGCGGTGACGAATTCCGGAGCCGCCAACCTCGTCATCCTGTTCGGAAGCGCGAACGGCACGCTCACTCCTGGCGCCACGTACTCCTTACCGCAAGCGTCGGCGTACATCGGCCGCCCAGTGGTGGCTGACATCAACGGCGACGGTATCCCCGACCTGGTGGTCTCCACCAGCGCGGGAGTATCCGTCCTGTACGGGGCGGCCGGTGGAACCTTTAAACCGCCCACGCCGCTCATCGTCACCTCCGCCTCGTTGGCCTTTGTCGCGGCGGGGGACTTCAACAAGGATGGCAAAATCGACATCGCACTCACCGACGGCAATGCGGGCGATGTGTTCATTTATCTCAATCAAGGAAACGGCACGTTTTCCGCCCCTGTGGGTTACTCCATCGGCTACGAGCCGGACGCATTTTGGGTCGAGGACTTCGACGGCGACGGCAATCTCGACCTGGTCTTCGCCGCGGGGCATCCCGATGCCCTGACCCCCGAGCAGTATTCCGAGGTGATCGACGTCCTGTTCGGCAACGGCGATGGCACCTTCGTCGGAGCGGCAACCTATCCGGTGGTAGGCGACGCCGGAGCCGTTGCGGTGGCCGCCGATTTCAACGGCGACGGCATTCCGGACATCGCCACGGCGACTTCGATCTTGTTCGGCAAGGGCAACGGAGCGTTTGCCACGCCCACCCCTCTGCCATTGGGCGCCGGGGGGACTACGATTTCGCCGCTGTTTATCGCCGAGGGCGACGTCAACGGGGATGGAAAGCCCGACCTCGTGGTCACCGACCAGAGCGGATTCATTTACGTCCTTTTGAACAACGGAAACGGCACCTTCGCATCGCCGGTCGGCACATCGTCCAGTTCGCCGGGCGCCGCGGCCATCGTGCTGGGCGATTTCAACAACGACAAGAAGCTCGACATCGCCGTGACGATCCCCGGCTCCAACAACATTTCGATTCTTCTGGGCAACGGAGACGGCACGTTCCAAGCCCCGAAGAATATCCCGGTAGGAAGCAATCCCACCGCGCTTGCTGCCGCCGATCTGAACGGCGATGGCAACCTGGACCTGGCGGTGGTCAACTCGGGAACCGCTTTCAATGCCTCCGATCCCGGCGGCCTCACCATTCTGCTCGGAAACGGCAGCGGCGGGTTTCAAGCCAGCAGCTATACGGCCGGGTTCAACCCGGGCTCGGTATCGGTGGGCGATTTCAACGGCGATGGCAAGCCGGATCTGGTGGTAACGGCCGAGGCGCCGGACTTCAACACCAGCTTCAATTACGACCTGGTCACATTCCTGGGCAACGGCAGCGGAACGTTTCAGCCGGGCGTCCTGGTTCCCACCGATTTTGGACCCACGCAAGCGATGGTGGCGGATTTCAGTGGCAGCGGCAAGCAGGATTTAATCGTGCTGCATTGTTGTGGCGACACCGATTTCACTTTCCTGCTGGGCCGCGGCGATGGCACCTTTCAGCCGGAAGTGTCTTTCGTATCCGGCTCCGCGGGCGCCGGCGCGGTCGCGGATTTGAACGGAGACGGCAAACCCGACCTGGTGGTTGCCAACGGTCAGAACCCTTCGGCGCTTTCGATTTCCGTCCTGTTGAACGTGACCTCGGCTGCGTCCGCCAATACTCCGGTCATCACTCCCGGAGGCGTGGTAACCGCGGGGGCGTTCGGCGCTTTTTCCGCCGCTGCGCCAGGGAGCTGGGTCGAGATCTACGGGTCGAACCTGGCATCCATCACGCGCTCTTGGACCGCCGCGGATTTCAACGGCAACAGCGCGCCCACTTCGCTCAGCGGCGTGAAGGTGACCATCGGCGATCAATCGGCGTTCATCGATTACATCTCGCCGGGCCAGGTGAATGCACAGTTGCCTTCGGGCATCGGTCCGGGTTCGTTGCCGCTGACGGTCACCAGCGGAAATTCGACCAGCGCGCCGGTGAACATCACGGTGAACGCAACCGAGCCGGGTCTGCTGGCTCCGCCGCAGTTCAAAATCGGCGCGAACCAATACGTGGTAGCGCAGCTCTCCGACGGGACCTATGTTCTTCCAACCGGCGCGATCGCAGGTGTCAGTTCACGGCCGGCCAGGCCCGGCGAGACGGTCGTGATCTACGGAGTTGGCTTCGGTTCGGTTGTACCGAACATACCCGCGGGCCAGATCGTGACCGCGGCCAACCAGCTCTCCGCAACTTTGCAGTTTCTGTTCGGACAGACGCCGGCGCAGCAAGTGCCGTACGCGGGCCTGGCGCCTGCGTATGTCGGGCTATATCAGTTCAACATCGTGGTGCCGCAAGTGCCGGACAACGATCTGGTGCCGCTTACTTTCAATCTGGGCGGCGCGCCTGGCACGCAGACGCTCTATACCGCCGTGCATCAGTAGGCCGAATAGGATCGCACCACACCGGTCATCAAGGCTGGGATTTATGGAACACGTAGAGGAATACTGTCACACCCAGGCTAGCCAGCAAGTGAATTAGCGATATCAACACCGTTATCGCAGCAATCAAGCCAGCCAGAAGATTCGATACGTCACGGATGAAGCTCGCTGCCAGCAGAACCGTCAGCAGAATCATCCCGATCAATGCGAAGAGCGCCGCGTTCTTGAGTCTCATGCTTGAAAGTATACGTCTACTGCTTCGCTCTGGCGGCGTACCGTTGGTGTATTCTCGTCAAGGTGGGGAGAATGGATCGGCGGGTTCGCGCGGCGGCGGCGATTGGCGGGCTGCTGGTATTTGGGGCGATGGCGTATCCGCTGGCGCGCGGCCAGACGATCGGGTTCGACCTGCCGGTGCGGGCGGCCATCCACGCTTGGGCGTTTCCGGCGCTGACCGCGGCCATGCGGCTGATCACGATGCTGGGCTCGGAATACTTCCTGGTGCCGCTGGCGGCGATTTTAGTGTGGCGCTGGGAGAAGCGAGGCGAGCGCAAAGCGGCTTACCTGCTGGTGGCCGGGAGCCTGAGCGCGGAAGTGGCGGCGCAACTGCTCAAGGCGCTGATTCACAGGCCGCGGCCGGAAGTCTTCTTTGGGCTCGTACCCACGGAGACGTACAGCTTCCCGAGCGGACACGCGTTTGTGCCGGCGGTGTATTTTGGGATCCTGGCCGGCATCCTGGCAGCGGGAGCGCGGTGGCGCGCGGCGGTGGTGGTAATGGCGGCGTTCCTCGGATTCTCACGCGTGTATCTCGGCTACCACTATCCGAGTGACGTGGTGGCGGGCTGGGCGCTGGCGGTGGTGTGGCTCGCCCTGTGGGCTATTGTTGCAAATCACCGCGCGGCTTCCCTTACGGGCTCTCGTCGCTCCGATTGGTAACTGGACTCTATGCGCTGCTCGTCATCGGTCCGGACCATAGGAAAAGAATGAAAAAAACCGCTCTATAACGGGCGGTTGGATGTACAATCAAATGCCGGCCAGGACGCCAAAATGGAGATCCTGGCTAATCCAACACCTAAATATATGAAACAAGGAATCTGGTTTGCGAACGGGCTGCTCATTCTTTGTGCGGCGATCCAGGGCATAGCCCAGCCCCCCGCGGCCAAGAAGGGTGCTTCCCCTGTCCCGCCTCCCGCCAAGGCCCAAACGCCCAAACCGAATCCGCCGGACACTGCCGCGAAACCCCCTGGCCCAAGCGGCAAGTACTTCATTGAAGCTATTTCACTGCCTCCTCAAAGCGCAGCGCACGGCGCATGCACGGACTATCTTCCCGAGGGCGACAATCGGGCTCTTTCCGCCGCCGACGTCGCGCAGTTGATCGGTGACCCGATTCCGTTTTCGGTGGTAGCGCGCGGAAGCCGCGACCTTCTGGTGTACTCCACCAGGGCCTTGTCTAAGGACGCCAAGGATCTTGATTCCGATCGCGACCTACTGAAGAATCTGGAAGACAACATTACCAAGCTGGCCAACATGCGAAAGTTCGAGATTGAACTTACCGTTCCTCACGACCGGAGCTTAGGGGACGTCGGCAGCAAAGTCACGGGCCTTAACTACGGTGGGTTCGCCGTGGAAAGCATCGGGCCCGATAAGATTCGAGTCTCCAGCGACAGCGCGCCCGACTGCGATGTCTGGAAACAGTTCCTGACGGATGTCCGCGACATCGCCTGGCGCCCGTATCCAGTGTCTCCGGTTGACCGGGTATTCTACTCGGACGGATCGGAAGTGGCGACAGTTTTGAACGGAGGCGGCGGATCCCAAGGCTCCGGTCATGGCAGTCAGACCAGTGGACCGAATATTACTGTGAATGCCGTGGGCACCTCAACCCCGGACACCACTGGCGGTGGCGGGCAGAAAGCAAATGCCGCGCCAGGCAATAGCGGTACGAGCGCTGGCCAGAATGGCGGGACCGGATCGAAGAGCGCGGCAACTGGGACCGGCGCCGGAAACGGTGCCGCTACCAAGCCTGCCGGCACTGCCGGCGGCGACTCGGGGAGTCAGAGTGGTAGCGCGACCTCGCCCGCGCAAGCTAGCGTAGCGAGCGGTTCCGGACAAGCCAGCCAGAAACAATCTTCGCCCGACGCTGCCGTCGCCGCAACGCCGGATATGTTGATCTTCTCGGAGCCGACTCCCGGCGACGATGCCGCGGTCGACGAAAAGCGGCGGATCGTGGCTATGCTGGATCTGCCCCGGCCGGAGATGATCGTCAACGTCTGGTCGGTTCAGGCGTCGACTTCCGACCCGAAACGCTCCGCCAACGCCGGCGAAATCGTCAGAGATGACGTTTCCGAATTTAACGGACGGCTGCAATTGGCGGTGTTAAAGGGCTGGGAGGTGGTTAAGCAACACGCTGCCAATCCGGCGGATTTCTATGATGAGGCATTTTACAAATATGTGGCCCATCGTTACGTAGCGAATGCTAGGGAAGCCAACCTCCCAAAGACCAATCAGAGCGCGTCGCAGGATTTTCTCGCCTACCGGAATGGCGTGACACTGGATGACAAGACGCGTGCCGACTGGGGCGTCTGCGCCGCCAATCAATACTGCCTCGGATACACGGAGCTCTTCCATCCGCTGAAACCGAGGTTGACCGACCTACTGCTGGCCGTGATTGCCGCGGCCAACGACAAAGCGCTTGCCGTCGCCAATGACGCGTTGGACTCCATGGAAGGCGTTACCGCCGGCACCCGGCCGGCCCGCCAAGCGACGTGCGAACAAACCGACTTACTGGCATATGACAAAACCCCGGGTCCGTTTTTCGAATGCTTCCGGGAGGCGGCCGGGGCATATCTGAGCCCGCCACCGGCAGGTTCCAATACCTCCGAGCCGATCTTTTTGCTGCGGAGCGCGGTGGCCAATTTCCTTTTCAATTACAAGATCGCTACTGAGTTCCCACACGAATTCTCGTCTTATGATTTGGGCCAGAGCGCCCAGGCGCTGAACACGGCGTTGAGCCCCATGGTCGATGCTTTCAGCCGTGACATTCGGACCTTCCAGACGTTTCTCTCCCAGACGCTTTCCCGCGACAATCGGTTAGTCTGCGCTGCCCAAGGGAAGCGGTCCGGGGACGATCCCAAGTGCTTCCAAAACAGCGGAATGGTTACGGTGCGGACGGTGAGCGGGAATGAAACCATTGTCGACACCACGACGCAGAGTTACCTGGACGTAACTACGGCGCCTACATTGCAGCAATTGATGAGTTCAATCAGCCAGGCCTCCGGCAGTGTGCCGGCTGTGCTCGGCAACAACCTCGGCGCGGGCGCAGCCGCGGCGATGGCAGGCGCATTGAACAGCATGCAAAACACTTCGGCCAAGATCGGGCGCGGGCTCAAAGTGGATCTCATGCCGCGAAGTCTGCCCGGAGCTTCCGCGGCGGAGATCAGCGTCGTTTTGAACGTGGACGAGACCGGGGATCCGGCGCTCTACACGGCCGGGCAAGCAAGCAACGCCAACGACGATCTCTCACGCGTGGCCAAGCACGACACACAGACCAAGATGCGCATCGACTCGCTGAAAATCTTCGAGGTCTCATCGCTCTCCGCCCAACTCTTACGCGCGCGCACGCGTTTTCCTCTGCTGCCTTTACCCGGACTGGAGATCCCTTACATCGGATCGCTGATCGGCATTCCACGGCGTCCGGCCGCCGAGTACCACAGCAGCATCGCGATCTTGAGTGCCATGGTGGTGCCAACCGCGGCCGATCTGGCTTATGGCACGCGATTCGTATCCGACCGTATCGTGCAAAATGAGACCGGCGGCGCTCGGTGTTCCGCCGATCCGGAGAGTCACAAGAAATGCATCCTCCGCGCGCCAGCCTCGATCAAAGACTTCGGCGATGACATCAGGGAATTCAATCGTGCCATGGTCGGCTGTCTCGCAACCGGCATGACGGGCGCGGCGCCGTTATGGGTTACTCCTCGCTTGACAGCGGCTTGCACCAATGTGACCTTTGATGACATCCCGTTGGCCGCGAGATAAACAGGGGAACCATGAACAAGCGGCAGGACGTTTCACCTGCCACCGCGGAGAAGAACATGGACAACATGCCGGGGGGCTCCGATCGAGCGGCGAAACCGCGCACTCCGAAGGAGGCCGTGTCGCTGGGGCCTGTGCTGCAAGGCGAACTGGCCGAAATCAAGAAAGTCCGCCTGAAACGCATGCCGGAGAATCACGGCAACTGTGGTGTCGGGCGGCCTCGGGAGCCAGCGCCCGCACCGGAAGTGCCGCTCCCGGAAGTTGAGCCCGCGCCGGAATGGCAGACTCACGACAAAGAGTGGGTTAAAGCGACTGAGGACGCGCACGCTGCAAACCTGGTTGGGCTAGCGTTCTCGGGTGGCGGAATTCGAAGTGCGACGTTCAATCTGGGCGCGCTCCAGGCACTGGCGGAACTCAAGCTGCTTTCCCGGTTCGATTATCTCTCGACGGTTTCGGGAGGTGGATACATCGGAGGGTGGCTGGCGGCGTGGACAAAACGGCGCGGGAGTTTCGCACAGGTGCAAAACCGGCTGGCGACCAACCGCGTGCACCAGGAAGAGGACAACGAACCGCGGGAGATCCGATTTCTGCGCGTGTTTAGCAATTACCTGACGCCCAAAATGGGGCTCGTCAGTGGTGACACGTTAGCGGCGGCGGGGATCGTTCTGCGTAATGTTCTGCTGAACCAACTGGTGTTGCTGACCGTACTGGCAGCGCTCCTGTTGCTGCCGCGCGCAGCCCTCCGGTGGGGAGTCCCGGCGCTGGCGGCGCTGACCAATCGGGAAGTGATCGGATTGGTGGCCGTGCTGCTGGCTATCGCGTTCGTGGTGATCGTGAACAACATGATCTATCTCACCAGGCGCGGGAAGGGGAAACTGTTGTCGCTAACCAGGCAGATACATATTCTGTGGGTAAGAAAGGTGCTGTTGCTCACCAAACAAAAACAGATTCTCTGCCTGGTGGCCGGACCGCTTTTGGGGAGCGCGATTCTAGGGGCTCTGTGGCAAGCGTTGCGATTTCGTGCAGGCCAAGGCGCGCCCGTTCCGTATAGTGTTGCGACGTATGCGGGAGTTGCAGCGTATGGAGCTGTTTGGCTGTTGGCAATTGTCCTTGGGTCGTTATTGCAGTGGCTGCAATGGAGTGCGAGAAAGCCGAAGCTCAAGCAGCCACCGAAGGCCAAGCGGTTTTGGCCAAGAATGAAGGAGATACTCAGCAAGATAGCGGAGATACTGCGGAGCATAGCCGCGCCGTTTACGATGGTCGTCACCGCCGTGCTAGCCGGCGCGTTGGCGGGTTGGCTGTATGCGTGGCTGTCGGAATACACAAGAAGTTGGAGCCCGAAGGCGGACCTGACGTTTGGCGTGCCGCTCGTGCTGGGAGTTTTTCTGCTGACGGGAACCCTGCACATCGGACTGATGGGGGCTCCATTTCGCGACAGCCGGCGGGAATGGTGGGGACGGCTGGGCGGATGGCTAATGCTGTGGGGAGTTGCGTGGCTGGCGTTCTTTTGGCTGGCACTCTATTTTCCCGCTTTCATGCGCACTTCATTCGTGAAAGAAGCGTGGGGGGCGGTTGCGGCAAAGTATCTGACTCCGGCATGGATCATGACGACGGCGGCCGGCCTGTGGGCGGCCAAGGGAAACAATTCGGGAAATCCTGGAGAAATAAACTGGAAAGACTGGCTGGCGAAGGCAGCGCCCTACATATTCGTGGTGGGATTGTTGTGCTGGCTCTCGTACTCAATTGACTGGATCCAGTCGAAATATATCTTGGAGTATGCCAAGAAGGTGGCTGGCGGAGGATTCTTCGTGTGGCTCCCGAAAACCATCGCGAATTACCGGCTATGCGCGGCACTGGTTGGATGCGCTGTGGTTGCGGTGGTGATGTCGTGGCGACTGGACATCAATCAGTTCTCCATGCACTTGCTCTATCGAAACCGGTTGGTGAGGTGCTTTCTGGGCGCGTCGAACAGACGATCGCCGAATCGATTTACGGGCTTCGACGAAAACGACGACATGCCGCTAACGGCTCTGACGGCCGCGAATGATTACGACGGCCCCTACCCGGTGTTCAACGCGGCCCTGAATCTGGTGAAAGGACAGGATCTGGCTTGGCAGGAAAGGAAGGCGGAGTCGTTTGTGATGACGCCGCTCTACTGCGGGTATGACGTGTGGCTGGAAGAACAGGACAGTCCTTTGCTGCACGGAGATGCACGGCCAAAGCGGAAAGCCGGACTCGAACGGTTCGGTTACCGCCCGACGGCGGAATACGCGTATCCGCCGCCAAACGGAGGCATTAACTTGGGAACCGCAATGGCAATTTCAGGAGCGGCGGCGGACCCGAACATGGGGTTCTACACCTCGACGCCGGTGGCGTTTCTGATGACCGTGTTCAACGTCCGGCTTGGGCAGTGGCTGGGGAATCCGCGGCGCAGGACATCCAGTCGAGCGACCCCGCGGATTGGACTACAGTATCTGCTGAATGAATTGCTCGCCGGGACCTCGGATGAGGCGGCCTACGTGCACCTTTCCGACGGCGGGCATTTCGAGAATATGGCCCTCTACGAAATGGTGAAACGGCGCTGCGGCTTGATCGTCCTATGCGACGCGGAGCAGGACGAGAAGTACGAATATCGGGGGCTCGGAAACGCGATCCGAAAGTGCCGGATCGACCTGGGGATCGATATCGACTTGAATGTGAAGGATATCACGCCGGAAAAGGATGGGCAACGGAGCAAGCGGCACTGTGCGGTGGGCACCATACATTACGAGCAGGCGGACCTGAAAGCGCCGGCGGGCAAGATCGTTTATTTCAAGGCGTCCCTGACGGGGGACGAGTCGACCGATCTAAAG
>PLOR01000050.1 GCA_003142185.1 Bryobacterales bacterium
GTCCGTGGAGGTGCTGGGGGGCGCGATAGCAGGCACAACCGGGATTGCCGCAACGGCGAGAGGTCTCCGACAGGCCACCTTGGACCATGGTTTCCGTAGCACGGAGGAGTTGCTCTATGAGCCGTTGTTGCTTACGCATAACTTAATATTAAGATAGATCTGTCTGTTTTTGCCGTCAAGACAAAAATGACAAATATCTTCAAAAATGTTTCGGGACGGAAACTTGTACGATCCTGCAGAGTCCCGGCGACCGAGACCCTGAGCCGAAAGAACCTGGCCTCTCATTTTTGCGCCGGAAAGTAGCTAGGCCGGCACCTCCAAGGTCCGAGTCATGAATTCGCGAACGCGCGCCAGCAGCCGTTCCGGGTTCCCCTCCGCGCCCTCAACCACCATCACGCGGACCTGCAGGTCGGGGCGGACAACCTTTCCGTCCAGCAAACAAGAATAGGTACCGGAGAGTTGTTCGGCAACGGCCTTGGCAGCTTTGATGGCATCCGCCGCAGACGCGTCCAGGATGGCCACGAATTCCTCGGTGCTCCACCGTCCGATCACCGTGTTCGAGGGAAGGACGTTGCGCAGCCGCTTGGTGAACGCGCCCGCCAGTTCCGCCGCCACGTCACCGTTAAAACGTACCTCCGACAGCCGGAGGCCCGAGGTGGCTATCAGCAGCAGGCTGACGTTGCCCTTTTCCAGGCTCCTAATGTGCCTTTCGATCTCGCCGCGGGTCAGCAATTGCGTAACGCTGTCGATGGAGGCGGCCGATTCCAGTTGGCCGATCCGGCTGTGCAACATGCGAATTTCCGTCATGAATTGCGCCACATGGGCCCGGTGCTGTTTCCGCATCTCCTCCACACTGTTCCCGACCGCATTCGCCGCCGACAACAGCAGCTCGCGAACGGGTTCAGCCGCCGGCTGCTGCGCCAGTTCCCGCAGACCACCGAGAGCGCTGCGCATTCGGGTTTCGCAATCGCCGTCGGTCTGCGCCAGCGATTCCATCACCTCCTCGAGAGCGCGGGCGGTGGACGCCAGTTGCTCGCGAATATTGTTCAGGTACTCAGCCGCCTTGGCCCGGTAGTCGCGCAACAGCGCCCGCAACGTGGCGCCGGCTTCGCGCAGCGACTCGGCGGTGGAGGTTAGGCCTTCCGCGACGGCCGTTACGTAGCGGCGATGCTGAGAGGTAACCTGATCGTCCAGTTCCACTGCGTAGTTCGCCACGTTGTGAAGGACGTCGCGATAGCAGTCGACGGCTGTATCGCGCTCCGCGGCGAGCCGCTCCAATTCGGTAATGTTGTTGCGGATGGAGAGCATAGGTCCAACTCAGTTACCACTATCGGCGCGTCTGGCGGAGACCTTTAACCAAAGTTCTCAATGCCAACGAAAAAAGGGCGGGACGGCCTGCTACGGCGTCGCCTGCTTCGCCTGGAATTCCGTCCACGGCCTGGCATCCATGTCGTGGAGGATCCGTCCGTACCACCCGTACTCCGGGTATCGGGCCAGGTGCGCGGCGGAATGGAAGTCGCGGCCGCAAGCGTGGCCCAGGGCGGCCGTGAAGGACATCTTCACGGCCTGCGCGGCGCTGGTCACTTTGTTCTGCACCGCGCCAGCCGGAGCGTACGGCTCCAGCCAGTCCGCTATCCCGCGGGGGGAAAGGTCGGCGTGGCCGCATAACGTGCGCTCGCTGGGCTGGACCTTCTTCGCAAATGCGTCGTAGTGGTCGGCCAGGAAACGTTGTCCCGCGGCGACGTCAATCTTGCCCCGGTTCTCTTCCATCAGCGCCAGCCAGCGCGAGTGGCGCGCGTTTGCCGAATTGCCGGAGTCATCCACCTTGAAGGTTGTCTCCTCGCGGATCAACTGGGGATTGATCGGAAAGTTCGAACCGACAAAGAAACCGTCCCGCGTCCGATTGAGATTCACGTTCTTGAGACCCAGTTCCAGATCGGCGATCTCGTTGGTATTGCGGTCGGCTACCAGCCAGTTGTTGGCGTAGCCGCCATTGTTGCCTTCCTTCATGATCCGCGCGAAATCGTCGATGGACGCGGCATATTGCATGGCCTTCCGCGCGCGCACGAATTCGGGAACGCCGTTCGGGTCGAAGCCGGAGAATTCGCTGATGGTGGTCTCCGTGATGAGGATGCCGGCCGAATTCATACCGAAATCGTCGCCGCTGTGGATCAGGCCGGCCATGCCGTCCATCAAGATGTGGTAACCGCTGGCCGGCACGATATCGAAGACGATGTTCCAGCGCTCGCCATCGGCATAGGTGGTCCAGTTATTGTGGCCGATCACCACGCGACCGTCCGCCGTATAGCTGCCGGTGGCCACGAAGGCGCTGCAACGGCCGGCGGTGCCGCCGGTCCTGTGATTAAGCTGCTTGGTGTAGTACGTCACCTCCAGCCAGGAATTCAGCGCCACGATGTCCCACAGGTCGAGCTTGCTGCCGCGCGCTTTCACTCCTTCCGCGATGCCGTTGAGCTCGGCGCGGTACTCCTCCTCCACGTGCGGCCAGAAAATATCGCGCGCGGTCGAGCGGAAGAACGCCCAGTCCCGCTTTTCGTCGTGCGCGAACTCGGCGGAAATCACCTTGAAGGTATCCTCGATTTCATCGGCCAGCAGAAAACCGTGCTGGAAGCCGATCTCCGCGGGCGAGCCTTCCAGGTGAACCTGGATCCAGCCATTGCGCTCCGCAATCCGCGAAGCCTTACTCAGACGCGGATCGGAGCTGGGGTCGCGGGACGCGAGCGCCAGCGCCAAAGCCAGCAGCAGGGCGGAAAAAAGGAGGGTGCGATACATTGCCGTTATTATAGTGAAGGAGCCAACGATGCGATGGAAGATACCACGCAGCTTCGCAAACTGACGGCGCACGTGAAGGCAGCGGGTTGAGCTTCCAAGCTGAGTCCAAAGTTGTTGGACCAGGTTCTGGCGAGCGTCCCCCGCTGGGCAAATGAGAACGTGCTGATCGGGTTTGACACTGCCGACGATGCCGGCGTGTACAAGCTGACGGCGGAGCTTGCCCTGGTGCAGACCGTCGATTTTTTCACTCCCATCGTGGACGATCCGTACACCTTCGGCGCTATCGCCGCCGCCAATGCGCTGAGCGACGTTTACGCCATGGGCGGCCGGCCGATTTCGGCGCTCTCGATTGTCGCGTATCCTGCCAAGGGCAATGTGGAGGACTTGCAGCAGATTCTCAAGGGCGGCGCCGAAAAGATGCATGAGGCCGATTGTTCGATTCTGGGCGGCCACAGTGTGGCCGATGATGAAATCAAATTCGGCTACGCGGTCACCGGCACCGTGCATCCGGCGCGTGTCACCGCCAACGCAGGCGCGATGCCAGGCGACGCGCTGGTCTTTACCAAGCGCCTCGGCACCGGCGTGATCGGGACCGCATTGAAGCGCGGTCTGGCGGAGCCGGACCACGTCGAGGAATCGGTGCGCCAGATGCTCACCCTGAACCGGCGCGCGGCGGAGGAAATGCTGCGCTTGGGTGTCCACGGCTGCACCGACGTCACCGGCTTCGGCTTGATTGGCCATGCGCGGGAGATGGCGCTCGCCAGCGGCGTCACGCTCGAAATCGAAACGGATCGGGTGCGGTTTCTGCCTGGAGCCGTCGAGTATGCGCGGCTGGGTGCCGTTCCCGGCGGCCTCAAGAACAATCGCGAGTTCGCCTCCTGTGTGGTGGAAGCGATGCGCGAATTGCCGCGCGAGATCGAGGATCTGCTCTATGACCCGCAAACTTCCGGCGGCCTGCTGATCTCGCTGGCCGAAGCCGATGCCGCGCGCCTCGAACAGGCGCTCGAAGGCGCTTACCGTATCGGCCGCGTGCTGGATCGCGGCGAAAAGGCGATTCGACTGATATGAACTACAACCCCATCATCATTGCCCTCGACGTGGAAACCGCGGCTGATGCGCGTGCCTTGGTCAAGCGCATCGGCGAACGCGTCGGCTTTTATAAGGTTGGGCTGGAGCTGTACACCGCCGCCGGCCCGGAGATCGTACGCGAGTTGATCGATCAGGGCAAAGAAGTTTTCCTCGATCTCAAAATGTACGACATCCCGGAAACCGTGAAACGCGCGGTGGCCCAGGTGGCGCGCACCGGCGTGCGGTTCCTGACCGTGCACGCGGTTGGTTCGGTCATGCGCGCGGCGGTGGAAGGCCGCGCCGGTGCGGACTTGAAGCTGCTTGCGGTCACCGTGCTCACCAGCTTTGGCCGCGAAGATATGGAAGAGATGGGCTACCAAGGCGAGATCGCCGAGCTGGTGGGCCGCCGCGCGCGGCTGGCGATGGAGTGCGGCGTGGATGGCATCGTGGCCTCGCCGCTCGAGGCCGCGGACCTGCGCCGCCTCTTCGGCCCCGCGCCCATTCTGGTGACGCCAGGCGTGCGCTCGCCCGGCGCCAATCGCGGCGATCAAAAGCGCGTCGCCACCCCCGCCGAAGCCTTGCGCGACGGCGCCAGCTACCTCGTGATCGGCCGCCAAGTAACCAGAGCCCCAGATCCCGCCGCCGAAGTCGAGCGCCTGCTCGAAGAGATCGCCGGCGCCAAGAATTGAGATCGAACCATGCCTATGAAGAATTCCCCTCACCCCGGAGGTTTTGTCCCGCGCCAACGTATTGAGCCCTTGGGCTTGAGCGTCACGAACGCGGCCCGCCCTTGCATCCGGGCCAATGAAAAGCGGCAACCCTGCCAGCGTGCAAGGCGATACAGTTAGACCGCCGTGGTACATAGAGCCGTTTTTTTCGTGGTCGCCTTTGCGGCGTTACTGCCCCCAACTTTCGGGGCTGAAAAACCGGAAACACCCCACCTCGCGTTTGTAACCGAATACGTTCGTGAACTCGGGGAATTTGAAACTCTCCGGGCTGCAGGTGAGCAGGAACAAGCCGCAGGTAAGGAGGATGAGGTTTTTGCAAACGCCATCCATACCAGTACTTCAATCCAGCTAGAGCTAGGGTCACAGATTCGCATGTTGAAGGGCATGCTTCTTAAGCCGCCGTTCGATGAGCTCACTAAGAATCTTGCTGGGTTCTACGCGCAAAAAATGGAGCTACATCAAAGACTGATCGATATCAGCACCGCCTTTTTGGGTGGCCCGAAACCGGGTGCCGATTACGAGAAAATGGCCGCCGAGATGCCTAAAATAAGGGCCTCACTCGAATTTGTTGACCGCGCCATCGTTGAGGCCACACCTTTGATTTTTGCGACTCTCATAGACCAAAGACCAGACTCCAAAAATCACGTAAGCCACCTGATAATCACAAAGGCAGAGAAAGCGAAGCTGCTGGACGACCTTACTATCCGGTTTGGGTCGAAGCTCGATCAGAAGAGTCAGAACTTTACAGTCAGCGCCGCCTCAGTTTTGAAGGCATACCTTCTGAAAGGTTTTAAGTGTTCTGATGAGCCTTGGGAGTGAGGCCCCCCGCGCGGGAGATGTTTCAAAAAAGGGGAGGCGCTAAGCTTGCCGCAAGGAAGGACGTGAAATGAAATGTTAGGGCAGCAATGGAAGGCTCTTTGTAATGCGGCGGTCGCTGAGGCCGCCGAAAAGTTCGGCTCGACTTGGGCCCTCTCCACTGCCGAGTGCCCTGCGAACAGCACAACGTGCTTTGCTGACTTCTCGAAGAAGGGTGAGAAGCCGAGACGAATCATCGTGTCGATAGGACAGCAAACGGACGAGGCCATAAAGGCGGAAATAGTCAGACAACTTGCCGCCCTCGACCGGTAAGCTCTTTCACGCCCCCGTGTCTCGCAAGGGGCGGGTTTCAGGACGATCCGTTCAGTGTGACTTGCGCGGCGTTCCCCGCGGTCAGATCATAAGGTATGACACCGCAAGAGCATCTCCTAAGAATCAGGGTTCCGATGGAACGAGCGTGCTCCACGCCGAGCTGTCCCAGTACGGAAGTCGAGACCCTTACCGTCGGCCGCGTTGAGCTACCCGATTCGGAGCCTCGCGAGTACTCTTATAGTGGGTTCTGTTCGGGTTGCCACCGGCAATGTGCCGGGGTGTTTTTTGTTCGGCGCGATGACATGACTATTGAGATCGCCTTGAATGCTGCCGAGCTTGCGTCTCGCAAAGGGTAGGTCTTGCGACGAAAGCCGGAGGCCTGAAATCAGGCCCGTGCGCGTCTCGTGATCCTGTCGCAAATAAGCCGGTGAAATACGGCCGTAAGCGCCCCCCGGCCATACAGCGGAGATGCCCCGCTTCGCCCACGGGCCTACGCCGCCCTCAACCCCAACCCCGCCCGCTCCGGCAATATCAGCTTCCCCTTCTCCACTCTCACGCCTGTGAACGGGTCGTTGGCGATGAGCAGATTGCCGTCGAGATCGGCGTAATCTACCAGGGGCGACAGGTGCGCGGCGGCGGTTACCGTCACCGAGCTCGACACCATGCAGCCCAGCATCGTCTTCATGCGCAGCGATTTCGCCACCGCGATCATGCGCCAGGCCTCCAGCAATCCGCCGCTCTTATCCAGCTTGATGTTGATGCCGTCGTATGCGTCTTTCAGTTTCGGGATGTCGGACGCGTGCCGGCAGGCCTCGTCGGCGATGATCGGGATGTGCACACGCGCGCGCACCCAGCGCGTCTCTTCCACCATTTCCGCCGGCATCGGCTGCTCGATGAACTCGACCCCCTGCTTCTCCAGCCAGTTGATCTTGCGTACCGCTTCTTCCTTGTCTCTCCAGCCTTCATTGGCGTCGACGCGAAGGGGCTTCGAAGTCACGCTGCGCACGGCTTCGATGGTCGGCTCGTCGGTGGCCAGACCCACCTTCACCTTGAGCACCGGAAAATCCGCGGCCTCCCGCGTCTTCTGCCGCGTGATCTCGGGTGTGTCGATACCGATCGAGAACGTGGTCACCGGCGCGTCCCCGCGATCGAGTCCGAAATACGAGTAGAGCGGGATGCCCAGCTTCTGACCCACCCAATCCATCAGCGCGATATCGATGGCGGCCTTGCCCGCCCAGGCCCCTTCCACGCGTCCGAAAACGGCGGCCATCACTTTGTCGAACTGCATCGGATCCGCCGCCAGCAGCAACCCGCGCACCGATTCCACCGCCTGGCGCGCGCCCTCGGCGTCCTCGTGATAGCGGACGATCGGCGCGCCTTCGCCGTGACCGGTGATGCCGTCGCGCGTGTAGCTCACGTGCAGCGTGTCGCGGAACTGGCTCGACGACATGGTGGTGGTCCAGGTGTGCCGCAGGTTGAGTCGGACGATTTTGGCTTCGAGCGCCGTGCCTCCGCTTGCCGCCGTCACCCGGCTCAGCGGCCAGGCCGCCGCCGCGATCATCACGAAGTTTCTCCGGTTCATTTCACTCTCCTCATCGCCACCAGCAGGCGCGACCAGTGCGGGTCATCCAGACTGTCTATGCGCACCACGGGCGTCTGGTAGGTGGTGGCGCTGATGAATTGGCTGTCGCCCAGATACATACCCGTGTGCGTGATGCGCTCGGGCGAAGCGCCGAAGTACAGCAGGTCGCCGGGCGCGAGATCCGTCCGGCTCACCGGCTTGAGACCGCTCCAATCCGCCTGCGGCTGCGCATCGCGCGGCAGCATCACGCCGTGACGCCGCTCGAGCATTTGGACGAGGCCCGAGCAATCGTAGCCGAAGCTGGAAGTTCCGCCCCAGGTGTACGGCAGTCCCAGAAAACGGTGGCTTAGCGCCAGCATCTCCGCGGTGTTTAGGGGCGCCTCGTTGAGGGTCACATCGCCCGCTTGCACCCAGCCTGCGCGCCCATCCGCCAGCCGCGCCTGGCGCCAGCGCCCCTGCTCGTCGCCGGTAGTTTCCAGTCTTGTTTCGAACGGCACGGTGAGCATGGGCGCGTGCACGGTGACATCGGGCTCACGATAGATGTGCGCGAACAGGCTGGTCACAGTTGCCAGTTGCCCCGCAACGGCATAGGGCGGGCCGACCTTCAGCGCGGCCAGCGGCGCCCAGCCGGTGTATTCGTCCACGGTGCGGATCCGCGCCCAACCTTCGCGCTGTTCCAGCAGGGCCGCGTTGGCGCCGTAGATCGCCTGCGAGACCACCCCCGCCGCTTCCGATGGTTTGGAGTACATATTCACCACCGGCCGCAGCACCACTGCGTTCGGCAACGCCGCCGCGAATAACGCCATCGCCATGCCGATCATGACCACTTCCCAGCGTACCGCAGGCGGCCCGCGCGGTCGTTATACTGGATCTTTCTCGGAAGATGGCAAGAGCAAACGGGCAAGCTAAAGCATGCCCCACCATATGAAATTGCGCCACGCGATTGTGATCGCCATCCTGGTCGCCGGCATCCTCCTGCGTTTTTGGATCTTCAGCCACCTCAGCCGCGACCTGAGCGTGTGCAGCGTGGATTTCGGCGCCTTCTATGCGGGCGGGAAGCTGGCCGGCAGCTTGGCGATGTATTCGCCCGACGCGGTGTTCGCCGCGCAGGATCGCGCCATGGGCTGCCACAAGGATTACATCATTTTCATCAAGCCGCCTTTTTACGGGCTCATCATGTGGCCGCTGGCGCGGTTGCCGTTCGATGCCGCCCTCTGGCTGTGGCGTATCCTCGGGCTGGCCGCGCTGGGCATCTTCCTCTGGCTTTGGCCCTGCGACCGCCTGGTGGCCGCCGCCGCGTGCGCCTGGTTTCTGCCCGAGGCCTCCAACTTCACCGCCGGGCAGGACGTCGCATTCGTGCTGGCGCTGGTTGCCGGAGCTTATTATTGCCTGAAAACCGGGCGCCCCATTGCCGCCGGAGTGCTCTTCGGTTTGGGCGCCATCAAGTTTCACCTACTTGTGCTGCTGCCCCTGGTGGTGTTGCGGCGCAAGCTGTGGCGAACCATTGCTGCCGCTGCCGGCACCGTCGCCCTGCTGCTGGGAGTCGCGTTGGTGGCCTACGGCCCCGGTTGCCTGGCGACCTACCGGAACGCTTTGCGTGACGCGCGCGGGAGTCCGGCTTTCCGCAATATGGACAACCTCAACGGCTTGTTTCACGGCCATCCCATCTGGATCGCCGCGGCCGTTGTGGTTGCGCTCCTGGTGTACTTCATCAATCGCAAAGCCTCGCTGGAGCTGGCCCTGGCCGCCGTGCTGGCGGGCGGCGTTCTCATCGTCCCGCACAACACCATTTCCGACGGTCTTCTCTTTCTCCCGCTGATTCTGGAGGCTCGCCGCTTCGCTGCAGCGCCTGTGCGCGCGCTCGCCATAGTGGCTCTCATCCCGGTCCTGCCGCCCGGCGCGTTGCAGGTTGCCGTAATCCTGCTTTTGTTGGCGGCCCTGCGTAACCTCTACCTGAAGCCGGCGGCGCCGGGCGGCCAGCCAGCCGCCGCCGCCGCGTAAAACTCCGCGCCAGGGAGTATCATCATGTGTGCTATAAGGAGCGCCATGAAAACGAAATCCCTGTCCGCCTTCGTCTGTCTGTTGCTCGCCGCCTGTGCTTCCGCACAGGCTCAGCCGCCCGCCAAGAAGCTGCTGGTGATCGGCGAGGTGAAAGGATACGAGCACGATTCCGTCTCGCACGCCATGGCCACCATCGAAAAGCTGGGCCGCCAGACCGGCTTGTGGGACACTTACATCCGCACCGACGCCGAACTCCTCACCAAGGCCAAGCTCACCAACAATTCGAAGAACCTGAATTATTTCGACGCCGTATGGTTCTACACCACTGGCGACCTGGGCCTCACCGATCAGCAGAAGGCGGATCTTCTCTCCTTCGTGCGCGACGATGGCAAGGGCTTCCTGGGCGCGCATAGCGCGACCGACACTTATTACAACTGGCCCGAATTCGGCGATTTGATCGGCGGCTACTTCAACGAGCATCCCTGGATGCAGGTGCACTGCACTATTCGCACCGAGGACAAGACCTTCCCGGCCACCGCGCATTTCCCGGACAAGTTTCCCTTCTACGACGAGATCTATCAGTTCAAAGCGCCATACTCGCGCGAGAAAGTGCGTGTGCTGATGAGCGTGGACCCGGATTCGGTGGATCTCACCAACCCGAAGGTGCACCGCACCGACAAGGATTTCGCCGTCACCTGGGTGCATAACTATGGCAAGGGGCGCGTCTTCTATTCGTCGCTCGGCCACCGCGACGAAGTCTGGGACATGCCGGACATCCAGAAAATGTGGATCGAAGCCGTGAAGTGGACGCTCGGCCTGACCGCCGGCGATGCCACGCCGAGGCCGCAGGGCGGGCACTAAGGCGTGGGGCAGGTCCCCGACCTGCCAACTTGAAAAAGAAGGCAGGTCGGGGACTGTCGGGGACCTGCCCCACGTGACTGCGCGGTGATATGCTGATTCCGTCATGCGCAATCCATTTCTGCTCGCAGCCGTTTCCTTGTTCGCGTTGGTAACGGCGCTTCCCGCCCAGACCGGCAATTCCGCGCTCGGCATTTTCGAAGCCCGGCAGGACGTGGGCGCCAACCCGATGCCCGGCGCCGCGGTGTACGATGCCCCGACCGGCGAATACCGCGTCACCGGCGGCGGAGCCAACATCTGGGCTGCCACCGATGCATTTCATTTCGTCTGGAAGCGCGTCACCGGCGATTTCGGCCTCAGCGCCGACGTGCAATTCGTCGGCACCGGGGCCGTGGCGCACCGCAAAGCCGTTCTGATGATACGCCAGGATCTCACGCCCGACTCCGCCTACGCCGATGTCGCGCTGCACGGCGACGGCCTCACTTCACTGCAATTCCGTCCGACAGCCGGCGCCGGGACTCAGGAGATTCGGTCGACCGTGAACGCTCCCCTCCACATCCGCATTGAGCGCCGCGGCAATTCCTTCATCGCCTATGCAGGCAAGTCCGGCGAACCCTGGACGGCCACCGCTCCACAAGAGGTGAACCTGCCCGGGAATGTCTATGTCGGACTCGGCGTATGTTCGCACGATGCAGGCGTCCTCGAAACCGCCATCTTCAGCAATGTACAGCTCAACCAAGAGGGACATCCCATCGTGAGTAACCCACCACCACACCCGCCCGCCTCGCACTTTCGCAGCAAGATTACCATTTACGACCTCGCCACCCGCTCCACTCGCGTGGTATATCAGGCCGACCAGGTGATCGAAGCACCCAACTGGTCGCGCGACGGCAAGTTTCTTCTGATCAACACCGAGGGCAACCTGTACCGGCTGCCGTTGCAGGGCTCCGGCGAGCCCAAGCCCGAGCAGATCGATCTCAGTCCGGGCAGCTACCTGTGCAACAACGATCACGACTTGTCCCGCGACGGTAATTGGCTGGCGTTTTCCGCGTCCAGCCCGTCCTCGCACCAGTCGCAGGTCTACCTGGCCAAAGCCGTTGGCTCCGGCGTGCGCTTGATGACGCCGGCCGCGCCCAGTTACTTCCACGGCTGGAGCCCCGATGGCAAGTGGCTGGCATTCGTGGGCCAGCGCGAGGGCGCGTTCCACCTCTATCGCGTCTCCGCCGACGGCGGCGCCGAGCAGCAACTCACCTCCCAGGGCACTTACGACGACGGCACGGAGTACAGCCCCGACGGCAAGTGGATCTACTTCAACTCCAACCGCTCCGGCAGTTGGCACGTCTGGCGCATGCCGGCCGATGGCGCCGGCCCCGGCGATGTCAAGGCCGAGCAAATCACCAGCGACGACTGGGAAGACTGGTTTCCGCACTTTTCGCCGGATGGAAAACACATGCTGGTGTTTTCCTTTCCCAAGGGCACCAAGACCCACAACGACCGCATGGATGGCGTTGTCCTGCGCCTGATGCCGGCGCCGGGTGAGAAACTCGAACCGGCGAAGCTGGACATCCTGCTCCGTTTCTACGGCGGCCAGGGCACCATCAACGTCAATTCCTGGTCGCCCGATTCGCGCCAGTTCGCCTTTGTCGTGTATGAGCCGCTGCCCGCCGCCAAGCCGTAGTTCCGGGGTAGCACAGACGATCGGTTTTTGTCGTCAATGCCTCTCGCGGCCTATACGACCAGTCCCGCGTGTCACCCTCGCCTCCGTCTGAAGCTCCGGCCGCGGGGCCCGACTCCCGCGGAGGCCGGAGCTTTCCGACGAGGAGAAGGAAGACTTCTGAGCCCGTCATTACCGTGAGACGCGGGAGGAGGGAATCCGGTTATAGCCAGTATTGCCACTGTCCGGCGGCGACCACGTAAATTCCCAGCGCCAGATTGGTTACGGCGTGCGCCAGTACGCAGTTGCCGAGCGACTTGGTGCGTACCAGCCACCAGTTGTAAATCACGCCCGCCACCAGGCCCACTTCCCAATACGGGCCATGCTCGGAAGCAAACATCAGCGCCACCACCCAGAATGAGCTGGCCCGGTAGGTTCCCAGCGGTACTTTCTGCCAGTCGCGTTCCATCACCCAGCGCATCAGCCAGCCGCGCCAGAACAGCTCCTCGACCACCGGAACCACCAGCGCCGAGCCGGCGATCCGCACCGCCAGAAACCCGAAACTGCGCCGCAGCCCTTCCGGCAGCGAGCTGGCCGCAACGTGCGTCAAGGAGTTTTCAAAGAGCCAGTGATGCCGGTAATGGAACAGGATATCGGGCGCCACCCAGACCGCGAACACCAGCACCCCGATGCCGATGCTGGCCGCCGGCAGCGCGAAACGGAACCTGAGCAGCGGGCGCGAAAGCGCGGCGAGGGTCGCCAAAACCGCTGCCAGGCGGAGCGGATAGGCCCATAAGGGGTTGAGACCCAAGGCCCGTTCCAGCGCCAACAGGGCCACGAAAACCAGGAAGGGCGCGGTGTAGGCCGCGGTGGCGCGGCTCCGGGTATCGGGCACGGGCTGCATCGGAATGGACTTATCCATTCTAATCGGCTGCTTGCCAGGAAAACTCCACGAAAGAGCAAAGTAATGACAGCCGGTACTGGAGGTACCTTTGACTTGGCAGGGGAGTTGGCAGGCGAAAGCGCGCTGCCCCACATAGTAAGCCATCTCGCAATTGCGATAGCGGTTTTTTGGCGCGAACGCGCGGGCGAAGCGTGCCTCGCCCCTACAGCGCCCCACCCGCCGGCAGTAGGGGCCGGGCATGCCCGGCCCGGGCCGCCGCGAAGCACTCGGTCTCCGCCGGAAATACGTCACCGCGTTTACGATCGGGCGTACTTAGCCGTAGCCTGTACCGGAGGCACTTTCGATTTGGGCAGCGGTTTGAGGTGCTGACGAGCCTAGAGAGCTTTCGATCAGGCCACTATGCTCGAGTGGGCGGCTACAACATGCCAAGTCTCGTAAGGGGAGATAGCCCAGACACGCGTGAAACGAAAATCGCCGCCCGCCGGACTCCCGTCGTACATGCCTGACAATTGCATCCGTACCGAGACGATCGCTACGTCGCCGTTCGGTCGAACATGTTGTTCGGAAGGTGTCAGCTCTTTCACTTTGAGCATGCCTGACCGGTGGGCTGCGAGATCGTCTTCCTTGCCCAGCAACTGCCCGAGGTGATTTGTGAAGATCAGATCGGGAGCTAACAATTCGTCTAAAGCGCTTACATCCGAGCTAAGCATTGCAGCTCTGAGCCGGTCTTCCGCGTCCACGATCTGAGCTTCCACTGTTCGGTTCATGACGCCTCTTTGCAAATAGGATAGCCGGTGTTGGTCATGCGGATCTGCAAGTCAAAGTGTCAAACTGACCCACCACTTCGATTGGGGAGGACCGTGCTTACCGGCGGCGTGCAGCGGGCGCGGGCGGGCGGGCATTGACGACCGGAACCAGCGTGTTGCGTTCGTCGGCCTCGGCAGGATGCGCCGTGTGCGCCACCAACTCGCGGTTCAGGCTGGCCACGAATTCCTGGATCTGGGCGTGCATTTGCCCCATCTTCTCGCGCATGTTGAGAATGATGTCGACGCCCGCCAGGTTGACGCCCAGGTCGCGTGTCAGGTGAAGGATCACTTCCAGGCGCTCCAGGTCCTCGCCCGTATAGAGCCGCGTGTTGCCTTCGCTGCGCGAGGGCTTGAGCAGGCCTTCGCGCTCATACAGCCGGAGCGTCTGCGGATGGATGGCGTATTGCTCCGCCACCGCAGAGATCATGTAAGCCGCTTTGGATTTTCTCGCCATGCGCTAGACCTTGCTCCAGAGCTCGGCTCGGGGATCCTCGTCGTGGTGCAGGTCTCGCAACTGGCCCAGCAGCTCGCGGGTCCGCTCGTCGCGCGGGTCGGGCGCTTCCACGGCCACTTCCACAATCTGGTCGCCGCGCTCGCCCGCGCGCGAACCCTGCACGCCCTTTTCGCGCAGCCGGAAACGCTGCCCGTTCCGCGTGCCGTGGGGAATCTTCAGCAGAGTGCGGCCATCGATGGTGGGCACCTCGATCTTGGCGCCCAGTGCAGCTTCCCACACGGCCACCGGCACTTTGATTTCGATATTGTCGCCCTCGCGGTGGAAGAAGGGATGCTCTTCCACTTTGGTAGTGATGTACAGATCGCCCGGAGCGGCGCCCCTGGTTCCGGCGTTGCCCTTGCCCGGTACGCGTAGCCGGGAGCCGTTGCGCGCGCCCGGCGGAATACGGACGTCCACCAACTCCGTGCGCGTGACACGGCCATCCCCGCCGCAGGTGGGGCAGGAGTTGCGCAGGCGCCCGCCACCATTGCAGCGCGGGCAGGTGAGATTGAAGCGCATCGCGCCCGCCATCTGGCTGACGTTGCCGGTTCCCTTGCATTGCGGGCAGTTCACCTCGCCCGCGCCCGTCGCGCCCGACCCGCGGCAGGTGCCGCAGATGTCATAACGCGTGATGCTGAGCCGCGTCTGCGTTCCCTTGATGGCCTGCCAGAAATCGATGTCCATCACGTATTCCAGGTCGCCGCCCTTTTCCGCTTCCGGCTCGTGTGGCTGGCCGTGGCCGGCAAAGAACTGGGAGAAGATGTCGCGAAAGCCGCCGCCGCCCGGTTCGCCGCGTCGCCCGCCGGCGCCCGCACCTGCTCCGGGGCCTGCACCGGCTCCCGCACCGGAGGCAAAATCGGAAAAATCGAAGCCGGAGAAATCCATGTTGGGCGTGGGGCCCGCGCCCGCCGTTCCGCCCGGCGCGCCGCCCGCAAATCCGCTCTCGGAGTAGAAGCCGTACTGGTCGTACATCGGGCGCTTCTTCGGGTCGCCCAACACATCGTAGGCTTCCTGAACAGTCTTGAAACGATCTTCGGCCGCTTTGTCTCCGGGGTTCAGGTCCGGATGGTGCTTGCGCGCCAGCTTGCGGTAGGCCTTGCGGATCTCGTCCACCGAGGCCGTCCGCGGTACGCCCAGCGTTTCGTAATACTCGTGCTTGGGAGGAGACATAGCAAAGTGTTTGGGGCCGGGAACGCCCGGCCCGATTCCTGTGCGGGCCGGACGGTGCCTGGTTCAATCGAGCGCCGCCCAGCCCCCAGGATGCTTACTTCTGCTTATCGTCGACGTCGACGAACTCGGCGTCCACCACGTTGTCTTTGCCTTTGCCGCCGTCGTCTTTGCCGCCCTCGCCGCCGGGAGCCGATCCCCCGCCATCGCCGCCCGGAGCCGCCCCAGCGCCTGGCTGCGATGAAGCCTTGTACATGGCCTCGGCCAGCTTATGACTGGCGGTGGTCAGCCGGTCGGTCGTCGAGTTGATACGATCCGGGTCGTTTTCCGCCATCGCCTTCTTGGTATCTTCGAGCGCCGCTTCGATCTCCTTGGCTTCCGCGTCGCCGATCTTGGAGCGGTGATCCTTCAGCGTTTTTTCCACGTTGTAAACCATCGCATCGGCGCGATTGCGGGCCTCGATCGTGTCCCGCTGCTTGCGATCCTCGGCCCCGTGCGTTTCGGCGTCCCGCGCCATCTTCTCCACTTCGTCCTTAGCCAGGCCGGAGGAAGAGGTGATGGTGATCTTCTGCTCGTTGTTGGTGGCCCGATCCTTGGCGGTGACGTTGAGGATGCCGTTGGCGTCGATGTCGAAGGTCACTTCAATCTGTGGCACGCCGCGCGGCGCCGGCGGAAGGTTGCCCAACTGGAACACCCCCAGCAGCCGGTTGTCATGCGCCATCGTGCGCTCGCCCTGGTACACCTTGATCTCCACCGAAGACTGGTTGTCGCTCGCTGTGGAAAACACATCGGTCTTGCGCGTCGGGATGGTGGTGTTGCGTTCGATCAGCTTGGTGAACACGCCGCCCATGGTTTCGATGCCAAGCGACAGCGGCGTCACGTCCAGCAGCAGCACGTCTTTCACTTCGCCCGCCAGCACGCCGCCCTGAACCGCTGCGCCTACCGCGACCACTTCATCCGGGTTCACGCCCTTGTGGGGCTCCCTGCCGAACAAGTCGCGCACCAGTTGCTGGATGCGCGGCATGCGCGTCTGGCCGCCTACCATCACCACTTCGTTGATCTGCGACGGCGTGACGCCGGCATCGGCCAGCGCCTGTTTGCACGGACCCGCCGAGCGCTGGACGATGTCTTCCACCATCTGCTCGAAACGCGCCCGCGTCAGCTTCATCTGCAAGTGCTTCGGGCCGGCGGCGTCGGCCGTGATGAAGGGCAGGTTGATGTCGCTTTCGAGCAGCGTCGATAGCTCCATCTTGGCCTTCTCCGCGGCTTCCTTGAGGCGTTGCAGAGCCATCTGGTCGCGCGAAAGATCGATGCCGTTTTCCTTCTTGAACTCGCTCACGATCCAGTCGATCACGCGCTGGTCGATATTGTCGCCGCCCAGGTGCGTGTCGCCGTTGGTCGATTTCACTTCCACCACGCCTTCGCCCACTTCGAGGATCGAAATGTCGAACGTGCCGCCGCCGAAATCGTAAACCGCGATGGTTTCGTTCTTCTTCTTGTCCAGCCCGTAAGCCAGCGCCGCCGCCGTCGGCTCATTGATGATACGCATCACTTCCAGACCGGCAATCTTGCCGGCGTCCTTGGTGGCTTGCCGCTGCGCGTCGTTGAAGTACGCCGGCACCGTGATCACCGCCTGCGTGATCTTCTCCCCCAGGTACGATTCGGCCGCTTCCTTCAGCTTGGTCAGAATCATCGCCGAAATTTCCGGCGGCGAGTATTTTTTGCCGCTGATATCCACCCGCGCGTCGCCGTTATCGCCGCGCACCACTTTGTAGGGGACCATCTTCATTTCTTCGCTGACTTCGTCGGAGCGGCGTCCCATGAACCGCTTGATCGAAAAAATCGTGTTCTCCGGATTGGTGATCGCCTGGCGCTTTGCCACCTGGCCCACCAGCCGCTCGCCGCTCTTGGTGAATGCCACTACCGAAGGCGTCGTCCGCTGACCCTCCTGGTTCGCGATCACCGTCGGCTGGCCCGCCTCAATCACTGCCACCACGGAGTTGGTCGTGCCCAGATCAATACCGATGATTTTGCCCATACCGCTGCTAATCCTCTCTCGCTCGAATCAATCTCTTGTCTTGAAAAGTCTTGAACAATGGCGTTTCGCCGCTGAAATGTGCGGCGTCTTAGTCCAAGCCTATTATCAAACCTTAGCGTAATATTGTCAAGTTTTTCTTGAGTGCGTGTTGCTCAAGTAGCCATCCCCGTCTTGATCCGATCCAGCAGTGCTTCCACCAACGCAGGATGCCCATCCAAAGGGGCCGTGGCACGAATCCTTACGTGTTCGATTCTGTTGGCTATCTGATTGATAATACTAGGCAAGTCTCGCTCAAGATGAATGCCAAGGGTGAGGAAATACGGAACCACCAGGATGTCGTGAACACCCCGCGCCACTAGCGCTTCCACGGCGCCTTCCAGGCTGGGTTCGCCTAACTCCAGAAATGCTGTTTCCACGGCTTCGAGACCGCCGGCGGCGGCCAATTGGCGGGCGACTGCGCGCACCGCTTCATTAGCCGGTTCCAGGCGCGAGCCGTGGGCGAAAACAATGATTCCGGTGGTCAAGTTCCGTGAATATACGCCTGCATATGATGCAACTCTTCGGTCTTTTGCATCAGCTCATGATGGATCACGTCGCGCATGGATAAGAACCCGGCGACCGCCCCGCCGCGCATCACCGGCAGGTGGCGGCAGCCGTGCGTTTGCATGGCCTCCATCGCCTGCTCCACGGTGGCGGAATCGTCAATGGTGGCCACGCTGGTAGTCATCACCTGATGCACTGCGGTTCGTTCCGGGTCGCGGCCCTCCAGCACCACGCGCCGCATCAGGTCGCGCTCGCTGAAAACGCCGCGCAGTTCGCCGCTGCCCATCACCATAATGGCGCCAACGCTCAGCTCCGCCATCCGCCGCACCACTGCGGCCACGGAGTCGCCCTCTTCGACGTAAAAGAGACTGTTGCGCTGTTGCAGAATGTCACGCACAAGGGACATGCCACACCCCTCCCGGAGTGGGATGAGCATATCACAAACCGGAACGGATTTACATCGAAAAGAATTTACCGGGGTGACTGGAATGGTGGAGGTTCTCGGACATCTCTTCGGCACTCGATCGAACGGGCGCTCGACAACGGCGCTTCCTTTCTGGAACTGGAGTTTGGATTCTTGCAGTATTTCATTCACCCCAACCGCGCAGCTTTGCAGACTGCTATTTCCTGACGGAGCAGCGCAAGAAAGCCATTCGAATTGCCGAATGCACGGCCGCACAAAGCACGAGGAAGGTGGTCACCCCGAGGATGTAAAAGACCGCGTCGAGTCCGCTCACACCATGAATCCGGAGGTAGCCCAAGACGATATCGAGCCCATGGCCGACGCGCCCGACGAAGTCAGCCATTGACCGCCTCCCCTTCGGCTTCCGCCTGGCGCGGGCGTCTGCCAGACGCCAATTCGGAAAGCAACTGCGCCGCCAGATTCAGTTCACCGATCGCGTAGAGCCTCTGGGCTCGTTCCCAGAGCTGTTGCCGGATCGCAAACGTCTGCCCACTGTCGTCCGGTGATCCAGGCAAAACCCGTTCGCCCGTATACCGAGGCCTCGTTGAGCGGTTTTTCATGTTCATGTGAGGGAAATCGGCGGCGAGAATCAGAGGCTGTAGTGGACCGAAGTACTATCAGTACCAGGCTGGACGGCGACCGGCTCGGCGGGTTTCCGGTGATGGGAGCCATCCCTTGGCCGTTTTGGCCAGAGGTGGTCCCGATTCAACGCGGCAAGTGAATGGATCGGGGTGGCGTGTATGCTTCCACCAGCCGCCGCCAACGCGGCGAGGAAAGTAGCCGCCGCTGTACCCGCTTCACTTCTTCAGCTCAGGATGTTCCGAGATGCTCAGAATGTTTCCGTCCGGATCCTTGAACCAAGCCACTTTCGCGCCGGTAGGGGCGATCCAGATGCCCAGTTCGTCCTGTTTCATGAAGCCATATCGTTCGAACTGAATTCCGGCTGCCACCAGGTCCTTTGCCGCTGCGGCGATATCCGGCACCTGCCAGCCCAAGACCGTGCCGTGGGCCGGCGGAAGCTCCTTGCCCATGCCGAGCCGCAGCATGATACCGTTGGCGTCGAACACCAGTGCGAACGGAGGTTCTTCGCTCAGCAGACGCAGGCCGAGCGTGTCACGGTAGAACTCCTTCGCTCGCGCGACATCGACGATGGTCACGAATCCGATGATGGTGTAGTTGCTTAGCCCTGAGTGTTGAGACATGGGGATAGCATGTACCAAAACGCCCCTTTGTCGCAAGACTGTTGTTGCGCCATAATATATGGCTGTTGCGACACGGTGAAATCCTGACCGAGTTCGACCCGAAACGCGGCGTTTCCGTCGCTTCGCTGGCCTACGAATACCCACGCGGATTTCGCGTTCCCGAGCACGCGCACGGGTCGAACCAGTTGATTTACGCAACCCGCGGCGCGATGGAGGTTTCCGCCGGCCAGAGCGTTTGGTTGATTCCGCCTCACTTTGCGCTATGGATTCCGGCGCGAACCTGCCACCGGATCCAAATGCCCGGGCCGGTTTCCATGCGTACGCTCTACTTGCGGCGCGGCATGGCTTCCCCATTCTCGGCGGGTTGTGTGGTGCTCCATGTGACTCCATTCCTGCGGGAGTTGATCGTGGAGGCGGTGCGCCTCGGGCAACTGCGCACGCGCAATCGCCACGAGCGCGCGCTGCGCGACCTGCTGATCCTGCATCTCAAAACCGCATCGCCCATGCCGACTTTTGTCACGCTGCCCAAAGAACGCCGAGCGCTTGCGATCGCCGAGGCTGTGATGACAAACCCGGCCCAATTGAAGCCGCTGGCGGCGCTGTGTGCCAACGTCGGAGTCAGCGTCAGGACCATCGAGCGGGCGTTTCGAAAAGACGTCGGCACCGATTTCGAATCGTGGCGCCGCCAGGTCCGGCTGATGAAAGCCGTGGAGCTCCTGGTTTCGGGATGTTCGATCAAAGAGGTCGCCTTCGCGGTTGGTTATCGCCAATCCAGCGCATTCGTGGAAATGTTCCGGCGAACTTTTGGAACCACTCCGAAGGCATGGGTCTCAGCTCTCGAGAAACTGGATTGAAGAGCAAGAAAAAGCCGAGATGACTCTCGGCTCAGCAGGCCGGACGGCCTGAGACACGGCGAATCGTGGCCGCTCCGCGCGCTATAATCCGGTTTCCGATGCCACCTGAACGGCGGGCGGCGGGCCGTTGCGGGGAAGAGGCCCGCGCCGCCATCGAAGCGTTTCTCGAAGGCGCTCGGCAGCCGGCGCTGCTTGAGCCGGGTGAGGAACTGCTGCCGCTCGGCGATGGCAACTTCGCGCTCGAATTGCGGGGCGCGCGTCTCACGCTGCAAGCTTGGGACCGCACGCGCAACCTGACGCGGCGCGTCACCGGCGTTGGCGTGGCTTCGGCTGGGCGCCTGGAAATGGTGGTGGAGCGGTTCGCCCGGCGCGAAGGGCATATGTACCTGCTCGACCTGGCGCGGCGCGCGGGCGCGGAGATGGGCAGGCGCAGCGGACGGCTGGTCTTTCGTGAGCGCTTCCGGCTGTTTCTGCGTCGCCAGTTCCCCGAATGGATGCTGGCCGAGCTCTCGACCGAGCCCAACCTCCAGCACAGCCTCTCGCCGGCTTTCCCGCGCGCCTTTCTGCGCCACGGCCAGCACGGCTGGGCGGCCATCGCCTGCCCGGAGGGTGGCGACGCGGCCGGTGCCGTGTCCTTCGGCTTGATCTGGCTCGCGTACTTGCGCCGCCGCGAGCGCCGGGTGACGGTGGAAGGGCTGGCGCTGTACCTGCCGCAAGGCCACGAGCGCGCCGCCGCGCTGCGCCTGCTCTGCCTCAATCCAGCCGCCGCGCGGTTCGAGCTGTTTCGTTATTCGGACGAGGATTTCGTGGCGCCGGTGGATCCGCGCGACCACGGCAATCTGGATACCCGCCTCGAGCCTTTCCGCCGCCCGGCGCCCGGCGCCGGCGCACGCTGGCAGGGCATCGCCGCCGTTCCCGGCGTCGAACAAGTCCTCAAAAGCGGAGGCCGCGTCAGCCTGCGCGTGCGCGGCATCGAGTTCGCCGAACTGGATGGAGAGGATCTCTCGTTCGGGCTGGGCCACCGTCATCCGGCCGGCGAGCAGGACATGAAGCAGGTCGAACGCGTGGCCGAGCAGCTCGATCGCGCGCGATCACCCGAGGCGGCGGACCGCGACCACCCGCTCTACCGCCAGTACCCGGAAGCGTGGCTGGAATCGCAGGCCCGCGCGCACCTGCAAATCCTGGATGCGACTCTGCGGCCCGAACCGGTCTATGGGCAGGTGCCCGCGTTCGCCGGCGGTGAGCGCGGCATCCTGGACCTGCTGGCGGTAGATCATGCCGGCCGGCTGGTGGTGGTGGAATTGAAAGCGTCCGCGGATCTGCACCTGCCCTTGCAGGCGCTCGATTACTGGATCCGCGTGAAGTGGCACCTGGACCGGGGGGAATTCGGACCGGCTGGCTATTTCCCCGGCATCGAGCTGGCCCCCGGCCCGCCGCGGCTGCTGTTGGTGGCGCCTTCGCTCGAATTCCATCCCTCCACGGAGACCCTCCTCGAGTTCTTCTCGCCCGCGATCGAGGTCGAGCGAGTTGGGATAGGCGTAGAATGGCGTAAGGGACTGCAGGTGATGTTCCGCCTGACCGGTTCCGAACGGCCCCGCTGATTTTATGCTGACCTTGCTGAAACAGGCACGAAGCGCGCTGTCCCTGCTGAATCCAGAGGAAGTCCGCAGCCGCTCCGGCCGGCTGGTGACGATCGGCCTGGTGGCGTCGAGCGACCACGCCTACGCACGCTTGGAGGATTTCCTGGCCAGCGGCGGCGGCCCGCGCGAGTTCGTTTTCCGCGCCGGCCACGCGAGCGCTCCGGAACGCGTCGACCTGGTAATCTGCGAAGCCGGCATCGAGCCGCCGCCGGGCGCGTTCGCACTCGATCCATCGGCGGCCGGCGGCACCTTGGCGGCAATCGCCCGCCACCGGGAAGACGTGGCTCTTGCTCTGGCGCGGCGCCATCCGGTGTTCCGCCGCGCGGTGGTGGATCGCGCCATCCAGGCCGTAGCGTGCGAGAACGCCCTCTTCGCCATCGCCACTGCGCTGCCGGACGTGGTGCCCAATTTGATCGAGCTTCCCTGGGTGCTCGGCGAATGGGCTTCCGACACGGCTTTCCTCACCGCCAACCAGTTGCGCATGGCGTTTTTCATCGCCGCCGCTTCCGGCAAACCGGTGGGTTTCGGCCAGCAGAAGCTGGAGATTCTCTCGATCGGAGCCAGCGCGTTCGGCTGGCGGGCGCTGGCGCGCGAACTGGCGGGCAAGATTCCCTTCGGCGGCGGGTTGATTCCCAAGGGCGCCATCGCTTACGCTGGCACCTACCTGGTAGGCAAAGGGCTGGAGCGGTTGCACGCAGGCGACGGCCCGCTGGGTCGGCGCCAGCGGAAGGAACTCTACCGGCAGGGCATCGAGCAGGGCCGGGCCGTGGCAAGTTCCGCCTTGCGCTAAAAGCCGTGGCGCGGCCTGTCAAGGCTGCTGAGTCGAGAGTCGTCTCGACTCTTCTTTGCTTAGTCTTTTTCCTGCCAAACTGGATCATGGATCATCGTGGACGTGTTTTTTGATGCCAGCTCAGATGCCTTCCCAGCAAGCGATTCGCCCGCATCCGCTACGAAAAGCCGAAACGACTCTCGGCTCAGCAGGCTCGGACAGCCCGCGCCACGGGCGAAATCGATGTAAACACGCGGGCTGCGGCGCGCGTCGTACAATGAGAAGGAATTTCCAAGGGATACCTATGCGTTGGTTATCGACTGTATTGGTACTCGCTCTGGCTACCGCGGCTTCGGCGGACGTAATCACGCTGAAAAGCGGTCGCGTCATCAACGGCACCTATGTGGGCGGCACGGCGCACCAGGTGCAAATCGAGGTCGCCGGCACGGTCCAGACCTTCGACGTGGCGGACGTCTACCGCATCGAGTTTTCGGGCAACGCGCCCGCCCCGGTGGATCCCGATCGTCCCGCGCTGCGCCGCGCGCCGGATTCCGCGGACTCGGGCAGGCCAACCCTCCGCCGTGCGCCGGATGCCGATGCGGATTCCGGCCAGCCGACCCTGCACCGCGCGCCGGATGCCGGTGCGGATTCCGGCCAGCCCACGCTGCACCGCGCGCCGGATGCCGATGCGGATTCCGGCCAGCCGACGCCGCGCCGCAGCGACAGCGGCAACACCGTCGCCATCCTGAAGCCGGGCGAGGAGCCCTCGGTGTCTTCCCGTCCCTCCGCGGCGCCGGCGCAGATCATGCTCCCGGAGGGCACTAACTTCGTGGTGCGGATGATCGACGCTGTCGATTCCGATAAGGTGACGGTGGGGCAGAACTACAGCGCGGCGCTCGATGAGCCGGTGGCGATTGACGGCCAGACCGCGATCCCGCGCGGAGCCGACGTGGTGGTCAAACTGGTCAACGCCAAGGACGCCGGCAAGTTCACCGGCCGCGCCGAACTCACGCTGGCGCTTTGGACAGTGAAAGTGAACGGCAAGGAGGTGGACGTGAATACGCAGACCATCACCAGGCAGAGCGATTCGCGCGGGCAGCGAACCGGCACCATGGCGGCCGGTGGCGCGATCGTCGGAGCGGTGATTGGCGGCATTGCCGGCGGCGGGAAGGGTGCTGCTATCGGAGCGGGTGCGGGCGGCGCCGCGGGAGCCGGAGCCGAGGCCGCCACCAAAGGCCCGCGCGTCAAGATCCCGGCCGAAACTCGGCTCACCTTCGTGCTCGATAACGCCGTGCGCTTATAAGTATTTCGCCCGGCCTTCGCCAGTTATCGGCGTACGCCGTAGTCGTTCGGTATCGGACGCAACAATCACACCCCTTTGTGGTGATGCTTTTGACTCAACTTTGCGGTTACGGTGAGCAATATAGCTCCCCCCATTATTGTTTAGCCAAAAATGCACTATTAACGTTATTATGCAATTGGTACCATCGTTACCTGTCGGAACGATAACATGCAGAGTGGTGATTCCCATCGAGGGGTTCGGATTTCGCCGCACCTGATGCTGCTGACGGTCAGACAACTCGCCAGGGAAAACGCGGAGTTGTCCGAAGAAGTGAAGCAGCTCCGGGCTGCCGTCAACGTCTACCGCGAGCTTGCCATGAGGAAGGGCCTGGCCAAGGAAAAGGGTTCGTCTTTGAGCCCGATGAGGACCGCCAGAAACAAGCTTGCCGATCCCTTTCGAAGCATCGTCGCATAGGCCTTAAGCGCCGCGGCGACGTGCGACACTGAGGCATGATCCCGTTTTCTCAACGATTGAAAAGTGTGATTGCGGAGGCGGAGCCACGGCTGCGCGCCGCAGCGGAACCAGCCGCCGGCGCCGCGCCGGCCGATCCGCAAGGCTGGTCCAGGAAACAGGAACTGGGCCACCTGGCCGATTCCGCCATCAACAACCGCGTGCGGTTCATCAAAGCGGCTCTCGAGGGCGAGTTCACGGGGCCGTCTTATGACGGGGTGGGCTGGGTGAAGCTGGGAGGCTACGCCACCACGCCGTGGCAGGACGTTATCGACCTCTGGAAGAGCCTGAACCAGTCGCTGGCTGCGGTGCTCGAAGCCATCCCGGCGGACCGCTTCACGGCACAATGCCGCATCGGGAATGGCAGCCCGGTGACGCTGGAGTTCCTCATCGGCGATTACATCGTTCACTTGCAGCATCATCTCGACCACATCTTCTCCAGGTGACGTGGCGCACGCAGTCTTGCGTGCAGGGTCGAGATTCGTCCCGACCTTTCTTCGACCCGAGACAACAAAGAAATGTCGGCACGAGTGCCGACACAGCACCGACGAGTGCGTGCGCCACGTCGGACCTGACAGGCCCCAAAATAGATTCCTGCGCTACTTTCCGCGGGGCGCTGGGTTATCATCACCATGAACTTTTCGAGGGGCTTATGAAGCAGCTCTTTCTACTCGCCGCATTCGCCGCGATGGCGGCGCTCACCCCCGCCGCCGGCCAGACGTCGTCCCCGCTGATGAGCGACCTTGCCGCCGCCCGCTTCCTCGACCAGGCGACCTGGGGGCCTACACCAGCCTCCATTGCGCAACTGGAACAGATAGGCATCAACGCCTGGCTGGCCGCGCAATTTAAGTTGAATACCTCCGACCTGCCGGATCAGCCAATCCTGGATTCCGCCGGAAAGACGAACCGGGATCTGACACCGGTGCAGCGGGCGTTTTTTTCCAACGCCGTCAGCGGACAGGATCAACTGCGCCAGCGCGTGGCGTTCGCTTTGTCGGAGATTTTCGTCGCCTCGGCGGTGCAGGTGAAGCCCGCTTATGCGATTCCCCCGTACTGGCGGATTTTCCGCGACAACGCCTTCGGCAATTACCGCGACATTATCAAAGCGGTCACCCTGAACCCGGCCATGGGGACCTATCTCAGCATGGCCAATAACAATAAGGGAAACGCCGCCAAGGGCACGTCGGCCAACGAGAACTACGCGCGCGAGCTGATGCAGTTGTTCACGCTGGGCCTGACGCAGCTCAATCCCAACGGCAGCCCGGTGCTTGATTCCAACGGCAACCCGGTTCCCACTTATGACCAGGCGGAAGTCACCAGCCAGGCCAAGATGCTGACCGGCTGGACGTTTCCTACCGCGCCCGGCGCCAGCGCCAAGAACGACAACCCGGCCTACTACTTCGGCAAGATGATAGCGGTGGAAGCCGAGCACGACACCACCGCCAAAACCATCTTCGGCGGCATACAGATTCCGGCCGGCCAGACGGGCGAACAGGACCTGGAATCGCTGTTGGACGCTTTGATGGCGCAACCGACCATGGCGCCGTTCGTCAGCCGGCAACTGATCCAGCACCTGGTCACCAGTAATCCGAGCCCGGCCTACATTCAGCGCGTGGCGGCCATGTTCGAGAACAATGGCGGGGGAGTCCACGGCGACATGGCTGCGGTAATCACGGCGATTCTCAGCGACCAGGAAGCGCGCGCCGGGGACGAGATCAGTGCCGCCCCGAACCCGGGCTTCGGGCATCTGCGCGAGCCGGTACTGTTCATGGCCAACCTGCTGCGCGGACTGAACGCGACACTCGACGCTTCCAGCACGGTCTATAACGAGGCCAACCTGATGGGGCAGGACCTGTTCTATGAGCCGAGCGTGTTCAGCTATTTTTCGCCGCTCTACCGGATTTCGAGCGGACAGCTCGCGCCTGAGTTCCAGATCTATTCGACGCAAGCCGCGGCCGAGCGGGCCGATGTCATTAACGCCGCGCTGTACGGCAAGCTGGACCAAAGCACCACCGTCGATCTCACGCCGTTCGTGAGCCGCGGCAGCGACTTGCCCAGCCTGCTGGATTACGCGAGCTTCGTCTTCCTGCACAGCACCATGCCGCCCGGGCTGAGCGAGCAAGCCTTGGCCGCGGTCAGCGCGGTCACCAGCCCGAAGGCGCGCGCGCAGGCGGTTCTCTATCTGGTGCTGACCTCGAGCGACTACCAGGTGATTCAGTAAAGGAGCCAAGCATGTTTTCGCGTCGTGGATTCATTCGCATCGGAGCAGCCTCGGTGAGCACGCTGGCGCTTCGTCCATTCGGCCTGTTGCCGGCGATAGCCGCCGCCAGCAGTTCCAACTATCGCGCCCTGGTCTGCGTGTTTCTGTTCGGCGGCAACGATTCCAACAACAGTGTGATTCCGTTGGACGATGCGGACTACACGGCTTACCAGTCGGCGCGTGGCGCGCTTGGCCTGGCCACCAGCTCCATGGTTCAGGTGACCGATGCGACCGGCGTGCCGTACGGCTTCCACTCGCTGCTCACCGAACTCGCCTCGCTGTTTACCAGCAAGCAACTGGCGGTGGTGGCCAACTTGGGGCCGCTGGTGGCGCCGCTGACGCGCGCGCAGTACCAGGCGCAGCAGGGCTTCATTCCGAACAATCTTTTCTCGCACGCCGATCAGCAGTTGGAATGGCAGTCGTCCATCGCGCAAGGCAACAGCCCCACCGGCTGGAGCGGCCGGGCCGCCGATTACGTCACGGCGCAGAAGCTCAACGCTTCCTCGTTCCCGGTTTTTCTGTCGACGGCGGGCAACGTGCTGCAAGGCGCGGGCGCGAGCACTTCTCCGGTGGCGGTGGCGCCGGGCGAATCGTTGCAACTTGCCGGCTTCAACGCTTCCGCCGCGTCGGAAGCGCGCTGGAACGCGCTCAATAATCTGATCTCGACGGATAGCGGTGTGGCGCTGGTGCAGGCGGCGAACAACACGCTGGCCAACAGCATCAGCGATGCCAAGGCGCTGACCGCTGCGTTAGCCAAGTCCACCGCACTGAAGACCCAGTTCCCCAAGACCACGCTGGCCGCGCAACTCCAGCAGGTGGCCGAAATCATCCAGGTGCAGGCCGATCTGGGAATGAGCCGGCAGATATTCTTCTGCTCGCTCGGCGGCTTCGACACCCACACCGCCGAACTGTCGACGCACGATACCCTCTACCCGCAGGTGAGCCAGGCGCTGGCCGCCTTCTACGAAGCCACCGAGGAACTGGGCGTGGCGGACAGCGTCACCACGTTCACCGAATCCGATTTCAACCGCACTTTCCAGCCCACCTCCGGCAACGGCAGCGACCATGCCTGGGGCGGCCATCACTTCGTGCTCGGTGGCGCCGTCCAGGGAGGCAGGATCTTCGGTAAGTTCCCGAGCTTCGAATTAGGCGGCCCGGACGACACCGACGTGCGGGGACGATGGATCCCCACGAGTTCCACCGATCAGTACGGGGCCACGCTATGCTCCTGGTTCGGCATCCCCAGTTCCGGCCTGGCCGGCGTGTTCCCGAATCTCGCCAATTTCCCGACCGCCAACCTGGGATTTTTGGGCTGAAGGAAAAGCCCGCGGCCCCACAGAACGGTTGGATACGCGTAAAATCAGGAAAGGACATGGCGTTCGCACATTTGCGGATACCGTTGCATGGATGGCCACCAGCTCGATCATTAGCGTAAAAGATTACCTTTCGACCAGCTACCGTCCGGACTGCGACTACGTGGACGGAGTGGTGGTGGAGCGGAACGTGGGCGAATACGATCACGGCAGGTTGCAGGCGGCGCTGGTCATTTACTTCGGCATCCGCCGTAAGGAACTGGGCATTCGCGTAGTTCCGGAACAACGCGTGCAGGTTTCCGCCACGCGATTCCGAATCCCCGACGTATGCGTGGTGCTGGGCGAGCCCGGCGAACAGATCTTCACCAAGCCCCCGTTCATCTGCATCGAGATTCTCTCGCGTGACGACCGGCTATCCGAGATGCGGGAGCGGGTGGAAGACTATCTCGCTTTCGGCGTTCCGTATGTGTGGATACTCGATCCTCGCAGGCGGGTGGCCTACCGCTGCACGGAAGCGGGCTTTCTGGAGACGCGGGAACTGCGGACCGAACGGCCGGAGATCGTGGTTCCGCTGGACGCGTTGTTCGAGTGAGCGAGCCGGGCTGGCGCCCGGCGGTTGGCCGGTCGGGGACCGGCCTCACTCTGCTATTCTCGGAATTTGCGCAAACCTGATCTCCCCCGTCCCGACACTTCCCGCTGGCTGAATGCGGCTCTGCTGGCGCTGGCGGCGCTGTTCCTGCTGGGGCTGTTTTCTACCGAGCTGGCGGATACGGATGCCTGGTGGCATCTGGCGTCGGGGCGGTACATCGCACACACACACCGGCTGCCGGCGCCGGATCCGTTCGCCTACACGACCGCGCGCGCGCAGGATGCTTACCCCGGCGAGGCAGCCACGCGGCGCTTCAACCTGACGCACGAGTGGCTGGCGCAACTGGCCATGTACGGTTTCGAAGCGGCGGGCGGCATGGGCGCGGTGGTGCTCTGGAAGGCGCTGCTGCTGACGCTGCTGTGCGGCGCGGTTGGCTGGACGGCGGCGCGGCGCACCGGTTCGCTGCTTTGGGGAATCGCGGCGGCGCTGGCGGCGTCATCGCTGGCAATCGAGTTCGCGCACGACCGGCCGAGCATCCTGAGCTACGTTTTCACGGCGGTGTTTCTCGCCATCTGCGAACGCGGGCGCCGGCTATGGCTGCTGCCGGTGCTGTCGCTGGTTTGGGCCAACTGCCACGGCGGATTTTTCCTGGGATGGATCATCGTGGGCGCCTACACAGCCCAAGCGTTGCTGCGCCGGACGGACGTGCGGCGCTGGCTGGCGGCGAGCCTGGCCACCATCGTGGTTTCTGGCGCGAACCCGAACGGCTTCGGCGCAATCGAGGCTGTCTTGCGGTACCGGCAGAGCCCGTTGCAAGCGTCGCTGATCGAATGGTCGCCGGCGAGTTTATGGGGATCGCCGTATGCGTTCGACCTGCTGCTGTATGCGGCGGCGCTGACCATGATCTGGTCGTGGCGGCGGGTGCGGCCGGCCGATTGGCTGCTGGCCGCGGCGTTGGCGGCAGCGGCGTTGACGGCTTTCCGCAATGAAATGCTAGTGGGAGTGCTGGCGCCAATCCTGATTGCGGACTATTTTCCGTGGAAGCGGCGCCTGCCACGCGCGGCGCGATACGCGGCTGCGGCGTTGCTGGCGGCTGGGTTGGTTTGGGGCGCCGGCACGGGACGATTCTTCCAGTTGCGCGCGGCGGAGTGGCGTTTTCCCGTGGAAGCCACTCGCTTTCTGCGCGAGCACGGCATCCGCGGGCCGCTGTTCAACACCTACGAGTATGGCGGCTATCTGATCTGGCAGGGAGAGCCGGTGTTCATCGACGGCCGGGCGTTAAGCGAACAAGTGTTTCAGGACTATCGGGTGATCCTGGGTTCGCCGCCGGGCGACCCGGCGCGCGGGCAGACGCTCGAACGCTACGGCGTGACGGCGATTGTGGCCAACGCCTTCGAATACAACTCGGGCACGCTGTATCCGCTGGTGCCGGCGCTGATGGCGCCTTCCGAGACGAGCTGGCATTTGATCTACGAGGACGCGCAGGCGCTGATTTTCGTGCGGGACCTGCCGGTGGGAGTGGCCGCGCTGCCCGCCGGACGGGTGGATTCGCACCTGGAAAACGAATGCCGGCTGCATGTGGAGCGCGACCCGGAATTTTCCTTGTGCGCGCGCACGCTTGCCAGTTTGTATTTGCGGGTGGGCGATCGCGAGCGGGCGCGGCGCTGGTTGAAGTATTACCTGGACCATCCTTATGGCGACGACCCGGAAGCGCAGCGGGCGTACGTGCAGTTCTTTGAGCGATAGGGTTGGCAGGCGAAAGCGCCGGCCCCGCTAAGTGTTCGCTCTACGGCGGCGTCGGCAGGTCGGGGACGTCGGGGACCTGCCCCACTTTGGCGATCCGATGGCGGAAAACGTTCGTACTACGATAAGATAGAAGTTACAGGCCGGTTCACCGCTGGTGAGAGCTCATTTGAAGCGCGTCCTCTTAATCCCGATTTTTGCGTGTACGTTTATCGCTCAAACCGCGCCGCTGGCGATGGTGGTTCTGAATACAACGGGGTGGGGCGGCGGGCGCATACCGGCAAGCTGGGAGATCAAGGTAAACCATGGCAAGCCGGTGGTTTCGGTGTGCAAGGACGCGGATACGGCCTGCCTGCACCTGTTAAGCATCAGCTCATCGTTCTCACTCGAAAAGTCGGTGGATGTGGATCCGGCGCAGATGCCGTACCTGACCTGGAGCTGGAAGGTGGCGCAACTTCCCGGCCGCGGGGATTTCCGCAAGTCGTCGACGGACGATCAGGCCGCGCAGTTGCTGGTGGCGTTCAGCGACCGGCGCGTGATTTCCTACATCTGGGACACGCGCGCGCCGAAAGGAGCGATGGAGAGCGCGAGCTCGATTCCGCTGCTGCGCATCGTGGCAGTGGTTTGCGAATCCGGGGCCGGGCAAGCGAACCAGTGGATTGAAGAAAGCCGCAACGTGGCGGCGGATTACGCGCGGGCGTATGGCAAGCCGGCGCCAAGGGTGAAGGGCCTGCGCATCCAGATCAACTCGCAGCATACCGGCACCGTAGCCGAGAGCTACTTCGGCGACGTGGCTTTCCGCAGCACGCTGCAATAGCACCATGATTCTCCTCACCGGCGGCACGGGCTTCGTTGGCAGCCATGTGCTGGAACGGTTGCGCGCGGATGGCGCGCCGGTTCGCTGCCTGGTGAGACCGAAGGCGGGAAGAACGGTGGATGCGGGTTCTTTGGGCGCAACCGAAGTTGTGGCGGGCGACCTGGAGACGGGCGCGGGGCTTGAAGAGGCTCTGGCGGGTGTGGAAACGGTGATCCACCTGGCGGGGATCACCAAGGCGTTGCGGCGGGAGGAATATTACGACGGCAACGTGCGCGCCACCACGAATCTTCTGCTGGCCATGGCGGGAGGCGGCGCGCGGTTGGTGCACGTGAGCTCGCTAGCGGCGATTGGGCCGTCGGAAGCGGCCAACCGGCCGGTGGATGCTGAAACCGAGCCGCATCCGCTTTCCGACTACGGCAGGAGCAAGCTGGAAGGCGAGCGGCTGGTGCGGGCCAGCCTGCCGGACGCGGTGATTGTGCGGCCGCCAGTGGTGTACGGGCCGCGCGACACGGATGTCTTCCAGTTTTTGAAGCCGGTGGCCAAGGGGTGGTCGCTCCAGATGACCGGCGGCGAGCGCTGGTTCAGTGCGATTTACGTAGGCGACCTGGCGGCGGGGCTGGTCCGGCTCGCGGCTTCGCAGGCGGGCGCGGGGCGAACGTATTATATGGCGCAGGAACCGCCCGTTTCCTGGAGTGGGCTGGCGAAGTGCGCGGCGCGCATCATGGGAGTGAAATTGCGGGTGGTGCGGATACCGCCGGCGCTGGCGCTGGCGATCGGGGAATGCGCGGATGGGTGGGCGCAACTAACCGGGAAGCCCGGCATCATCTCGGAGGAAAAGATGATCGAAGGGCGATGCGCGGCGTGGACCTGCGACACCCAGCCGGCCCGCACGGAATTGGGGTTTGAGGCGACGACGGATCTTCAGCACGGGCTGGCGGAGACGCTCCAGTGGTACAAAGAGGCTGGATGGCTGAGCTACTGAAGGTCTCGGCGGCAGACCGGCGGTTCTGGGCGGTCGACAAAGTCATTCTTGGTTATTTGGTATTCACCAGCGTTCTACTGGTGGGGTGGTGGAGCGCCATACCGAATGCGGCGGCACTGGCCGCGGCGCACCTGGGCGGCGTAGCGCTGCTGCTGATCGAAATCAAGGTACCGAACCCCACCAGTTGGTATTTTCGCTGCTGGTATCCCTTGCCGTACGTAGGGGCCTGCTACAAAGAGATGGCGCTGCTGGTCCCGGCGATCCGCCACGGCAACGCCGACCGCTGGCTGGCCGCCGTCGATTTTCGTTTTTGGGGCGCGTATCCGACCATCTGGCTGGAGCGGATTTACAGCCCGGCGCTCACCGAATATTTACAGATCGTGTACACGCTGTTTGTGCCGGCGGTGCTGCTGGTGCCGTTTCTATTGTGGCGCAAGCGGCGGCGCGGAGAGTTCCAATATTGTGCGTTTTTAATTGCGTTAGGCTATTTGGCGTCTTATGTGGGCTACCTTCTGGTGCCGGCGCTGGGGCCGCGGTTTCTGCTGAAACCCTTGGAACACTTGCCGTTACGGGGGCTGTGGCTGTTTCAAAACATGCAACATTCGCTGAACAGGCTGGAATCCACGGCGTACGATTGCTTTCCCAGCGGGCACACGGAACTGACGATTCTGGCGTGCTGGATGAGCCGGATAGTATCAAACCGGTTGTTTTGGGTCTATTTCTGCTACACACTGTCGATCATTTTTGCTACAGTTTATCTTCGATACCACTATACGGTCGATCTGCTCGCAGGGGCAGCCCTGGCGGTGACCCTGATTTTAGCTTCACCATTTTGTTACCGCATTCTGCGGGAAAGGGCGTGAACGTTTGGGAGGAATCGAGGTCGCGGTAGCGGAAGGCAAGGGCGGCCTGAAGCAGTTCGTCGAACTGCCATATAGGCTCTACCGGAACGAACGGCACTGGGTGCCCCCGTTACGCATCGCGGTGAAGGAGCTGCTGGACCGGGAGAAACATCCGTTTTACCGCAATGCCGAAGCCGAGTTCTTTCTGGCGCTGCGGGATGGAGAAGTGGTGGGCCGGATCGCGGCGGTGCTGGATAAGGCCTACAACCGTTTCCATGACGAGGAGGCGGGCTTTTTCGGCTTCTACGAATCGATCGACGACAAAGCGGTGGCCAAAGCCCTGCTGGACCGGGCGTGGCAGTGGCTACAGAAGCGGGGCGCGACGGTGATGCGGGGACCGGTGAATCCATCCACCAACTATGAGTGCGGGATGCTGATCGACGGCTTCGATTCCGATCCGATGGTGATGATGCCGTACAACCCGCGCTACTATCCCGAACTGATGACCGAGGCCGGTTTGCGCAAGGCCAAGGATCTGTATGCGTACGGCAGCAGCGTGGCCGGCGTCGGTACGGAGAAAAGCGAGCGGGTGGCGGAGAAGGCGGTGGCGGCGGCGGGGATTACGGTACGCCAAATCGACCTGAAGAACTTCAATGCCGACGTGGAGCGGGTCTGGCAAGTTTACAATTCGGCGTGGGAGCGCAACTGGGGATTCGTGCCCATGACGCGCGAAGAGTTCGCGCTGATGGGCAAGGAAATGAAGCAGATCCTGAAGCCGGAGCTGGTGTTGATCGGCGAGGTGAAGTCGCGCGTGGTGGGGTTCGCGATCGCGCTGCCGGATGTCAACCAGGCGCTCAAGCCGGCGGGGGGTAGGCTATTCCCCACGGGATTAGTTAAAATACTGTATTATCAGCGTTTGATAAAAAGCGTTCGGGTTCTGGTGCTGGGCGTGTTGGAAGAGTATCGCGCGTCCGGGCTGGCAGCGGCTTTCTACGCGACCCTGACGCGCAACGCCCGGAAGTTGGGCTATAGCGATTGCGAAATGTCTTGGATCTTGGAAGACAACGTACTTATGAACCGGTCCCTGGCCATGATGGGGGCGAAACGGAATAAGACGTACCGAATTTATGAATGGAATTGAGAAAGATGCGCCTTTCTACTAGCGACGTCGCCGGCAAGAAAAGGGGCAGCGGAACGAACGACATTTTCGAAAAATGCCGGAACTTCACTCGTCCGGGTGATCTCCAGTCCGCTGGGCTCTACATGTACTTCGAGGTCTTTGGAGATCGCGAGGGATGCGGGCCTGGGGAGGTCCGCATAGGGAAGCGGAAGGTGTTGATGTTCGGGTCGAACGATTATCTCGCCCTGATCACGCACCCCAAGGTGAAGGAAGCCGCGGCCCAGGCGCTGAAGAAGTATGGCAGCGGATGCAGCGGTTCACGCTTGTTAAACGGCACGCTGGACCTGCATGTGAAGCTGGAAGCGGATCTGGCCGCGTTAATGCACAAACAGGCGGCGATCACCTTCGGCACCGGATTCCAGGCGAACTACGCCACGCTCAGCGCGCTGACGGAAAAGGGCGACGTGATGGTGTGCGACCACAATCTGCACGCCAGCCTGGTGGAAGGCGCGCTGCGTTCGCCGGCGCGGACGGTGCGCTTCCGCCACAACGACATGGAGCACTTCGAGCGGTGCCTGGAGAACTGCCCGCCGGAGGAGAAGATTCTCATCGTTTCCGAAGGCGTGTTCAGCATGGAGGGCGACATCGCCGACATGCGGGGCATCACGCGGCTGGCCAAGCCGTACGGGGCGCGGGTGTACGTGGATGAAGCGCACGGGCTGGGCTTGCTGGGCGCGAACGGCGCGGGCGCGGCCGAGCACCTGGGCGTGCTGGACGACATGGATATCGTGATGGGCACGTTCAGCAAATCGCTGGCATCGGTGGGCGGATTCATCGCTGCGGACCGCACGGTGATCGATTATCTGAAGCACACGGCGCGGCCGTTCGTGTTTTCGGCCAGCCTGCCGCCGGCGTCGGTGGCGGCGGCGGGAGCCGCGCTGGACATCATGCGGCACGAGCCAGAGCGGCGGCGGAACGTGCTGCGGGTGGCCCAGATGCTCCGCGATGAGCTGCGGGTGCGCGGATTTTCGGTGTTGCCCGGCGAAACGGCGATTGTCCCGGTGGTGGTGCGCGAGGAGATGGACCTCTGCCGGCTGTGCAAGACGCTGCTCGAACAGGGGATCTACATCAACCCGGTGCTGCGTCCGGCGGCGGCGCAGAACCTGCTGCGAATTTCCTGTACGGCAGCACACACCGAACAGCACGTGGACCGGCTGGTCAGCACGCTGGTGCGGGTGATCTCGGAACTGGGCATCGAGATTTAAGGGCGGGCTGGTAGAACGGACCATCGCCTTTCGTGGTCCGCGCCTCGTGCCTGCCCCAACCTACCGTATCTTTTCGTCCTTTTCGATCTTCCCGTCGCGGATGTGGATGATCCGCCAGGCGTGCTGCGCGATATCGTGCTCGTGCGTGACCAGGATGATGGTGTTGCCTTGTTCATGCAGACGCTCGAACAGGGCCATAATCTCGTTACCGGTGGCCGTATCCAGGTTGCCGGTAGGCTCGTCGGCCAGCAGGATGGATGGGTTGTTGACCAGGGCGCGGGCGACGGCCACCCTCTGGCGCTGGCCGCCGGACAGCTCATTGGGCTTGTGCAGCATGCGCTGTTCCAGGTCCACTTGCCGCATTGCCTGCTTGGCCCGCTCGAGGCGCTCGGCGGAGGACATGCCGGCGTAGATCAGCGGCAATTCGACGTTGTGCAGTGCCGTGGCGCGCGGCAGCAGGTTGAAGGTCTGGAAAACGAAACCGATTTCCTTGTTGCGGATGCGGGCCAGCTCATCGTCCGTCATCTCGCTCACCAGGTGGCCGTTGATGAAGTACTGCCCCTTGGTGGGCGTGTCCAGGCAGCCGATCAGATTCATCAGCGTGGATTTGCCCGAGCCGGAAGGGCCCATGATGGCGACATACTCGCCGCGCTTGATTTCGATATCGACACCCGAAACCGCGTGGATGGTCTGATCGCCCATCGTGTACGTCTTCCACAGATCGTAGGTGCGGATGACCACGCCATCCCGCTTGAGTTGCTCGGCGCGCTCCAGTAATGAGTTGTCGGCGACGGCTGACATAAGGTATCTCGAGTCCTAACTGGTCGTAGCGGCTACCGGCGCCTTGTTATCGACCTTAACCATGGCCCCGTTCTTGATCGTGCGGATCACCTGGTAGGAGCCGGTGACGATCTGGTCGCCCGGCTTCAACCCGGTGAGCACTTCAATGTCGGTGGCGCCGGTGATGCCGGTCTCGACTTTGCGGAATTCGGCTTTGCCCGCGTTCACCACAAAGACGCCCTGGATTTCTTCCTTGCGCGCTTTTTCGGCGGCGGGGTCCGGCTTGGTGGCGGCTTGCGCGGTGGAAGTGGTGCCGGGCTTGGGCTGCTCCAGGTCGCCGCGCTGCCGGATGGTGAGCGCCTGAATGGGTATCGTTACCGCGTTGGCGCGCGTCGCGGTGGTGACCTTGGCGGTGCAGGAAAGGCCGGGCCGAACCTCTTCCGGCGGATTATCCATCGCGATGACCACCTTGAAGTCCTTGGCCTCCTGGCTGGAGATGGCGCTTTGCGAAGCGGCCAGACCGGTGGAGCGCAGGATGGCGGTGTCGCCGATCTCGGTCACGTGCCCTTTGAAGGTCTTATTGGGAATGGCGTCGATGGTGATATCGGCCACCTGGCCCAGGTGCACGCTCACGATATCGGTTTCATCCACCTTGACCTCGGCCGTGATCATGGACATGTCGGCGATGGTCATGATCACGCTGCCCTCGGAATTCTGGATGCCGGGCACGACGGATTCGCCGACGCGCACGGGCAGGTTGGTGACCACGCCATCGAGCGGCGCAACGGAGTCGTACTTGCGCAGGACGTCCGCGAAGCGGTTGAGGTTGGCGCGGGCTTGGGCGATGTGCCGCTGGGTGGAAGAAACCTGCGCCGCGTTCTGCTCGCGCTGTGCTCTGGCTTGCACGATTTTGGCCTCGGATTGCGTGATCTGCGCTTTCTGCGCTTCGTAGGTGAATTTCTTGAGCTCGAAATCCTGCCGGGCGAGCAGTTTTTCGTTGAACAGCTCCTGGGCGCGGTCGAAATCGGCCTTCATGCGATCCAGGTCTGCTTTATCGTGCTCGAGGCCAGCCTCCATGGTGTGGATGTTTTCGTCGGCCGCCTTGAGTCCAGCTTCCGAGGCCGTCGTATCGGCCTCCGCGGAGCTGACGGATGCCTGATACGCCGCCACATCGGCCGTGGGTTGCGTGTTTTCCACACGCGCCAGCAATTGGCCCTTGCGGACGTGATCGCCTTCCTTGACCAGGATTTCCGTGATGTTGCCCATCGCGTTGGCGCCGATATTGATGTAGTTCTTGGGCTTGATCTCTCCCGAGGAAGTGACGATGGCAGCCAGGTCGCCGCGCGTTACCTGTCCGGTTTGCACCGTCACCACGCCGCGCTTGCTATAGACCGTGCTCGCGTATACTCCGATAGCGGCCACAAGCAGAGCCGCCAATGTGATGATTACTTTCCACTTAGTTTTCACGACGAATGTCCTATCACCGCTTTAGACGCAAATTTGCAGGTGGGAGTTCACCATTTATTTTACAACGCCGGCCCGCAGGCCCTACGGCGGAAGCGTAGGGAGCCATCCGGAAGACGCCGGAAAGGGGGAAATGTTAGCGGAGGGCAAACAGGATTAGCCACGGGATGAACACAGAGGAACGCCGATAAGCAAGAACGCGTCTTTATCTGTGTTTATCCGTGTTCATCCGTGGCTCAAAATGGCTCTTTGGGCAGCTCGCTACGCGAAGAAATTGCCCATTTTGCGGAACTTGGCGTAGCGGTGCTCCACCAGTTGTTCTCCGCTGAGCGCGGCTAGGTCGAGCAGGCTATGGCGGAGTGCCTGCCGCAGGTTTTCGGCGGCGGCTTCCGGGTCCTCCTGCGCGCCGCCTTCGGGCTCGGGAATGATGGTGTCGATCAAACCGAGCTGATCCAGATCCTCCGCGGTGAGGCGCAGCGCGGCCGCGGCACGCTCGGCCTTGCCCGAATCGCGATAGATGATGGATGCGCAACTCTCCGGCGAAATCACGCTATAGACCGCATTTTCGAACATCAGGACGGTGTTGCCGACGCCCAGCGCGAGCGCGCCTCCGCTCCCGCCTTCGCCAATCACGACCACGATAACCGGAATGGCCAGCCGCGCCATCTCGCGCAGGTTGCGGGCGATGGCTTCCGCCTGGCCGCGCTCCTCGGCGTCGATGCCGGGGTAGGCGCCGGTGGTATCCAGAAACGTGATCACCGGGCGCCCGAACTTGGCGGCCAGTTGCATGATGCGCAGGGCTTTCCGGTAGCCCTCCGGCTTGGGCATGCCGAAGTTGTGCTGCAGCCGCTCTTTAGTATTGCGGCCTTTTTCTTCCGCCACGATGACGATGGGCCGGCCGTCGAAACGCGCCAGGCCGGCGACGATGGCGGGGTCGTCGGCGAACGATCGGTCGCCGTGCAGTTCCTGGAAATCGGTGAACAGGCGGTCGATGTAGTCGAGCGAGTGCGGCCGCTTGGGATGGCGCGCCAGTTGCACCCGCTTCCACGCAGGATGAAGCTCAGGCGGCGCCGGCGCGTCGGACGTGATCTCGGGATCCACTCTTAAACATCTTACCAGTGGACCGGGCCGGCACAGCAATCGCGCCGCACTTGACACGCCGCCGATTTAGATTTAATCTAAATCTATATTGTGTCTAGTATAAGCACCGAGTTGCGGCAGGCCTTTCTCGCGGCGGATGTGCGGCCCACCGTGCAGCGCTACGCGGTGCTGCACCACCTGTTGCGGGACGGCGTCCACGCGACAGCGGAGGAGATCTTTCGGGCGGTGAACCGGCAGGATCCGCGGGCGTCGCGTGCCACGGTTTACAATAGCCTCAAATCCCTGACTCGTGCGGGGCTGGTGCGGGAAGTGATTTCGGAAGGAAAAGCGGCCCGCTATGACGCCAGCCTGCGTCCGCACCATCATTTTGTGTGCGAGCGCTGTGGGCAAGTGGAAGACATCGCCTGGTTCGAACTCCCGGCGGGAAAACAGGCGCTGGGGGCGCGCCGGGTGCGCAGTTTTGAGGTAGTGTTCCGCGGCGTATGTGAGAAGTGCGGCGGTTCGCAACCAAGGACAGGAGAGACGACATGAGTCTGGCGGGAAAGCAATGCAAGCCGTGCACCGGCGGCGTGCCGGCGCTCAAGGGCGAAGAGTTGGCGCAACTGCAAGCGCAGTTGCAAGGTTGGCAAGTGGTGGGCGGACATCATTTGCAGAAAATGTTCGCGTTCCCGGATTTCCGCGCGGCGCTGGCTTTCGTCAACCGCGTCGGGGAACTGGCCGAGCGGGAGGGCCACCATCCGGACCTCTACCTGGCTTGGGGACGCGTGGAAGCCAAGATTTGGACCCACAAAATCGACGGCCTGACCGAGAGCGATTTTATTCTGGCGGCCAAGATCGACACTGTATTCGAGATTTGAGAACACGAGGAGAAACCACAGACATGTTAGGAGTTGGACAGAAGTTTCCACCTTTCTCTATGCAGGCGACGGTGAGCCTGGAGAAAGGCAAGACGTTTCGCACCATCACCGAAGAGGACTATCCGGATAAGTGGAAGGTCTATTTCTTCTGGCCGAAGGACTTCACCTTCGTCTGCCCGACGGAGATCGCGGCGTTCGGCAAGATGAACAAGGATTTCAGCGACCGGGACGCGCAGATATTGGGCGGCAGCACGGACTCCGAATTCGTGCACCTGGCTTGGCGGCAGAGCCATCCCGACCTGAAAGAGCTGCCGTTTCCCATGCTGGCCGACATCAAGCGCGAGCTGTGCGCGGCGCTGGGAATTCTGGACCCGCAGGAGGGAGTGGCGCAGCGGGCGACCTTCGTGGTGGATCCGCATAACCTGATCCGCTTCGTTGCGGTGAACGATCTTTCGGTGGGCCGCAATCCGCAAGAGGTGCTGCGCGTGCTCGATGCGCTGCAGACCGACGAGCTTTGCCCCTGTAACTGGCACAAGGGCGAAGATGTGCTGAAGCCGGTCGTATAGCGCTCCGTGGCGCGGCTTGCCCGTGCACCATCCGGGACTGTCAAATCTGCAGAGCCGAGAGTCATCTCGGCTTTTCTTCCTTCAAGGGAGTCGTGATGACCTATAGCGAATTAGTGGACTCCATTCCGGAGTATGCCAAGGATTTGAAGCTGAACCTGGGCAATGTAATGGACCAGAGCGAGCTAACCCCGCAGCAGGCCTGGGGGACGGCGGTAGCCTGCTCGCTGGCGGCGCGCAACCGGCAATTGTATCGCGCGGTCGTCGCCGAAGCTGGCGCCAGGTTGAGTCCGCAGGCGCTGTTCGGCGCCAGGGCGGCGGCGGCCGTGATGGGGATGAACAACATCTTTTACCGCTTCCGCCACTTCTCGAGCAATCAGAATTACGGAGCTATCCCAGCCCGGCTGCGCATGCAGAGCATCCGCACCCACGGCACCGACCCGGCGGATTTCGAGTTGTGGTGCCTCGCCGTGTCCGCCGTCAACGGTTGCCAGGTGTGCGTGGACTCGCACGAGCAGGCGGTGCGCGAAAAGGGGCTGAGCGAGGAAACCGTGATGGCCGCCATCCGCATCGCGGCGACGATTCACGCGCTGGCGGCGGTGGTGGGGGCGGACGAAGCGGCTGGCGCGACCGCCTGAGGCGTTCATTCCTAGGCGAGGCTCGACGAAAGCGTATTCCAGAATTCGGGGAAGGAAACCGAGGCGGCTTCTGCGCCTTCGATGACGGATGGGCCGTCGCCTGCCAGCGCGCCGACGGCAAACGCCATCGCGATGCGGTGATCGCCGTGGGAATCGAACTCGGCGGCGTGGAACCTTTGCCGGCCGGAAATCGCCATTCCATCCGGTAGCTCTTCGGCCTCAATTCCGGCGCGGCGCAGGTTCTCGACCACCGTGCGTATGCGGTCGGTCTCTTTGATCCGCAGCTCGCCGGCGTCTTTTACGACGAGCCCCTGTTCGGTAGCCGCGCCGAGCACGGCCAGCACGGGGATTTCGTCGATCAGCGCCGCTGCCAGCGCGCCGTCAATCGTGCCGCCGCGCAGTTCGGAATGGCGCACCACGATATCGCCCACCAGTTCGCCATTGTGGCTTTCGAGCTCGGGGATGCGGATATTACCGCCCATCCCGACCAGGAAATCAAGCAGCGCCGAGCGCGTCGGGTTGAGGCCGACGCCGCGAATGGTCAGCTCCGAACCGGGCACCAGCAGCGCGGCCACAATGAAGAACGCCGCCGAGGAAAGATCCGCGGGGACGGCGAGCTCGCGCGCGGTGAGCTTGGGGCGTCCCGTTAGCGTGATGGTGCGGCGCTCCACCGTGAGGTCCGCGCCGAATTCGCGCAGCGCGATTTCGGTGTGATCGCGGGAGCGGACTGGCTCGGTGACGACTGTCCGCCCCGCCGCGTACAGCCCAGCCAACAGCACGCACGTCTTCACCTGCGCGCTCGGCACCGGCAGCACGTAGTCGATGGGATGCAAAACGGCGCCGGTAATTTCGAGCGGCGGGAACTTGTCCTCGCGCGCGCGGATGCTGGCGCCCATTTGGGTGAGCGGCAGCATGATGCGCTGCATCGGCCGGCGCGACAGCGATTCATCGCCAATCAGGCGGCTCGTAAATGGCTGCGCCGCGAGAATACCGGAAATCATGCGGATGGTCGAGCCGGAATTGCCGGCATCGAGATCGCCGGCCGCCTGCCGCAGGCCGTCCAGCCCGCGGCCATGTATGACGAACTCGGTGCCAATACCTTCCACGTCGATGCCCAGCGCCCGGACGCAGCCCAGCGTCGAGTGGCAGTCGGCGCCGGTCGAATAGTTGCTGATGCGCGTTGCCCCTTCGGCGATGGAGCCGATGAGAGCATACCGGTGCGAAATCGACTTATCGCCCGGCAGCGTGATGGTGCCGGAAACCGAAGAAGCGGGAGTGATGACCTTTCTCATGCGGATCTTCTATTCTAAAGCGCCGAGTGAACTGCGCGTCGGGGAAGTGTATCCTTGAGCATAGGGGGACTCGGCAGATGGACGTCAGACAGGAGATTGCGAAGCAAGTCGAGAAATTGCCTCCGGACATGCAGGAACAGGTGCTCCGCTTCGTTGCGTCTCTCTCCCCTTCGGCGCCGGTGGGTGAGAACGGCGCGCGGCTGCGCCAATTCTCTTCGTCTCTGGACACCACTTCAGCCAGGCAGATGATCCAAGCGATCGACGAGGAGTGCGAGCGCGTTGACGCCAGCGAGTGGTAGATTCCTGCTGGATACCAACATCGTCATCGCCCTACTGGAGGGGGATGATACGGTGCTGTCCAATCTGGACCGGGCGCCCGAAGTATTCATCCCGGCGGTTGCGCTCGGCGAGTTGTTCTTCGGAGCTGCAAAATCCGGTCGCCCTGATGAGAACACGGCTATGGTAGAGCGATTCGCGGCCGGTAGAGCCATCGTCTCATGCGATCTCGACGTTGCCCGCGAATACGGACGTCTGAAGCAGCGCCTGAAGGAGAGGGGACGGCCACTTCCCGAGAACGACATCTGGATTGCTGCCGCGGCGAAACATCACGGGATGGTCCTCGTTACCCGAGACCGGCATTTTCAAGAGGTTGAGGATTTGCAGACCACGGAGTGGGCCGCTCAGCAGTAACTTCTGCCGCGCATCGGTCCGCGCCGAAAGCTACTGCGCAGCCCCCTAAAGCAGCGTCTTCTGTGCCGTCGCCAGCGGCAGAAACAGGGTCCGCGGTTGGCCCGCGATCGGGCGGAATCCGTATCGCTGGTAGAACGCGGCCGCCTGATCGTTCTTGGCATCAGCTATCAGAGCGAACGCGGCCGCCGCGTCCCGCATGGTCCGATGGACCGTGTTCATCAGCATGAGTTCGCCGAGGCCGCGCCGTTGGTATCGCTGGTCGACGGCAAGTCTTCCAATGCGGACTGCCGGCAAGGTGGGGTATCGCGGCAATCGCTTCGCTTCGTTCGGCGGAAGATCGACCAGCGGAATGCTCGCCGCCGACAGGGTGTAATAGGCTGCGACCCGGCTACTAGCGGTTTCCACCATCACAAAACAATTCGCGATCCGGCGGCGGATGTCCTGGGTCACCTGAGTCTGGAAATACCCGTCGAAAGCGCTGTCGCCGCAGCGGAACGCGGCGCGGTCATGCCCATCGCCGAGCGTTTCGAAGCGAAACGGGGCAATGGTCATGCGACGCCGAACAGTTGGCGGTACCGCCTGGCGGCGCGCTTAAGACCGGGCGTCGGCGCCGGCGGATCGAGGATCGCCGCCGCGATCTGGCGTTGGCCCTCGATCGAGAGGCGCACAATCTCGGTTTCCTGGATCGCCCGGCACGCCACTTCATCGGCGGCCGCCACCACAAAATCCGTCAGCGTGCGCCCCTGGATTTCGGCGGCACGCTTCAGGCGCGCCATCACGTCGTGTGGCAAGCGCGCCTCCAGGCGCGCGGTGGGTTGGGCTTCCTGTTTCATCGCACTTTATTATACGGCAAATTGCCGTATCGGTCAACGCGGGGTGTCTCGCGTGACACCGAAAAAATCCGCTTTCTCCAGCAAACTTCGCGCACAAAAATGCGTCTAACCATTGCATCGCCACCGTATTAGGTAAATATGGCCACCCTCTTGCAAGACTTGCGCTACGCGTTCCGCAACCTCGCGAACGCCCGCGGATTTGCCCTTGTTGCGGCTCTCACGCTGGCCATCGGCATCGGCGCTAACACCGCTATTTTCAGCATCATCGACACCATCCTGCTGCGGCCGCTTCCATATCGCAACCCAGGCGAGTTAGTCCGGCTGAATGAGACCGAATCGGCGCCGGGAAAGTACTCGTTTGCCGAGCCGGACTTTGTGGATTGGAAAACGCAGGACAGCACGTTCCAGGACATGACGCTATTCGCGTGGCCGAGCGACATGAACCTGGCCGCCGGGGGACGGCCGGAGCATGTGCAGGCGCTGCCGACCGAGGCGAACTTCTTTTCCCTGCTGGGGGTCACGCCGCTGCTGGGCCGAGCCTGGGCTGCCGGCGAAGACCAGAAGGGCAAAGACGACGTGGTGATCCTTAGCTACGGCTTATGGCAGAGCCGCTTCGCCGGGGATCCCCACGCGGTAGGCCAATCGATTGAGCTGAATGCGCGAAAGCGAACCATCGTGGGCGTGATGCCGGCGAGTTTCCGCTTTCCGTGGAAGTCGCAGCTCTGGATTCCGCAGGTGATGGACCCGAAGCTGTATGGCGGGCGCGGCAGCCACTGGGCAAACGCGATCGGCCGGATGAAGCCGGGGGTCTCGGCCAAAGCGGCGGAGGCGGATCTCAAGATCATCGCCGCGCGCCTGGAAAAGCAGTATCCGGGACCGAACGAGAAGGTGGGAGCGGCGGTAACGCCGCTGCGCGACGATCTGGTCGGCGACAGGCGCCCTACGCTGTTCCTGATGCTGGGGGCGGTGGGCGTGGTGCTGCTGATTGCGTGCGCAAACGTGGCGAATCTGCTGCTGTCCAGGGCGCTGGCACGGCAGAAAGAGGTGGCCATCCGCAGCGCGTTGGGTGCGTCTCGAGTTCGCCTGGTGCGCCAACTGCTGACGGAAAGCCTGCTGCTCTCGCTGGTGGGCGGCGCGCTGGGGCTGCTGCTGGCGTGGGTGGGCGTCAGCCTGTTTTCCAAAACCAAGGGCTACGGGCTGCCGGAGTTCAGCGTGGTGCAGGTGAATGGAGCGGTGCTGGCGTTCACCTTTGCGCTGGCGATCGCGACCGGCGTGTTGTTCGGGCTGTTCCCGGCGCTTGAGATGTCGCGGCCGGATCTGCATGAGGAGCTGAAAGGCGGGGCCGGCAGCTCCATCAGCCCCGGGCGGCGGCGCCGGTTCACCAGCCACGCCCTGGTGGTGGCCGAGATTGCGCTCTCCCTGATGCTGCTGGTCTCCGCGAGTCTGCTGCTGAAGGATTTCGCGGCGCTGCGCAGCCTGGACATCGGCGTGCGCCGCGACGGCGTGTGGACGGCGGCCGTACAACTGCCCGAGGCAAGCTATAAAACCGACCGGCAAAAGTACGACTTCTCGCAGACGCTGATGGAGCGCGCGCGCCGCGTCGGCGGGGTCGATGCGGTTGCCCTGAGCGATCACCTGCCGCTCGAAGGAGGCAGCAACTACTACGTCAAGCTGCGCGGGCAGACCGGCGCGATGAGCAACCAATTGGTGGAGCGTCACTCCGCCTCGCCCGAGTATTTCCGCGCCATGGGAGTGCGATTGCTCCAGGGACGGACATTCACGCCGGCTGACATCCAGACGGCCCTCGAGCACGATATGCGCCTCAACCCGATCTGGGAGGCCGGCGCCCAGCCACCCGCGGATCTGACCAACGGCATGGTTTTCCCTTGCGTGATCAACGAGAGTATGGCCCGCTTCTTCTGGCCGAATCAAAACCCGCTGGGGAAGATGTTTTCGCAGGGCGGTGACAACGGGCCGTGGAAACAGGTGATCGGGGTGGTGAGCGATGTGCGGCAATGGAGCCTCACGCATAAACCCGTGCCGGAAGCGTATGACGCCTTCGACGGCGGCTCGCGCTTGTTTCTGGTGCTGCACACGTCCCTGCCGCCATCGAGCGTGACGGCCGAAGTGCGGCGCGCGCTGGGGCAGATCGATTCGACCTTGCCGCTCTACAGCGTGCGCTCCATGGACGAGGTGGTAGGCGAGCAGGCGGAGGGCCAGCAATTCCTGAGCCTGTTGGTGGGTTCCTTCGCGGCGCTGGCGGCGCTGCTGGCGGCGATCGGAATCTACGGCGTGCTTTCCTACGCGGTGCGGCAGCGGACGCGCGAGATCGGCATTCGGATGTCGCTCGGCGCCAGCCGCGGCCGCGTGCTGGGAGAAGTGCTGCGGGAGGGCATGCAACTGGCCGTGCTGGGCCTCGCGGTTGGAATTGCCGGCGCGTTCGCCGCCGGCCGCGTGCTGGCGCGCCTGCTGAGCGAGGTCAAACCGGGTGACCCGCTGATCTTCGCCGCGACCGCCGGCCTGCTCGCCATGGTGGCCCTGATCGCGTGTTATCTGCCCGCGCGGCGCGCAGCACGGTTGGACCCGATGGCTGCGCTAAGGTACGAGTGAGGTTGGCGGAAATTCCTCAGCAGTTTTACGGCTTCATCATCTCCTGAATCAGTTGCTCGGTAAGCGCGATCTGGTCTAGCGTTCCGCGCACGGACAGGGCTCTTTGCGAGTAGCAAATGTATACCTGTTCCAGCTTTTGGGTGCGGCGGGCCTGGGCGGCGATGTCCACAAATTGCTGCGCCGTGGTCGAGTCCGTAAAGTGGAAGACATGCACAATCTGGTCGCTGTCCGGCACCTGAAACTCGTGGCCGGCCGCGTCCTGGCTTAGCGCGGAGTTCCCGCCGGCGGGCTGATCCAGTTCGCCCACCAGCCACTCCGCCATCGCTATTTGATCGGCGGAGCCGCGCATGATCACGGCTCCCTGCACGACGTAAGGAAGTATCTTGCGCACGTCTGCAATCACCCGTATCGCATTGGTGATTTCCTGCAAGTCCTGGCTGGTCTCGACATTTGCCAGGCGAAACACGAGCACCGCGGGATCGTCTCCGGCCTCCTCGAAATGGTACGTCGCCGACCCATGGACCGGTGAAGCGGGTTGGTCCAGTTGGTTCAGCAGCCATTCGGACAGCGCGGACTGGCCGGGGGTTCCGCGGACGACGATGGCCCGCTGCGCCGCGTAAGGGACTATCCGGCTTACATCGGCAATCGTGCGAACTGCCGTGGTGATCCGGTTAAGCTCTACCGGCGTCTCGATGTTGGCCAAGCGAAATACGCGCACGGCGGGATCGCGTTTGGCTTCCTGGTAATCGTATGCGGCCGGCTGATGGTTCGATGGAACAGGCTGGTCCAGTTGGCTCAGCAGCCATTCGGCCAGCGTGACCTGGCCGGCGGTTCCGCGAAGCGGGATGGTTCCGCGTTCGACGTCCGGCGCTGTAGTCACGCTCACCTCCGCTATAGTGCGCACGACGGTGACCATCCCGTTAAGGTCCTGCAGTGACTCCGCCTGGCTGAGATGAAACACGCGAGTTGTGACCGGTTGAGTGACGGTTTGTCCAGCCGCCAACGAAGCAAACAGGGCGGTGAGCGCGCGTATAAGAGATCTGGAATGCATGGACACTCCTTACGATGTCATTTTAGGGCGCTAACCGCTCACACGAAAGTCATCACAAGACTTTCATCCCTATGGGTGGCCCGCAGGGCCATGGCGGCTCCCTATGGTCGCGGCTCCGTTTGCCACCCAAACCCATACCGAAACCCATTCTCCGCGATTCCCCGCAGTTCCCTTTCGCTGAAACCGAACGCTCGCGCCGCTAGGCGGTATTCGTCTGTCAGCGTGCAGCCGAACATGGCGGGGTCGTCGGTGTTCAGCACGATCGGCACCCCGGCATCGTACAACGCGCGAATGGGGTGGTCCTCGAGGCGCGCCACCACGCCCGTCACCAGGTTGCTGGTGATCGAGATTTCGAGCGGGATGTCGCGGTCGCGCAAATGGCGCAGCAGCTCGGGATCGCGCACGGCGGCGATGCCGTGGCCGATGCGTTCGGCGCCCAGCACCAGCGCTTCCCAAACGGATTCCGGTCCGCCGCTTTCACCGGCGTGCGCGGTGAGATGCAGGCCGGCGGATTTGGCAAACGCGAAAACATCCTTGAACCATTCGGCCGGCCCGCGTTCCTCGCTGCCGCCGATGCCGATGGCCACCACCCCGCGGTCCTGGCGTGCGGCCGCCAGGCGCGCCACTTCCCAAGCAGGCTCCACGCCGAACTGGCGCACCGCGTCGAGAATCCAGCGGACTTTGACCGGCGAGCCGCGCGCGGCGTCGTGAATGGCGTCGAAGATGGGGCCGAATTCCTGCTTTTTCCACAGCACCACGCCCGCCGCAATGATGATTTCGGCGTAGCGGACGTTCTGCGCGGCCAGCCGCTCGAGCAGCCGGTGCGTGACCAGGGCGTAATCCTCCGGCCGCGCCAGCCGCGTCACCACCGCGCCGAAGGTTTTCAGGAAGGCGTTGAAGTCCGGGTAACGGTAGAGCGCGCGCAGCTCCTCAAGTGGCGTGGCCGGGTCCAGTTCGTGCAGCGTTTCGGCATCCACCGCCCCTTCCAGGTGCAGGTGCAACTCGGCCTTGGGCAATTGCGCGGCAAAATCTTGCATACTCGGCTATTATTGAGATTCGCATATTTGTAACGGGACCTTGTCAGCTCTCATGACCGCGGCAGAGATTGAATCGATCGTGGGCGGGTATCACGGGGATGCCTTCCGGATCCTCGGCCCCCATAGCATTCGCAGAAAAGTCGGGCAGGCGCGCTGGGAAGTGCGCGCGTTTCTGCCGCAGGCCGAGACCGCCGAGGTGTTGTCCGACGGCCAGGTCTGGCCGATGGAAAAGAGGCACGCCGACGGCTTCTTCTGCGCCCAAATGGCGGGCGATCCGAAGCGGTACACTCTGCGCGCGCACCTGTGGGACGGGCGCGACATCGAGATCGAAGACCCCTATCGCTTCGGCCAGTTGATCTCCGATACCGAGATCTACCTGCACGGCGAAGGCACGCTGCACGAAGCCTACCGCACGCTGGGCGCGCACCTGGCGGAAGCCGATCAAGTTCGCGGCGTGCGCTTCGCGGTGTGGGCGCCGAACGCGGAAAACGTCACCGTGGCCGGCGAGTTCAACGATTGGGACATTCGCCGCCACCCCATGCGGCGCCGCAACGGCGGCTTCTGGGAGCTGTTTATTCCAGGCCTGGGCGAGGGGACCACGTACAAGTACAACGTGCGATCGCGCTTCGCCGGCCATCAGCAGCTCAAAGCTGACCCCTATGCATTCGAGTGCGAAATGCCGCCTAAATCGGCGTCGGTGGTCTGGAACATCGATCACTACCACTGGAACGATGCCGCGTGGCTGGAGCAGCGGGCGAAAACCGACTGGCTGAAATCGCCGGTTTCCGTCTACGAAGTTCACGCCGAATCGTGGATGCGCGATCCGCAGGGCCAGCCGCTGACTTACCGCGAGATGGCGGTGAAGCTGGTCGAATACGTGGTGCGGATGGGCTACACCCACATCGAGCTGCTGCCCATCATGGAACACCCATTCTCGGGCTCCTGGGGCTACCAGGTGATCGGCTACTTCGCCCCCACTGCGCGCTTCGGAACGCCGGACGATTTCCGCTACTTCGTGGATTGCTGCCACCAGGCCGGAATCGGCGTGCTGGTGGATTGGGTGCCCGGGCATTTTCCCAAGGACGCGCACGGGCTGGTCTTTTTCGATGGCACCGCGCTTTACGAACACGCCGACCCGCGCCAGGGTGAGCAAAAGGAATGGGGCACGCTGGTCTTCAACTACGGCCGCAACGAAGTGCGCACCTTCCTGATTTCGAACGCCCTCTTCTGGCTCAAGGAGTATCACATCGACGGGCTGCGGGTGGATGCGGTGGCCTCCATGCTGTACCTGGATTATTCGCGCAAGGCGGGCGAATGGCTGCCCAACCAGTTCGGCGGCAACGAAAATCTGGAGGCCATCGATTTTCTGCGGCGCTTCAACGAGCTGGCGCACCAGGAGCCGGGCGTCTTCACGGCGGCGGAAGAATCTACCGCGTTTCCCGGCGTTTCGAAGCCCGTCTACCTGGGCGGGCTCGGCTTCACCATGAAGTGGAACATGGGCTGGATGCACGACATGCTGGACTATTTCAGCAAGGATCCGGTGTATCGCAAGTTCCAGCACAACCACATCACCTTCAGCCTGCTCTACGCGTTCACCGAGAATTTCGTGCTGCCGATTTCGCACGATGAAGTGGTGCACGGCAAAGGCTCGCTGATCAACAAAATGCCGGGCGACGAGTGGCGCCAGTTTGCCAACGTGCGCGCTTTCCTCGCGTACATGTGGGGACATCCGGGCAAGAAGCTGCTCTTCATGGGGCAGGATATCGGGCAGCGGGAAGAGTGGAACAGTTCGGGACAGATCCGCTGGGAACTGCTCGAATTCGACTTCCACCGCAAGCTGCAAACGCTGGTGCGGGAGTTGAACCGCATCTACCGTTCCAGCCCCGCGTTGTATCAGGTGGATTTCAACTACCGCGGCTTCGAGTGGGTGGACTTTCGCGATTCGGCCAATTCCGTGATCGCCTTCCTGCGGCGCGCCGAGGATCCCAGGGACTTCATTCTCTTCTGTTGCAACTTCACGCCCGTGCCGCGCGAAGGCTACGAGTTCGGCGTGCCGGAAGAGGGCTTTTACGAAGAGATCCTGAATACCGATTCGGAGCTGTTCGGCGGCTCCAATCTGGGCAATGGCGGCCTCGTGTCCTCGCGGCCGATTCCCAAGCACGGCCACGCGTCGAGCATCGCGGTGACACTGCCACCGCTGGCCGTGGTGGCCTTCCGCAAACGGTAATCAACCGCTCCGGCGGTTCACCCGATGGAAGCGAGCGCCACCGGAACGGCCGAAGCCTTGCCGCCGGCCCATTCGAGAAACAGCCGCATGCCCTGATAATCGCGTGGGCCGAGCCGGTGGACGATGTGGCGGGTGAGATACTCGCGCACCAGTTCCGGCGTGAAGCCGAGGCGCGCCGATTCCGCCTCCACAATTTCGTCCATGTGCTCCAGGCCAAAGCGGCACGAGTCGCGAAACGCTTGGGCGATCGAATCAGTCGCCACGCCCTTGCGCGCCGCCCACACTGCGAACACCATCGGGTAGCCCGTCATCTCCACCCAGTCCGCGCCCAGGTCTCTGACTTCGTACGGAAGCTGGGCCGGGTCGATGCGTAAGGCGGGATCGCCGATGATGAGCGCGGCGTCGGCCGCGCCGAGCATCGCATCGAGATCCGGCGCGTGCGGCAACACTTGCGGCCGCGCGCCGTATTTGTGATCGAGCACGATCCGCGCCAGCTCCACCGAGGTGCGCGAGCTCGAATCCGCGGCCAGCGTGCGCACTTCGCCCAGCGGCTTGGCAGACACCAGCAGAATGCTGCGCACCGGGCCATGGCAGGCGATTCCCGCACCGGGGAGAATCTCCAGCTCCTGGCGCGTCAGCTCGAACGAAGGCACGATGCCGATGTCCGCCTCGCCCGATTCGAGCGCGTCGGCGCACGCCGAAGGCAGGCGGAACTCCAGCTCGAACATCCCCCTCTGCGGCCCGTGCAGCATGCCCCAGACCAAAGGCGAAGTATTCAGGAAGCTGACCGCGCAAACCCGCGGCTTAGGACCGGTTCCGTCGCAGCCGCGATTGAACTGGCTATTTCCTGACAGCGCCTTGGAGTAATTCGGGAGGCTCAAACTTCGAGTGTACCTTAGCGTGGGGCTGCCGCTGGTCGGCGCCAACATTCAGACTCCCCCGATCTCCGATGCCCATTGCGCTCTGGCAGCCGCGATCATTCGCTGAACCTCCGGGCTTGCGTTGATGGACATCACTTCTATCTGTGAATGATCCCGAGCGAAGATCCTGAAGATTTCATCCGCGAATGCTTGCCCTATGGTATCCACGCCTTCGAAATCGAACAAGACCACCCGGAACAGATCTACCCTGGAAAGCAGCCGCTTCGCCTGGGACCGCGAGATCAGTTTGTCCTCTCCATACTGTGCCAGTTTCACTGGAACAACTGTCTTGGTGAATCCGTAGTCGTCGCCCGACGAGAATTGGTCGAAGACCGACTTGTCAGTCCTGGACGAGTGATTGTTCAGCTTCATCAAGATGAGTGTCCCCTGTGCACTCGGCGCACGGGGTTCTTCGAATATCCAGTCCTCCTCGTTCTCAAACGCGTGCGAGAAAAAGACCCCGCCAGAGAGGATGTTGAAGTGATCGACCAAACGTGAAGTAAAGAAGATTCCCTGGCCAGTGTGGCGCTCCGGTTCCGTTGTGAGTTTCCCTTTTGCCAGTTCCAGAACCGCATGGCGCTCATCCAGCAGATTCAGTGCGGCCCGGATTTTCCTGAAAATGCCGATGCCGTTATCCCGCAATTGAATCTGAGTGTCTGCCGCTGTTTTGATGATCCTCACGCCAATCTCAGAGCCGCCGGAATGGTCAATTGCGTTGTTGAACATCTCGGTGAAGCCAAAGTGCCATATGTCCAGAACGTTCTGCGGAAGCTTGCCCAGCACCGGCGCGACATCCCTCGACCACGCTTGGTCTTCCGCTAGACCGGGGACTATTTGGTACGCGCGGATCCAGTCGGACAACGGCGTCAGTCGATAGGATCGACTCCGCGTGTGTCCTTCCGGGGTCAGCGCCTTCTCGTCCACCAGTTTCTTGAGATGCCGGCTTACTGCCTGCCTCGTGATTTTGAAGTGCGCTGCGGTGAGGCCGGCGATCTCGTTGGGGTGCTCGCCGACATTGGACAGTATGAAATCCCGGATCTCCGAACTCCGTCCATTCACCCTCGACTGACCACCCTCCGTGATCGCATTGGAAACTTCACTCGGTTTGTTTGTCAACTCCATGCATAATCATTGTAAACATAAGATCCTGCTATTGTCAACAATTCTGGCCGACGGGTTGACAATCGACGCGCATAGCAGCCGGCCAGCCAGCCGCACGTCCAAGCTACAATAGTTTCGAACTCTATAATCCATGCTCAGTCTTGCCTGGTTCGCCAAGTGATGTCCCCGGTTTGCGCAGTACCAAACGCCCCCGCGCTCCCAAGCATGGCAGAGCAATAGGAATCTCCGCATGGTTCGCGGCCTGATCGATTTCGCCCTCAACAATCGGTTCCTGGTCACCCTGGCGGCTTTCCTGCTGCTCATCTGGGGCGCCATTTCATTCCACAATCTGCCGGTCGAGGCCTACCCCGACGTAGCCAACAACTATGTGCAGGTCATCACGCAGTGGCCGGGCCACGCCGCTGAAGAAGTGGAACAGCAGGTTACCATCCCCATCGAAATCGTGATGAACGGCATCCCGCACCTGGAACACTTGCGCTCCACATCGCTGTTCGGCCTCTCCAGCCTGATGCTCATTTTCGACGATGAATCCACCAACGACTGGAATCGCCAGAAGGTGCTGGAGCGCCTCTCGCAGCTCAGTCTGCCTGCCGGCTTGCAGCCGCAGATCGGTTCCGACTACAGCCCGGTCGGCCAGATCTACTGGTACACGCTCAAGAGCACCAACCCGCAGTTCGACCTGATGGAGCTGAAGTCGCTCGAAGACTGGACCCTCGAAAAGCAGTTCAAATCGGTGCCCGATGTGGTCGATGTCGTCAGCTTCGGCGGCACTACGCGCGAATACCAGGTATCGCTCGACCCGGACCAGCTTGTGGCCTATGGCCTGAGCATCGCCCAGGTCGAGCAGCAACTGGCGAACAACAACGTCAACGCGGGCGGCAGCTTCGTCGAAGCCGGCTTGCAGCAGATCAACGTGCGCGCGGTCGGACTCGTACGCAGTGTTCACGACATCGCCAATACCGTGATCAAGACGGTGAACGGCACGCCCATCCGGATGAAGGATCTCGGCACGATTTCGCAGGGGCCGAAAATCCGCCTGGGCCAGATCGGCAAAGCGATCCATCGCTCCGACGGCAAGGTGATCGACGACGGCGACGTGGTCGAGGGCATCGTTCTGTTGCGCAAGGGCGCCGACGCCGACGCCGTTCTCGACGCGATTCACGCCAAGGTCGATCAGTTGAACCATCACATTCTGCCGCCCGGCGTCCAGGTGGTTCCGTTCCTCGACCGCAGCAGCCTGGTGCACCTCACCACCCACACCGTGCTGCACAACCTGACCGAAGGCATCGTGCTGGTGGCGCTGATCCTGTTCCTGTTTCTGGGCAACGCCCGCGGCGCTCTGATCGTCGCGCTCACCATCCCGTTTTCCCTGCTCTTCGCCGCGATCTGCCTCAACCTGAACCACATTCCCGCCAACCTGCTCTCGCTCGGCGCGCTCGATTTCGGCATGGTGGTGGAAGGCGCGGTGGTGATGGTGGAAAACATCGTGATCCACCTGGGCCGCCACGAAGGCGCTTCGCCGCTCGGGCCGGTGCGCGCGGCGGCCCATGAGGTGCAGCGGCCGGTATTCTATTCGATCGGCATCATCATCACCGCCTACCTGCCCATCTTCACGTTGCAGCGCGTGGAGGGCAGGCTGTTCAAGCCCATGGCGTGGACGGTCTCGTTCGCTCTGCTCGGTTCGCTGCTGTTCTCGCTGCTGATCGCGCCGGTGCTTGCGAGCTTTGTCTTCGGCAAGCGGGTTCGCGAGTGGCACAACCCGGTGATGAATTGGATTACCCGCGCCTACCACGCCGCGTTGCGCACGGCCATTCGCCTGCGATGGGTAACCGTGCTGGTCGCGGCCGGCGCGCTGGGCGTTTCGATTTATCTCGCATCGAGCGGCATCATCGGCTCCGAGTTCCTGCCGCATCTGGATGAGGGCGCCATCTGGGCGCGCGCCACGCTGGCCCCCTCGACCGGCCCCACCGAAGGCGAACGCGTGATGAACCAGGCGCGGCGCATTTTCGCATCGTTTCCCGAAGTGACCCAGGTGGTGAGCCAGGTGGGCCGGCCCGACGACGGCACCGACACCACCGGCTTCTTCAACACCGAGTACTTCGTCGATCTCAAGCCCAAGGCGCAGTGGCGGCCCATCTTCGCCCAGGACAAGGAGGAGCTGATCGGCGCCATGGACCGCGAGGTGGAGCGAATCCCGGGCGCCTTGTGGAACTTCTCGCAACCGATTGCCGACAACATGGAAGAGGCCGTCAGCGGCGTCAAGGGAGAGTTGGCCATCAAGATCTATGGCGACGACCTGAAAACGCTGGAGGCCACGGGCGACCGCATCGTCAACGTGCTGCGCACCGTCGACGGCATCGCCGATCTCGGCCTGTTCCGCGTCATCGGGCAGCCCAACCTCGAATTCCAGGTCGATCGCGACGCCGCCGCGCGTTACGGGATCAACGTGGCCGATGTGCAGGACGCGGTCGAAACCGCCGTCGGCGGCAAGGCCGTCACTCAGGTGCTGCGCGGCGAGCAGCGCTACGACCTGGTGGTCCGCTACCAGGCCGCCTACCGCGGCGACCGCCAGGCGATCGAGAACATCCGCCTGCTCGCGCCCTCGGGCGAGCGCGTCTCGCTGGCGCAGCTCTGCCAGGTCCAGGTGCTCGATGGCGCCTCGGAAATCTACCGCGAAGGCAACTCCCGCTACGTGGCCCTGAAGTATAGCGTTCCCAAGCGCGACCTCGGCAGCACGGTGGAAGAGGCCATGCGCAAGGTCGACGCGCAGGTGAAGCTGCCGCCGGGCTATAGCATCGATTGGGCCGGCGAATACGAAAGCGCCAAGCGCTCCTCAAGGCGGCTGTTGATCGTGCTGCCCATCACCATCCTGGTGATCTGCATGATCCTGTACACCATGTTCAAATCCGCCAAGTGGGTGCTGTTGATTCTAGCCAATGTCGCCATGGCGCCCATCGGCGGCTTGCTGGCGCTGCTCATCACCCATACCCACATGAGCGTCTCTTCCGGCATCGGCTTTTTGGCGCTGTTCGGCGTCGCCGTGCAGACGGGCGTAATCATGCTCGAATACATCAACCAGCTTCGCGCGCGCGGCCACACCATTCTGAACGCCGCCATCGAAGGCTCCGTGCAAAGGCTGCGCCCCATCATGATGACCATGCTGGTGGCCAGCTTCGGGCTGCTGCCGGCCGCCCTGTCGCGCGCCATCGGTTCCGATTCGCAGCGTCCCTTCGCCATTGTGATCGTGGGCGGCCTGGTGGCCGCGCTGATCCTCGGCATCTTCCTGCTGCCGGTACTCTATGTCTGGGTCGCCCGCGAGCAGGACACTCTCCCGGAACCGGACACGGCGGAAGAGTAAGCCTGGATTCCGAAGTCAACTTCGGCGAAGTTGCATTTCCGTCGCATTTCCACAACGGAGGATCAAGAAAAAACAGGCCTTGTATCAGGGCACGGCTTCAGCCGTGCCGGAACGGGATGATAGTGATTGGGCTTTAGATGGAATGAGA
>PLOR01000016.1 GCA_003142185.1 Bryobacterales bacterium
CCATGTCCCCGGCCGCACCATCGCGAGAAAGGTTTGGGCTTCAGCCCCTGCGCACCCAGCGAGTCCCAGCGGCTAAAGCCTTTGGCTACAGATGTGTAGCGGCACGGCTGAAGCCGGCTGAAGCCGTGCCCTGATACAAAGCCGGCCGCCCACGTTCCACTTCCATGTCGCACACTCGTTGACCCTTCACTTTCAGAAGGTTAGAATCGAAGTAGGGGCATTGTAGCAGCGCAGCATGAGTCAAACCGAGCCGCTCAAATCCCGGCACCGCGAAATTCTGAATGCGATCGTGCGGAATTACATCGAAACCGGCGAGCCGGTCGGTTCGCACAGCATTTCGAGGAGCCGCAACCAGAATCTGAGCCCGGCTTCGATTCGCAACGTGATGGCGGACCTGGCCGAAGAGGGTTACCTTTCGCAGCCCCACACCTCGGCCGGACGCGTGCCCACCGAAAAGGCCTTCCGCTTTTACGTGGGTTCGCTGGTAGCGGCGCGGCCGGCGCCGGCCGAAGCGGAGCGGCTGCACCACGAATTCAGCGCGCTGCCCACGGTGGCGGCCGGCGTGGAGCGGTCCAGCCAGATTCTGACCGAGTTGACGCGCAATGTGGGCATCGTGGCCGCCCTTCCGGCGCTGGCGCAGGAGCTGGATCAGATCGAGCTGCTGCCGCTGGCCGACCGGCGCGTGCTGATGATTCTGGTAACACGCGACCAGATGGTGCGCAACCGGGTGGTGACGCTGGAAGAACCAATCCGATCCGACGAGTTGCTTTCCATCCGCAATTACGTCAACCGCAATTTCAGCGGCTGGCGGTTGGGAGACGCGCGCCGCGAGCTGTTGCGCCGGTTGCTGGAAGAGAAGGCGCTGTATAGCGAAGCGATGGGCAAGTTGCAGGTGCTGTGCAGCAAGGGACTGCTGGATGTGGACACCTCGCCCGAAGTGCACATGGAGGGCGCCTCCAACCTGCTCGGCCTGGACCTGCACCTGACGCGGGAGAAGCTGCGCGAGCTGCTGCGGGCGCTCGAGGAGAAGCAGCGGCTGATCGACCTGCTGGACCGTTTCCTGGAGCTGCCGCCGGGCGAGCTGGAGGTGCGGGTGGGCCTGGAACAGGCGCATCCGGCGATGAAGGACCTTGCACTAATCGGCATGACCGTGCGGCTGGCCAGCGGTTTGCCGGCCAAAGTCGCCGTGCTGGGCCCCATGCGCATGCGATACGCACGCGTGATGGCGGCCGTGATCCAGACCAGCCGGGCCCTCGAGAGCGCGCAGTTCTAGGGACTCGTGCACAGCGCAAGAGTGGACCTTGCGTTCCAACGTCGCGTGCGAGTTAAGCTTCGGAGGATCGCCGGAGACCTCCTCAGAATCCAAGGCCGTGCGACTTTCATGTCCGGCACCCAAGACGCAATTCGCAGGTCGAGAGGACGGCGGTTTGGTTTATACTAAATGAAACCTGGAAGTCCAAAATTGGAGATTCCGGCTTGGACAAGGGTGATTCCAGGTAGCGGCTGGGAAGACACAAGAAAGAAATCCCGGCCATGAGGAGGACAGAATGAACATGTTCAGAACATCAACGGGTTTCCGAACAATCTTGACACTAGCCGTTGCCGCCGCCGCGATTTGTCTCGCCGGCCTGCCGGCCTTCGGCGCCGCCGGGGTCCAGGTGAGCCTCGCGTCGTCCTTTAATGCGGATGACGTGCTGCGCTATAGCGGCGCCGCCTTCACCGCGCCAGGCATCTCATGGGACAATCCCACGCCAGGCGGCTCCGTAGACAATTGGATGGTCACGCAGAGCGCCGCGAACCAGCTCGCGGGCGGCGGCAGCGCGGTAGGCATCAATGACAATGGCTATTACCCGGCAAGCGGAGCGCGGCTCTACGATGTGCAACTGGGATTCACGAACGCGACGCCGACAGGCACGAACGTGGCGATCCGGTCAACCGCGGTTGGCAACTTCACCTTCAACGTACCGAACAACCAGTATTCGCAGTTTGCGATTTTCGGTTCGGGCGGGAGCGGGAGCTCGACCCTTACGATTACGCTGACTTACACCACCGGCTCACCCACGGTGCTGACGGGCGTGACGCTTCCGGATTGGTATAGCGGCGCCGGCACATCGGCGGCAGGCGCAGCCGGAACGTATTTCGCGCTGACACCCGCGCTGTCGCGGCAAGCGGCCTACAGCTTCCCGAGCGGCGGTTATCAGGTTCCGGGCTCCGCGGGAGCCTACATTTATGGAATCAACCTGGCGCCGGATTCCACCCGAGTGCTCACCAGCGTCGCAGTGTCCTACACGCCATCGAGCCCAGGATATACGGTCGCGAATTTCCTGGCCGCGGCAGGAGCGATTGCGGCAGGCTCCACTGGGACGGCAACACCGGCACCGGGCACCTTCGTTCTACTCCTGATGGGACTGAGCTTGGTTTGCTGGTTCTTCCTGCGCCGCCAGCGTAAGGCGTTCTGAACGGCCGCTCGCCGGGCGCGGACGGGTCCCCAAGCCACGGCCAGACGCCTTAGGCTGATTCGCTGGCGTCGAACCGCTCCACGAGGCGCTTCGGCGCGGTATTGTGCCAAGCCGCCGCCAGGGCCCGGCGCACGACTCCTTTATGAGCGGCCTTCAGGCGCACGGTGGTCGCACCGCGGCGGCCCCACGCGCCCGCCGCCGGTACGAAGACGGCCCGGTGGGCCTCCACGAAATTGTGCTGCTGCTCCGGCGCGAGCTTCACCATGGCCCAGCCATGCTCCGGATAGCCGAGCGTGGCAAAGATCTTGCCGCCGACCCGGAAATCCGGGTGGTGCATGTGGGCGCGCTCCTCGGCTTCCGGAAAATCGAGTGCGAGACGGCGAAAATCGTCAGGGGTCATGGCGAAGCCTCGGTTGCGACGGGCACCGTATCGCGACCGGCGTGGGACGGCATCAAGAACTCCAAGAAAGACCTCGCCTCTACAAGAGTGTTTCCAGCAGCATCTCCCCAGCCGCCTCTAGCACCTCTCCGGCCGCCTCACCGAGGAGCGACAGCAACTCGGGGAGATCCGACCACTCAAAGTCCGCGAGAGACTGGCGGAGCCCACCCCCGTCTTCATTGAGCAGCTTGAACTGCGGGCTTCCCACACAAACAGATACGCCAAGGCGGCATGTCACGTTCCCCAGGCCGCCTTACGCCCGCCTTCGCATCTCGGCGCGGGCTTCGGCTTCGGCGGTGCGGGTGCGCTCGGTCTCGCGCTTATCGTGTAGCTTCTTGCCTTTCGCCACCGCCAGCTCGCACTTGATGCGGCCTTGCTTGAGGTAGATCTTGGTGGGAATGAGGGCCAGTCCTTTTTCCCGCGTGATGCCTAGCAGCTTGTCGATTTCGCGCCGGTGCAGCAGCAGCTTCCGGTTGCGAACGGGGGGATGGTTTTCGCGGTTGCCGTGCGAATACTGGCTGATGTGCGCGTTCAACAGCCACGCTTCGTTGGCGATCACCGCGCCGTAGGCATCCTTAAGCTGAACTTTGCCGTCTTTGGCGGCCTTCACTTCGGTCCCGGTGAGCACCATGCCGGCCTCGAATCGGTCCATCAAAAAGTAGTTGTGATGGGCCTGCCGGTTATCGCTGAGGATCTTGAAGCGCGCGTCTTTCTCGTCCGCCAATTTTGTTCTCCACGCCCGGAAGGCCAAGCGCGTCAATGCTTTTAGATGTGCCCGGATCGCGAAGTGCGACTTCATCTTAGCATAGGGTTCGCAAGAGGCCTGGCGGAAACAGGAACATGCGTTTTTTCAATCGTTTAACCGCAGTCTGGCTGGCCGCCGCGATGCTCGCGCCGCTGGCTCCTTTGGAAGCCAAAACCCGCAAGGGCGACAAGTACCTGGCCGAGGGCCGGATCGCCGAGGGCAAGAAAGACTGGGACACGGCGCTGGCTTCCTACGAGAAAGCGCTTTCCGAAGACCCCGCCGAACTAACCTATCAGATGGCCGCCGAAAAGGCCCGCTTCCAGTGCGCGCAGGTGCACGTCGACAAGGGGCTGCGTCTGCGCGGCCAGGGGCAACTGGACGAGAGCCTGGCGGAGTTCCAGAAGGCGTACGGCATTAACCCGGGCTCGGCCATCGCCGCTCAGGAAGTCGATCTCACGCGGCAGATGCTGGAACGCGAACGCAAGCGCCAGGCGGTCACCGGCAAAGAAGCGCCCCCGGCGGAGCGCGCCCTGACTCCGGTGCAGGAATACCATCAGCAGGAACAGGAGCGGCTGGGCCGGCTGATGGGTGTACCCGAGCTGAAGCCGCTCAATCCCGCGCCCATCAACCTGAAGATGAACAACAAGACCAAGGTCTTGTTCGACACCGTGGCCAAGTACGCGGGCATTAATCTTCTTTTCGATCCCGAATATCAGCCCCCGGCGAAGGACGGGTTCAACGTGGAACTGAACGATTCCACCGTCGAGCAGGCACTGGATTATCTCGCCGTGCTCACGAAATCGTTCTGGAAGCCGATCTCGACCAACACTATTTTCGTCGCCAATGACAGCCAACAAAAGCGGCAGGCTTACGAAGAGCAGGTGCTCAAGGTCTTCTACTTGCAGAATATTCAAAGCGATACAGAGCTGAACGAATTGGTGACCGCACTCCGCACCGTGGCCGAACTGCAAAAGGTCATGGCGTATAAAGGGCAAAATGCCATCATCGTGCGCGGCGAAGCGGACAGAGTGGAACTGGCGGAGAAGATCATCAACGACATCGATAAACCCAAGGCCGAAGTGGTCATCGACCTGATGGTGATCGAAGCCAGCACCACCTTCAGCAAACAGGTCACCGCGGCAATCGCCTCCACCGGGTTGAACCTGCCGGTGTCATTCAACCCGCGCTCCAGCATCCAGGTGCAAAGCAGCAACACCAGCAACAACTCGACCAACAATTCCAACACGACCAACACGTCCGGCCTCACCAACACCACCGCGACCACCAGTAGCAGCACCACCGGTACTTTGATTCCACTCAACGAGCTGGGACACATCAGTAGCGCGGACTTTGCGACCACCCTGCCTAGCGCGCTGTTGCAGGCCGCATTGAGCGATGCGGGATCGAAGATTCTGCAAGCGCCGCAACTGCGCAGCGTGGACAATGTCAAAGCGACGCTGAAGATCGGCGAGAAGGAACCGATCGCCACCGGCAGCTTCCAGCCGGGCGTGGCCGGAGTGGGTGTCAATCCGCTGGTGAACACCCAGTTCACATATCAGGACGTGGGCGTCAACGTGGAAATCACGCCGCGGGTGCATGAGAACGGCGACGTGACCATGCACATCGACCTGGATATCTCGACGGTTGCCAGTTACGTCAACGTGGGCGGCATCAGCCAGCCGGTGATCGGCCAGCGCAAAGTGCAGCACGACATCCGCATGCGAGAGGGTGAAGTGGGTCTGCTGGGCGGACTGATCAATACCGAGGATGACAAAACGGTGACCGGGATTCCGGGCCTCGCGAGCATTCCGATTCTGGGCAACCTGTTCAAGGGCTCCAGCGTCAACCACAACCGCGATGAGCTGATGATCGTGGTGATCCCGCACGTGATCCGGCAGCCCGAGATCACCGCGCAGAATCTGCGCACCATCGCCGTGGGCACGAATGTCGTTCATCTGAGCCGCGCGCCGAGACTGCCGGAGAGCCCCGCGGCACAGGCGCCGTCCGTGGCCGATATGCAGCCTCCGCCGCCCCCGGGTACAGTGACGCCAGCCACCACTCCGCCGCCCACCAACCCGGCTTCGGCGCCGCCGGTAACCGCGCCGGCAGTCAACAACCCGTTACCGGTTCCGCCTGCCGCCGGCCTGCCGCCGGCGACTGCGCCACCGTTCCCACCGGGAGCCGAGCCTCCGCCCACCGGCGGCGCTCCGGTGGCGGACGTCAGTGGCCCGGCCCGGGCCTACTTCAAGCCTGGGCATGTGGATGCGGCGGCCGGCGGCGCCTTCACGGTGGCCGTCGAGTTCGATAACGGACTGGACGTGGCTTCCGCGCCGATGAGCATCGAATTCGACCCGAAGCTCCTCCACCTGAACGACATCACGCTGGGAGGCCTGCTATCTTCCGCGGCCCAGAAACCGGTATTCGATAAGAACATTCAGAACGAGCGCGGAGCGGCCACCGTGACTCTCAACGTGATCCCGAACAACCCGGGTGTAACGGCGGCCTCGGGCACGCTGGTCACGCTTAACTTTCAGGCGCTAGCCGCGGGCAGCGGCACCGTCACCATACAATCGCTGGTGGTGAAGAATTCGCGCGGCAGCGTCCTTCATACCGGCAGCCCGCAGCTTACCGTCACCGTAAAGTGAGAAGCGTCATGCGGCGGCGGAAACAGAGCGGATTGACCTTGGTGGAGTTGATCGTGGCGTTCACCATCATGCTCATCCTCACCAGCATGGCGGTGCCGTTGGCGCGCGCCAAGGTGCGGGCGCAGCGCGAACGCGCCCTGCGCTATGCGCTCGACGACATGCGCCTGGCCATCGACAAGTACAAAGACTACTGCGACATGGGCGTGTTCGGCCCGGTCAAGCAGGGCACCAACTGCTGGCCGGAGACGCTCGAGTCGCTGGTCGAGGGAGTCAAAATTGGCAGCTCCGCCGACGACAAGAAGATCAAACTGCTGCGCCGCATTCCGCGCGACCCGTTCACCAACTCAAACGAGTGGGGCATGCGCAGCGATCAGGACGATCCCACGGCGAACAGTTGGGGCGGACAAAACGTGTTCGATGTGTACAGCAAGACCGACCAGAAGGCACCCGATGGAACGGCATATTCGGAGTGGTGAGCGCGTTGTCTCGAAATAGCCGGGCCAAATTCGGGCGATGGACGTGGCGCACGCACTCCTGCGTGCCGTGTCGAGACTCTTCTCGACACCTCCTTGCGGATGGGAAGCCGGGCGCCGGCGCGAGTGCCGGCGCGGCACGCAGGAGTGCGTGCGCCACGTCGAGGCGCGGCTTCACCTTCGTCGAACTGATGGTGGTGATCTCGATCATCGTGATCCTGATCAGCATGGCCATCCCGATCTACCAGAAGTCGATCATCCGCGCCAAGGAGAGCGTGCTGGCTAACAACTTGTTCACGCTGCGCACGGTGATCGACAATTACACCTACGACAAGGAAAAGGCGCCGCAGGCTCTACAGGACCTGGTGACCGAAGGCTACCTCAAGGATGTGCCCGTCGACCCGATGACCGGCGACAACTCGAGCTGGAAGATCGTGATGGAAGACGCCAGCCAGGCGCTCAACCAGGCCGAACCCGGCATTTTCGACGTGCACAGCGGCTCGGATAAGAAGGCGCTGGACGGAACCGCGTACGCGGACTGGTAGAGCCGCCCGATGGCCGCGTTACCGAAGCGCTGCTTCAATGGCATCGATCAGTTCGGGGGATTCGGGAGCCGCCTTGGATCCGAAGCGAGCTATCACCTTTCCGTTTCGGTCCGCCAGGAACTTGGTGAAGTTCCAGCGAATCTCACCGCCGGTGGATGGGTTGGCCTTCTTGTCAGTCAGGAATTGGTACAGCGGAGTCTTGTCCGCTCCTTTAACCGACACCTTAGCGAACATGGGGAAGGTGACGTGGTACTTGGTGGAGCAGAATGCCTGGATCGCTAAGTTAGTCCCCGGCTCCTGCCATAAGAAATTGTTGGCGGGAAAACCCAGGACGACGAGACCCTTGTCCTTGTACTTGTTGTACAGAGCTTCCAAACCTGCGTATTGAGGCGTAAAACCGCAGCGGCTGGCCACGTTGACGATCAGCGCCACCTTGCCTTTGAATTGAGCCAGAGGAACCGGCTGGCCGTCTATGGAATTCAAGGTGAATTCGTGGATGCTGGAAGCCGCGGAGTGCGGTTTCGAAGGAAACAGAAATCCGGGGAGCAAAGTCGATAGCGTCACACTTATAGAGATGCCCGCGCGCGCGGCGCGATGCAGATTGTCTCGGAGGAACCGGAGACTTCTGCCCCGGCCTCTTCCTATCTCCGGCTCGCGATCCAGGCGTCTATCTTGACTTCCAGCATGTCGAGCGGCAGCGGACCCTGGTCGAGCACCGCGTCATGAAAGGCGCGCAGATCGAACTTAGCTCCTAACTCCCGCTGCGCGCGTTCGCGGAGCGCGAGAATCTTCATCTGTCCCATTTTGTAGGAAAGCGCCTGCGCCGGCCATGCAATGTAGCGATCCACTTCGGTCTCGATGTTCTGATCGTCCATCGCCGTGTGTTGATGAAAGAAGTCGATCATCTGCTGGCGCGTCCAGTGCTTTGCGTGGACGCCGGTGTCCACCACCCAGCGCACGGAACGCCACATCTCATTCTGCAAACGCCCGTATTCGCTGTACGGATCTTGATAGAACCCCGCTTCTTTTCCCAGGCGCTCGGCGTAAAACGCCCACCCTTCGGTATATGCATTCAGATCCAGGTCATACCTGCGGAACGGCGCCAGGCCGGTGAGTTCCTGCGCAATCGAAAACTGCAAGTGATGTCCGGGGACTCCTTCGTGATAAGCGATGGCTTCCACGTTGAGCAGCAGCCGCTTCTCCGGCGCATACTCGTTGACGTTGATCCTTCCGGGGCGCGAGCCATCTCCGGCGCCCGGCGAATAATCGGCGGGAACGTTGTCGGCGCTCAGGAACGCCTCCATCGACACCACCGCCAGCTTGGTCTTTGGCAGCCGTCCGAATAGCTCAGGCAGCTTCCCGTACATCTGGTCGCGATACTGCGTGTACAGGTCCAGCAGTTGCTGGCCGCTCCTGGCGTGCAGTTTCGGGTCCTGCCGTATGTGATCGTTGAACGATTTCAGGTCGCTGAATCCCTGCGCCTTGGCGATGACCAGCATCTCGGTTTCGATCTCCGCCACGCTCCGCAGGCCAAGCTGATGAATCTGTTCGGCGGTGAAATCGCTGGTGGTCTCGTGACGCACGGCGAAGCGATACCGCGCCTCGCCATCGGGCAAGGCCCACACGCCGGGATCGATCCGCCCGTGCGGTGCGTAGTCTTCTCTCACGAACCTGGCGAATTTCGCGTACGCCGGCGCGACCGCGTCCCTGACTGCGCTTTCGATCCCTTCGCGCAGCGGTTTCCGCTCTGCCTCGGAGATCGAATCGGGAAACTTGCGCAGCGGCGCGGTAAACGGACTCTTGTCGAGCGCGTAGCCGGCGATCTCCTGCGCCTGTCCGGACACCTTCTCGAGCAGATACCGCGGCGGTATGCGATGGTCGCGCAGACCGTCGCGCATATGTTCCATCGCCTGATCCAGTACGCGTGGAATCTGTCGAAGGCGGCCCGTGTAATCCCGGTAGTCTTTCGCGTTGCGGAAGGGCGTATCGAGGGCTAGCGTTGCGTAACCCAGGTGAATGCCGCCAAACTGCGTCGCCGGCATCTCCCAATCCTTGAATGGCGCGCTCTCGAGCGCTTCCCGCAAGCTGCGCAGCATGAGTGCGCGGTTGAGCTTCTCCTGCTCCGGAAAGCCTGTGACATCGACCGCTTCGAAGCGCGCGAGCGACTGGCGAGCGTGTTCGAGATCCGCGGCAATCGCCTGGCCGGAGAAATCGCTCAGCCGGTCGTTGTACCGGTCGTCCCCAACGTGGGTGGCCAGTTCCGGCTGAGTGCGCAGCGTGTATTCCCACTCATCGTTCAGCAGACGATTCAGTTCCGCCCGCCGGTCTTTCAGGGTCTGCCCGCCAGTCTGGGCGAAGAGCGGGACGAGTTGAGCCACGGCGAAACAGACAATCATAAGCGATGCGCGCACGATCGAGTCCTCCGCAACTTATTATTCTATACTTCAGCGCATAAATAACCACGGCGGTAGGACCGGCGAGGGCGCGCGACACAGGAATGGCCAAACTCTCCATTGCTAAAGAACCCCCGCGAATCTGAGCGTAGGGGTACGCAAGAAGGCTTTGTATCAGGGCACGGCTTGAGCCGTGCCGAAGGATCGCGAGAAAGGTCTGGGCTTCAGCCCCTGCGCCCGCAGGAAAGCTTCAGCGGCTAAAGCCTTTGGCTACCGATGTGTTGTGGCACGGCTGAAGCCGGTGCCCTGATACAAGGCCAGCCGCCGAGTTCCAACTTCCATGTCGCCACCCGGACCGGCGATCGGTTTTTGTCGCCGGTCTTCCGCTCTCGAGCGACAGGCCACAAAAACCGATGGCCTATCCTACCTTGCGCAGCGCCGATGCGGAGCGACAATAGTGGCATGCGCCTGTCCAATCGTTGCTACGCGGTTACCGGTCTTGGATACTCGGCGCCATGGTGCGTGAATGCGGGCTTTGCGGTTGGCGACAATCTGACGCTGGTGGTAGATACGGGCGGGAACGCGCTGGCGGCGCAAACTGTCCACGGATACGCGTCCGCCGCGAGGCCGGGAAACCATCTGCAAGTCGTCAACACGGAGAAGCATTTCGATCACATTGGCGGGAACGGCTTCTTTCGCGAGCGGGGGATCGACGTGTGGGGCCACGTTGGGACTGTGCGAACGGAGGAGGACTTTCAAGCCGAAATCGCGGAGTTCAACGATTCGATCCCCAACCAGGCTCGCCGGGAACGCGGTGAGGCGCGGGCGTTCTTTCATGGAACGCACCTGGTAAATCCGAACCGCCAGATTGATAGCGACACCCGATTCGACCTGGGCGGCTGCACGGTGGAAATCCTGCTTACGCCGGGGCACACGGCAACCAATCTTTCGGTTTGGGTGCCCGATGACGAAGTCTTATTCACTGGCGATTGCCTGATTAACGAGTATCTTCCGAACCTGGACGCAGGAACGCCCGTCGATTGGCAGATATGGCTGGAATCACTCAAGCGAATCGAGTCGCTCAAGCCCACTATCGTCGTCGCCGGCCACGGCCCGGTTGCCCGGGGCAATGAGGTCCAGGTGATCGTGGATACGGTAAGGCGCGTGCTTCAGGAATCCATTGCACGCGGTTACTCACCAACGGCCAATCGGGCATCGGATCCGCTTTCTCCGCCGAATTCCGGCGCTGCATAAAGCAGCGCGGCATCCGCGACGAAAAATAGAATGAGATTCTTGGGACGCGCGTGGACTACCTTGCAGACGACCCAGCTCTCTGGGTGATCCCAGGAGAAGGAAGCGCAAGGTGGGTATTCTGCATGCCGGGTATCGGGCGGGTTTGTGCTCCGCCGTGCTGTTTCTCTTATCCGCCGCCGGCCTCAAGGCCGACTCCATCTGTTATGAGTTCAGTTCCACTTGGGGCGTATTCGGCACCGTCGACCTGACCACCGGCGCGGTCTCCTCGCTTGCCTCCTACCGGTACTTCGAAGCAAGTCTGGGTGTGTATGACGGATCGTTATACACAGCCACTACCGCTGAGCTCTACACGGTGAGCACGGCGACTGGATCGATTGCGCCAGTTGATAACGATTTTGGCGTACACTTAGCCGACCTGGGCTCCACTCTGAGCGGGCTCTATGGCGTGGGCTGGGGGACCGGCGATGGATCTAGCTCGTCTGACCTTGGAGTGTATTCCATAGACCCTTCCACGGGGCTAGCCGCATTGGTGGGGCTAACCGGGCTCGGCTACAACGCCGGCGATTATATTGGTCTCTCCACCAACTCGAGTACGCTTTATTTTGGCGACAACAACGACCTTTATACGATAGCCACCACAACCGGAGCTGTCACGCTGGTTGGATCGTTTGGCGCCGGCGCTCTCCCCTACGAAATGGGAGCGATGACCACCATAAATGGCGTCCTGTACGGAGCGGATGTCAACAACGGCATGATCGATACGATCAACACCAGCAATGGAACCGCCGCGCCGGGCGCCGCGAGTAAGGAGATCTTCGGGCTTGCACCCGACCCGCTGCCAAGCGGTGGATTGGCGGCACCGGAGCCGGGGTCCTGGAGCTTGCTGGCGGCCGCCCTCGGTGTACTGATGGTGGCAAAGAGGAAGATGAAGAATCGCCGGACTTCCTCCGCGCCGCCCGCCGGTAGCCCACCCACGGTTCGGTCAAAATGATCTTCGGCTTGGCGCCTCAATCGGGAGCTGAACCCGAAAGAGTAAGCCTACCGGGCTACCAGCGGATTACGAACCGCAATCCCCGGCAAGCGGCCGAAGTCGCGATCCGCCGACCACAGCTCCCGCACCCCATGTTCCAGGCAAATCGCGGCCACACGCGCGTCGTGAATCGCGCCGCCCGAAACGCGTCCGGCCATGGCCAGCCCCTTGAGCTCTTTCCAGTGCCCCTTCAATTCGCCGATCGTACGCAGCGAAGGAGAGCCCAGCCAGATCTCCACCTGATCGAGCGCCTTGGCCAGTGGCGTGGGCGGACGGTAGATGCGCGAGTGCGTCACCACGGCCAGAAACTCATGGAGGCAAGGCCACGGGATTGCCCACGGTGCGGACCCTTCCGCCAGCGACTGGATCAGGCGATAGGCCTTCTCATGCCACTCGGAGTCGCGACGGTGCGCGTACACCAGGATATTGGTATCGACCGCGATCATTCGCCGCGGCCTTCGTAGATCCGGCCGCGAACCGCCGGCCAGGAGAGCGGATCCCGCAAACCCTTGCCGCCGACCGATCCGTTGCGCAAGCGGAATTTCCGCGGTCCGCGCTCCTGGCTGATGGCGGCTCGCAATCCCTCTTCCACCAATTGCCGCAGCGGCACCCCCCGCGATGCGGCGAAGCCCTTGGCCTCCTCGAACAGCGAATCCGCAATCTCGACAGTGGTCTTCATTTGACCCCATATTACCATCCTGGCTAATATGGGTGTATGGGAGAAAGTGGAAGCGCGTAGCCTGTCACCAGTTGTTAAGTTTTTATGACTCGGCTATCTCTTCTTCGGAAGCGGAAGAATCCAGACTTGAGCAGAGGCGAACTTCGTTGAATCGGCAACGCTGGTTGCCGTCACAGTTACCTTCTGCCGCGATGCGATCGATGCCGGCGCGGTGTAGAGGCCGCTTTGGTCGATCCCGCCTACTCGCGGGCTAATTGACCAGGTGACGGATTCATCGAGTTCCGGCCTCAGGGCCAAGGTGACCGCAAATGGCACCGACTGCGATACATACAGAGAACTGCTCGCGGGTAGAACCACGATTGGCACTGGCACAGTAACGGAAACTCTGGCCGAGGTACTGGCTCCGGAAGGAGTAGTGTACGTGATCGTGAGGTTCGCATCACCTGGAGCGATGGCAGTTACCATACCCCGTGAGTCCACTGTGGCTACAGCTGGCCGATCAGACCTGTACGTCGTATAGGTGGAGTTTTCGAGGCCAGTTTGTGAGCCGACGTGGCCCTACTCCTGCGACACGACCTCACTCGATAACGGCAACCCGCTGGCGGTGACCACGATCAATATGCCCACGGGCAATTTCGTGGACGAGGCCCTCGTGATCGCGGGCTTCACCGTTGACGTGAACGGCAACGAATCGCCCGACGGCGATGCGCCGATCCGCGAGGACTGGGTGTTCGGCGCGGAAGGACTCTCTAAAGTCGCCGGCCTTGTCTTCCAGATGCAGGGCACGCTTGGTGTGGAATCCAACGCCGCGCAGCCTCTCTATTTGAACCGCCCCGTCACTGTCGGCGATGTGAAGGCTTACGTCCAGGCCGCGCCCACCGGCGCGGCGATCACGTTCACGATTTACGTCGGAGGCGCGGCCTGGCTGACATTGACCATTCCTGCCGGCCAGACGGCAGTGGTTGCCACTCCGTCGCAGATCGGCGCTCTTATCGAGATCCCGGCGGACACGGCAGTCTCTATCGGCATTACGGCGGTCGGGACAACGTTCCCCGGTTCGAACCTCTCGGTCTTCATCTACTCGTGATTCCGGACTCCCAGCCGTGATTTCCCGCCGAACACCTATTTCAGAAGGCGAAGGTCTCTTCCGTCACAACTCCGCACGACCACCTGCACGAGTTGGCCGTCCTTGAATTGAAACCTTACATCGGGGCGTTTAGCATCGAACCACTCACGCACATTAGTGACGCTCTCAGAGCAGTAATGGATTCCCAGCCAGTGGTGCGGGCCCAGAGAATGCGTCTTTCGCTCGACTATTCTTCCTTGTGAGTCCCTAATCCAGAATGCGTTTTCGGACCCACGATTCGACAACCCGACAATATATCGCCCATCGTCGGATGCGGCGACGTAGTCGGCAAAATCACTCACGGTGAAGAGCGTTTCTGTGCCTCGGCTGCAACTCAAAATCATGTTCCGACATTGACGCACTTCCTGACGACAGGCTATTTGACCTGCGCGAAGAACTTGCGGGTCTCCGTATCCACATCCCCAAAAGACTCGATCGGCAAGAGCTGACATTGGTGATAAGGCTATGCAGCAAACTGCAAACGTACGTTTGTAGCGGTTGAATGCCATTTGCAAATCAGCCTCCGAATCAGAGTTAAACCCTCCCTTATGATAGGCCACATCGGTTCGCCATCAAAGCTGAACCGCCACCAGTTCAACGCCGTGTGGAGCGTCGTGCCGACCGGCTGATGTACTTATGGGGGGAGAATCCGGGGACGACGGGAGAATCCGGGGACGGGAGAATCCGGGGACGGGAGAATCCGGGGACGGACGGGACGTATTCGCCACTGGCCGCGCCGGCTCTCACTCTGCGACTCCGTGGGGCTTGAGTAACTCCACGCCGCGCGGGGGGAGAATCCGGGGACGTATGAGACGTATTCGCCACTGAGAATCCGGGACGGACGGAACGCATTCGCCACTGGCCGAGATGGATCTCACTCCGCCACCCCGTGCCGCCTGAGCAACTCCACGCCGCGCGGACTGCCGTGCTGCTCGGCCAGGCGCGCGTGGCGCCAGGCGGCGGGGTAGTCGGCTCTAACGGCGTATAGCTCGGTGAGCGCGGTGTGGGCATCCGCGAACGCGGCGTCCAGGCGCACGGCTTCTAACAACAAACCCAATGATTGCTCGGTACGGTTTTCCATGCGGTAGAACTGCGCCAGGTGATAGTAGGGCCGCGGATTGCCAGGCTCGCGCTCGATCCACTTACGGAGCCCGTCTATCTGCCGCACTGTCTCGTGACTCAGTGCGAACTCGACTACCTCTTTCCGCCAGAAGCTCATGCGCGACTCCCAATTAAGAGGATCCTCACATCGGCCACGTTGGTGTTGGTCGGCCCTGTGATTACCAGGTCGCCCAGTGCTTCGAAGTAATGATAGGAATCGTTGGCGTCCAGATAGCGGCGGGCGTCCGGCTTGCGGCCGAGCGTATCTCCGTCGGCGATGGCACCGGCCGCGTCGGTGGGTCCATCGGTGCCATCGGTACCGGCGCTGAACACCACCACGTTGTCGAGTCCCGCGATATCGAGCGCCGCCGCCAGCGCGAATTCCTGGTTGCGCCCGCCGAGCCCGTCGCCGCGCAGCGTGACGGTGGTTTCGCCGCCGGTGATGATGCAGGCGGGCGGCTTCGCCGGCCGGCCTGATTCCGCCACTTCGCGCGCGATGGCTGCGTGCATGCGTGCGATCTCCCGCGTCTCGCCCGCGATCGAGCTCGAAAGCACCAGTGTGCGAAACCCAAGTTGGCGCGCGTGGCGCGCCGCGGCAGCGAGCGCCAGGCGGTTGCCGCCGATTACCGTGTTGCGGATGCGCGCGAAGAGCCTGTCGCCCGGCTTGGGAGTTTCGTCGATCGCGGCGGCTACGCCCTGCTCGATCCGCACCCGCACCGCCGCCGGAACCTTGTCGCGAATGCCGTACCGGTCCAGCACGGCGGCTGCTTCGAGGAAGGTCGATGGATCGGGCGCGGCCGGGCCGGAGCCGATCACGTCCGGATTGTCGCCGATCACGTCGGAAACCAGCAGCGCTTCCACCTTCGCCGGCCATGCCAGGCGCGCCAGTCGCCCGCCCTTGATTGCCGACAAATGTTTGCGAACGGCGTTGATTTCATGGATGTCTGCGCCGCACGCCAGCAGCAGCCGCGTGACTTCCTGCTTTTCCGCCAGCGTGATCGGCGGCGCCGGCAGCGGCAGCAGCGCCGAGGCGCCGCCCGAAATCAGGCACAGCACCAGGTCGCCAACACCAGCCGCGGAGGCGATCTCCGCGATGCGCTCCGCGCCGGCTGCGCCGCGCTGGTCCGGCACCGGGTGTCCGCATTCGTTCAGCTCGATGCGGCGCAGCTTGGCGACGTGGCCGTACTTGACGTTCACCAGGCCGCCGGTGACAATCCGCCCCAACGCGCGCTCGGCGGCGCGCGCCATGGAAGCGCCCGCCTTGCCCGCGCCGATCACGTAAACGTGGCGGAAGCGGGAATAATCGCGCCGCGCCAGGTAGCGCATCACCGCCTCGTGCGGGTCGGCCGCCCGCAGCGCGGCGCGAAAAATGGCGGCAGCCTGATGTCTCAGCAAGCGGTGAGTCATCGGAAAAATGGGTGCGCCAGAATGGCGTCGGCGACGGCTTCCGCATCGTCCGTTTCGATGGGAATGTGGACGTCGGCCAGCCGGTAGATGTCGCGGCGCTCATCGAACAGAGCCGCCAATTTCTCGGGATCGCGCGCCAGCGGCCGGTGGGTGGCCTGCGCCACGCGGCGCGCGATGCGGTCGAAATCGCAATCCAACCAGACGCTCACGCCGTTGCCGGCCGCCAGGTCGCGATTGGCCGGGCTGAGGAACGCACCGCCGCCCAGCGCCACCACGGCCGCGCGCCCGTGCTCAATCGAACGTACGTGCTGCGCCAGCATTTCGCTCTCGATGCGGCGGAACTCGGCTTCGCCGCGCGTATCGAAAATGTGCGCGATAGTCGTCTTCTCGGCTGCCTCGATTTCGTCGTCGAGATCGAAGAAACTCCAGCCCAGCCGGTGCGCCAGGTGGCGTCCCACGGTGGATTTGCCGGTGGCCATGAAGCCTAACAGGTAGATGCCCGGAGTCTGCTTGAGCCGCAGATTCATGCCGTTCCATTCATGCGCGCCATGCGCGCCTCCACGGCGCGCGGCAGCAGCCGCGCTAGCGCCACCAGCAGCCATCCCACGCGCGGCGTCATTACCGTGCGCGCGTCGCGCTCCACGCCGCGCCGGATACTCGCGGCGCATTCGGTGGCGGTGATGGCGAACCGCCGGCCCTTCACCATTTGCGGCGGAACTTCGCCCACGCTGCGCTGCTGAAATTCGGTGAGCACGTAACCGGGGCACACCAGCATGGTGCGTATGCCGTCGCGGCGCAGCTCCATGCGCAGCCCCTCGGTGAGCGCGCCGACGGCGTATTTGGACGCGCTGTACACCGTCAGCCAGGGCAGCACGATCTTGCCGCCGATCGATCCCACGTTGACGATGGTTCCGCCCCGCCGCGCGCGCATGTGCGGCGTCACCAGCCGGATCATGCCGAGCACGGCGAAGAAGTTCAGTTCCATCAGGCGGCGCACTTCCGCTTCCGGCGCTTCCCAGGACGGAATATAGAGGCCGATGCCGGCGTTGTTGATCAAAATGTCGATCGCGCCAAACCGCTCCAGCGTCCGCTCCACCACCCGCCGCCGCACGCTTTCCTCGGTCAGATCGCCGGCCGTAATCAACGCCTGATCGCCCGCGGCGCGGCGCAATCCTTCTTCCGAGCGGGCGCACAAGGAGAGCTTCGCGCCGGCGCGCGCGAACTCCGCGGCGCATGCCGCTCCAATGCCCGCCGAAGCGCCGGTGACGATCACGACTTTGCCGTCTATTTTCATACCATTGGTCTGGGCAAGCTAAAGCATGCCCTACCTCAGAAACGCCATAATAGTACCATGCCTTCGCGGCTGCTTCCGTTGTTCCCGTTGCAGGTCGTGGTGTTTCCGCGAACGCGTTTGCCGCTGCATATTTTCGAAGAGCGCTACAAGCTCATGGTGGGGGAAGCGATCCGCGATGGATGCGAGTTTGGCATCGTGCTCGCCGGGGAACAGGGCATTGCGAACGCCGGTTGCAGCGTAGCCGTGGAAAAGGTGCTCGATCGTTATCCCGACGGGCGCATGGATATTCTGACGCGCGGCCTCAGGCGATTCGAAATCGTATCACTCGATGAAGAGCTGGATTATCTGCGGGCCGAGGTCCACTACTTCGACGATGAGGATCAAGCGCAGCCGGAACCCGAAATCCGCAAGCAGGTGCTGCGCCATTTCCGCTCGCTGAAAGAACTGGGCAGCGCACGCCCCCGCGGCGAGCCCGACCTGGCGGACCCGCAGCTCAGTTTTCAACTGGCGCAGATCCTGCCCGACCTCGATTTTCTCAGTGCGCTGCTGCGGCAGCGGTCGGAGGCTTCCCGGCTCAAACAGCTCAACCAATATCTGGCGGATTATATTCCGCGGCAGCGCGCCATTGAGCGCGTGCAGGGGGTCGCGCCGACCAACGGGTTCGGCGGCAAACGCAGGGAGTTGTAGGGTGAGGATGCTGATCCGCCGCGACGGGGCACGTCGCCGCTCACCGGCGTTCGCGGCTTCGGGGCTATTGCACCTGGCGGCGTTGCTGGCGGTGGTGCTCAGCCCGCTTGCGCCGCGCGCAGACCCGCGCCCCGTGTACAATCACGAGATCCGCCCCTACGAGTCGCACATCATCTGGTACAACCTGCGCAAGAAACTGCCCGAGGTAAGGCCGGCCGAAGCGATGGACCCGAAACCGCCCCGCGCGATTCGCCGGTTCCAGCAGCAGATTGTGGCGGGGCAAATCGAACTGCCGCGCCCGCCGCAACTGATCCGCGTTCCCGCCCCGGAGATTCCGCTGGCCCAGCCTCGCGAGCTGCCCAATCTGCTCGCCGTCGCACCGCCTAAGCCCGTCCGTCCATTCGCGCCGCCGCCGGACCGTGCGCGCCAGCCCGAGAGTGGCCCGTTGCCGGCCGCACCGCTAATCCCTGACCCCGTCTCGCCGCGCGAGTTGGCGCTTCGCCTGGCGGCGCCGCGCCCGCGCCCGCTGCCCTTCATCCCACCGGTCGAGCGCAAATCCCAGCCGGCCCTGACTGCGCTGCCGGCCGCGCCGGTAGTAGCGGTGCCCGCGCCAACGGCGGACATGCCGCGCATTGCGCGCGGCTTTAGCGCGCCGCCGGAGAAAAAGGCGAAGCCCGCCGCCGAGCCGGCGCTGGCTGCCGATACCTCCGCGGTCGTGATGCCACCATCGCCGCAGTCCACGCTGGCCATTGTGGGTCTCAATCCGATCGACACTCCCGAGATTCCCAAACCGCCTGGCTCGCATGAGGCCGCCTTCTCCGCCGGCCCACGCCCGAAGCCGGAAGGCGGCGCCGCGGCTCCGGCCGGTGCGGCAGTTGTGGTGCCCAATCTGATCGCGCATGGGGGCGCTGCGGACGCCAACGCGGCTATCCTCGCCGTGCTTCGCCCCTTAACCCGCGAAAGAATCGTGGCGGAGATGCTGGCCGGACAGGCCAGCGCCCAGCCGCCCGCCGCCACCGGATCCGCCCGCATCGTCAAGGCGCCCGATCCGCGTCTCGAAGGCCGCGCCGTCTATGCCATCTCCATCCAGATGCCCAACGTCACCAGCTTCTCGGGAAGCTGGCTGGTGTGGTTCGCCGAACGCCGCCCGCTGACGGGAGCGCCGCCGGCCGATATGCAATCGCCCGTTCCGCTGCGCAAGGTCGACCCCAAGTACTATCGCGATACCGTCTCTGACCGCGTGGAAGGAACCGTGCGCCTGTTCGCGGTGATCCGCAAAGACGGACAGGTGGATGCGATCGAGATTATCCGCGGGATCGATCAGCGCCTCGACCGCAGCGCCGCCGAGGCGTTGGCCAAGTGGCAATTCCAGCCAGCCAAACGCGCCGGCATACCGGTGGACGTGGACGCGGTTTTCGAAGTCCCTTTCCGCCTGGCGCCGCGATCCGAACAAAAATGACGCCCCAATTTCTCATCATCGACGCCGACGATACGCTGTGGGAGAACAACATCTATTTCGAGCGCGCCTTCGACGAGTTCGTCGAGTTCCTCGATCACTCGACGCTCGCGGCGCCCGAAATTCGCGCCGTGCTCGACGCCATCGAAGAAGCCAACGCCCGCGTTCACGGCTACGGTACGCTCAATTTCGGCCGCAATCTGCGCCAGACCTACGAGCGGCTGGCCGAGCGCGACGTGCGGCCGGAGGATCTCGAGACCGTAATGGGCTTCGCCGAGCGCATCCTCGAATGCCCGATGGAGACCATCGCCGGAGTTCCCGAAACGCTCGCCTACCTGGCGGCCCGGCACGACCTGACGCTATTCACCAAGGGTCATCCCGACGAACAGACGCTGAAGATCGGCCGCTCCGGCCTGGGAGAGTACTTTCGGCACACCGCCATCGTCAAGGAAAAGGACGCCGCCGCATACCGCCGCCTGGTGGCTGAGCGTGGCATGGACCCGGCGCGCACCTGGATGATCGGCAACAGCCCTAAGTCCGACATCAACCCGGCCCTGGCCGCTGGCTTGCATGCGGTCTTCGTTCCTCACGCTCACACCTGGGTTCTGGAGAAGCAGGAGATCGCCGAAGCTGACGGCCGGCTCTTGGTGGTCGACCGGTTCGAGGATTTACACAAGCATTTCTGAAGCCGCAACGGAATCGGATCGCCACACAAGGGAGCCGGGCCGCGCGGATGCCACTCCTGTACGCGCACACTGTATGCGCAAGGCACGGTGCACAAGCTCACAAACGACAGTGAATCTTCACACAATCTTCAGGTTGCGGCCTCGACGCTCGCACCGCTTCGCACGTCAATATAGATATGAGCACTCCAAATCGGCAGTCTGCTTGTGTCCCATTCTTTGCTCCGCCAACGGCCGAAAACCCGGCTCTCGCTTTCGAGCCTGCGCCGGGGACGGACAGCCGGTCGATTCCCGGCCTGGACTACTACGGCGCGTGCCGGTCCGCCAACAACTCGACCGGCGACTTCTTCAAATTCATCCCGCTCGATGGCCGCCGGCTGCTCGCTTCCATTGGGGAAACACCTGGGCCCGGTATGTCGCCCCGCGCCATGATGACCGCTGTTCAGGCGCACTTCCCTGGAGTTGCTGCCAGCGGTCCTGATTCACTTGCCGCAGCGGCCTCCCGGCTCAACCGGCCGCTGTGCGACGTCGCTTCGGATGGTTCGCTCACGACGCTCTTCTGTGCCTGCATCGACCCGCTGCGGCGCGTGTTACGCTACCTGAGCGCGGGCCATGAGTCGGCGCTTCTGTTCCGCGCCACCCATTTTAGCGCCCACCGTCTGGAACCTACCGGAACCGTGCTCGGGCTTACCAGCAGGACGGTGTACCGGCAGCGCAGCGTCGGCCTGAGCCCCGGCGACGTGCTGATTGCGTTCACTGGCGGTGTCGCGGACGCCGTGGACCGTGCCGGTCGCGTCCTGGGCGAAGCGGGCGTGATCGAGGCGCTGCGGGACTCCCCGGACAACCCGCCGCGGATTCTGGTGGAACGCATCCTGGACACCGTCGGACGTTACGGCGAAGGCGCCGGCCAGCCCGCCGATCAAACCGTGCTGGCAGTCCGCTTCGCCGGTTCCGAGGGCAGCCTCAACGAGGGCCACGCAGCCAAAGTGGCCTTGGCGGCTGCGTGACACGCGAGGTGTCGGTGACGGAATTGGACAAGTCGTCAATCCGGCGGGAGGACGGCGGATAAGCCGGGGGCCGGCCTGCGCGCGGAAAGTGAGAGCCTCTCTTGGTCGTCTAAACCAGTGACGTAGCTTCGGATTTCAGGATTGAGAGATCTGGTCGTTCGGCGAAGCCGGCAGCCCTATGACGACGGAAGCCAGGCGCGACAGCCTGCGCTGCCGCTTGATGCGGGCGCGCGCGAACGCGCGGACAGTCTGGGCGATCGCCGCGCAGGCCGCCAGCAACACGAGGCCGACGACTACCAGTGACGATGTTTGGGTCATCCGCCTATAAGAGTACGAGTCAGACCGCTGGTATTAAAGTGCCTGGAGTACCCGGCCCGTCCTGGTACCCCCTCTGTAAAGAATTTCGGCCCCCTTTATCGTCTTATCTGGTTGGATCGATGCGGGCGTCGCCAGGGCCGGGCGCGCCGCCGCCCTGTGGCTATGGCGCCGGCGGCCGATACGCCGCCAGGCTGGGCGGCTGCGCATCCGGCTCCAGTACCAGCGCCGTGCGGTCCGCGTAATAGCGCAGCAGTTGCCGGTTCTCCGCATCTCCCAGGTCGCGCGCCCACACGATCCGCGCGTCGTCGATTGCCGCCCGGTTGTACACCCACTCGTCCTGGAAGATGTGCCGCGGCGAGTAGCGCACGAACACCAGCACTTTCCCGGGCACGCCGTCGAGCTGCCGGTTGACGAAAATGCGGCGCTCCGGATTGCCGTGATTGATCGAGTCCCAGGTCTCATAGCGGCGCACCGCCGCCGACCATTCCGCCGTGTCGAAGAACGCGTGCAGGCCGTACCAGAACACGAACTGCGCCGCGCATAACAGTGCCACCAGGCGCGCCGCTTCCGGCCACCGGCGCGCGATGCGCTCCAGGCCAACCACCGAAACCAGCACAAACAGGCAGGTGACCGCGGCCACGTAATGCAGTTGAAACGCGGGAAAGAAATTCGTTCCCAGGGCGAACAACGCCAGCGTCAGCGCCACCCAACGGAAGCGGCGCTCGCCGAGCGCAAACAGAAACGCCCCCAGCGCCAGGTAAAGCGGCGCCAGAAAGAAGAACCGGTAATAGCGCACGCGATATTCCAGGCGCAGCAGAAACGACCCCACCGTTTCCGTGCGTTCGCCCAGAAACGACCGCTGCATCTTGTAATCCATCAGTTGCTGCTCGGTCAGCGGCACGTGCGGCGTAACCTTGGCCTGGAACGTAAGCGCCGCGGGCACGCCGTATTGGTACTGGCTCAGCGCCTCCGGCATGGTGGCGAAACTTCCCGTGACTTGCTTGTTTTGGACCGCTAGCAGCGCCACGGCGGCCAGCAGAACCAGCGCCACTTCCGGCAGGAACCTGGCCGCCGCCTTCAGTTCCGCCGGCCGCCAGGGCACCCAAAACAGCGCCACCGCCAGGAACAGGAAGATGGATTCGTACGGCCGCGTGATCAAGTGCATCGCCAGGCCCAGCCCCAGCAGGAGCGCATCGCGCCGCCGCGGCGCGGCTCGCAACCGCGGCAGCGCGCCGAACACCAGGCAGCCTGAGGCTGCGATCCATTCCCCGCCCCAGTATTCGTTCATCCACTGATTCAGCGGTCCGAATTCGATCACCGCCAGCAGGCCTCCCGCCAGCGCCCACCGCGGGCTCACCCAGCCGCGCAGCATCCAATAGCAAAGGCCGCAGAAGGCCGCCGTGGCCGCCAGCACGCCGGCCCAGGGATGGCCGAACAGCGTCCACCCGATGGCCAGAGCCAGCCCCTGCCCAGGCGGATAAATCGAGGCGTACGTTGGCCGCTGCAAGACGAAAAACGTTTCGAAGAATTGCGGCAGCGCGTGCGGCGGATTGGCCAGCCGGAAATGCCGTAGCGTGTCCGCCGCCAGCAGATGGCTGAATTCGTCGTAGAGGTCGGGCGCCGGCGCCGGATGGTGCGGCAACAGCGCCAGCCGCAGCACCACCGGCAGCGCCGCCAAGAAAACCATCACCCACCCGGTGCGCGTTTCGAACCGCCGCGCCAGCGGCGCCAACCACGGGTGCCAAATCAGCACGCCCAGCAGCAGCAGCGCGACCAGGACCAGTTCGACCAAGTCGGCCGGGCTAAGACCCTGATTGACGATGGTCATCGGCGGCTCCTATCGGCTTAGCGAGAAGGCGCGGCGCAGTACCTCAGAAACCGCATCCCTCACAATCACTCTGCCGACGTGGCGCGGGCAGTCCTGCCTGCTGTGTCGAGAGTCGTCTCGACATTTCTTGTGCGCGCGCGATACGCTGTCGTCGCGAAGAAACGTCGCCACGACTGGCGACGCTGCAGGCAAGACTGCCCGCGCCACGTTCATCTCCGCGCGCCGGCGGCTCGCTTCGCCCGTCGCTTCCCCACCGCGAAGTGCGCGGCGCCAACCGCAAACAGGACCAGCGAAATCCACTGCGACGCGTCGAGCGGCGTGCCCCACAGGTTGCCTTGTTCGTGGTAACGGAAGAACTCTACCAGGAAACGGGCTGCGCCGTAGAGCATCAAATACAAACTGATGATATCGCCGCGCCCGTGCGGCCGGCCGAAGCGCCAGTACAGAATGCCGAAAATGGCGAATTCCGCCGCCGATTCGTAGAGCTGCGTCGGGTGCAGCGGCAACCCCAGCGGCACACCCACAAGCTGGCTGGCGGCCATGCTGGTGAAGGTGACGGCCCACGGCAGGTGGCACTCGGTGCCCCAGCAACAGCCGGCGGCAAAGCAGCCGATCCGTCCGATGGCGTGCCCCAGAGCGATGGCTGGCGCGAACGCATCCGCCACCACCAGCGCGGACAACCGCGTCTTGCGCAAGTACCACGCCGCCACCGCCAGCGCGCCCAGCAATCCGCCGTAAAAAACGCCGCCCGCCTGCAATGTTTCGAGCGAAAGGATGCGGCGCGGGTGCTCCCAGTAGTAGCCCGCATCCACCACCAGCATCATCAGCTTCGCCCCGGCCAGCGCCGCCAGCGCGCAATACAGGCCCAGGTTGGTGATGTGTTCCGCGTTCAGCCCGGCGCGCACGCCTAGCCGTCCGGCCATCCACAATCCGGCCAGAAAGCCGAGCGCCACCAGCACGCCATAGGTGTGCAGAAACGAGATGTGAAACAGTTCAGGGTACATTCGCCGCCTGTCGCTTCGAGAGAAGCATATCCAAGATCAGCAGTCCGCTGCCGATCACTACGCCCGAATCCGCCACGTTGAAGGTGGGCCAATGGTAAGCGCCAAGGTAGAATTCCAGGAAGTCGGTCACGCGTCCCGACACGATGCGGTCGAAGGCATTGCCCGCCGCGCCGCCCAGAATCAGCGCCAGCCCCCACAGCGTCGCCGCGTCGATATGCTGTGCACGCCACATGTAAGCGCCGATGAAGATCACCGCGACCACGGCCACCACAATCAGCGCGAGGCTCCGCCATTCGGAGGCGGAATCGTTGAAGATGCCGAACGCCACGCCGCGGTTTTCCGAATGCACGATGTCGAAGAAGCCCGGGATGACGCGGTAGCTGGCGCTCTCGGAAACCCGCTGCTCGATGATCACCTTGGTCACTCGGTCGAGTCCGAATACTGCCGCAGCCGCCGCGTACGCCTTGAAGCGGGCTTCAGCCATGCAGCATCTCATCGACCGCTAGCGCGCACCGGCCGCACACCGTCGGGTAGCGGCTATCGGCGCCGGTGTCGGTGGTGTACCGCCAGCAGCGCTCGCATTTCTGTCCTGCCGCGCGCTCCACCGTCACGTTCCAAACGCCTTCCGCGTCGGCGCGCTTCACTTCCACTTGGGACACAATGAAGAGAGCCGGCAGTTCCGCCGCGTATCGATCCACGAGCGTTGCGTTTTCCCCGCTCGCAGTCAGCATGATGCGCGCTTCCAGCGGCGCCCCGATCAGCTTTTCGTTGCGCGCCGCCTCCAGGTACTTCAACACATCGCCGCGCACAAACATCAGCCGTTCCCAGTTGTCGTGGCATGCGGATGCCCCTTCGCCTAGCCCCGCCGTCAGTTCGCCCGGCTCGGGGAAGAGCGCCATGTGAACGCTCGCCGACCGTCCCATATGCGTCCACACTTCTTCCGTGGTGAAGCTCATGATCGGCGCCAGCAGCCGCACCAGCGCGTCCAGCAGCCGATAAAGCGCGGTCTGCGCGCTGCGTCGCGCCGGCCAGCCGGGCGCCGAGCAGTACAGCCGATCCTTCAATACATCCAGGTACACCGAGCTCAAATCCACGGTGGCAAAAGCGTAAACGTTGTGGAAGACCTTGTGAAACTCGTAGTTGTTATACCAGTCGCGGCAGTTCTTCACGAGGTCCGCGGCCTTCACCAGGATCCATTGGTCGATCTCCTGGAACTGGTCCGCTGGCGTCGCGTCTTTCCGCGCATCGAAATCGTGCAGGTTCCCGAGCAGGTAGCGGAACGTGTTGCGCAGCTTGCGGTAGGCATCCACAAGCCTTGTGAGAATCGTCTCCGACAGGCGCACGTCTTCGCTGAATTCGACCGATGCCGACCACAGCCGCAGAATTTCCGCCCCGTGGTGCTTAATCACCTCTTCCGGCTCGATCGCGTTGCCCAGCGATTTGTGCATCGCGCGGCCTTCGCCATCGAGCACCCATCCGCTCAGCGCCGAGGCCCGAAACGGCGCCCCGCCTTTCAGCCCCGTCCCCACCAGCAGCGAACTTTGGAACCATCCGCGGTATTGGTCGCCGCCCTCGATGTACATATCGGCGGGCCATTCCAGGCCGAAGCGCTGGTTCAGCACCGCCAGGTGGCTCGAACCGGAATCGAACCACACGTCCAGAATGTCGTTTTCCTTGTTGAACTCCTTTCCGCCGCACTTGCCGCACCGGGTGCCCGCCGGCAGTAGCTCGGCCGCCGTGCGCTCATACCAGATATCGGCCGTGTGCTCGCGAAACAGTAGTACGATGCCGTCCAGAATTTTGCGGTCGGTCAGCGGCTCGCGGCAGCCTTCGCAATAAAATACGATAATCGGCACACCCCATACGCGCTGCCGCGAGATGCACCAGTCGGGCCGCGAGGCGATCATGTTCGAGATGCGTTCCTGGCCCCATTCCGGAATCCAGCGTGTGTGCCGCACCGCCTCCAGCGCGTGCTCGCGGAAATCGTTGCGCTCCATGCCGATGAACCACTGCTCGGTGGCGCGGAAAATCACCGGTCTGTGGCACCGCCAGCAGTGCGGATACGAGTGCGCCAGCTTCTCCATCGCCAGCAGCGCGCCGTGCGCCTTCAGTATTTCGATCACCAGCGGGTTGGCTTCCCACACCGTCTTGCCGATCAGTTCCTCCGGCAGGCGCCCGGCCGCTCCCGTGGCGTGAAAAAACCGTCCCGCCGCGTCCACCGGGCAGTAGACTTCGATGCCGTACTGCCGCGCGCTCACGTAGTCTTCCTGGCCGTGTCCCGGCGCCGTGTGGACCGCGCCGGTGCCTTGTTCGAGCGTCACGTGATCGGCCAGCAGCCCCAGCGAATCGCGTTCCAGAAACGGATGGCGGAATACCGCGCGGTCCAGCTTCGCGCCGGCGAACTTCGCCACCACGCGCGGCTCCGTCCAGCCGCATTTTTCCGCCGTGACCTGCAATAAATCCCCGGCTACGATGTACACCGCGTCGCCCACTTCCGCCGCGACGTATTCGAACTTCGGGTTGAACGCGATCGCCACGTTGGCCGGCATGGTCCACGGCGTGGTGGTCCAGATCAGCCCGTAGACAGCGCGCCCGGCGAGCGCCGGATCGATTGCCGCCGCGTCCGACATCAGCCGGAAGCGCACCCAGATCGACGGGCTGGTGTCGTTCTCGTATTCCACTTCGGCTTCGGCCAGCGCAGTGCGATCCTTGATGCACCAATGAACCGGCTTGAGCCCTTTGTATACGTAGCCCTTCTCCAGAAAATCCACGAACGCGCCTGCGATCACCGATTGATACTGCGCGCTCATCGTCAGGTACGGGTCGTCCCATTGCCCCAGCACGCCCAGCCGTTTGAAATCGGTGCGCTGCAAATCGACGTACTTCTGCGCATACTGGCGGCACGCGCGGCGGATCTCCACCGGCGACATCTGCGCTTTCTTCGCGCCCAGTTCGCTATCCACCTTGATTTCGATGGGCAGCCCGTGGCAATCCCAACCCGGCACGTAAGGCGCGTCGAAGCCCGCCATGGTCTTCGACTTCACGATGAAGTCCTTCAGGATTTTGTTGAACGCCGTGCCCAGGTGAATGCGCCCGTTGGCATACGGCGGCCCGTCGTGCAGAATGTAGCGCGGCCGGCCGGCTGCGATGCCGCGAATCTGGTGATACAGCCGCTCCTTCTCCCACCGCGCCAGCGTCTTCGGCTCGGTCTGCGGCAGGTTGGCCTTCATCGAGAAGGCCGTCTTCGGCAAATTGACGGTTTGCTTGAGGTCTACGCTCTGCGGATCATCCATTGTCGGGAGTAATTTCCATGGTACCAACCGCGAACCAATCGCCGCTGGGCGCTTGTCCGGGCCGGCATTCCTGCCAAGGTGGCTCGCAAGGACACCGGCGGCAAGACCGCCGGCGCTACGTCACCCGCCGGTAATACGTCGCCGTACCTACGAACGGATGCCCGGTAAGTCACCGCGTTGTATCATGAAGAGTAAGTACCAGGTGTCTCATTTATGATGTCCGTCGGCGAGACCTTGCGCCAGCAGCGGCTGCGGCGGAAGGTCCAGTTACAAGAGGTTTCCGAAGAACTGAAGATCTCATCGCGCATGCTGGCGGCGATTGAGGCCGACGAATACGACAAGCTGCCGGGCGGCGTTTTCGCCAAGAATTTCGTGCGCCAATATGCGGGCGTGCTGGGTCTGGACGAGGCGGAAGTGGCCGCCCAGTTCGAACAGGCCGTGCGATCGCCCGAGCTGACGCATTTGGCGGAGCTGCGGCGGCCTCACGCCGCGATTGCGCTGCCCAGGATGGATGAGCGGCGCTTCAGCAGCGGCCGGCCGCGGAATGTCTTGCCATCGCTGATTGCGGTGGTGGTGGTGATGCTGATCTGCTCGGGAGTATACGGGTGGTGGCAGCGGAGCCGTCAACTCGCGGCGACGCGGCCGCGGATTTCGCGGGCAACCGAAGCCCGCCGCGCAGCGCCGCCGCCGGCCGCGAAAGTTCAGCAGCCGCCCGCTCCGGTCCAGCCGCCGCCAGCCGCGGCAACCACCACTGCCGGCAACGTGGCGCCGGCGTCCGCGGCCGCCGCTCCACCCCCCGCACCCCAGCCGGGCGTTCCGCAGCCGCTGGTGCCGGACACTGCGCCCCTCGGGACCGAGGCCGTGCAAGTGGAGCTAGTGGCTAAAGAGCAGGTTTGGGTGAGGGTGCAACGGGACGGCCATTCCATCTTCCAAGGCGAGCTCAAGCCAAACGAAATTCGCACCGTGGCGGCCAACAACGAGATCACTCTGAGGCTGGGCAATGCCGGAGGAGTGACGATTCTTCTGAACGGCAAGCAGATCCCTCCGCCCGGGCCGGAAGGCCAGGTGCGGACCGTTCAGTTGACTTCGGGCGGTTTCCAGATCGTGCCGCCGGAGGCACCCGCTCCGGAACCGGCTCCGCGAGCGCCGGCTCTCCTCGAACCTCTCTGACGCAGCGATTCCCGCTGGCGCTTTCTTTCCAGTAGCAGTAGCTCGCGGCGCCGGCGCAGCTTGACGTGCTCATCCACTTTGCGCCAGAACTTGCGAAAATAGCTGACCGCGGAAAGCAGCGCGAAGAAGATCACGCCCCACATCATCCAGATGCCCGGCTGGTGCAGCGCGGAATGGCGGGTGCTGACCAGCAGGCAGGAAATCGCGATTACCTGCGACAGCATTTTGGTCTTTCCCAGATCGCTCGCCTTGATGGTGTAGCTTTCCGTCGCCGCGATGGCGCGCAAGCCGGAGACGGCGAACTCGCGGCCGATCACCAGAATCGCCATCCAGCCCGGCAGAACCCGCACTTGCACCAGCGAAATCAGCGCCGCCGATACCAGCAGTTTATCGGCGATGGGATCGAGCAAGGTGCCAATCGTGGTCTCCTGTTTCCAGCGGCGGGCCAGATAGCCGTCCAACAGATCGGTGGCGGCGGCCGACAGGAAAATGGCCAGCGCCAGCCATTCGTTGGTGACTTGCCAGGACCCGAGCCGGAAGCCGACGTTTTCCTCCAGCAGCACCGCCACCAGCAACGGCACGAAGAAGATTCGCAGAATGGTCAGCGCGTTTGGAAGATTCATCCGCCCACCCCATTATGCCTCACGCGGACCGCGAGCGGCTCTTAGTTGGCATGCCGCTCAAAGAACTCCGAAGAGAAATTCTGGAGCCACGGATGAACACAGATGAACACCGATAAGCCGAAATAAGCTAATTCTTTCTAATCGGTGTTCATCTGTGTTGATCCGTGGCTCATCATGTTTTGGTGTTTTTCAGCAAGCCGTTAGGGTAACAAGGCCACCAAGGTCGAGTTTGCGGGATTTTGCAAATAAATCTGCTGCGCCCCCGGAACAATCGGGGGTGGTCGCCCGTCTTAACTTTGTGCCCAGGCGCAAGAACCAATGGAGCGCCTCCCTTTGGGAGGCCACCCGCATCGCTCTGGATTCCTTGCGTAAGAACAAGCTGCGCAGTTTTCTCACGCTGCTCGGAATCATTCTGGCCACCACCACCCTGATCGCCGTCACGGCGCTGATTCACGGCATGGACCGGTACATCGCCGACAAGGTTTCCAACATGGGAGCGGACGGTTTTCGCATCGTGCGCATGGCATGGTTCGGAGAGTGGGATCCCAAGAAGTTTTTCGAGATGGACAAGCGCAACCCGCAGATCCGCGTGGACGAATACGAATTCATCCGGTCGAAGGCTACGCTGCTGAAAGATATCGGCATGATGACGCAGCGGCAGGCGCGGGTGGCCTTCAAGGGCAACTCGGTGGAGGGCGTGACCGTCAACGGCATCACCGACAACATTCCGGCCATCAATAACGTGCAGGTGGGAATCGGCCGCGGCATCACCTATGACGAAGTGCGGCGGCACATGGCGGTGGCGTTCATCGGCAACGACATTTTCACGCGCTTCTTCGAGGGGCAGGATCCGCTGGGAAAAACCATCTCGATTGAAGGCGACCCTTACGAAGTAATCGGCGTGGCGCAGGCGCTGGGCAGCGTGTTCGGCCAGTCGCAGGACAACTTCGTGATGATTCCCGTCGAGAGCTATTTCAAAACCTACGGGGCGCGCAACGGGATTCGGCTGGTGGCCAAAGCGATGGACCAGCAGCACCTGGTCCAGGCGCAGGACGAGGTGCGCGTGCTGTTGCGTTCCTATCGCCACCTGGGCCCGGCGCAGGACGACAACTTCGTGATCTTCGCTTCGGAGACCTTCGTGACCCTGTGGGAGCAGCTCACCAAAACCATCGCGGCGATGGCGGTGGGCGTGGTTTCCGTGTTCATGGTGGTGGGCGGGATCGTGATCATGAACATCATGCTGGCGGTGGTGACGGAGCGTACGCGCGAGATCGGCATTCGCAAATCGCTGGGCGCGCGGCGGCGCGACATCCTGAATCAATACCTGGTGGAATCCGCGGTGCTGGCCGGGGCGGGCGGCCTGATCGGCGTCGGAACGGCGTGGCTGATTGCGGTCGCGGTGCGCAGTTTCACCTCGATGCCGATGTCGTTGCCCGCATCGTCGATCGCTATTGGGGTGGGACTATCGTCGGTGGTGGGGTTGTTCTTCGGCATCTATCCGGCGCGCAAAGCGTCCAAGCTGGACCCGATCGAAGCCCTGAGGGCGGAGCGGTGATCGTAAAGAGACTCGCTTTCTTCAACGGATTGAAGCTGGCGCTCGATACCATTCGCGGGCACAAGCTGCGCGCGTTTCTCACCGTGCTGGGCGTGATCATCGGCACCGGCACCATCATCGGCGTCAGCGCCATCCTCACCGGATTCGATACCTCCATTTCCAATGTGCTCCGCAGCTTCGGCCCGAATTCGATTATCGTCTTCAAGTTTCCGGTGGGCCCGCGCGTCGGCAACCTGAGCCCGGAGGAACGCACGCGCAAGGACCTGACCTACGAAAACGCCGTCGATATCAAGGAACGCTGCAAGGCCGTGGAGGACGTTTCGCCCATGATCTTCCCCAACAAGACCGTCAACGTGCGTTTCAAGGGCAACGACATGTACGACGTCAACCTGATGGGCGTGGAGGAAGCCTACGCGCGTGGCGGGCAAGTGGACATTCACCTCGGCCGCTTCTTCGGCGACGAAGAAGGCCGGCGCAGGATGCCGGTGGCCGTGGTGGGTGCCGACATCGAAAAAGGGCTGTACGCCAACATGGACCCGATCGGCAAGACCCTCCTGGTGGACGGCCACGAGTTTCTGGTGGTCGGCACCATGCTGCGCCCGGCCGCTTCCTTTTTTGGCGACACCGATAACCGCGTGCTGGTCCCATACGGCATGATGCGCAAGATGTATCCCAACGCCAAGGAGGTCGCCATTGTGGCGACGGCTTACGATGGCAAGCTGCCGGAAGCGCTGGACCAGGTGCGCACCGTGTTGCGCATCGACCGCCGCGTGCCTTACAGCAAGCCCGATAACTTCGCGCTCTCCACGGCCGAGCAGATGGTCGCCGATTTCCGCCAGATCACCGCGATCACGTTTATCGTGATGGCGGTGCTGAGCTCCATCGGCCTGCTGGTGGGCGGCATCGGCGTGATGAACATCATGCTGGTATCGGTGACGGAGCGCACGCATGAGATCGGCGTCCGCAAGGCGGTTGGCGCGCGGACCACCGACATCCTGATCCAGTTTCTGCTCGAAGCCGCCGTGCTGACCGGTCTGGGCGGCCTCGCCGGCATTCTGTTCGGCTGGATGATTTCGCTCATCAGCCGGCTGGTATTCACCTCCATCCCGGCCAGCGTTCCGCTCTGGGCCGCCGTGACAGGCGTGGTGGTCTCGGTGGCAACCGGCCTCTTCTTTGGCATCTGGCCCGCCAACAAAGCGGCGCGGCTGGACCCGGTAGAAGCACTGAGGTACGAGTAGGGCATAGCTCGGTGGAGCGGTTCACGCCGAATCAACGGGCGATTTGCCTGAAGACTCACACCGCGTCCCAGGGGTTGAAGATCGGGACGCCAAGACCGGCAAAATCCTTCACGTTTCGCGTGACTACCGTGAGGTCATGCTCAAGGGCGGTTGCGGCAATCATGCCGTCTGCCGTGTTGAGGGGCGTTCCCTTCAACTGGCATTGACCGTCCAATACGCCCCATCGATCGGCGACCGAGTGTGTGACGGGCAGGATGCGGTTACGAAACCAACTCAACAGGTCCGTATGAAACCACGTCTCCAACTCGGCGCGACGACGGCCTTGCGGAAGCACCACGAGCCCCTTGCGGATTTCACCGATCGTGACCGCGCTTAGGAAGAGCGTCGTCACGGGTTGTGTCTTGAGCCACTGCACGACGCGAGGTTCCGGACGATCCCGGCTGAACTCCGACGGGATGTTAGTGTCGAGCAGATAACCGTTCACAGGTCTACTGGTCGTCCGGTAGACGGGTTGCGTCCGAAGTCCAGATTGAGGCCCTGCAATGGGGCAAAGAGTTCGACGATGTCTTTCACGGGCGGCGTGTCAGGTAGCGGCCTCGTTGGTGGGGAAGACTGGAGCGCCTGTAGGATCACATCTTCGGCGTTACTGAACGCGCCGCTCTGTAGGCGCTGATTGATCAGCTCCTCAACTTCGGGCCTCGTGATCTGTATGGTCATGGCAGCTCCTTTCCAAACTGGCTCTCTCTCCCTTACTGGGCGCTGGGCATTCACGAATCGCAGTGTTGTCTCAAGGCAGCTCTTCTCGCCGTATCCCATCTCATTCTACGCCGCTCACCGGCCTATTTTGGAATGCTCGACAATCGCGTGCTCACCGCGCCAGCAGCACTATGCCACCCAGCACCAGCAGGGTGCCCGCGGCGCGCCGCGGGCCGACCTGTTCGTGCAGCACAAGTTTGGCGGCGATCGTCTCCAGGATGAAGCTGGCCGCGCTCGCCGGCACGGCGAAGCTCAGCGGCTGCGATTGCACCAGCGCCATGAACGCAAAAAACGAAAACGCCAGGCATACGATGGAGAGGATCAGGTAGCGCCGCTCTACGACCAACCGGGCCAGGCGCGCGATGCCGCGCGCGCCGACGGATTGTTCGCCCGCCCGCTTCAACTCGTAGCTTTGCAGCAGATCGCTCAACGCCGTGGCCACCACCGTGATCGCAACCAGCAGCCACTTCATTCCGTGCGCGCCTCTTTGGTGGTGTTCTGCGGGGTGGATCCCACCACAGCCACGCCGGCGAAGATGAGAAACGCCGCCAGCCAGCGGATGGCCGTCACTTCTTCGTGCAGAAACACTTTGCCCAACACCTCGGCCAGCACGTAGCCCACCGCCGTCACCGGCAGCACGAAACTCAAATCGGCGACGCTGAGCAGCGCCATGCGCGTGAACAACGCGAAGATGAGCATGGCGATGCCGGCCGCTACCGCCGGATCGAGCATTGCTTGCAAGTACGCCGCCGGATGCACCCCGAGCACCGCCGGCAGGTGCTTCGTCCCAAATGCCAGGAGCAGGTTGCCGAATCCTCGGAGGCCGATGAAAAGCAATACCAGCAGGTAGGTGCGCGCGGTTCTTGGCTGATCCACGGTCTGATGATAACAGCCGTGCGCGGCCCGGTAGCGCCGGCGGTCTTTGCCGCCGGTGTCTCCTGCAGAGTGGAGGACAACCCGGTCAAGGAGCGGTCCGGCGGTCCCAAAGAGTGGTCGTGGTCAAGCGTGTACAAGACCAACTCACCGGCGGCAAGACCGCCGGCGCTACGGCACCTCTTACGCCAACTTGAGGCTCGCGTCGGCGGCGGTGTCGAAGCCGGCGAACTCACGGCGCAGCAGCTTGGGAAAGGCCGCGGCGGCGATCATGGCGGCATTATCCGTGGCGAGGCCGGGTGAGGGGAAGTGAACCGGATACGGCAGATGGGCCGCGCGCGCGGCGGCGCGCAAACCGGCGTTGGCGCTGACACCGCCGGAAACGATCATTGCGCGGGCGTGGATCTGTGCGGCCGAAGCGGCGGCGCGCGTCAGCAGTTCATTGATGACGGCGTGCTGGAATGACGCGAGCAGATCCAGCGTCTCCGGCTGCGTGACGGCCAGCCACTGTTCCAGCGAAGCGTGCGGTTCGGCGCGCGCCAGAGCGCGGCGGGCGGCGATGGCGGCGGCCAGATCGCGCGCTTCCACCCAGCGCAGCACTGCGGTTTTGAGGCCGCTGAAACTGAAATCGAGCGCGTTGCCTTTCATCTTGGCGAAGGTGAAACGCACCGCCAGCGGATTGCCGTGAGGCGCCAGGCAGTCGATGATGGGGCCTCCGGGATAGGGGAAGCCGAGCAACTTGGCGACCTTATCGTAGGCTTCGCCGGCGGCATCGTCTCGGGTCTTACCGAGCAAGGCGTACCCGAAGTTCTCATCCACGCGAAACAGGTGGGTGTGGCCGCCGCTCGCCACCAGCGCCAGCGCGGGCAATTCCACCGGCGTGCCGGCGCGGCGCGATTCCAGAATCACGGCGTGGATGTGGCCTTCAATATGGTTGACCGCGATCAGCGGCAGGCCGCGGGCGAAGGCCAGCGATTTGGCATAGGTGAGGCCCACCAGCAGGGATCCCACCAGGCCGGGCCCCGAGGTGGCGGCAATGGCGTCCAGGCCGCTCAACGAAACCGCGGCCCGCTCCAGCGCTTCACGCACCACGGGAACGATGGCGCGCAAGTGCTCGCGCGAAGCCAGTTCCGGCACTACGCCGCCATACTTGCCGTGGGTGTCCATCTGCGACGCCACCACCGATGACAGCACCGTTTCGCCGTTCTCGACCACGGCCGCGGCGGTTTCATCGCAGGAAGATTCGATGCCCAGAATGTACACTACTGAACATAGTAGCGCGGCAATTGGTGATAAGATGGCTGCACCGACACGGAACTCTCATCCGCCTGCACGCGCGGATTACTTGCCGGAGAAAGGTAACACTAGCTTCCGACGTGAAGTTGGAACAGGCAAGTAAATTGCGAATCCTGCTCTATAACCCCGACAACGGTGTCACGCAGAACTTCATGCCCCACCTTTGGATGTTTCTGCTGCAGGCGCTTACGCCCAGCGGGCATGAAGTGGTTCTGATCGATGGCAACACGCAGCCGATGAGCGACGCCGAGCTGGTTCAGTTCGTGCTGGACCGGCGAATCGGACTGGTCGGAATCGGCGCCATGACTCGTATGATCGCCAAGGCGTATCGGGTAGCGGATGCGATCCGCGCGGCCGGCATTCCGGTGGTGATGGGCGGACCACATGTAACGGAAGTTCCGGATGAAGCTCTCGGGCGGGACGGCGGACCGCGTCATGCAGACGCGCTGGCTTTGGGTGAAGCGGATGAAACCTGGCCGCGAATCGTGGAGGATGCGGCGCGCGGCGAGCTCAAGGAGATCTACTCTCCGGTAGACGCGTTCGGGCAGGAACGCAAGCCGAATTTGGCCGATTACCCGATGATTCCCTGGGACTCAATCGACCTGCGGCAATTCAACCGGATTCCGGGCTTCTTCCGTCCCATCATGCGGCACTTCGGGTTCGAGTGGGAGACATTTCACATTATCCCGATTGAATCCGGACGCGGCTGCCCTTATGGATGCGAATTCTGCACGGTCACGGGTTTCTTTGGCGACTCGATCCGGTTCCGGTCCAACCGGAGCATCGTCGAGGAGATGCTGAAGATCAAGGAGCGCGCCAGCAGCAGCAGGGGCAAGGCCGCGGTGTTCTTCGTCGATGATAACTTCGCGATCAACGTCAAGCGGACCAAGTCACTCTTGCGCGATGTGATTGCGGCCGGCGCCCAACTGTCGTGGGTGGGGCAAATCAGCGCGAACTTACTGAAGGACGAAGAGCTGCTCGATTTGATCGGCGCTTCGGGCGGGAAATGGATTTTCATCGGGATGGAGTCACTCGATCCCGCTAATCTGGCCAGCGTGAACAAGAGCTTCAATAAGCCGGCGGATTACGCGCGCGTGCTGGAGGCACTGGCCAAGCGCCACGTCTACGCGATCACTTCGTTTATCTTTGGATTGGATAACGATACTCCCGGCGTGGCCGAGCGCACGCTCGCGGAGATTCGGCAATGGCCGCCGGGGCTGCCGGTCTTTGGACAGATCACTCCATTTCCGGCTACTCCTTTGTATGACCGGCTGCTGAAGGAAGGACGGCTGACACGGCCGAAACACTGGCTCGAGTTCGCGCCATTCCGGATGGCGCACACGCCTCTGAAGATCACGATACCGGAGGTGCAGGAAGAAGTTTCGTACGCCTGGAAGAACTCTTACAGCCCGGCGGCAATCGAAGGCGCCATCGAGTCCATCGCAGACGAGCCGGCTGCCTATAAAATCAGCCACCTGATGTCACGGTTATTCTTCCGCGGAATTTACTTCCCGCAAAAAGGCGCGTGGGGCTGGCTGAAGCTGGCCGCCCGGAACCGAGGCGCGATCTATCGCGTGGTCAAGGACTCGCTGACGCGGTGGCACGGCGCCCATCCCCCGGCGAGCAGGCGGGACTTCAACGGCAAGCTGGAGCCTGCTTCGATCGAGCGCGCGCAGCCGGATAGCGGCGGAGACTGACCGCGAGCGATGGGGCACTGCTCTCCGGTACCGGCAGGACAGAGCCTCGGCACACTACGGGATTGAAGAGTGGGCAAGATAGATAAGTGCGTTGCGGGTGGCCGGGCTGTCGGACTTATCGCCGTGCGTATCGGCCACCCGATGATTTGAGTAGAAACTTCGATGTATTGGCCCGCTTTGATGGCGAGCATATCGATGTCGATTCGTTCCTTACTCTCTGTTATCCGGCGGGCGGCAACGATAGCTATCCGTTTTCCGCCGGCGGTTATAGATTCCGGAATCCAAAGTCTTCCGTCGAGAGTCCTGCCCGTAGGGGACCCCGCATGCCTTTAAGGGGCGCCGGAAGTTCAGTACCACTTGAGTGCAACGCTTGCTGGCCAGCAAGTACGGACTAGCAGCGGTGCCTGGCGCCACAGTCCCAATTCAAGGATAAAGGGTGCGTCAAGGGGTTCAAGGGCTAAGTGATTGAGTTAGTGGGGAAGATGGGGTGTGACTGGGGGTTGAGGCGGGCGCGGGCCGGGCATGCCCGCCCCTACGAAAGAGCGCAACCGGGCTTCGCCCGGTTGGCAAGCTAAAGCATGCCCCACCTAGACCAGGACGGTGAAGGCGGTTTCGGTGCGCTGGACGGGGCGGTAGAGGGTGTCGCGTTCGACGGGGGTGCGGCCGGCTTTGCGGATGAGTTGCAATAGCTCGGCGCGGCGCAGGCCCTGGCTGGTGGTGGCGCCGGCGTCGTGATAGATGCGCTCTTCGACGATGGTGCCATCAATATCGTCGGCGCCGAAGCGGAGCGCGATCTGCGCCATGCGCGGAGTCATCATCACCCAATAGGCCTTGATGTGGGGGATGTTGTCGAGCATCAGGCGCGCCACCGCGATGTTGCGGATGTCGGCGAAGCCGGTGGTCTTACCGATGTGCTGGAGCGGCGTATTGTCGGGATGGAAGGCCAGCGGGATGAAGGTGACGAAGCCGCCGGTTTCATCCTGCAAGGCGCGCAGCTTGACCAGGTGATCGACGCGGTCCGCGTCGTTCTCAATGTGGCCGTAGAGCATGGTGCAATTGGAGCGCAGGCCGAGCTGGTGCGCGGCGCGCGCGGTTTCGATCCAATCGTCGCCATCGATCTTGTGATCGCAAATGATGCGTCGGACGGCTGGCGCGAAGATTTCGGCGCCGCCGCCGGGCAGCGAATCCATGCCGGCATCGCGCAGGCGCTCCAGGGTTTCGCGGACGCCGATCTTCGTGCGGCGCGCCAGATATGCGATCTCGACCATGGTGAACGCTTTCAGATGGACGTGGGGGAAGCGCGTCTTGAGGCCGCGCAGCATCTCGCAATACCAATCGAGGGTCAGCTCGGGATGCAGACCACCCACGATGTGGAACTCGGTGACCGCTTCGGTGTAACCTTCGCCCGCGCGCTGCCAGACCTCTTCGATCGACATGGTGTAGGCTTTGGGATCGCGCACGCGCTTGCCGAAGGCGCAGAGGCGGCAACTGGCGACGCAGACATCGGTGGGATTGATATGGCGGTTGACGTTGAAATAGGTGGTATTGCCGTGCAGGCGCTCGCGGACCAGGTTAGCCAGGTAGCCTACGGCTAGGATGTCGTGGGTGCGATAGAGAGTGACGCCGTCCTCGAAAGACAGCCGCTCGCCGGCTTCGACCTTCTGTCGAATCGGGTTAAGATGCGGGTCTTCAAAGAGGACTTGCATGTGATCAAACACCCGAATGACGGAGGAAAATATCGGCGGCCCAGAATATAAAGAATAACACGCTCACCCAGCCGTTCATGGTGAAGAAGGCGGCGTCGACGCGCGACAGATCGTGAGCGTGAACAAGGCTGTGCTCGTAAATCAGCAAGGCCGCGACGGCGCCGACTCCGGCCAGCGCCAGGAAGCCGAGCGAGAGCGAGTGGACCAGAGCGAGCAGGCAGACGATCATCAGCAGGTGCAGGAAGCGGGAGACCCAGAGCGCGCCGGAGATGCCAAGAAGACGGGGAACGCTCGCCAGCGCTTCGGCGCAATCGAATTCGTAATCCTGGCAGGCGTAGATGACGTCGAAGCCGGCGGTCCAGAAAGTGACGGCGGCGGTGAGCCAGAGAATGCGCGGATCGAGCGAGCCGGCCACGGCGATCCAGGCGGCGGCGGGAGCGATGCCGAGCGAGAAGCCGAGCACGAGGTGGGAAAAGGAAGTGAAGCGCTTGGTGAAGGAATAGCAGAAGACGACACCCAGGGCGAGCGGCGCCAGGCGCAGGCAGAGCGGGTTGAGGCGCCCGGCGGCGAACAGGAAGACGGCGGCGGAAACGGCGACGAATCCCCAGGCGAAACCGCGAGAGAGCAGGCCGGCGGGCAGATGGCGCATGCGGGTGCGCGGGTTGCGGGCGTCCAGATCGGCATCCACCAGGCGGTTGAAGGCCATGGCGGCGGAGCGCGCGGCTACCATGGCCACCACGATCCAGGCCAGCTTCACGGCGCCCGAGCGCGCGTGAAATCCCTGTTGGCGGAAGGCCAGCAAGGCGCCGGTGAGCGCGAACGGCAGAGCGAAGACGGAATGCTCGAACTTGATCATTTCGAGCGTAAGGCGCAGGCGCTTGAGGAGCATCAATAAATCCGCGGAGGGAACGGCTTACGAAGGGCGCCCGACAGCGGCGAAAAAAACGCGCCCGCAAGCGGGCGTTGGCAAGCTGGTCTTGCCCTACCCTTAGGTATTTTACCGCTGCGCGGTTAGGTTTGGATACAATGATCGATTGCTGGCTGCGGCCGGGAAAAACTGCCCATGTTGGAAGTGTGCGCCAAATCGGACCTCGGATGCGTCCGCGGGAACAACGAGGATTACTGCCAGGTGGAGGCGGAACTGGGCCTCTACGTTCTGGCGGATGGAATGGGCGGGGCGAAGGCGGGCGAACGGGCATCGCGGCTGGCGGTGGAGACGGTGGTGGAGATGGTGCGGTCGGCCGTGTTCCGCGATTCGCAGGCGTTGCTGCGCGCGATGGAAGAGGCCAACCAGCGGGTGCTCGAGGCGGGCCGGAGCGATAGCAGCCTGGAAGGGATGGGCACCACGCTGGTGGCGGCGCTGGAAAACCCGGCCGGGCTGGACATCGCCAGCGTGGGCGACAGCCGGGCATACACGCTGGACGCGCGCGGTCTCGACGCCGTCACCGACGACCAGACCTGGGTCAACGAAGTGGGCCGGCCGCTGGGCCTGGACGAAACGACCCTGCGCAACCATCCGATGCGTCACGTGCTGACGATGGCGATTGGGGCGAGCGGGCCGCTCACGGTCAACTGTTACTCGGTGGCGCTCGAAACCGGATCGTTGGTTTTGATGTGCAGCGACGGCCTGCATGGGGTGGTGGATGCGGGCGAGTTACAGCGGATCCTCGAAGCCGGGCGGAACGGCGCGCCACTGGAAGAGGTCTGCGGCCAATTGATCGAAGCCGCCAAAGCGGCGGGAGGCCCCGACAACGTCACCGTCATTCTGCTGAGAAAAGCGGACTGACCGAAGCACAATCTAGACACGGGTAAGCGAAGTGTCTAGTTCCCTGATTGCGGGATTCGATGGTGCCGCGAGACCACTCGCCGGCGCTGGCTTCGAGCGGAGCCGGCAGCGCACTGAGCCGGGGAAAAACTCACAGGTAGGACAGACGATCGATTTTTGTCGTCTGTCAAGGCGGCGTGATTGGGCGAGCGATGACAGACCACGAAAGGCGATGGTCTGTCCTACCTGGTCCCGAGCGAAATCCGCGGGTGCGATTTTCTTACGGCTTGTCGCGCTGGCGGCGCTGTTGATTGCGATATGCCAACCGGCGGTCGCGCAGGTAGCCATCCTACAGATCCAGGTGAGTGGCGGGGAAGGAGCGGTGCACGCCGCGGGCGCGCGGGATTCCCGCGGCATCGCGGTGGTGGTGACCGACGAAACCGGCCGCCCCGTGGAGGGAGCCGCGGTGAGCTTCCACCTGCCGGAACAAGGGCCGAGCGGCACCTTCGTCAATGGACTGCGCACCGAGGTAGCGGTCACCGACGACCGCGGCCGGGCCGCCGTGCACTCGATTGAGTTCAACCGCGTGGCGGGACGGTTCGAAATCCGCATCGTGGCCTCGAAGGAGCAGGCGCGGGCGGGCACGGTCTCATTCCAGTACATTGCGGGGACGAGCCCGGGCGCCGCGGCGGCGGCGAAAGTCGGCGTGCATCGTCGAAAAAAGTGGCTGATCGTAGCCGCGGCAGTGGTGGCGGGCGCAGGGGCGGCGGGAGGCGCCATGGCGCTGGTGCGTCCGTCGCCGGCGGCGGAAAGCACGACCGTTCTTACCATCGGGCCGCCCAGCATCACGGTGGGCAAACCATGAGGTGTTGGCGCGCCGCGGCGCTGCTGCTGAGCCTGCTGGCGCCAGCGGCGCACGCGCAGTTCAGCCTATATCAGGTGTCGGGCAATGCGGATCTGCCTGTGGGCGCGCTGTTCAGTTTCCCCACGGCGAGTCCGAACATGCCGGAGGCCGTGACGTTCCTCATCAGGAATTCGACCAACCAGGCGCAGACGCTGGCACTGTTATCGATGAGCGGCGTGGGGTTTTCGCTGACGGGAGCGACGGCGCCGGCGACTCTGCAAGCGGGCGGCAGCGTGCAGTTCACGGTCACGTTCGAAGCCGCAACGGTCGCGTCCTATAGCGGTTCGCTGGTCGCGACCGGCATTTCGGTGACACTGACGGCGAATGTAGTGCCGGGCCTCACCTACGAAGTGCAACTGCCCTCTGGAGGAAAAGGCGCGCTGGGCCCGGCGGCGGTGAATTTCGGCAGCGTGCAGGTGGGAGCGAACGCGACGGTGAATTTTCTGGCCGTGAATCTGACCACAGCCGTTTTGACGGTGGACCCGATCAGCGTGGGGTCTGGGGATTTCGCGCTGGTTGGGCCATCGCCCGGCGGCACGTCGCTCGATCCGCAGACGAGCGCCAGTTTCTCGATCGAATTCAGCCCAACGGCGGCCGGCGCGCGGTCGGCGGTGCTGTCCATCGGCAGCCGGCAGTTCACGCTGGCGGGCACGGGAGTGGCCTCATCGCAGTTCAGCCTGTATCAGGTGTCGGGCAGTGCGGAGCTGCCGGTCGGCACGCAGTTCAGTTTTGGATCGGTGTATCCGAACCTGCCGGATGCGGTCGAATTCGGCGTCCTCAATACCACCAGCCAGACACAGACGGTGACGGTGCTTTCGGTGAGCGGCGCGGGATTTTCGATCAACGCGGCTGCGCCGATGGTGGTGAAGGCGGGCACCAACGTGCAGTTCACAGTCACGTTTGAAGGCGTAACGGCCGGCCCGTATAGCGGTTCGCTGGATGTGGCCGGGATTACGGTGGCGCTGACGGCGAATGTGGCGGCGGGCCTCACCTACGAAGTGGAGCTGCCTTCGGGAGCGAGCCCGCTGGGCGCCGCGGCGGTGAATTTCGGAAGCGCGCAGGTGGGGTCAGACGCGACGGTCAATTTCCTGGCCGTCAATCAGACCGCGGCCGCTTTGACGGTGGATCCGATCGGCGTGGCGACGGGGGATTTCGCGCTGGTTGGGGTTTCGCCGAGCGGGACGTCGCTCGCTCCGCAAGCGAGCGCCGGTTTTTCGATCGAGTTCAGCCCGACGGCGGCCGGCACGCGCACGGCGGTGTTGTCGATTGGCAGCCAACAGTTCACGCTGACGGGCACTGGAGTGTCCCCGCCGCTTCCAACGCCGGAGTTGTCGGTCACGCTGGGTGAAGCGCAGAGCGCGCAGCAGGGCTCGGGCACGGTGACCTTCGACGCCGCCGCAGAGACTGGCGGCTCGGGCACGGTGACGCTGTCATTCGAAGCGCAGACGGCGGGCGAGCTGGACCCGTGCATCGTCTTCGCCAACGGCCGCCAGACGGTTAATTTCACCTTCAACAAGGGCGACACGGCGGCCAATTTCGGAGGCGCCTCGAGCGCCGCCTTTCAGACCGGCACCACGGCCGGAACCTTGATGCTGGCGGCGCAGATTGGCGGCGCGGTGAGCCAACAGAACGTGGTGATTGCGCCAGCGGTAATCGGAGTCGCGGCGGTGACAGGCGCGCGGCAGACCTCGGGGGTGTCGGTGAACGTGACCGGCTTCGACAACACGCGCACCGCCGGAATGCTGAGTTTCACTTTTTACGATTCGGCCGGAAATGTCATAGCGCCCGGTGCCATCGGCTACGACAGTAAGGCCGCGTTCAGCAGCTATTTCGCCGGATCGGACGATGGCGGCCAATTCGCGCTGGAGGCGTATTTCCCGGTAAACGGCGATCCGTCCAGCGTGAGTGGGTTTACGGTGCAGTTGGTGAACTCGGCCGGAACCGCGACCACGGCGCGAACGAGCTTTTGAGGGGCGAAGCGCGGGCTGTCGAGCCTGCTGAGCCGAGAGTCGTCTCGGCTTTTCTTGCCGCGCCTCAACCCAGTAGTCCGCACCTTCGGCCAGTGTTCTGGCTTCACGGAACTGTTTTCGATGCTTTGCTTCCATCCGATACCAGAGAAGAAAAGCCGAGACGACTCTCGGCTCTGCAGGCCGGACGGCCCGCGCCACGGCGGCGGCTGATTAGTGCATCACCCAGCCGCCATCCACGTTGAGGCACTGTCCGGTCATCCCGTCGCTCAGCTCGCAGGCCAGAAACTGGCACACCCGCGCGACATCGAGCGGCGTGATTCGGCGCGCCAGGCACTGGTCGGCCACCATCCTACGCGCTTCGTCATCACCAACGAAGCGGACCTCGGATTCGGTTTGGATGAAGCCCGGCGTGACGCAGTTGACGTGAACGTTGTATGGCCCGGCCGCGCGCGCCAGCGAGCGGGTCAGCCCGATCACTCCTCCCTTCGAGGCCGTGTAGTGCGCCAGGTTGCCGACGCCAAGGAAGAACGTCACCGAGGAGATGTTGACGATTTTGCCCGCGCGCGCCGCCATCATCGATTTCAGCGCGAGCTGGCTCAAGCGGAACATGCTCTTCAGGTTGACGTCCTGCATCTCGTCCCACTGCTCATCGGTGATTTCGAGGAACGGCTGGCGCGGGAAAATGCCGGCGTTGTTGACGAGGATGTCGATGCGCCCGAAACGCGCGCGCGCCGCTTCCACCAAGCCCGCCAGGTCGCCGGCCCGGCGCACGTCGCCGGTGATGGCTTCGGCCCAACCGCCGGCCGCGCCAATCGACGCCGCCACGCGGCAGTTCGTTTCCGCGTCCCGATCGAACAGGTAGACACGCGCGCCCTCTTCGGCGAACCGCCGCGCAACCGCTTCCCCGATTCCGGTGGCAGCGCCGGTCACCAGCGCAACTTTCTCTTGCAACATGTATCGGCCTCCCTTTCCCAAAATAGAACCGGCGCTGAACGGACGCCTGCCCGTTTCTGCCTATGGTCGCGGCTCCGATGCGCGAAGCCGCGCGCGTAAGCAAGCGGTGACGTCGCCACATTTTAACTCCGCGCTTTCGGGACCTCCTGTTTGGCATAGAATATCCTGGTGATGATCCACCGCCGTTCCTTACTGGCCGCGGCTGCCGCGCTAGTTCCGGCCGCCGCGCAGACGCCGCGCGATTGGGCCGGCCGGGAGCCGGCCCGCTATCCCGATCCCGATATCGTGTCGCTCGATCCCCGGTTCGACAAGTACAAAATCGGCAGCGCCGCCATTGAGCGCCTTTGGACCGGCGCCCGATGGGCCGAAGGAACCGCCTGGCACGCTGCCGGGCGCTACCTGGTGTGGAGCGACATCCCGGCCAACCGCCAGATGCGCTGGCTGGAAGAGGACGCGCACGTGAGTGTCTTCCACGAGCCTTCCGGATACTCCAACGGCAACACCTTCGATTTCGAAGGCCGCCTGGTCTGCTGCCAGCATGGCTACCGCCGCGTGGCGCGCTATGAGCACGATGGCTCGCTCACGGTGATCGCCGACCGGTGGAACGGCAAGCCGCTCAATTCGCCCAACGATATCGTGGTGCACCCGGACGGCGGCATCTGGTTCACCGACCCTACTTATGGGATTCTGGGTAACTACGAGGGCTTCCAGGCTAGCCCCGAGATACCGACCGCCGTGTATCGCGCCGACCCGAAGACCGGCAAGCTCGATCAGGTTGCCGCCGATTTCGGGCAGCCCAACGGCTTGTGCTTTTCTCCCGATTACCAGAAGCTGTACATCATCGACAGCGGCGATGCCAAGGACATCCACGTCTTCGATGTGGCGGACGACCGCCAGTTGCGCAACCGCCGCCTGTTTTCGAAGATGGTCACCGACAAGGGCTCCGGCATCGCCGACGGCATGCGCGCCGATATCGACGGCAATCTCTGGGTTGGCGCCGGCTGGGCTGGCCCGGGCTATGACGGCGTGCATGTGCTCTCGCCCGGCGGCGAGCGCATTGGTATGATCCTGTTGCCGGAAATCTGCGCCAACTTGTGTTTCGGCGGCGCCAAACGCAACCGGCTGTTCATGGCCGCCAGCCAGTCGGTTTATGCCGTCTATGTGGGCACGCGCGGGGCGCATGTGTGTTGAGGGGGGCGTAAGGAAGAAAACTGACCGCTCCCTTTGGTCGCGGCTCCGATAGGTGAAACCGTTCGGCCGGCTCGACTAGAATCACGATAGGTGCGCTGCCGGTCGATCAACACGGTTAGTCTGATAGCTGCGCTGCTGGTGTTCGCCGGGTGCCGCTCCGGCCCGGCGGCGCGCGAGCCCGCCATCGGGCAGGCCTTCGTGGGGCCGGCCACGCTCAAGATCCACGGCGATATCTCTCTGCAATCGGCCACCGTGGCGACGGTGAAACACGGCGAGCGGCTGGAGATTCTAGCGCGGCGCCGCAGCCTGATTCGCGTGCGCACTCCGGGCGGGGTTCAAGGGTGGACGGAAGCGCGCCAGTTGCTGGCCGCTTCGGACATGGCCAGCCTGCAGGAACTCGCCGAGCGCGCCGCCAAAATGCCGTCGCAGGGCCAGGCCTCCAGTTACGGGGAGTTGAAACTCCGCACGCAGCCTTCGAGCGCCGCGCCCAGTTTCCTGCAAATCCGGGCGGCCGAGAAGTTCGCCGTGCTGGCCACGATTGCCTTGCCGCGCACCGACCTGCCCAGAGCGCCGCTGGTCTTTCCAGCGCCGCCGAAGAAAGCGGCGAAGAAAGAGGACGCCAAGGGCAAGGTTCCGCCGCCGCCCATGCCGAAGCCGCCACCGCCTCCGGCCGATTGGCTGGAGCTATCCGGCAGGGACCCGGACGAGCCCGCACCCGAGCCCGAAGAGCCGCCCGAGCGGCCGCCGGCGGCCCTCGATTACTGGAGCCTGGTGCGCGTTTCGACCGGGCAAGCCGGATGGGTGCTGACGCGCCACGTCTCGATGGCTATCCCGGACGAAGTGGCCCAATATGCCGAGGGGCACCGCATCGTCTCTTATTTCTCGCTTGGCCAACTGACCGACCACGACGAGCGGAAAGAGATCTGGCTGTGGACTACCGTTGGGAGCGGCGTTCACGACTACGACTTCGACAGCTTTCGCGTGTTTGTCTGGAGCTTCCGCCACAACCGTTACGAAACCAGCCACGTGGAGCGGAACCTGGAAGGCTATTCGCCGGTGCTGGCGAAACCGGCGGGCGCAGAAGGGCAAACCAATCCGGGCTTTTCGATCTGCGTAGTGAACCGCGTGGACAAACGGGTGCGGCGCGAGTATGAGCTGTCCGCCGGAAGGATTCGCCTGGTGTCGGAGGGCGACTGCCCGGCGGCGCCGCCGATCTACACGGCGCCGACGGCCTCCGCAGTGGCTGCCGCGGCCGGCACAGCGCCAACCGCGCCGCCGGCTCCACAGAGCTTTTTCCAACGCCTGAAGAACCGATTGAAGGCCCTGACCAAGTAAGGGGCCGGGCGAGGCGGCGCGACGGCATGCCATGCTGGAAAGAGATGGCAATTCTATTGAGCGGCGCCGGCCTCGGCAAATCGTTTGGCGCGCGACCGCTGTTTGAGAACCTCTCGGTGAGCATTTCCGAGGGAGAGCGGACCGGTCTGATCGGGCCGAATGGCAGCGGCAAGACCACCTTGCTGGAGATTCTCGCCGGCCGGGAGGCGCCGGACGCCGGAGTGCGGGCGCTGCGCAAGCAAACCAGGCTGGCCTATGTTCCGCAAGATTCGCTGTTCGAGCCGGACGATACGGTTGGTTCCGTCCTCACGGCGGCGTTGGCAGGGCTGCCGCTGGAGGAACAGGAGAAGACGGCCCGCAAGGAGACGATGCTCGGGCGGGCCGGCTTCGAAACGCCCGCCACTCCGGCCGCGGCGCTCTCCGGCGGATGGAGGAAGCGTCTCGCCATCGCGGCCGCGCTGATCACTTCGCCGGACGTGCTGCTGCTGGACGAGCCGACCAATCACCTGGACCTGGAAGGCATCCTGTGGCTGGAGACTGCGATCCTGGCGGCGAACGCCTGCCTGGTGGTCACCCACGACCGGTACTTTCTCGAGAACGTCGCCACGCGAATGATGGAGATCAACCGGATCTATCCGCAGAGCGCGTTCCAGGTGGCTGGGAACTACAGCGAGTTTCTGGAACGGCGGGCGGAATTCCTGGAGGCGCAGGCCAAGCGGCAGGATTCGCTGGAGACGAAGGTGCGGCGCGAGGTCGAGTGGCTGCGGCGCGGACCGAAGGCCCGGACCGGCAAATCGCGCGCGCGAATCGATGCGGCTGGCCGGCTGATCGAGGAACTCTCGGAGGCGATGGCGCGCAAACAGACGGCAACCGCGCAGATCGACTTCACTGCGTCCGATCGAAAAACCAAGCGTCTGATCGAGGCCAAAGGCATTGGGAAGACACTCGCCGGGCGCAGGCTGTTTCAGAACCTGACCCTGACTCTCTCGCCGGGCGTCCGCGTCGGTCTGGTGGGAGCCAACGGGAGCGGGAAGACCACGCTGCTGAAGATTCTGCAAGGCGAGGTCGAGCCAGACGAAGGAACTATCCGGCGGGCGGACCGGCTGCAGATTGTGAGCTTCGCGCAGGACCGGCATGCGTACCTGGACCCCGAAGTCAGCCTGCGCCGCACGTTGTGTCCGGAGGGCGACTCGGTGATGTACCGTGGCCGTCCCATCCACGTGGCGGGATGGGCCAAGCGCTTCCTCTTCCTCGACGAACAACTGGAGATGCCGATGTCGAGATTCTCGGGCGGCGAAAAAGCGCGCGCGATGATCGCACGGCTGATGCTGGCGTCGGCGGATGTGCTGTTGCTCGACGAGCCGACCAACGACCTGGATATTCCGACTCTGGAAGTTCTCGAGGACAGCCTGCTCGAGTTTTCCGGGGCCATCGTGTTAGTAAGTCACGACCGCTATCTGCTGGACCGCGTGTCCACCGTCGTCATCGGTCTGGACGGAGGCGGCGGAGAGACTTTCGCCGACTATTCGCAGTGGGAGGCGTCGCGCAGCGAGCAGCCTTCGCAGAAACCGGCAGCGAAAGAGCCGCGCCAGCCACCGCCGGAAGACGGGCCGAAGAAAAAGCTGGCCTATCTCGAACAGCGCGAGTGGGACGGCATGGAAGCGAAGATACTGGAAGCCGAAGGCGAGTTAGACACTTGGCGTAACGAAATGCAAGAAGCCGGGCCGGATGCGAAACGACTTACCGAGGCCTACGAACGAATGCAACAGTCGCAACGCGTGGTGGACGAATTGTACGGGCGCTGGGCGGAGTTGGAGGCGAAGGTGGCCCGGTGAGGTGGGGGCACCCCTCGGCGGGGGTTGTTATGATAAGCGGAGACCCTATGACCGCTATCGCGGAACCCGCGCCAAAGATGCGCGTGCCTTGGGTGGCCATCGCCTGGCTGGCGGTGCCGCTACTGGTCTGTTACGCACCAGTCCTGCACAGGCTCATCCTCCAATGGTGGAACGATCCCGACATGGGCCACGGATTCTTCGTGCCGCTGGTAGCCGGGTATATCGTCTGGCAGCGCCGCCAGGAGTTGCTGGCCACTGAGCCGCGTCCCACATGGTGGGGCCTGCTGCTGGTGGTCTGGGGCGGTCTGCAGCTCCTCATCGGCACATTGGGAGTGGAGCTGTTTACGGCGCGGACGGCGCTGGTGGTCACACTGATCGGCGTGGTGTGGACGGTGGGCGGCCCGCCGGTGCTCCGCAAGCTTGCATTTCCCCTGTTTCTGTTGTTTTTCATGGTGCCGATCCCCACCGTGGTCTACAACAGCCTCACCTTCCCGCTGCAGATCCTGGCCACCCGCATCGCGGCGGCGGGGCTGCTCACCATCGGTATTCCGGTGATGCGCGAAGGCAACATTCTCGATCTGCCCACCCAGCAGCTTTCCGTGGTGGAAGCTTGCAGCGGTATCCGCTCGCTGCTTTCGCTGACGTTTCTGTCCCTGGTGTACGGCTATTTCTTCGAGAAGCGAATCTGGCTGCGGGTGGTGCTGTTTCTGGCCACCATTCCGGTCGCATTGACGGCCAACGCCGGGCGAGTCATGGTGACCGGGATTCTTTCGCAGATCCGTAGCGACCTTGCCGAAGGCTTTTTCCATGAGTCGACCGGCATGGTGATTTTTCTGTCCGCCGGAGTAATCCTGTTTCTCTTTCATCGGGCCATTCTTTTCGTCATCGGGTTTGGCGAAAGGCGAAAGCGGGCGCGGATATGACCAAGAATCCGTACGTGCGCGTGGTAACCGTGGTCCTGCTGCTGGAGGCGCTGGTGTTCTACGCCTTCGCGTCGCGCGCGGAGACCGTGCCAACGGTGGAGCCGCTGCTGCTGTTTCCCTCCGTGATCGGCGATTGGCTGATTTATCGCGATTTCCCGCTCGATAAAGAGGTGCTGGAAGTTCTCAAGGCAGACGACACTCTGAACCGGTTCTATGTGAACCAGACCACCAAAGAGATGGCCGGTCTGTACATCGCTTACTTTCAAACGCAACGGTACGGCCAGGCGCCGCACTCGCCGAAGAATTGCCTGCCGGGGGCCGGCTGGGAGCCGATCCAAGAGGATTTCGTTTCCCTGCGCGTGCCCGGTTGGGATGCGCCGATCCGGGTGAACCGGTACGTGGTGGAGCACGGGGACGAGAAGAGCGTGACCTTGTACTGGTATCAAAGCCACAACCGGGTGATTGCCACCGAGTACGCCGCCAAGTTTTGGGCAGTGGCGGATTCCATCCGTTACCGGCGGAGCGATACGGCGCTGGTGAGAATCATGGTCCCGGTGGGGCCGGCGGGCATCGACGTAGCGGAACAGACCGGCGGTCAATTCGTGCAGGCCGTGTTCCCGGCCCTGCTGCACCAATTGCCGCTGTAGCCGCGCCTGGATGGACGGTGCGCGCGAGGCTTGCGGGCGCGCGATTTGGGTGGATGCGTTGCGACGATTGAGGAGGATGCGATGCGACGACGGTTTATCATTCTGCCGGCTGTGCTGACGTTGATTTGCTGGTGCGGGGTCTCGTATCTCGGTGCCCAGGCCCCGGCGCCGCAGACTTACTCGTTCACGGAAGATCCCGGGCTCGCCCTTATGGGCCCCAGCGTTGTGAAGATCAGCCGCGATGGTTCCAAGGAGGTGGTGGACCAGATCATGCCCGTCGGGCCGGGGCGCGACAAAGAGTTCCATAACCATCTCCTCTATGACTTCCAGGCACACAAGCTGTACATAAAAGTTCTCAGCGACCCGGCCGTGCCTTGCGGGGTCCAGGAGTACACCGATCCCGGTGCGCCGCCGGAGCTTGACGTGATCAGCGGCTCGGACGCTTTGATGAAGGAATTGATCGGCGGCGGCGGACAACCGAAGCCGGGCGGCACCGATACCGTGAATGGAATCGCGGCCAAGGTCATGGAAGTGACTTCGGCCCAGGGCAAGGGCAGAATCTGGATTGCACAGAACGGCGGTTTCCCGGTCAAGATCGTCGTCACCGGAGCGGACGGGAAGGCGGTGACGCTAATCGAGATGAAGCAGCTCAGCCTTGCCAAGCCTCCCGCTTCGGCTTTCGCACTTCCGGCCGGTTGCGCCGCGGCCCAGGTCCAATCCCAGACCAGCCAAAAGCCCAGCACTAACGTCACCGCCCTGACGCTCGAAAAGATCCCGAGTTATACAGGCCCGTGCCCGGCGCACATCAAGATGGTTGGAACCATCACCGCGGATGGGCCGGGAACGGTGTTTTACCAATTCGGCGCCGGTAAGTTCGATCCGGGAGAAACAATCGCCTTCAGTGCCGCGGGAACCAAGACCGTCACCCACGTGATGACCTTTCAGCCTAAGTACGGTAATCAGATGGGCGGTGGAGCTATCCTGGAAGCCATTGGGGCAGACGCCTCGGGCAATCACGGCATTCCCACGCAAGGTTCCAACAACGCCGATTTCAATATCACCTGCACCAGCGGAGGTGGAAAGTGACCAAGAGGAAGACCGGACAGGCGGTGACGGCAGACACCAGCCAAAAGCCGCGCGGGATCTGGAACCGTTGCCGCGCGCTGACGCGCGACGTCCGCCGCGGCTTTATCGCGGAGTGGACTGTCACCATCATCGTGATGCTGTTCCTGTTCACCAACGTCGTGCAGGGGTATGTAATTCCCAGCGCGTCCATGGAGGGTTCGTTGCTGACTGGCGACCACGTGTTCGTGGACAAGCTGATCTTTGCCCCGCCGGGCGCAATTTCAAGCCGCCTGCTGCCGTACCGGGATGTGCGCCGCGGCGACATCATCGTCTTCCGCGATCCGGTGGACATCAACAAAGACCTGGTGAAGCGGGCGATCGGGATTCCAGGCGATCATATCCGGCTGGTGAACAAACAGCTCATCCTCAATGGGCACGCCGTGAACGAGCCGTATGTGCAACACATTACCCCGTACATCGACCAGTACCGCGACAACTTTCCCGCCGCGCCGCCGGAGCTGGGCGTGCTGCAGCCGGCGATCGCCATGCTCACCGGCAATGTGGTGAACGGCGAGTTGGTGGTGCCGCCCGGTTGCATTTTCGCCATGGGCGACAATCGCGACGATTCGCTCGACAGCCGCTACTGGGGATTTGTGCCGCGGCGAAACATCGAGGGTACGCCGCTGGTGATCTACTGGTCTTTCGACGCGCCCACCGCCGATTTGATGAACGGGAACATCGGCGTCGACCACATGATGGATGTGGTGACGCACTTTCTTACCAAGACACGCTGGTCGCGCACGCTGAAGCTGGTTCGCGGCTATCCGCTGCAGTGATGCGCCGCCGGCCAACATGGGAGGCAGTAAGGAACAACGATGCTCTGGTACCACTATGTGGCGTACTTCTTCGGGGGCGCATTCCTCGCCAACGCCCTGCCCCATCTCGGCAATGGGATCTCGGGGCACGCCTTCCAGAGCCCCTTCGCATCACCACCCGGGGAAGGCTTGTCCTCTTCGACGGTCAATGTCCTATGGGGCCTATTCAACCTGGCCGTCGGCTACCTGCTGGTCTGTCGCGTCGGCCGCTTCGATCTGCGCAATACCGGGCATATGCTCGTGCTCGGGGCGGGCATCGTGATCATGTCGCTCATGCTTGCCCGCGCATTCGGACGGTTCCACGGAGGGCGGCAGTAAACGCGAAGGACCGGTTGGCAGGCGAATCCGGAACGGACCCGAGAACCGGGGCGCTGGCCCTGCCATCGTACTTACGCGTGCAGCAAGTCCGGTAAGCGGGCCAACTCCGCGTCAGTGCTGTCGTTCGGCACCGAGCAGCCGGGTGTGAGAAGGAATTTGCGGCCGGCGGCCTGAGCCGCGGATTGCCACTGGCGGCGCAGGTCTTCGGAGGTGAGGGTGCGGTAGTTGACCTCGTCGATGCCGCCGGCGATGACCCAGCTTGGGAACTGGCTGCGCACCTCGGCCATGGGGATGCCGGAAACCTGCAGAGAGTAATTGATCACCGGCGCGTTGAAGCCGCGGAAAAACTCGAGATAACCGGGCTGTACGTGCAGGTGGAGAAACGTCAGCTTGGTTTCGCCGATGGCTTCGAGGAAACGCTTGTCGAACGGGCGGCTGAACTTCTCGTAGTCGGCGGGTGACATTTCCGCGCGGTTGGCGTTGGCGACGGAGTACAGAATGCCCACCACGCCGTTGATCGCCAGCACGCGCCGCGCATGGTTGATTTCCGACTGCGTGATTACGTCGAGCGCATCCAGCAGAGCTTGCGGGTTCTCATCCTTCAGGCGTAGCACTTCCTCTTTCGAAGAGAGCTTCTGCGCCACGTTCCAAGGGTTGAAGACGGTCTCCATCATGTAGGCGGAGCCGCCCAGGCCCTCGCGAATGAGATTGAGGGAGCGAATCTGCTGCGGAAACGGATTGGCTTCGACTTTGAGCTCGTACCACTTACCCGGCGGCTTCGGGTACGGGAAATCGCTCATCACCTTGACGATGTCGGTGCGGTAGGCGCGATGAAACGCGAGCGTGCGCGCAGCGTGCTCTTCCGGCGTCGGCAGCCCGAAATGATGCCAGAAGGTGAAAGGCGGGCGGTCCAATTCCTTGCCGGCCAGCGCGCGATCCACCCGGTCGATGTGGGAAAGCTCGGCCGCGCGCAGGAACGCCGGCGCGGCCGAAGCACCGGCCACGCTCAACAGGAAATTGCGTCTCAGCATCGTCAAAAGTCTCCTTGGTCTTTTACTGTAGCATTCACGGTTGCATTCGAGCACCGGGAGCCGCGGATCTGCTATACTTGACCTTTCGACTCGATCGGGAGATTTGTGCTTTATGGCAAAAGTATGTGATATTTGCGGCCGCGGACCCCAGTTCGGGAACCGCATCAGCCACGCCCACAACGTCACCAAGCGGCGCTGGGATCTGAACCTGCAATCGGTTCGTGCCGTGGTGAACGGGGCGTCCCGCCGCTTGCGCGCCTGCACGTCGTGTATCCGCAGCGGCAAAGTTCAGAAAGTCGCGTAGTCCGCATCCCCCTAAAATACCGGATCGGCAAGGTTGAGGCTATTCTTCCGCCCCGTTCCGGGGCTCTTTGAGTCGGCTGTTTTCCCAAGGCTCGCGCCTTGAGCTACTATCTTTCGCCCTTCCGGGCTAAAGCTCTGCGCGTGCCATGCACGGCTTGTTGCGCTCCCGAGTTGCCTGCACCGCTTGTTTCGAGCGGGGTCGCCAGCCTAAAATCGGACTGGAGGGTCCGATTGAATGGCTTCGATGGAGCGGGTGCGGGATTTTCTGAGCCAGAAGCGGCTGGCGTTCGTGGGCGTTTCGCGGCAGCCGAAGGATTATTCGCGGGCGCTGTTTCGCGAGTTCGGCGCGCGCGGCTATGACGCGGTTCCGGTCAACCCGGCCATCGCCGAAATCGAGGGCTGCCGTTGCTTCGCCCGCGTGCAGGATATCGAACCGGTCCCCGATGGCGTGGTCTTGCTGACTTCGCCAGCGGTGACCGAGCAAGTGGTGGGCGATTGCATCCAGGCCGGCGTGAAGCGGATCTGGATGTGCCGCACAGTCGGGAAAGGCGCGGTCAGCGCGCGGGCTGTCGGCGAGTGCGAAGCTCATGGGGTCTCCGTGATTCCGGGTGAGTGCCCTTTCATGTTCCTCAAGGGCGATTACCAACAGGGCGGCGGATGGGTCCATCGCTTACACGGATTCGTGAAGAAGCTCACCGGCTCGTACCCGAACTGATCGGCGGCTTAGTGCTTGGAAAGAACGGCGCCCGCAAGCGGGCGTTGGCAAGCTAAAGCATGCCCTACCAGCACATTTGCTCCAGGTAAGTTGGACCAATGCGGATCATAAGAACAATTCAGGAAATGCGGGCGGAAACGGAGGCTCGGCGACGCGCAGGCGAGACGGTGGGCATGGTCCCGACGATGGGGTTCTTCCATGAAGGCCACTTGTCACTGATGCGCAGGGCGCGGGCGGAGTGCGGGATGGTGGTCGTATCTCTGTTCGTGAACCCGACCCAGTTCGGGCCCGGCGAGGATCTGGCGGCATACCCCAAAGACTTCGAGCGGGACTGCGCGTTGGCGGCGGCGGAGGGCGTGGATGCGATGTTCGCGCCGGAGGCCGGCGAAATGTACGCGGGCGATCACGCCACGTTCGTCAACGTGGAGCGCCTCACCGGTAACCTGTGCGGCGCTTCGCGGCCGGTACATTTCCGCGGCGTGGCGACGGTGGTGGCCAAACTGTTCAACGCCTGCCGGCCGCAGCGCGCGTACTTCGGGCTGAAGGACTATCAGCAGGTGCGCGTGATTGAAACCATGATTCGCGACCTGAACTTCGACATCGAACTGGTGCGATGCCCGATCGTGCGCGAGCCGGATGGCGTGGCGATGAGCTCGCGGAATAGCTATCTTTCCGCGGAAGAACGCCGCGCCGCAACGATTCTGCGCCGGTCGCTGGTTGCTGCGGGTAAGCGAATCAAGGAAGGGGCGCGCGATGGCGCCGCAATCGCACGAGAACTTCGGGAGGCGATTGAGACGGAGCCGCTGGCGAGGGTGGATTACGCCGAGGTGGTGGATGCGGAATCGCTCGCGCCGCTCGGCCGGATTCACGGCGCGGCGCTGCTGGCCGTAGCGGTGCGCATCGGCCGTGCGCGGCTGATCGACAACCTGGTGGTTGAGACTTGACTTAGAGATGACTTAGCTAGATACAATACGGTTCACTTAGATACCGGTGGCAAGCGCCGAAGATGATCGCCGATTCAGCGCGGGTAGTCACTCGTGCGGCGGAAGCATCACCACACCCAGCCAGAAACTCTTGATAGCCTGCACGACGCTCATGAACTGGTCCAGATCCACCGGCTTCACGATGTAGCAGTTGGCGTGCAGTTCATAAGCGCGACGCACATCCTGTGCTGCTTGCGATGTAGTCAGCACGACCACGGGAATCGACTTGAGGTCGGGGTCCTCCTTGATTTCCGCCAGAACCTCCAGTCCGCCTTTCCGGGGAAGATTCAGATCGAGCAGAACCAGGTCGGGACGCGCCGCGTTGGCATACTTACCCTGCCGCCGCAGGTCCGCAATGGCTTCCTGGCCGTCTTTGACCACGGTCAAGTTGTTGATCACTTTCCCTTCCTTCAACGCCTCGATGGTCAGACGTACATCGCCGGGGTTGTCCTCCACCAACAGAAGCTCGACTGGTCTAGTCCGCGTTTCAGCCTTCATTGGCCCTGAACCGGAATGGAGAAATAAAAAACCGATCCTGCGCCTGGTTCCGAAGTCACCCACAGGCGGCCGCCGTGACGCTCCGCGATCTTCTTGCAGATCGCGAGGCCGAGCCCCGTGCCCGGGAATTCCGACGCCGCGTGGAGGCGCTGGAATATCACGAAGATACGCTCCAGGTGCTGCGGCTCGATTCCGATGCCATTGTCCCGCACGGAGAACACCCACTCCTTCGCGCGCCGTTCCGCCGACACATGAACCCGCGGCGGCTCCTGGCGCCGGAACTTGAGGGCATTCCCAATCAGGTTCTGAAACAACTGTGTCAGTTGTCCCGAGTCCGCGTTCACCACCGGCAGAGGATCGAAAGTCACGTTCGCGTGGCTCTCTTCGATAGCGGCCTTCAGATTCCATAGCGCCTGCTTCAAAGCAGTGTCTGCCTCGACCGGTTTAAACTCGTGGCCCCTCGTGGCGACCCTCGAGAACTCCAGCATGTCGTTGATCAGTTGCTGCATCCTCTTTGCCCCGTCCACCGCGAACGCGATGAACTCGTCGGCATTCGAATCCAGCTTTCCCTTGTACCGGCGCGAAAGAAGCTGCATGTAGCTGGAGACCATCCGCAAGGGCTCCTGGAGGTCGTGCGAGGCCACATAGGCGAACTGCTCCAGCTCGGTATTGGACCGTTTGAGTTCCTCGGTTCGCCGAAGCAACGCCTCTTCGGCCAGTCTGCGCTCGGTGATGTCCAGAGCCGCGCCAACCACGTGGATCGATTTGCTTCCCGCTTCCTGCGGCAAGAGGTGCCCGCGGCCCATGATATAGCGGATGCCGCCGTCAGGCAGTTTGACGCGAAACTCCAGGTCGGGCGGTCCTAGTCCCGCCAGACACTCCCGCATCCACGTTTGCATGGAAGCCTGATCGTCCGGGTGGATCAGAGTCGGAAACGTTTCGGAGGTCAGGACAAAGGTCTCCGGCGAAACTCCAAAGAGACGATACGTTTCGGGCGTCCATACCATCACGTCCGAGTCGCCTTCGAGCCTCCAGTCAAAACTGCCGAGATGGCCAATACTCTGTGATTGCGAAAGCAGGTCTTCGTTTGCCCGCAAATCCTCTTCCGCCCGTTTCCGCGCCGTGATATCGCGGGCGAAAACAAGACCGCCCTTTTCGCCCTCATATAGGAAGGGAACGGCGTACCCCTCGACGTCGATGGCCGTGCCGTCGAGCTCGAGGTACTTCCGGGTAAACAGGGGCATGTCCACTCCCATTTCCTCGACCTGCCGGATTGCTTCGATCATGGCGGGCCGGGAATCCGGGTGCACGGTCTCTAAGACCGGCTTGCCGAGGAGTTCGGAATCCGCCGCGGCGCCAAACAACTTGATGGCCGCCGGATTCAGGTACCGGAAGCAGCCGCGCGTCCCCACGAAGATGGCCTCCGGCGCGTTTTCCACGACTCTCCGAAAGCTTTCCCGGCTCTCACGCAGCGCCTCTTCCGCCCGTCTCCGTTCGCTGATATCACGGGCGAAAACGAGACCTCCCTCTTCGCCCTCGTAGAGGAACGGCACAGCGGCCCCCTCGACATCGAGGACCGTGCCGTCGAGCCTGAGGTACTTCGTTATCCACGGCGGTGAGTCCGCCATCCGTTCCTCGACGTGCCGGATTCTTTCGGCCACGCCGGCGCGAGAATCCGGATGGATTCTCATCATGACCGGCTGGTCGAGGAGTTCGGAATCCGCCGCGGCGCCAAACAACTTGATGGCCGCCGGATTCAGGTACCGGAAGTGGCCTTTCGTCGCCACGAAGATGGCCTCCGGCGCGTTTTCCACGACTCTCCGAAAGCTTTCCCGGCTCTCACGCAGCGCCTCTTCCGCCCGCTTGCGGCCCGTCATGTCGCGGATGACCCCGACCGCATGCCATTCCTCTCCCTTTTGGACGGCGGCCAACGAAAGATCGATGGGGAACTCGCTTCCGTCTTTTCGCCGTGCGGAGAGTTCCCGCATCGTGCCGATGGCAGCCCCTTGTCCGGTCTTCTGAAAGGCGGGGTAGCTCTCCTGAAAGCGCTGCCGGAGGGCGGCGGGGGCCAACAGATCGTGAATCGGCTGGCCGAGCATCTCGGCGGACGTGTAACCGAACATCCGTTCGGCCGCCGGGTTCCAAAGGAGCGCCCGGCCTTGGCCGTCAATCATGACCAGGGCGTCCAGCGAGCTGGCACACACGGATCGAAGAAGATCCTCCCCCTGGCGCAACGCCTCCTCAATCTCCTTGCGCCTGGTTACGTCGAGCATGACGGACCGAATGCCAGTCACCACACCCCTGGCGTCCCGAATCAGCACCTCGTGAATCTCGAGAGTCAGGTGACGGCCGTCACTGCGAATGTGATCGCGCGGGAAGGGATCGAGGGCCTGCTGCCCCGACAACTTCCGCTGGAAGGCTTCGCGGCTTTCGGATGGTGCGCCTCGCGAAACGAATTCAAAAATGGGTTTGCCGAGTATTGCGCCGGCCTCAACCCCCAGCAGCTCGCATTCGGCCTGGTTGACCCAACGCACGTTCCCCTCTTGGTCCAACTCGTGGTAGGCTACCGGCCCTTGCTCGAAAAGGTCCCGGAATCGCTGCTCGCTCTCGATCAATTGGGACAGAGCCCGGCTCAAGCCGAGGCTATCGAGTTGCTCTCGCAACGGAAGGGGCAGTTCGCGCAAACACGAAAAGTCGCCTTCCTTCGGCGCCGCCGAAGGTTGCGCCTGTTCTTCACGAGGGCTTTGAGGACCGGTCTGCGCCATTGGTATTCCTTGTCAAACCCGGCGGTCCGGGGCTGTCTGGAATCGATAAGGGCGCAGCGGACGGCCCTACTTCAGGCAGGCTAGAAGGTCTTTGCGGCCGGCGCGCAGGATGGCGCGCTGGCGGATCTTGTGGCGCTCGCGGACGTACTCCACCTGCCGGAAACGTTCGTGAGCGGAAAAACAAGAGAATCTCCAAGTTACACTACGAATATTCCACAGGAGAGAGCAGAATACAAGAGCATCATGTGGGGATCTCCGAAACAGTGCGACAGTGGTCCTCGCAAATCAGATCTGGCAGATACAGTGGGAGTTGCGCTGGTTCCGTCGATTCTCCCGCGGCCGCGCGCGAAACCGGGGACCGTAAACCGATTGCGCAGTTCATTATACGGATCGCGCGCCGCCCAGCTTAAGCACAATACTGTGCAGTCGTGGCGCGGGCTGTCAAGCCTGCTGAGCCGAGAGTGAGTCAGAGTCATTCTCGGCTTTTCATGCCGCGCTTGACCACGAACAATCCTCAGCGTTCGCAATTTGGTGCCCTGTTCCTCATTTACCGCAAAACAGGACGGCCGGTTGGCTGTGCGTGGGGCAAATTCACCCCATTTGGCGGGCTGACACAACATCCTCGTAATACTGCTCGTATTGGGGAATGATCTTCTCCGAACAGAAGCGCTCGGAGGCGTTCCAGCGGCCGGCTCCGGCCATGCGCGAATGCAGCGCGTCGTCGGTTAGCAGCGCGGTCACGCGGGTGGCCTGCGCGACAATGTCGCCGGGGGCTTCCAGGTAACCGTCTTCGCCGTCGGTGATAAGCTCGGGAACGCCGCCCACGCGGGTGGCGACCGGCACCACGCCGCACGCCATGGCCTCTAGCGCCACCAGCCCGAACGATTCCATATCGCTCGGCATCAGCAGCACGTGCGCCAGCGGGATGATGCGCTCCACGTGGTCCTGTTTGCCGAGGAACAACACGTGGCGATCCACCTTCAACTCGCGCGCCAGGTGCTCGGCCGGGCCGCGGTCGGGGCCGTCGCCCACCATCAGCAGGCGCGCCGGCGCCTTCCGGCGCACTTCGGCCAGGATGCGAACGCAATCGAGCGCGCGTTTGACCGGGCGGAAATTCGAAAGGTGAATCAGCAGCTTTTCGCCGACGGCCGAGTACGCCGCAGCGCCGCTCTTCGAGTTATCGGGATGGTACAGATCGCAGTTGACGAAGTTCTTGATCACGCGAATCTGGTTCGAGATGCCGAACACGTCCACCGTCTGCTGGCGCAGGTAATCGCTGATGGCAGTGACGCCGTCGGACCGTTCGATCGAAAACTTAGTGATGGAGAAGTAGGAAGGATCGGCCCCCACCAGCGTAATATCGGTGCCATGTAGCGTGGTGATAAAAGGCAAACGGCGCTTGGGGGCCAGCATCTGCTGCGCCAGCATGGCGGAGATGGAATGCGGGATGGCGTAATGCACGTGCAGCAGGTCGAGCGCGTAGGCCTCGGCCACATCCGCCATGCGCGACGAGAGCGCCAGGCAATAGGGCGGGTATTGGAACAGCGGATAATTCGAGACTTCGACTTCGTGGTAGTGGATGCGCGGCGTGCCGGGATCGAGCCGTATCGGATTGGCGTAGGTGATGAAGTGGACCTGGTGCCCGCGCGCGGCCAGTTCCATGCCGAGTTCGGTGGCGACAATGCCGCTGCCGCCATAGGTGGGATAACACGTGATGCCGATGTTCACGGCGACAAGCGTAGCACGCCGGAACGTCTTATTGCAGCGGGATACGCACCTTCAGACCGGTGCCGCGGCCGGGACGCGAGTCGAGCTGCATATCCGCGTTCAAGGAGCGGGCGCGCCGCTTCAAGCTGGCTGGGCCGAGCCGCAGCAGCTCGAGTTCCTCGAGCGAATACGAGCCGGAAAAAGCGAAGCCGTGGCCGTTGTCTTCGATCGAGATCTCCAGGCCGCTGGCTGCCTTTTCGAGCGATACGGCGACGCGCGTCGCGGCGGCGTGCTTCTGCACGTTGTGCAGGGCTTCGCGAATCATCTGCAACGTTTCGGCCGTCATTTCCGGCGGCAAGCCAATCGGCCCGGACGAGCTGATGAAGGTCACCGGAATGCCGCTTTCTTTCTGGAACGATTCGGCGGTGCGCCGGGCGGTGGCCACGAAATTGGCGCCATCCACATCCACCGGCCGCATCGCATTCAAGAACATGCGCAGGTCGCGTATCTGCGCCACCGCGAGGGATTGCAGTCCCAGCAACTCCTCCATGCCGGCTTCGAAGTCGCGCTCCAGCAGCTTCTTCAGAATCTCGAGGCGCATTTGCAGGCTAATGAAGCTTTGCAGCGGGCCGTCGTGAAAATCCGCGGCGATGCGCAGGCGCTCGGTTTCACGCGCCTTCTCGGCGTCCTGCTGCGCCTCGGCCGCGCGCGCTTCGAGCGTGGCGAAGCGCGTGGTCATGCGGCGCTTGTAGATCGCCGCGCCGCATGCCAGCGAGCCGCCGACCACAATCGTTTTCAGCAGAGGATCCAGCGGTTGTGATGGCAGCGCGATGCAGAATGCGGTGGCCACGGCCGAGACCAGCGCCACTTCCGTCACGCCGAAAAACACCAGCGCTTCGGCGAGCACGTAGAGCAAGAAGGTCGAGCTGAACCAGAGCAGGCGTTCTCCGCCATAAGCCGCGGACACCAGCAGGTACACGATGTCGGCAACCAGCGCCAGCAGCCCGAAAACGCCGTGCGGCGTGCGTGCCTTTACCACCAGCACGACCGCGCAGACCAGGTACACTGCCAGCACGTAGAAAGACGCCGAGAACGTGGCCGTCGGCCCGAACAGAAACCACCCCAGGGCCACTGCGGCCAGCGCCGCCCGGGCCCCCGCCATCGCTCGAGGCCAGCCGATTTTCATTCGATCCAACAAGGTGTCACTTTCGATACAGGTACAACGTGTGGCTGCGGCCTTCCCCGTCGTCGGCGATGTTTTGCACCTTTTCCGGGGTCCACGCGCGAAACTCGAAATCGTGGGCTACCACGCGCGCGCCCTTCTTGAGCTGGCGGTCGAGCAGCGGCTGCACTTTGCCGTTGATGGAATCCGGCAACAGGTAGACCGTCACCAGGTCCGCCGCGCCGTAGTTCTGCGCCAGCAGGTCGCCGTGGATGATGCGGGCGCTTTTTTCCAGCCCCAGCTTGGCAATCCGCACCAGGCTCTGGCGGCACAAATCGAGGTCGATCTCAACGCCCACCGCGTTCGCATGAAACTTCTGCGCCGCCATAATCACGATTCGGCCGTCGCCCGACCCGAGATCGAACACTCTTTCGCCTGCCTTCAATCCCCCCAACTGGAGCATTTGTGCAACGATGGTTTCCGGCGTCGGGTAATACGGCGCGAGCTTGGCCGCGTCACCTTCCTGCGCGCGCAGGCCGGCGCCCAGAGCGGCTGCGCAGAGACAAACACACAGCCACCGGGCGCCCGGCATACGCCCCGCCCGGCCGCGCCGCCGCCCTTCCTTTCGCATTCTCAAACCTTTTCCAGAGGCATGCCCCGCCGGCACCATTCGCAGTGCTCCCCATCGACATAGTAACTGGCGTCAAGCTTGACCAGATAGTACAGCGGGAGGTCGCCGAAACTCAAGGTCGTGGGGTTGGGCTGGTAAACGGCCACCGCCAGCCCCACCACCTTGGCGTCGTAGGACTCCAGCAGCGCTTTCAGTTCGGCCAGCCGCTGGCCGGTACGCAGGAGGTCATCCACCAGCACCACCGGCTCTCCCGGTTCGGGGCGCAGGAACTGGCGGAAACGGAGCGGGTCCCGGTCGTGCTCCCGCTCCGCCCAGTACACCTGCCGCGCGCGCAACGCTTCGCACAATCCGAAGGCCAGTGGCAGGCCGCCCGTGGTCGGCGCCACCATCGAAAGATCCTTGGCGATGGCGCGGATTTCCGGATGGGCGCGCAGCAGCCGGCTCAAACCGACCGACATCATTTTCTGGTGCCGGGAGTAGCGCATCGCCAGCGGCACCTTCAGATACTCGTTCGAATGCAAGCCGGTGGGGTACTCAAAATGGCCGTCGCGCAGCGCTCCGGTTTCTCGCAGCACGGCAACGACTTCCTCTTGCGTGGGAATGAGGTGCATCGATGTCCTCGTCTTTTCGACCCGGCAAATCCGTTAGCCCAAACAAAATAAGGGCTTTACACTAGTGGCCGCAGATCCGGCTTCAGGATATCACGCGGCGGCGGGCGGCGGCTCTGCCAGATCTAGATCAGAGCGCGATCGAAGACACTCATTTTCTGAATGAGGCGCCATTGTTGTCCGGTGATCGATGACCCACACGGGCGGCTGCCTTTCGGGATTACTGAGTAACGGTGCATTGAGAAACTGCGCTACCGGAAATTATGCACTTCGGCGGCGGCGCCTTCGGGCAGGGCGGCGACTCTGGCGGCTTTTACAGAGACCACGTCATCGACGTTTTGCAGCACGCCATCGATCAGCAGAAACGGCTCGGTCAACACCACGAATTTGAAGCGATCGAAAGTTTTCGGATCGATGATGACATTGAAGACGCCGGTTTCATCTTCGACGCTGAGGAAGACGAAGCCCTTGGCGGTGCCGGGGCGCTGGCGCACGATGACAGACCCGGCAATCCGCACCAGGCGGCCGTTGGGCATGCGAGCGAGAGCGGCGGCGCGGGTGACGCCGAGCGCGTTCATTTCGGCGCGGCGATGCGCCATGGGATGGCGGCCGATGGTGAGGCCGGTGCCGCGGTAATCGGCCCACAGGCGCTCTTCGGTGTCCATGGGCGCGAGCGGCGAAGGCTCGCCGGTTTCCTCCTGCGGCTCGAGCAGCGGGCCCACCGGCAGCGTAGCGCGCTGCGCCTGCCAGAGCGCGTCGCGGCGATGGAACCGGCGGACAGGAGAGTTTGAAAGATCTGGTTGGCAGGCGGAAGCGCCTGCCCCACTTTCCTGCGCGTCCTTCGACAAAGTGGGGCAGGCGCTTCCGCCTGCCAACCTCCCGCCGATGGAGTTCAGTGCGCCGATTTCCGCCAGGCGGTTGAGCTCGTCCTTGCGCAGCTCGGGCACGCGCAGCGCCAGGTCGTCGATGCTCGAAAAAGGGCGGGCGCGAACGATGGCGCGGCCGGCCTCTTCGCGCAAACCCTTGGCGTAGCGGAGGCCGAGACGCAGGGGCGGGCCGGCAGCGCGATCGGGTGCGTCCGGTTGGCAGGCGGAAGCGCCTGCCCCACTTTGCAGCAGCGGCGCACGCTTTTCCACCGTGCAGTCCCAATCCGATTCCATCACGTCCACCGGCAGCACACGCAGACCGTGCCGCTGCGCATCTTTGATCAGCACGGCGGACGAGTAGAACCCCATCGGCTGGTTGTTCAGCATGGCGCAGGTGAAAGCCGCCAGGTAATGGCATTTCAAATACGCGCTGGCGTAAGCCAGCAGGGCAAAGCTGGCCGCGTGCGATTCCGGAAAACCGTACAGCGCGAAGGCGGTGATGGAATGCACGATTGTCTCCTGCACCGCGCCAGTGATGCCGTTCGACGCCATGCCGGCGCGGAGCCGCTCTTCAAGATCCGCCATGCGTTTTTCCGAGCGTTTGAATCCCATGGCGCGGCGCAGTTCCTCGGCTTCGCCGCCGCTGAATCCAGCGGCGATCATCGCCATCTTCAGCAACTGCTCCTGAAACAGCGGCACGCCGAGCGTGCGGCGCAGCACCGGCTCGAGCGAAGGGTGCAGGCAATCGGCCGCTTCCCGGCCCTGGCGCCGGTTCAAATAAGGATGCACCATTTTGCCCACGATCGGCCCCGGCCGGATGATCGCCACCTGCACCACGATGTCGTAAAAGCGGCGCGGCTTCATGCGCGGCAGACAGGACATTTGCGCGCGGCTTTCCACCTGGAACATGCCGATGGTGTCGGCTTGCTGGAGCGCCCGATACACCGCCGGATCGTTCTGCGGCAGGCGCGCCAGATCCACCGGTTCGCCGTAAACCTCGGGAATCATTTTCAAGCTGTCCTGGATCACCGCCATCATGCCCAGGCCGAGCAGATCCACCTTGATGATCCCCATATCGGCGCAGTCTTCCTTGTCCCACTGGACGACCACGCGGCCGGGCATGGCGGCGGGTTCGAGCGGCACCACCGAATCCAGTTGCCCCTGGCAAATGACCATGCCGCCCGAATGCTGGCCGAGGTGCCGCGGCATGTCCTGCGCCATTTTGTAGAGCTCGCAAAATTTGCGCACGCGCGGATGGGTGAGATCCAGGCCGGCCTCGCGAAACTGGCGGTCGGTCGAGTCTTTAGGATCCCGCCACTCCCACGTATGCGCCAGTTTGGAAAGTTTTTCGAGCGAGGTAACTTCGAAGCCCAGCGCCTTGCCCACTTCGCGCGCGGCGGAGCGGCCGCGATAGGTGATGACGTTGGCGGTCATGGCCGCGCCCAGCTTTCCGAAGCGCTGGTACACGTGCTGGATTACGCGTTCGCGCTGTTCGCCGCTGGGCAGATCGAGATCGATATCGGGCCATTCGCCGCGCTCTTCGGAGAGGAAGCGTTCGAACAGCAGATCCATGCCGACCGGGTCCACGGCGGTGATTTCGAGCGCATAACAGACCGCGCTGTTGGCGGCCGAGCCGCGGCCCTGCGCCAGAATGCCGCTCGCCTTGGCGAAGCGCACGATGTCCCAGACGATCAGGAAATAGCCGGGCAGCTTGAGCTTTTCGATCAGCGCCAGTTCGCGCTCGATCTGCCGCTGCGCGCGGTCGTGGTAGGGCTGGTAGCGGCGGCGCGCGCCTTCGTCCACGCGCGCGCGCAAAAAGCCGGCCATGGTTTCGCCCGTGGGCACGGGATAGCGCGGAAATTCGTAACCGAGACGGTCGAGCGTGAATTCCAGACGAGAAGAGATTTCGAGCGTATTGGCCAGCGCCTCGGGCAGGTCGGCGAACAGGCGCACCATTTCCGCTGGAGTTTTGACGTGGCGTTCGGCATTGCGCTCGAGCAGGCGGCCGGCGCCGGCAAGCGTCACATGATTGCGGACGCAGGTGAACACATCCAGCAGCTCGCGCTGGGCTGGCGTGGCGTAGGCGGCGCCGTTGGTGGCGACCAACGGGATGCGCAAACGCCGCGCGCGTTCGACGATGGCCTGGTTGGCCGCTTCCTCTTCCCGCCGGTGGTGGCGTTGCAGTTCTGCGTACACGTTGGAGCGGCCGAAGATATCGAGCAGCTGCGCCTCGGGATGACGGGTGAGGCAGATCAGGCCGCGCGCGAATTCGGCCAGCTCATCGAGTGTGGCCGCGCCTTCGCCCTTCTTGGCGCGCAGCTTGATGCGGGTGATCAACCGGCAGAGGTTTTGATAGCCTTCGCGCGTGGCCGCCAGCAGCGGGTAAGAGTTGCCGTTGGTGCAAGTGATTTCCGCGCCAATATGGGCGCGAATGCCGGCCTTTTTCGCCGCCATGTGAAAGCGCGGCGCGCCATAGACGCCGTTGCGGTCCAAAAGAGCCATGGCGGGCGCGCCCGATTGCGCGCAGGCTCCGGCCATCTCTTCCGGCACCGAAGCGCCTTCGAGAAAGCTGAAACCGGAGCGTGCGTGCAGTTCCACGTACATAGGGCTAAAAACAAATAAGGTGCGGGGGACAGACAGCACTGTCCACGCGGCGCAAAGACGGCGCCTTGGGACAGTGGTGTCTGTCCCCCGGTCTCTTAGTCATAACTTCCTTCCACGAACCAGCCTCTTATCTCGCAATAGATGCGGTAGAGGGCGCCATCGGAAAGCGCGATGTCCCATTCATCGCGCGACCAGGGGTCGGTGGTCCACCAGTCGCCGGAGGTGCGCCAGGGGCCGGCGCGTTCGAGAATGCGGCCGCGAATGCCTTCGGCGGCGAGGAAGCTGGGCTGACCGGAAGCCAGGGTGACGCGGGCCATGCGGGGCGGTCGATACATGCGAATTAGGTGCGGGGGACAGACAGCACTGTCCACGCGGCGCAAAAGCGGCGCCTTGGGACAGTGGTGTCTGTCCCCCGGTTTCTGTAGGCGAAACGCATCGGGACGGTGGGTGTCGAGCAGTTCGGGGCAGCCCGCGCGGCCTTCGCCGACGATCGCCTGAATGCGCGCCAGGGTCAGCTCCAGCTTCACGGGTTCCGGTGCTGCGAGCACGAAAAGGCCGCCCTGCGCGGCTTGCGGCTTCACTGGATTCATGCCCAGCTTGATCCGTTCGATGGGCGCCGCGGGCGGATGGGCGGCCAGATCGAGCCGCAGCAATTTCAAAAACGATTTGCCGTCGAGCGACGGCGCCGGCAGCCGCAACGTGCGTTCGTGAGTGGCGCGGGTTTCGAGATGCAGCCGCAGGCGCAGCTCGTTGGTGGCCAGCCCGCGCGTGGCCAGCCGCGTGGTGAGGCCGTTGAGCAGGCGCGCCAGCAGGAATTCGAGCGGCTCCAGCAGCTCTACAGGATATTCCAGCTCGAGCTCTTCTTCAAACCGCGGTGGCTCTTCGAGCGGCGTCAGCTTGCGCTCCGCTTCGCCGCGCGCCAGCTCGCGCAGTTGTAACCCTTCCGCGCCCAGCCGCTCGGCAATTCCCAGCGGCGGCAGCGCGGCCAGATCCTGAAAACGGCGAATGCCCCAGCGCTCCAGGGTTTCTTGCAATTCCGCGGAAGGCCGCAGCAGCGCGACCGGCAGCCTGCCCAGGAACTTGGCCTCATCGCCCTGCGGAACGATGCTGACGCCCGAAAATCCGCGCGCGGCGCAGATGGCGGCATCGGGATTGGCGGCCAGGGCGACGGCTGCCCGCACACCGGTTTCGACGGCGCGGCGCGCGAGGGCGGCAGCCAGTTCCTGCGCCGCGCCGAAGAGGCGGTCCAGGCCGGCCACGTCGCAAGTGACGGTATCGGGCGCGGTCTGCTCCACCAGCGGCGAAAAATCGAATGCCACCGCCGCCAGGTTTCCCGTGCCATGCAAACAGGCGAACATGCTTAAGCCTCGTTCCGTAACGACCGTACCAACCGCTCCTTCAGGAGCAGAGGAGAATTCATTTCGAGCCACAGATAAACACAGATGAACACTGATAAGACTCTTGTCTTCATATCCGTGTTTATCTGTGTTCATTCGTGGCCAGCATTCTTTCGCCGCTCTCGAAAACGGCGGTGAGGGCCAGCCCCGGTTTGCGCCGCGCCACCGCCACGCGCATGCCGCCGAGCAGGCGCGCGGAAGCGAGCATGCCGCCCGACCAGCGCGCTTGCTCGCGTGACAATTCCAGCATCAGGCTGGCGCAGGTTTTGGCGTTCGATTGCCGCTCGACCGCAATCAGCACGGTGGGCGTGTGCTCCACGGCGCGGCGCAAACGGAACCAGGAAGTGAGCGAGATGCGGCGCGCGGCGCGCACAGGAGTATCGCCCAGATCCAGCGCCACCACGCCGAAGCCGCCGCCTTGCAGCAGCAGGTCCGCCGCACGGAGCGCATGTGCGGCGTTGTGGCCGCAGCGGATCCACAACAGCCGAGGCAGCTCCACGCCGGCAGCGGCGGCGGAGAGCGGATCGAACGCATCCTCGGCATCCACCAGGGCGCAGAATTCCTGGCGTGCGGTGGCTCCAGCCAGAATCGAAACCAGCAGGCTGGCGCGGCCGGAAGAAGGCGCGCCGAAAATCTCCGTGAGGCACCCGCGCGGCAGCCCGCCGGTCGCCAGGTCGATTTCCGGAATGCCGCTCGGAACCGCTTCAGTAGCCGGTTTCGCCTGCCACCCGAGGTGACCGCCGAGCAGCGATTCGAACTGTTTCCGGAGCAGCGCCGCGCCCATGATTTCGCCTTTTGTTCGCCTACTTGATTTTTGCAGAAATGGCGGGCGGTGTCAATTGTGAAAGTCAATACGGCCTGCCGCAAATTTAACTTGTATTTTGCAAGCGACTCGGATAATTTATTGAAAATGCCTGGGGAGCCGAAGTCAAAACGGCGGTCTGGCTGCCCGGTGAGTATCTCCCTGGAGCTGTTGGGAGATCGCTGGTCGTTGCTGGTGGTCCGCGATCTGATGGTGCGCGGGCTCAGAACATTTAAGGACTTCCAGGAATCGGGCGAAGGGATTGCCACGAACGTTCTGGCGGACCGTTTGCAGAAACTGGAAGCGGCGGGAATCATCGCCGCGGAGGCGGATGAGACGGATGGAAGAAGGGTAAACTACCGGCTGACGGAGAAAGGGATCGACCTGGCGCCGGTACTTTTGGAATTGCTGATTTGGGGGGCACGGCACGAGGAGACATGGGCACCGTGCGCGGCGATCGCGGAAATGGAGGAGAATCGCGAAGCGGTACTCGCCGAAGCACGGCGGCGATGGCGAGAACGCGACTCGACTCCGCTGATACCAAAATTCGAGGAAGGCGACGAGGCGTAAGGCAGCACTAACTCTAGTGAACAAACCGGTTGGCAGGCGAAAGCGCCTGCCCCACTAGTCGAGAGAAATTGAAGGAGGGAACTAACAACATGAAGAGACTTTCAGTACTGTCAAGCGCGCTGCTGTTATTGGGCGCGGCGGCATTCGGCCAGGGACTTACTCAGGCTGATAGGGAGCGAGGTGTCACGTATCTCGAACAGACACGCGACGGCGTAGTCGAGTCTGTGAAGGGACTCTCGGAAGCTCAGATGAAGTTTAAAGCGGCGCCAGAGCGCTGGTCGGTGGCGGAAACGCTCGAACACATTGCCAAGGCCGAAGATTTTATCTTCCAGAATGTCACGGATCAGGTCATGAAAGCGCCTGCGGGACCGGCCGGCCGCGACACGGCGAAAATCGACGCCATGGTTTTGGCGATGATTCCGGACCGAAGCCACAAGGCCCAAGCGCCGCCGCCGCTGGTGCCCACGAGTAGTTGGACTCCAGCCGAGAGCCTCGATCATTTTCTGAAGAGCCGCGCCAAGACGATCGCGTTTCTGGAATCGACGCCGGACTTACGCGAGCATGCCGCCGACAGTCCGCTTGGGCAACCGCTCGATGCATACGAATGGCTGCTGTTTATCGGAGCGCACAGCGAGCGGCACACGAAACAGATCCTCGAAGTGAAGGCCGATCCGGGCTTCCCGAAGAATTAGCTGGCGAGTATAAGGTAGGGCAGGCCATCGCCTTTTGTGGCCTGCCGCTGCCGGCGGAAGACAGACGACAAAAACCGATCGTCTGTCCTACCACCACGGCATTTTCGTCCTAAAGGAGGGGTGAGAGATGAGTGAGGTACGCGTATTGGTTGGCACACGCAAGGGCGCGTTCGTGCTGACATCGGACGGCAAGCGCGATAAGTGGGATGTAAGCGGCCCGCACTTTGCGGGTTGGGAGATCTACCATCTGAAGGGTTCGCCGGTTGACCCGAACCGGCTGTATGCATCGCAGTCCACCGGCTGGTTCGGGCAGTTAATGCAGCGCTCGAACGACGGCGGCAAGACTTGGGAACCGGTGGGCAACAAGTTCGTGTATGACGGCGTCCCTGGCACGCACCAGTGGTATGACGGTACGCCGCATCCTTGGGAGTTCAAGCGGGTCTGGCATCTGGAGCCATCGCTGAGGGATGCGGACACGATCTACGCGGGTGTGGAAGACGCGGCGTTGTTCCGCTCGACCGACGCCGGGCAGACGTGGCAGGAACTTTCCGGGCTGCGCGGCCACGGCTCGGGGCCTCACTGGCAGCCGGGCGCCGGCGGCATGTGCCTGCATACCATTCTTCTCGATCCGAGCAACGCCAGCCGGATCTTCATCGCTATCTCGGCGGCGGGCGCATTCCGCAGCGACGACGCCGGCGTTACGTGGCAGCCGATCAACCGCGGATTGCGTTCGCAACAAATCCCCGACCCCAATGCCGAAGTGGGCCACTGCGTTCACCGCATCGCGATGCACCGCTCGCGGCCGAGTGTGTTGTTCATGCAGAAGCACTGGGACGTGATGCGGAGCGACAACGGCGGCGACTCGTGGCAGGAAGTCAGCGGCGACCTGCCGAGCGATTTCGGATTCGTCATCGACGTTCACGCGCACGAGCCGGAAACCATTTACGTGGTGCCGATCAAGAGCGACTCGGAGCACTTTCCGCCCGAAGGCAAGCTGCGCGTGTACCGCAGCCGTACCGGCGGCAACGAGTGGGAGCCGCTCACCAAAGGCCTGCCGCAAAGCGACTGCTACGTGAACGTGCTGCGCGACGCGATGGCGGTGGATTCGCTCGACCAGTGCGGCGTCTATTTCGGAACAACCGGCGGGCAGGTGTACGCATCGGCCAATGCCGGAGACAGTTGGGCGCCGATTGTGCGCGATCTTCCGGCCGTACTTTCCGTCGAGGTGCAAACTCTCCAGTGATCCGGGTTGAGCTTCCGGCGCATCTGCGGATACTGGCGCACGTGACGGGCGAGGTGCGGCTTGACGTGGAGGGGCAGGCCACGCAGCGCTCGGTGCTCGACGCGCTGGAGGCCCGCTATCCGATGCTGCGCGGGACCCTCCGCGACCACGTTACGCAACAGCGGCGACCATTCGTGCGGTTCTTCGCCTGCGCGGAAGATTTGTCTCACGAATCCCCGGATGCGCCGCTGCCCGAAGCAGTCGCAAGCGGCGCGGAGCCATTGCTGATTGTGGGAGCGATAGCGGGCGGATAGGAAATGTCGGGGCGTGCGCGGTTACGCTTCCTCTCGGGTAAACAGGTCTTCGATATCCCGCGCGCCGTGGAGAATGCGGACAACCTCGATGCCGCCGCCGCGGGGCACATAGAAGAGGAGGTATGTTGTGAAACCGGAGACCGGAACGCGACGCATGCCTGCAAGGCGCGCTATGCCGGAATCATGCGGCGTTCCCGAGAGAGGTTGCTTGGCCATGCGGGCGCATGTGCGATTCACGGCCGTGAAGTACCGCTCGGCCACTTCCACAGTGGCCTGGTCTGCCAAGTATAAGAACTGCTCCAAGAGATCCAGGCGGGCGCGGGGACGAAAGGCAAAAGACGGCTTCATCTCCTGGTCTTCTTGCCAAGCTTCGCCAGCGCGTCTCGTTTGAGCTCAGCCCAGAATGCCGGCGTGGCTGGCAGCGGCTCGCCGGAGTCGAGGCCCTCCAGGAGGAGTAGGTCGAGCCTCTCTTTGGCGCGCCGTCTTTGATCCCCGCGGATCAGCTCGCGAACATATTCGCTGGGCGTGCTATAGCCAGTCTTGATCTGCCGTTCGACATACTTCTTGAGCTCTTGAGGCAGCGAGATGTTCATGGAGGTCATCGACATCGAAGGATACTCCGGTGGCAAAAACTGTCAACTACTGCCATGATAACAGAGGCGGCATCCCGAGAGCCAGCACCGGGTGGAGGGGAATTCGCAGCCAGAATCGGAAACTCCGAAGGGCCACCATGTTGCCGGCGCACGACGGATGGACACCCTCGGAAAAAGGGCCTACACTTGGGTCGTTGACAGGTGAGGGATATGATGGTCCTAAACTCGCGATACTGCTGGTTGTTGGCTGCTGTCGCATTGATTGCGGGATGCGGCAAGCAAGAGCGGATGGAAGCGGTTCAATTTGCGAAGGCGCTCAAAGGAACAAGGGCTGACTTTGCCAGCGCGAACACGATCGAAAAAGACTTCGTAACCAGCGCTCGTGCCTGGTGCGGCGGCATCACCGCAAGCGGGGCAGGCCGCGGAGCCGAATTGGATCAAAACGCCGCTGTGGCCGCGGAACTGGCCAAATACACCGTGACGATCAGCTCTCATTTGAGCCAGGTGCGTCAGGCGATTGACGGCCAGACGCTCAAAGAGGAGTATACACGAGGGGTCCGCGACGATTTGACTACCCAACTGACCAAACGGCAGCGGCAGCTTCAGGACCTGCGCGCGGTGCTGGAGCAGTCCGCAACCGAGTTTCAGCAACTCCGGCACACGACCTACGCGGCAGACACGATCCCGGACGGAGTTGGAAAGCTGGATGCGCTGCTCCGCGGCTACAGCCCGCCCGAAGATGCAGTCGGCACCGCGTTGGCGGCCCTGCAAGAGAAATACGGGCTCAAAGACAGCGAGCTCTGAGGCCCCCGGAACTGCCGCGCTGTTCGGCCACGGGACGGATTCGCGTACGCCGCGAGTCATCCAGGCAACTTCTTCGAACGCCGTTTGGGGGCGGTTTCCGGGTTGCCGACAATCCACCCGGGCCACCATAAGACTCCCTCTTCAAGGTTCAATGAATGCACTGCCCTT
>PLOR01000068.1 GCA_003142185.1 Bryobacterales bacterium
GGCACGGCTTGAGCCGTGCCGCTGAGTCGCACTAAGGAATTGGGCTTTAGCCCCTGGTGATGGCCAAACCTGCGCGCAATGCCCGCCCGGACAAGATCGTGAGTTCGGCACGTACATTCTTCGCCACCACGAAGACCAGCCAGGGACTTCCCCTGTTGCAGTCGGAACGTAACGCTACGTTGATGATCGACGTATTGCGTTCGTACGTAGCGGCTGGCAAATTCCGGCTGCATGACTTTGTGGTTATGCCCAACCATGTGCATCTGTTGATGACGGTCGGAGCCGAGGGACATGACCATTGAGAAGGCCATGCAATTCGTAAAGGGAGGGTTCTCCTATCGCTTGAGGAAGGAATGCGGATACTTGGGAGAGGTCTGGCAGCGTGGGTTCTCCGAAGAGCGGGTCGAGAATCGGCAGAGCTTCATGCAGCACCGGGAATACATCGCAGGAAACCCGGTCGAAGCAGGACTCGTCGATTCACCCGAGAAGTTCCCTTATTGCTTTACGTACCTGGCAGGGAAAAAAGCGGCAGGGGCTAAAGCCCATGATGGCTGCATTCTGCGGCACGGCTGAAGCCGCGCCCTGATACAAAGCCTCCTGAAAGAGAGAAGCCGTGCGTTACCCCCTTTGATTCAGATTCGTGCGAATTCAATAATTCAGATTCGTGCGAATTCAAATGGAGAGTTTCGCCATTTCTGCGTCGCACAGCAGCCTGACAGGCCGCGCCACGCGTTTACTCGGTCCGAAACTGTATGCTGCGGGTGGCTTGACCGCCGGCGGAGTCTGTCACCGTCAGCTCGGCGCGATAGGTTCCGGGCGGAAGAATGGCGACCGGCAATTTGAGCGCGACCGGAATCACCTTGTTGGCGGATTTGGCCAGGCCGCTCAGGTCGACATCGCCGGAATTCCACGCTTGCTCGTTGCTCTGGGCGTCCAGCAGGCGCAGGCGCATGGTCAACTGGAGGTTTCCGGCGCCGTTGGCGAGCGGCTCGTAGATCTCGAAGTAGGCTTCGGCCGTGCCGGTCTTCGATAAAACATTGGAGCCCGAGACGGCGATTCGGTTACCGCGGAAAATCAGCGGGGACTTCCCTGCCCCGGCCTCCTCCTGCGCGGCCTCGGGCGATATCGGTTGCACGTTGCGGCTGAGGGCGATGGCGCTCACGCTGAGTTGCCCGGCGTTGAACGGAGCGACCTCGAGCGGCGCTTCCACCACGCCGTAGCGATCCTTGACTGAGCGGAAAACAACCTTGAACCGGTAATTGCCCGGAACGATTTCGAACTGCCTTTCGTAGTGGAGCGGGCGCCGCAGAAAATCGTCGAACTGCTGCCGGTTGTCGAAATCGAACTTCAACTTATGCGTGAACCGGGCGGCCACATCGCCGCCAGGGATGTACGCCATGCCGAGCACGTCCATTTCGGCATGCAGCTTGCCGTTCAGGTCGGTAGGATCGAGAGCTGGCGTTGGAATCTCTAGCGCCAGGTTGACGCGCGCCACGCCGTTGGCCTCATAGAAGAACGGGACGGTGGCCGATGCCGCGGTATTGCCAGTGCCAGCCGACTCCGCCAGGCTTTCCAACGTGTTCTCCTTCGGCTTGACGGCGGCCACGACGGCCTGGCGGACGTTGCAGTACAGGTTTCGCCCGCGCACCGTCACGTCGGGCCGGTTCACGGTGACCTTCAGCGCGTGGCAGCTTCCTTCCGGGGAGACTGGCGGCACGTAGGCAAGCGTGTAGGATTCGTCCTGCTCGTGTGCGAGCGGATCGAAAACGCCGAGACCGTCGCTGCCGCGGGAGAGCACGGACCCGCCGGTCGCGCCGGCGAGATCGAGCGCCCACGCCGGAATTGCCACGCCGGCCTGGGCTTCGACCGGATAGACCGAGACGTCCGCCTTGCGAAACTCGAGCTCCATATCAAACGGATCCTGGTGCGGCTCCGCGTTTTTCTCGCCTTTACCGCGCCCCCGTCGCGCCGAGGGAACGGGCTCCGGCGGCTTTTTGTCGTCCGCAGCGGCGGATGGCGTAGCATTGGCCACGAACAAGACCACCACTTTGTGGCCTGGCACCTGGGCCAAGCCCATCGCTATTTGGGCGTAGTAGAGCGGCCGCAGATCTCCACCAGGCGCGGCAGGGTGGTCGCAGTGAAAAAGGTCCGGCCATGTGTCCAGCGCGTGCTGAAGCCGGCCGGCATCGGACGTAAACGGCGTGGCGATGGTGTTGTAGCAGACGTCCGTGTAGACAATGGATATGAGGCGGTTGGGTCCGGCATTGTCCGCGACGAACTTGCCGGCAGCCTGCTCGATCCATTTCTGATCCTCGGTGGATTGCGGGCCGAACATGAGGACGACATGCTGTTGCTGGGGAATGCCAGGCACGGCAGGGCCGATGTGCGGCTGGAGTCCGGTGATGGCCTGCTCTTTGCCATCTTCGAGGAGGTGGAAATCGGCCGCGGCCAGGCCGTGGACGGGTTCGCCTTTCTGGCCGGTTATCACCACATCCACCAGCACCGGCTGCGCCTCGGGTTTCGGCTTCACGCTGGCCGTGGCCTCGCCGCCGGATCCGCCGGTTTGAGCCAGCAGCGGGGAACCGAGCACCAGCAGCACGGCCGCGGACACCGTGCGGCAGGCATACTGCAGCATCTGCGGAATTCTCATGGAATCTCCACGGTGTCGTTGGCGGTGGCCATTTGCTGGCCTTCGGCGTCGCGCGCGACCACGCGAATCATGTAAGCGCCGCTCTTGACGTCGAAATCGGTGTTCATGGTGAGGCCGAGGTCACGGTGGTGTTCGACATTCTCGTCCTTCAACCGAAGCTCCACCACCTTCTCGGTGCCTTTGAGGTAGTTGCCGTTGCTATCGAAGAGAGCGCACACCAGCGTCACGTCGTTGCGGTTCCGGTCGTCCTGTTTGCGCAAGTGAAGCAGCCGGATATCGAGGTGAGCGGTAATTCTCAGCTTGGCGCCCGCGAGCGTGGTTTTGTAGAACTGGGTGTCAATATCGATGGGCAGGTCGCGCAGTTCATCGTGGGAGAACACGGCTTCGCTGATTTCGCGCGCCGAAGCGGCGGCGGCGTCCTCCACATGGGATGGCGCCCAATAACCCTTGCGCGCCTGGACGGACAATCCCTTGCCGTTCGCCAGCGTCACTTTGATGTCATGGAACTTTCCGTCTGGTTTGAGATCGGTCGGATAGAAGCCCAAATAATAGACGAAGTCGGGCGGGTTGGCGAGGCGGTTGAATTCGGCCAGAAAATCGTTCTGGGCGAGGGCGGTGCCGCCGGTCGAACTGGCCAGGTCGCCTAAAATCAGCCCTTGGGCGGCAACTTCGAAATGTTTGTACTGCTCGACCTGCTGCTGTGTCAGGACGCTCGACAGGTTGCAGCCTTGAAGTTGGCCGCCCGGGTCGACGGTGTAAACGCCGCGCGCGTCGAGAACATTAATGATGACGCCGGAGCGGGTGGCGCGGTCGATGGACTCGCTGAGGTTCCTCTGCAACGTGTCGGGGAGATACATGCCGGGCGATACGAGAATCATGACCCGATCGCCAGGCATGGAGCCGAGCAGCCGCACCACGTTGTTGAGCGTGCGGAAGGCATTGCTCGTTTCGCTCTCGCCTTCATTGAACACTGCGCGGAGAGTGGCCCTGGCGATGGGGGCAGCGTCGGATGCGGTCGAACAACTGAGCTCGCAATCGATCGTAACCCACGCCTGCATCAGCAGCGCCGGCGGCATCCTTTGGTCGCAGGTTACCGGGCAGCCGCCCTGATATCCCTGACAGCCCAGCGACTCGTCGCCGGGACTCCTCATAAACTGGTCTGCCACGTAGAAGCTGGCGGGAGGGAAGTGCACGCGAGGCGGCACAGGCGCGATCTTCATCAGCATCTCGCGGAATTTCGCCGCGTCATTGGTGAATTCGAGCGACACGCTGCCAGAGAGTGTGAGCAAAGCCACGCGTTCCTGCGGGGCGATTCCCTGTTCGATGTGTTTCAGCGCGGCCACGCGGGCATTCGCGAGGTCTCCGGTGTTGAGATGGATATCGTCGAAGACAAAGGCGACGAAGCGGGTGGGCACCACCATTTTGGAGGCAGCGGCGGCCGGTTTGGCCGGCTGCGCCGGCTTGGGGACGGCGCTGCCCTCGATGGCGAACTGCGCAATCTCCTGCGGCTTGCCGTGATCGGTGAGCTGAAAATCCTCCTTTTGGAAGCTGCCGACGGCGTGTCCCTGCTTGTCGCGGATCACCACCGGAACGCGCACCAGGTTCACGCTCGATTGGAAGGTGGGCGTCTCGTCGCGAGTGGTAACCTCGCCAGTCTGGGTCTGCGCGGGCAGCGCGGCGATGAGAAGGAAAAAGGTCCAAGCGCGCACAACACTCTCCTTACGCGACCCGGCGGCGCGGATCTTCGGAGTGGACGCAGCCGGCCCACTGGTTTGAATTATAGCGCTCGCAACACACCGGCCGGCCCGGAAATCATTAGCTCAAAAGGGCCATGCGGACGGCGGGGGCGATGGACGGCAACCGGCAGGGGACGGGACACGTTTAACAAAATGATGCCGAAAAGACCGACGTGTGCCTGGATCGTACTGGTTGCCGCCGGCGGCGCGGCAATGCCGGCCGGGGCGCAGGTCTGGAAGGACAAGCTGATCGCGGAATGGACCGTGGAGGAAGCGCGGCAGGTGCTCACGGAGTCGCCGTGGGCGAAGACCGTGACGCCGACGCCGGATGGATCGGGCAAGCTCGGGCAGTCGCGGGCTGGCGTGGCACAGCCTGGCATCGGGATCGGCGGGATAGGCATTGGACTTCCCGGAATGGGACGGCACGGCATGGGCGGCGCGGGGCGTGGGTCCAATGACGGTGGGAGTCCGGATTCCGGCCAGATGCCGGCGTTGACACTGCGGTGGGTGAGCGCGCTGCCGATGAGTTCGGCGCAACTGATCGCGCACGAGCTGAATGCGCCTGCGGTGGATGAAGACCATTACGCGATCGCGGTGTACGGCGTGCCCAGCCGCATGATCCATGGCGACCCCAACAACCTGGGCGCGGAGTTGAAGAATCGCGCGGCGATCAAACGCGAGGGCAAGAAGGATATGAAGCCTTCCAGCGTGGAAGTTCTGATGCACGACGAGGGGCCGGTGATTCTGTATCTTTTCCCGCGCAGCAACGAGATTACGCGGAAGGACAAGGTCGAATTCGATGCCGAGGTCGGCCAATTGAAGTTCACACAGGACTTCCTTCCGGACGAGATGGTCTACCAGGACAAGCTGGAACTGTGACGCGGGGCCGTGGTATTGGAATAAACTTGTCTCCATGAGAACGACCGGCAACACAATCCTGATCACGGGCGGCGGTTCCGGCATTGGCCGCGGCCTGGCGGAAGCTTTCCACGCGCTGGGAAACCACATCATCATCGCGGGGCGCCGCCAGCAGGCACTCGACGAGACTACTGCCGCGAACCCCGGCGTGACCTCGCTTACGCTCGACATCGGAGACCCCGCCAACATCCGCTCTTTCGCGGCTGAGTTGGCGGCGCGACACCCGGCGTTGAACGTCCTCATCAATAATGCCGGCATCATGCGCTTCGAAAAGCTGAGAGCGCAAGCGGACGATCCCGCCGATGCGGAGGCCCTCGTCACAACCAATCTGCTGGGTCCCATCCGTCTGACCGCGGCCCTGCTGCCGTTGCTCGAAAAGCAGCCTTACTCCGCCATCATGAACGTCTCCTCGGGGCTGGCCTTTGTTCCTATGGCGCCAACTCCCACCTATTGCGCAACCAAGGCCGCGATCCACTCGTACACGCAATCGCTTCGCTACCAGCTCCAGGGGACTGCGATAGAGGTCCTCGAACTCATCCCTCCTTATGTCGCCACGCACCTGTTGGACGGGGCCGCCGACCCTCGCGCGATGCCCCTCGATCAGTTCATTGCGGAGGCGATGGAGATCCTGAAGACCCAGCCTGACGTGACTGAGATCTGCGTCGAAAACGTGAAGCGTCTCCGCTTCGCCGCCGAAAGCGGACACTACGATTCCGTCTTCCGCGGCCTCAACGACGCGATGAGAGATCCGTCCCATTAGTGCCGTGGCGCGGGCTTAGCGATCGGAGAGCTATGCCCCGGCGCGCGGCACTTCGCTCATCAGGGCGAGCAGGTTGCGGTCGGGGTCGCGGAAGAAGGCCATCCAGAGGTCGTGATCCGGCCTGCGCGCCACCAGGTGCGGCAGCCGGTCGAACGGCGCGCCGCGGCTCTCCAGGGTATTCGCCGCGGCTTGAATATCCGGCACCTTGAAGTACAGGATGGAGCCGTAATGTTCGCCGGGTTTCTCCGCGCAAGACAGCATCAGCCGGATGCCGGCGCAATCGAAAAGCGCCAGGCCCGGCACTTGCAGCAGCGGTTTCAATCCCAGCGTGTCGTGGTAAAAGGCGACGGCGCGCTCCAGGTTGGTGATCGTGATGGCGATTTGGCCAATGTTGGAAAGGCCGAACGAAGCGCCGGCAGTTGCGGCGGTGGCAGGGCTCATGGCTTCTCCTCCAGGATTTAGCCATCATACTCGAAACCGCTCAGCAATTGGGAGCCGATGCCGCCAGGTGCCGCAACAGGAACCGGCAGGCGGCGCGGGCATCGGGATCATCCGGCTGTGTACGCAGGCTGTTCAACACGCATTCGAAAACTTCCCGGCGTTCCTCGGCCAAAGCCGATGAAAGCGCCGGCGAACCGGCCTGAGCATGATATCCCCATCTTGGCCAGAGAGGGATAACAAAGGTTTGGGTTTCCGCGCCGGTTGATGGATTCACGTTCGCCTCCGAAGACTGCACTGGAATAAGCTCCAAAATCCTTTTCGGCCGGACCTTCTCGTCGATTAATGAAAATTGATTCCCCGCCGATATATCTACTGGAATCTAATGATCTGGCTTACCCGGCTGAACCGCGTCGCATTGGTGCTCAACTCGGACATGATTGAGCACATCGAGGTAACGCCTGACACGGTGATCACGCTCTCCAACGGGCAGATTTGGCGGGTGCGCGAAAGCGCCGAGGAAGTTATCGACCGGATTGTAGCTTTTCGGCGGCGGATCTACGGCCCGGATGCCGCTCCGCACGAGCTTCGCGAGGAGTCCGGCCCCGATGAGCCGGAAGCGGCTGTTTCGCAGGCGAGTTGATAGCTCATGGCGAGTGCTCCCCAAAAGGCGCCGGAGGTTACCCCCATACCGGTCGCGGTCAGTCCGGGCGGACAGCGCAGACTGGCCACGCGGGCGTCCAGGCGTCCGGACCTATCCACCCTGGCGGGAATCAGCCTGGCGATGGGGGGGCTCATCGGCGGACTGTTGCTGGAGCGGGGCAGCATCCAGGACATTGCCCAAACCACGGCTGCCATGATCGTCCTGGGAGGCACGTTCGGCGCGGTTCTGGTCACCACGCCGCTGCACGTGGTGCTGCGCGCATTGAAGAGACTCGGCGACGTGTTCTTCGATTCCTCGGAACCGCACTCGGTGGTGATTGAGAACCTGATCCGGTTCGCCACCATGGCTCGACGGGATGGCATCGTGAGCCTGGAAAGCGAGGCGGAATCCATACCCGATCCCTTCCTGCGCAAGGCCCTGAGCCTGGCGGTGGACGGCACCGACCTGCAGGAATTGCGGAGAATGATGGAAATCGACATCGTCCAGAACGAGCAGGCGCACGAGGCCGAAGCCAGGGTCTGGGAATCGGCGGGCGGCTACGCCCCAACCATCGGGATTATCGGCGCGGTGATGGGTCTGATTCAGGTGATGAAGCATTTGGAGGACATGAAGGAGGTCGGCCATGGAATCGCCGTAGCGTTTGTCGCCACGGTGTATGGGGTGGGCTCGGCGAACATATTCTTCCTGCCGGCCGCCAGCAAGTTACGCGCCAAGCTGCGCGAGGCCATTGCCATCGAGGAAATGGCTCTGGAGGGCGTGGCGGCCATCGTCGAGGGCCTCAACCCGACGCTCATCCGTCTCAAGCTGGAATCCTTCGACCCGCGCCGCGAGCAGCCCAAGCCCGTCGCCGCTCGCCCGGTCCCGGCCAGTCCCCCGGCGCCGGAACGCCGGCCACCGAAAGCGAGACGCCGATGATCCGCAGAACCGCCCATCCGGTTGAGAATCACGAACGCTGGATGGTTTCTTACGCCGATTTCGTCACTTTGCTCTTCGCCTTTTTTGTCGTGATGTTTGCCTCCACCGAAGCCGACAAGGGCAAGGCCAGGCAGGTGTCGGCGTCGGTGCGGGAGGCGCTGGCGCACGGGCAGATCAGCGACGCGATCCTGAATGTGTTGGGGCGCGGCCGCCATGACAGGGACAAGCACGTGCAGCCGGATGCGTTCGAGGCGTTGCCGGTTTCGGCGCGGGCCGGCCCGGTGGATTTGACCCGGTCGGCGGCGACACTCAGCCGGGTGCTGGACACGGAACTGCGGGCCGGCAAGGTGGGGCTCAAACTGGAAGCGCGGGGCCTGGTGATCAGCCTGCGCGAATCGGGGTTCTTCGCTTCCGGAGAGGACGTGGTATCGCCTTCCAGCTTTGCGGCCCTGGAGAAAATCGCCGACGTGATTCAGGGCCTGCCCAACCCGGTGCGACTGGAAGGCCACACCGATTCGGTCCCTATTCACAACTCGCGCTTCCGCAGCAACTGGGAGCTTTCGTCGGCTCGCGCCATCGCCATGCTGGAAATTCTGGCGAGCCGTTACCAGATTCCGCGCACCCGGATGGCCGTCGCCGGATATGCCGAGAACGCCGCCGCGGATACCAACGATACCGACGAGGGCCGCGCCCACAACCGGCGCGTCGACCTGGTGCTCCTCACGGTCGAAGGGCTGCGGACCGAACCGGACGGCGCGCAGTAGCGTGGCCAGGGCTCCCGGCAGGCGGAGATGTTTTTCGCTTGCCGACGTGGCTCGCAAAGAACCGGCGGCAAAGACCGCCGGCGCTACGAAGAACCGCACCGCCGTAACCGTAGCGCCGGCGGTCTCTGCCGCCGGTGTTTTTTCCTCTCCGCAAATGTGGAAACTACCGAGGGATACAGCGCGCGCCCAGAGATCCGCTGTTCGCCCCCTCCCGCCCATCGATAGGTTATGATCGGTTGATATTTGCGGAACGTGGCGGCGCTTCCCGATCTCACGGGAACCCGCTACGAACTGGAGAGTGAGATCGGCCGCGGCGGGTTGGGCGTGGTCTACAGGGCGCGCGACCGCCAACTCGATCGCCAGGTGGCCCTCAAGGTCCTGGAGTCCGCACTGGCCGGCGAAGCGCAACTGATCGCGCGGCTGGAACATCCTGGCATCGTTCCCATCTATGAGGCCGGCACACTCCCCGACGGACGCATCTTCTACGCGATGAAGCTGGTGGCCGGCGCGCGTCTCGACGGCTACCTCGGCGGGGGTCCGTCGCTGGCCGAGCGTTTGCGCGTGATCCGCCGCGTGGGCGAGGTGCTGGCGTTCGCGCATGCGCGCGGAGCGATTCATCGCGACCTCAAGCCGCAGAACGTCATGGTCGGCGCGTTTGGCGAGGTCTACGTGATGGATTGGGGCGTGGACGCCGTGGCGGGCACCGCCGCGTTTCGCGCGCCGGAGGCCGTCCTGGACCGGCGCTCCGACATCTATGCGCTGGGCGGGATGCTCGCGTTCGTGCTGCCCGCGTCGGCGGCGCCGGCACTCCGCGCCATCGCCGCCAAGGCCATGAGCACGGACCCGGCCGCGCGCTACACCGATGCTCCGGCCATGCTGGCCGATATCGAGCGCTTTCAGGATGGGCTGGCCGTGGAGGCCTGGCCGGAACCCCTATGGCATCGCTGGCGCCGGTTCGGATCGCGCAATGCCGTTCTGCTATGGCTGCTCGCGGCGTATGTCAGTGTCAAGCTGCTGCTGTTTTTGTTGCGAAATCTTTAAAGGAATTGCCGCCGACGTGGAATTCCATGGTGAGAGGAGTCAACGATGAACAAAATTCTGGTCGGGCTGCTGTTTGGATTGATTTTCGGAGCCTTGGACGGCGCCACGGCGTGGTTTTACCCTGAGGTGCGGTCGATGATCGGCGGCATCATGGTGGGGTCGTCCATCAAGGGCATGGTGGTGGGCCTGCTGAGCGGCTGGTTCGCTCGCAAAGTTCAGTCGACGAAATGGGGGGTCGTGGTGGGCGGAGCCTTGGGGCTGTTGTTTGCCTTTCTGGTGGCGGCTACGGATACGGTGAATGGCAGGCATCCCTACCTGGAAATCATGATGCCCGGCTTCGTCGTCGGCGCCATCATCGGCTTCCTGACACAAAGGATGGGCGCGCCAAGCTCCGCCAAAAGAGCCGCGGAGTGATGGGGGCGCTTTGCCGATTGCCGCTCGGCGAGTGGAGCGCGCTCAACGCGTCGAGCGAAGCTCGTCGGGATGAAACACGAGGTCGCGGTCGAGCACCATTTCGATATGGGTGCCCTGGCGCAGCGTCACGTTCTGATCGCGGGAGACCAGGACCCCGACCAGAGCGCCGGCCGCGCCGCCAACTCCGGCGCCAGCCAGTCCCCGGGTGATGGCGCCAATCCCCGCGCCCATGCCGGCTCCCTCCATCACGGTGCGGCCGTCAGCGGACTTGCCCTTGCCCTCGACTTTGCCCTCGTCTCCCGGCGGCCGCGCGTGAAAGTCGCGCGATACGCCGTTCGGCAGAATCAGCGAGTCAAACCGGATGTATAACTCGCCCTTGCCGGAGACGCGGCCAGCCGGCTTGGCTCGGGTGATGGTGCCGGAGACGTCGCTCCAGCGCGGTATCACCACCCGCCCATTGGCGGCGACCGGAGCGTCCGTCCGCAGATAGACGCGGTCGCCCTCCTTGGCGTACTTCGTACTCACTTCACCGATCAGCGCCAGCAGGACGCGTGTCCCCTTGGGAACCGTGATGTCGGGCGGCACGCCCGGCTCGGGTCTCTTCGCCAGCGCCGGTTGCGGCAGGTCGGCGTCCGGTTGGGATAGGCGCAACGCGGTTGCGGGCGCGGTGCCGGCGACCGGCGGGCGAGCGGCCGCCACCGGCTCGCCTTCGCGCCGGAACACCAGCCGGCCTTCGGTTTCCCCGCCGGCGCGAACCACCTGCCGGGTAATCGTCAGCGTGCTATGGTCGCGCGAGAGCTCCCAGCGGTCCATCACGGTGTAATCGCGCGGGCCGGAAACCAGCGTGTTGACGAGCAGCGCCGCGCCTTCCCACTTAGTGACGGAGTTCCAGGATTCGTCGCCGATGCGCTTTCGAGTCTCGCTGCCATCGAGCGCGTACGACCACCCCAGCGGTCCCGTGGAACACAGGATGGCGAGTGCGCTTTGCGAGACGGTGAGAGACGACTCGACTTGGCCGAGCGAACGAAGGTCGCTCGAGGCCGGGTCCAGCACCCATTTCCCGGAAAAGTCGCGATCCGGGTCGCCGGCGCGCAGCGAATATGTGAGGCCCGACGCTATTAGCAGCGCGGTTGCCAGAAAGGACCAGCGCATGATCTGAAGTTACCACAGGACGGGCGGGTTTTCCCTCCTTCTATCACGGGTTCTCGCGGCATGGGAACGATCGGGCCCACTTTTCTTGGGCTAACTCATTGAAAATAAGAAAAACGGGCTGGTTTTTGGCGTTTTTCGTGGGCACGATCATGCCCATTTTTGGCGGTTGATTCACAGATGCGGTTGCGGGCCGGGCATGCCCGGGCCTTCGCAGGCCAGGGGCCTGCGCCACCTTCCTATCCTAACTGTGGCACAGGGGGCGTATAGGAGCGACGCGCGGAACGTGGAGAAATGGCTGCAAGTCACGCTGGAATGGGGGTTTGGAAATATTTGCCGGATGAGTGATTGGGGCTGAGCGAAAGCGCGGGCGGTTGCGGTAAATGCGTCTGGCCCCTTTTCCGAGAACGCAGACCCTGATATATCGCCGCGCAGTAGCCGGCCGGCTTCTCTCAGTGACCGTCAACACTTTGCTGTTGGATCTGTTGCAAGGCACGGGCGCCATACTTGCCTTTGGGGTCGGCCTGATTTGCGGCGCGGAAGTGCTCGATGGCTCTCTGCGGCTGATCCATTGCCAGCAACGCCATGCCAACGTTGAGCCGCGTATTGGCGAACAAGGCCGCGTAAGTCTCGCGGCGCAGGTGCAAGACCCGATCGATGGCTTGTTCGGCTTCCTGCCGACGGCCGAGCAACGCCAGCGCCCAGGCCCGCGTGGCTAAGTGCCAAGGCTCGACCCTTGCCGCGATTCTTCCCTTGGCGATGCGCAAGGCTTCATCGACCAACTCAAGAGCCTTTAGCGGTTCGTTCTCATGTTCCAGCAGCAATTCCGCGAGGCCGATACGCGAGGACCACGAATTGGTATCCCCCATCTCGATACTGGCTTGCAGGCATTTCTTCGCTTCGTCATAACGGCCTTGATCCCGCAACGCCTCGCCAATCGAACCCAGCAAGCTTGCCCGGTGGGAACGCGGATTGAGCAGACTGGTCAAACTGGCGTAGCCTTTGACGAGCGCCTGGCGGTAGCACCGCTCGGCCTCGGCCGGACGGTTCGCGAGAGAATGAATGAACCCCTCCATTTCGAGGAGGCTCGAATTCGGTCTGCCAAGGTTCAGCCGCCCCATCCAGCGTATGGCGCGGTCATAGTCGCCGGCGCACCAGGCTGGCTTCGCCAGAAGAAGCGCCGCGACCTCCCGTCCAGCGAGAAGCAGCGCAATCGGGAATACGCCCACGACAACGCGCTGGTATCCTGCTAGGGCGGCAATCGGAATCAGTCGATTAAGCCAGCCCAAGGGCAGCACGCAAGCGCAAAGAACAATGACCAGGAACAGTATCCAGTTCCCCGGTACCCAAATTCCCTCAGCGAAGCGGGAGGGCGCAGGCGGTTCCGCGTTAGCCGGAGCGGAGCGGCGGCGGCGCTCGGTCCAGAGCCAGGCGGCCGTGCTGGCCAGCAACACAATTGCCAGCACGACCGGATGCAGAGCCCACGCCGGCGCGCCCGGCCACACTGCTTCCACGGTCACTTCGACAGCAGCCAAAACAAAGGGAAAGCCAAACAACACGGCGCACAGTTTCCGCATCAGCGAACGCACGTGCAGGTCGAAATCGGCTTGGCCAGTCGCGACATCGATGCCCGGCAGGGGCCCGGCGGCGGCCACCAGCGCGGGTTCGTCGGCCAGCATGTTTTCGGCCCGGCCTCGCAGCCACGCCGAGATCAGCAGGCAACTGACAAGCAGCCCAATCAGGCAGGCTGCGAGCGGCAGCCCATAAGACACGGCAATTCGCACGAGCGACCGCGTTTCCGCCAGCACCCAGACGCTGCCATCCGGCGCCAGGGCAACATTGGTAATCACGGTGCATTTTGGTGGGACGCCCTGATTCCGCCACTGGCCGCCGTCGAAGGTCAGCAAACCGGCCGAGCTCGCGATCCAAATTCGCCCGTTCGATATCGCGAGCCCGTCGAACCGTTCGCCCCCGGACACGCCCATTTCGCGCCAGCGATAGCGGGCCGCGATGCGGCCGTCCGGCGCCACCGCGGCCACTTCGCCGGTACGCCATAACCACAGCAACAGGTTTTCGGCGTCATGGCCGATCGGCCAGACCTCGGCGAGGTTCAGGCCTGGTGAGCGGACTTCGCGCCACGTTTCGCCGTCCTGCCGCCACAGACCGCGCCACGAGACCCACAGCCGCCCATCGCCAGTCATGGCCAGGAAGGGACGGAGGTCACGGGAATCCTTACCGGCGGGCGGCACGACGCCGCTCAGGCTGCGGATAGTCCACCGGGTGCCATCGAAGTGCGACAGGTTGCCATCCTTGTCGACGATCCAAACGCCGGAGCGCCCGGCCACGATGTCGAAACCCGCGTGAGTCTTCAGCGCATCCGTGTAAAGGCGCCAGGACTGCCCGTCGAAGCGGACGGCGCCTTCGTCGATGGCGCCCCACACTTCCTCATCGCGCAGCGCCAAGCCGCTGCGGAGCCGGTCCGCGTGGGAACCGAATTGCTTGTTGCCGTAATGGGTCCAGTGGTCGCCGCCCAACCGGCACAGCCCGCCCTTGATCGAGATGGTCCACACGGCTCCGCGGCTGGACACCTCCAATCCCCATGCGCCACCGGGGACCTGCGGAGTGGGCGTCCACGCACCATCCTTGAAATGAAACACGGCGCGCGACGCGCGGAAGTACCGCATGACGCGTGGGAGGATAAGAGGGCGCAGCACGAGTAGCGCCAGTGGCACCCCCAATAACAGAGCGGTCATGAGCCGCGCGTGCCGGCGTAACGGGAGCCTCGCCATGGGGAGAGCTTAACATATCGGCTAAAGAGGTCTGATATTGGTTTTCGTTATCCTTGGATTTGGCGCCGGCAGGGCTTGCGGTAGGTGCATGACCGCTCCCTATGGTCGCGGCTCCGATGGGTCGCGGCTCGGATGCGGCCGGCTTTAAGTGGTGGCGCGCTTGGCGACGGCGTTGGTGGTCCGGGTGTTGCCATCGCGGTCGATTTGAATTACCGATTTGAATTACCGATTGCACCAGGAATACTTATCTGAGATAATCTAAACCGCCCAGAAAGGACATCGCATGCCCGAAGATAGCGGCGCACCGGTTTCCTCGGCCGCGGCCGAGCCTGTTATTCCGCCCGACGCCCCGCCAGCGGCACCTGGCGGAAGTCCTCCGGCGAATCCAACGGTTCTGACAATAACTCCGGATTCGGTCTCGCTCAACCCTGCACAATCTCAGCTCTTCGTGATCGACCCGCCCGGCCAACGTGTAACTTGGCAACTGGTAACCAATGAGAAGCGCCGCGACGGCTTCCACACGGAGGGTTACTATCAAGCTCCGCGTTGGACTGTTCGCACTCGAAGCGTATTCTTTCTGGCTAGAAGCGCCGATGAGAATGTCAAGCCTGCGGCCGCCAGGATCGAACTCTCCGCTTCCTCCTTCTGGAGTGCGGTTATAGGGCTGTTCTGGTTGCTGACGGCCGGCTTCCTCGTTTGGGGAATGTTGACAATCTGGCCCAAGTTGCGCTCGTTTGCTCCCTTGTCCGCTGTCAACCCCTCCGTGGTGACGCTGAAGGCCAAAGATACGCAACAGTTTGACGTTACCGGGCCAGAGGCAGCGAGCAACCTGACCTCGGTTGCCTGGTCGCTCAGCCCCAATGTAGGCACCATTTCGACCGGAGGGCTGTACCGCGCGCCGGATGACGCTCCCGACCAGGCTGTCACGCTTTCGGGGGTGGTCGAGGGGAAGACGGCGGGATCCGCGACGATTTTTCTCCGCAAGAAGACCCTCACCATTAGTCCATCCAGCACACTTCTGCGTCCGCTCGGGAAGCAGACGTTTACCGTCGTGCCCACGGAACCGGCCACCAACCTCGCGAATGCCGAAGCAACGCCGGCCGCTGCGCCCCCGGCCGCCAAACCTGCGGAAGCATCGTCGCCCTGCGGCGTTAGCGGCTGGTCGGTCGTGCCGCCCTCCCTGGGCAAAGTGGATGAGAAAGGCTCTTACGAGGCTCCCGCCACTGTCAGCCAACCGCAACGGGTGTCAGTGATCGTTAGCAATCAGTGCGACTCGGCAGCCGCGAGTGTTTATCTGTCCAACGATCCTCAGGACTTCGGCTTCGGCTATCTGACCAGGCTCCTCATCTTATTCGTCATGATCATGGGAGCATTGGGCAGCTACATTCACGCGGCTTCGTCCTTTGTTGCCTTCGCGGGAAACCGGCAGTTCTCGAGTAGTTGGACGTGGTGGTACTTCCTTCGCGCCCCGATCGGCTCCGCTTTGGCCGTTATTGGGTACTTTCTCCTTGCCGGCGGGTACATTTCGGCTGCCGGCACGGACACCGGCAATCTCGTGAAGATCGGCGTGATTTCCGGATTAATCGGTCTATACGAAGAGCAAGCCTGCGTGAAGATAGGCGAGATCTTCGACGCGTTGTTCAAGCCTGCCGATAAGGGTAAGGACCCGCTGGAAACGAACAAGGCAGTTATACTAGCGCCGGTTGTCACGGATGTGCAGCAAACTGGCCGCACTATCATGGTGGTAGGCACCGGTTTCGTGAAAGACTGCTCCAAGGTGCTGATCAACGGTACGCCAGCGAAAACCACGGAGTTCGTCAGCACCACTCAATTGCGGGCCGGGCTGAATGACACGGACAAAGGCGAAGTGTCGATTACCGTCTCCAACCACTCAGCGGATGGAAAGGACAGCACCTCGGCGGCCGTCAAGAAGACCTTGAGTCCTTGATGGCAAGCACGGTCATTCCATTGGAGCGCCAAGCCCCTCGGTGATCAGCCAAAGCCGGCGATGCATGATCACCTGAAAACTGGCCAATTATAAGAAACGTTAAGACATTGATCTCGGGCGCGAAAGTGATGCCCGCGGCTTGATCCCGCCGTTAGGAGCCTGAAGCAAGATCCTGCTGCGCGCGGCTCAGATATAATGAAGCCTTCATAACATGACGTTCGACATCGAAGCGGACTGGACGCTGAACCTGCTCTGCAACTACGACTGCGACTACTGCTTCTGCCGCGCTTCCACCGAGCACCGCCTTGTCGGACGTATCTCCCCAGAACAGTACTTGGAATTCTTCAATTCGACTGGAAAAATCTGGTTGCTGCACCTAACGGGCGGTGAGCCATTCTTTCATCCGGACTTCGTCCGCCTTTGCCGAACCCTCACATCGCGGCATTTCATCTCCGTCAATTCCAACCTTTCCTCTCATCGCGTGCGCGATTTCGCGGCAGAAATCGACCGATCGCGTGTCCAATACGTTCACTGTGGCGTTCACGTGGAGGAACGCGATCGGCGGAAAGGCTGGCGGAATCTGCTGCCCAATGTTACGTCCTTGCTGGAACGCGGATTCCCGGTGTTCGCCTCACTGGTCATGACCCCTTCTGCTTTTGCGCAATTCCCTCGCGTAGCGGAGCCATTTACAGCCCTGGGCGTCGCACTGATTCCGAAGGCGATCCGGGGCTCTTACGAAGGCCGCTGGTATCCGCAGGCCTATACCGAAGCCGAGCGCACCCAGTTCCGCCGCTTCTCCGAGCAAGCCGAAATCATAGCGAGGAACGGCACGTGGCGGCCCGACCAACTTCGCGCCACGGTCAATCCGCTTCTCGACCGACATTATCTCGACGGAGTCCCTGATTTTACCGGCATTCCATGCTCCGCAGGCAGGATGTCCGTTTCCATCGGCTATGACGGAAAGATCTTCCGTTGTGGCCAGAAAACGGTTCTCGGCAACATTTTTGAGCGGCGGCTCGATCTGTTTCCCGAAGACCGGCCTTGCGACGACGAGTACTGCCCCTACTGGTGTTTGCGATACTCCCGTTTCGAGAAAGAGACTCAAGGGAGTTTTCCGCGCCGGGGTGCGCCGGGTGCGGTCAAGCAGGCGCTGGTTAGCATCCGCGGCATGCGCCGGGAGATTGGCAATCGGATAGCGGCTTTCTCTCAGCCGGGGCGGCCTTGACTCCGTTGGTCTCCGTAATCATTCCCACGATCCACCGGGCGCAACTGGTGCTTCGCGCGCTCGAAGGCGTCTTCGGTCAAACCATGCGCGAGATCGAAGCCATTGTCATTGTGGACGGCCACGATTCAGCGACCTTGCAAGCCCTTGGTTCGATCGGCGATCCCCGGTTGCGAGTGAAAGCACTGTCGACAGGGGTCGGGTGCGCGGGCGCCCGCAACGTGGGCGTAGGCGAAGCCCGAGGCCGTTGGATCGCGTTTCTCGACGACGACGATGAGTGGTTTCCCCGGAAGCTCGAAATCCAATTGCAGGCCGCCGAACAGTGCCCGTGTCCCCGCCCCATCATGTCGTGCCGCTTGATTGCGCGCAGCGAAGAAGGCGATCTGGTTTGGCCCCGGCGGACTCCGGCGATTGACGAACCCATCAGCGAGTACCTGTTCTGTCAAAGGGGCGTCCGCGGCGGCGATGGCCTGGTCTTGCCCTCCACCGTTCTGACCACAAAAGATCTGATGCTGCGGGTTCCCTTTAGAGCGGACTTGCCAAGGCACAATGACGTCGATTGGTTGTTGCGCGCCACCGCCATTGAAGGGGTGAGGGTCGTGTTTGTGGCGGATCCGGAGCCTTGGGCCATTTGGCATATTGAGGCCAATCGCCCCAGGATCAGCAATACGTCCGATTGGCGGTATTCGCTCGGCTGGATCGAAGCGAATCGGGGGCTCGTGACACCTCGCGCCTACGCATCGTTCCTGATGATCTGGGCGAGTTCCACGGCGGCGCGGGGCAAGAGTTGGAAGGCTTTCTGGTTGCTGCCGTGGGAGGCATTTGCAAATGGCAAACCTCGACCCGTCGATTTCCTGGCGCATTTTCTGATCTGGTTGGTTCCACGCAAGATTCGGAGCAAGATCTCGGTCTTGCTGGATGCGATCAAGAGAAAAACGGCGCGAAAGCCGGTCGCGCCGAATCGTCCAAGCCCGAAGACAATTGCATGACGAAGGAGCGCACACGCATCTCGGTAGTCATGTCCACGCGCGGCCGTGCCAGTGTCATGCAGAACGCCGTGCGCACGATCCTGCAGAATGACCATCCGGATTTTGAAGTTGTCGTCGTCGACCAGACTGACGACAACCTTACGGAATCTTCGCTCGATCAATTCTCGAGCGACCCACGCGTACGCTTCCTGCGAAGTGCAACCAGAGGCCGCTCGGCGGGACTGAACGCCGGGATCCGCGAGGCGCACGGCGCTCTCGTGCTGATGACCGACGACGACTGCACGGTTCCAGCCGACTGGCTCCGCCAGTTCGAAGCCGCATTCGCAGTGAACGACCGAATCGGAATTGTGTTCGGCAATGTTCTGCCCGCTCCCCACGACGCCGCGGTGGGCTCGATTCCGGCATATATCCGGCAGACGCCGTTTCTCGCCCGAGGCATCCGGGACAAGCACCGCGTGGAGGGACTAGGCGCGTGCATGGCCGTGCGGCACAGTGTTTGGCAGTCGCTGAGCGGCTTTGATGAAATGTTGGGAGCCGGCTCGCGATTCAAGGCAGGTGAGGACGGAGACCTGGCCATGCGCGCCTTGCTTGCGGGTCACTGGATCTACGAAACACCCGTGGTTTGGGTGACGCACTATGGCCTCCGCAAATGGGAGCAACTGCCGGCACTGATCGACAGCTATTGGCACGGAACGGGCGCGATCATGGTCAAACCAATCAAGACCGGACAATGGGAAGCGCTGCCCCTGCTGCTGCGGCTCGCGGGTAAATGGGTGCTGGGGCGCTCCAGGGTTGGCGCCAGCCTGGGCCGGCAACACAGGCTCATGAAACTCCAGAGTTTTTGCCAGGGGTTCCTGGCCGGCGCAGCCGTGCGGGTGAACAAGGAAACAGGCCTTTACGTCCGCCCTTCGTAAGACTCCGAGCCGTAAGCCTGAATTCCGAAGCTGGACGCCTTGTATCAGGGCACGGCTTGAGACGTGCCGCCGAAAGCGCATTCTGAGGGCTTTAGATGGAATGA
>PLOR01000098.1 GCA_003142185.1 Bryobacterales bacterium
CCAATCGCGGTCATTTTAAGCTTCAAGTGACAGTAAATCTTGTGGTGAATCCGGGGGACAACATCCTCGTGCAAGTGGGCTATTCCACGAGTTCTCCGCAAGGGTCAGCATGGTTTCTAGATGAAACAACGGAGACATACATTTCTGAGTTGTTCAGTCAGCCGGCGAGCAGCCAAGGCGGCACAGCCTATGCAGGCTACACCGCTGAGTGGATTCTGGAGCGGCCCCAGGTGAGCGTAACGGATACGACTCCCGTAGATCTTGCGGCGACCGGGAGCTCCGCCGTTGTTCCGGAATATTGGGACACCGCTGACGGCGGCATCGGTGGCGTCTGGGAGCTGCCTGGCCTAGATCATTCGGGCACAATTTACCTCGTCGACATGATCTGCACCCCCCTGAACTGGAACCCTAGCAGTGCGTGCCCAAACAACAACACAGTAATTGCCACCGCGACTTATTCTGGACCTGGGTCTGGAACCGTGAATTTCCAGGTGACTGGCCCGGCAGCGAGCCAATAGAAGCGCGGATCGTAGGGGGCGGCCTTACCACGGTGGTGGGCCGCCGCCCCGGATGGCAAATTCGCTTAGGCGGTAGGAGCTAAACGCGCCGGTTGTCGGGTCAGCGCGGGCCTCAGCTCCGGGCTTGGACAAGGGGAAACCGGGGCTACCAGTTTCCATTTTTCCGCAGGTCGGGCACCTGCACCACTCTACAGCAAATCTTCGCGCTTCCGGCGCTCGAGAGCCTTGACCACGTCTCCGACTTGCTGCGCCAGGTCGCGGCGCGCCACAAGCAGAGCGTCGGGGGTATCGATCACGATCAAGTCGTCCACCCCGACCAGCGCCACCATTTTGCCGCGGGCGTCGACGAAGTTGCGTCGCGCGCCCAGGCAAACCGACTCGCCGGCCACCACGTTGCCGTCGCCATCGCCGGGCAGCAGCTCATAGACGGCGTTCCAGCTTCCCACATCGTTCCAGCCGAAATCCGCGGCTGCAATGCCGCGCACGTTGCCCGCTTTTTCCATCACAGCGTAGTCGATGGAAATGTTGTCGCACAAGGGAAATGCCCGCGCCAGCCTGGCCGCGAACTGGCGCGAGCCGAAGCGCGGCAGGGACGCCAGCAGGGTAACTGTCTTCGGCAGATGCTGCCGCAATTGGTCCAGCAGCACGCCGGCGCGCCAGAAGAACATCCCCGAGTTCCAATAGAAGTTGCCCGCCGCCACGTAGCGTTTGGCTTGCGCCAGCGCCGGCTTTTCGCGGAACCGCTTCACCGGAAAGGGATCGGGCGTTCCGGCCTGGACGCCGCGCGGAAATTCGATGTAGCCGTAGCCGGTTTCCGGCCAGCGCGGCCGAATCCCCACCACCATCAGATGTCCGGCGGCCGCGCCCCGAAAGGCGGCTCGCACCACGCTGCGATACACCGCCGGCCGCGAGACCACGTGATCGGCGGGAAACACGCCCATCACCGCATCCGGGTCGAGCGAGCGCAGAATGTGCGCCGCCAGGCCGATCGCCGGCGCCGTGTTGCGCTGCGCCGGCTCGGCCAGCACCTGGGCTTTGGGCACCGAGGGAAGCTGCGCCATAATGGCATCGCGCAGGTGATCGTTGGTGAGGACCCAGAGGCGCTCCGGCGGAATCACCGGCGCGAGGCGGTCCACCGTGGCCTGGATCAGCGATCGCTCACCCACCACGTTCAGTACTTGCTTGGCGGAGCGCCTGCGGCTCCGCGGCCAGAAGCGCGTGCCGCGCCCTCCAGCCAGGATCAGTCCATAACAATGGCGGTTCATTCAGTTCAGCGGGTAGCCATGAATCAGGCGAAAAGTCCGGCTCCATCGAGTCTTGGTGGGAAAATGCTCCACCAGATCCACCATGTGCCGCCAGCCCAACGTAGGTCCGAGCAGCGCCGATGTCGATGCATCGTAAGACCAATAAATCAGCAGCGGCTTGCCGATGATATTGGCCCGCGGTACGAACCCCCAGTAGCGGCTGTCGGATGAATTGTCGCGATTGTCGCCCATCGCAAAATAACAGTTGGGCGGGACCACCACCTCGCCATTCCGCACGTGATTCAATAGCATGTCCTGCGCAGCAGTTTCCAGGTGCACGTAGGGTTCGTTGGGAAAATTGTCGCGGTAGGACGAAATGTAATTCGTCTTGTGATAGACGTAGGGCTCCCGCACCGCTTTACCGTTCAGGATGAGTTGCTTGTCGATCAGCCGGATGTGGTCGCCCGGCAGGCCGATGCAGCGCTTCACAAACGTCTGCTTGATGTCCACCGGATAACGGAACACGATGATGTCACCGCGCTTGAGTTCGGTGTAAGGCAAAATGTACTTCGAGACCGGCCCCGAGGGCGCGTAGGAAAGCTTGTCCACCAGCAGGTGGTCGCCGATCAGCAGCGTGTCTTCCATGCTGCCCGTAGGGATGACGAATGCCTGCACCAGCGAAGTGGTGCCGAACAGCAGCAGGATGATGGTGATGGTCCATTCGGCGATGAATCCGCGTTCCGCCGGCTCCGGCGGAGCCTCTACCGGCGCCTCCGCCGGGTCCTGCAACGCGGCTGCGTTGACTTCTTCCACAGTCACTCATTGTACCCACAATCCCTGTTATCCTGTTCTGGCAGAGTCCGCCAACCGGGCATTTCGAGAGGTTCAGGTCTTGAGTACCACCGCCGCGTCCGTTTCCGTTAACCCGAATTCCGCCGCACGGGGGCGCATGGTACTGATGATGGCGGGCGCCACGCTGCTCAGCGCGTCGGCCCAGATCCTGATGAAAATTGGCATGCAGCATTTCACCCTGAACCTGCTGGCCATTTTGACCAACCTGCCGCTGATCGCCGGGTACGCGCTGTATGGCCTGTTCACGCTGCTGATGGTGCTGGCGCTGCGCGAGGGCGAACTGTCGCTGATGTATCCGATCATCAGCCTGTCGTATGTCTGGGTGACGGCGCTTTCCTACTTCATCTTTCACGACACGCTCAGTCCGCTGAAGCTGGTGGGCATCGCCGGCATCATGGCGGGCGTGGCGATGCTCGGCCGGGGTGAGCGGCAATGACTTCCACGCCTCTCAGTTCCATGCTGCTGGTATTGTTCGCTTCCGTGGTAGGGAGCTTCGGCGCGGTGTTTCTGAAGCTCGGCGCGGTCCGGCTGACGGGGCTAATGAGCCTGCTGAACTGGCGGCTCGCGCTCGGGGTTGGCCTGTACCTGGGCTCCTCGGTGTTCTACGGCCTGGGAATCCGGCATGGGCAGCTTTCCGTGCTGTTCCCCATGGTCGCCGTCGGGTACATCTGGACCCTGCTCTGGGCCCGCCTGTTTTTCCGTGAGCGGTTTACGCGCTCGAAGTTATTCGGGCTAGGCCTGGTGCTGGCGGGCGTCGTTTTGGTCGGCCTGGGCAGCTAAGGTAGGACGGACCATCGTCTCTCGTGGTCTGTCTCGCCTCGGTTTCATGCGACACCCCGACGGACGACACACACCGATCGTCCGTCCTACCTGCCGGTGTACTAAGCTCAAGAGGAGTCTTCTTATGCTTCTCAAGCTTCGACGCGCGCTTTTGCCCGCTTTACTCCTCGTCGCCTGCACCTCGTTGTATGCCGACGTCACCATGCGAATGGCATGGGATTTTAAGATCAACGTGGCGTTGCCCAGCGCGATGCCGCAGTTGCCTTTCAACGAGATCCTGACGCGCATCAAGGGCGACCGCGGCTACGCCGCCATCGGGCCTATCGTCGCCATCACGGATCTTGCCACCGGCAAAGTTACGCTGCTCGACCCCAAGGCCCAGCAATACGCCACGATTGCCATGGTGGATTACCTGTCCAAGGTCGCCGGCGCCAGCGGACAGAACACGCAGAACTTGCCCGAGCAAGCCAAGCAGATTCTGGCGAAAATGAAATTCGACGCCGAATCGCACGATACCGGCCGCACCGACCGCATCCACGGCATCGACGCCTACGAGCGCGAGGTGGTGGTGAACATCTCGATTCCGGTTCCGATTCCTGGGCAGGAGAATGGCCTGCAACTCAGCCTGAAATTCCAGATTTGGAAGCCCAAGCCGTCCGAGTTCGATCGCGTACCGGCGCTGCACGAATTGGCCGCTTACAATGAGCGCAACAAAGGCTTCGGCGACCCCAGCACCGTGTTGCGTCAGATCTTCGGCTCCATGCCTGGCATGAGCGACCATCTCGGCAAGATGGTGGAGGAATTCACCAAGGGCGGCAACGTGTCGCTTGGCATGCACATTGGGCTCTTTGTGCCGGGCTTGGCGAAGATGTTGGAACAGACGGGCGCGAAGGGTCTCCCCGCCCTGCCGCCCGACGACCAGCCGCTGGTGGATGTGAACTTCGATTTGAAGGAACTCTCCACCGGCAACGTGCCGGACGAGGTTTTCGCCGTCCCCGCCGGCTACAAAGAAGCTCCCATGGAAGACATGCTGAAAGGCATGACCTCCGCGTTCACCGGCGGCAAGCCGCAGGAAACACCCGCTCCGCAGCCGAAGCCGCAGCCGAAGAACTAACCCATCGCCGGGCTCCCCGCACAATCCTGCATTCGCGCCGGCTTCGCTGGCGTATACAGGAATGGAGGTTGCCGTGAAGCTTCTGATTCTGGCCGGCGCCGCGGCGGGATTTCTGGCGGCGCAGACGCCCGACGTCAACTCCATCATGGCGCAGGTTGGCATCAACCAGGCCAAGAGCCGGGAAGAGCGCGCGCAGTGGATCTATCAGCAGAAACAGCTACTGCGCATGGTCCGCGGTAGCGGCAAAATCGCCCGCGAGGAGCACCGGGAATACCTGGTGCTGCCGGACCGCCGAGGGATCAAGAAACAGCTCACTAATTTCGACGGAAGATACGCGCAGCACGGCACTTATCACACCTACGACAAGCCTGGCTACGAATACAAAGGCCTGGATCTCGATGGCAGCCTGATCGGCCAGATGTCGGAAGACATGACGAATGAAAAAGACTCCGTGGATGGAATTGAATCCGATTTATTTCCATTAACTTACCATCAACAGCTCAAGTATACGTTTCGGCTTGATGGTGGCGTCCAGGAATATCGCGGGCACCAGGTTTGGAAAGTCGCGTTCGAGCCCAAGCGGCACGCCAGCATTCTCGACGGAGACGACGGCGGTAACGCCATGTGGAAAGGCGAAGCGCTGATCGACACCCAGGAGTTTCAGCCGGTCGTCGTTACCACCAGCATGGCTTGGAAGATGCCTGCCGCAATCCGCATCCTGCTCGGTACCAACATCAAGGGGCTGGGATTCAGCCTGAGCTACCAGAAAGTCGCCGATGGTATTTGGTTTCCAGTCAGTTACGGTGGGGAATTTGAAGTGACGGGTTTGTTTCTATATAAGCGCACGATGAGCATTTCGCTGGTCAATAGCGGCTTTCGTCATGCGGACGTCACCAGTCAGATCGCTTTTGAGAAGGATGAGAAATAGGTGTGCTGACCGAGGCGGTGGAAACCGGTTACGATTTCAGGGCGCTGGTGCGGCAACATCAGGCCACCGTGTTCTCCATCGCGCTCCACTTCTTGCGCGACCGGGCCACCGCCGAGGAAGTGGCGCAGGAAGTGTTTTTCAGCCTGCATCGGAATCTGCACCAGATCGAAACGCCAGCGCACGCTGCCGCCTGGTTGAGAAAAGTAGCCGTGCAGCGCTCGATCGACGAAGGCCGGCGCCGCAGCCGCCGACCGCAAGTGGCGCTGGCGGACGCACCCGAACCGGCCGCCAGCATCAGGCCGGGCGATCCGCTACTCAGCGAACTGCTGCGCAAGCTGGTCGCGACGTTGCCCGAAGCGCCGCGCATGGTGATGGTGCTGCGCTACCAGGAGGACCTGGAGCCGGCCGAGATCGCCGCCGCGCTGGAGATGCCGGTAGCCACGGTGAAGAGTCATTTGCAGCGTTCGCTGGCACTGCTGCGCGAGAAGTTGGCGCGGCGCGGCATAGGAGAAAGTGGATGGACTGGTTAGAAGACGAGTTGCGGCGAGCGTTGGCGCGCGAGGATCCGCCGGATGGCTTCGCGGAGCGCGTGCTGGCCCGCCGCGAGCGTGGGACGTCGAGCGCGCGCCGCTGGCTGGCTGCGGCGGCCATGGTGGTGGTGGCGGCTGGCGCCGCGGGGGCCTGGCGCCAGCACCAGGGGAACCAGGCTAAACAGGAAGTGATGCTGGCGCTGCGGCTCGCCTCCGCGCCGATGGATCGCATTCAATCTGAAATCAGGGGTATAACGCAATGAAATCGCTACTGTTATTCGCGTGTTTGACGGCGCTGCCGATGCTGGCCGCTCCGCAGCAGTTTCAACTCAATCTCGATTCGGTGGCAGCCAAGGCCTCCGAACATGTGGACGTGTCGTTGAACGCGGCCACCTTGCAGTTCGCCGCCAAGTTCCTCGATGCGAACGACCCGGACGATGCGAAGGTCAAGAAGCTCATCGAGGGCATTGAGGGCATCTACGTCCGCCACTACAAGTTCAAGTCCGCGGGCGCCTGGACCCAGGTCGACCTGGAGCCGATTCGCGCCCAGTTGCGCGGGCCGGAGTGGTCGAAAATCGTCGGCACGACCAGTTCCGAAAACGGCGCGGATACCGAAGTCTGGCTGCACCTTGCCGGCAACAAATCCATCGGGGTGGCGATCCTCGCTGCCGAGCCAAACTCGGTAACCGTGGTGAATATCGCCGGCACCATCGATCTCGAAAGCCTGGCCAAGCTGGGCGGACACTTCGGCGTGCCTAAAGTGAAACCAGCCGATAAGGCGCACGAGGAAAAGTAGCAGTGAGGCAGGTCCCCGGCGTTATCACACGTCGGGGACCAGGCTCACTACGGCATCTTGAATGAATCGTCAAACGGCACGGTGACTTCCGCGGTCTTTCCGGGTTCGATCTTCACCGGCTCGGGTGTTCCGGGAGTCTTGGCGTATATGCCCATCGAGGCGCCGGATGGCGGCGGGCCGGATTGGCCGTCATACCCGCCGGTCGGGTCGTAGCAAACGGCAATGTAAATCGGCGAAACCGACAGGTCCGATACCGTCACAGTTCCGTCCTTGGCGGACGTCGAGCCGAAACCGATCGGCATCGATCCACCTTGCATGAAGTCCGGGCTATCGAACACAAACAGAAAAACCTTGTGTTTCTCGTCCACCGTGCCCGCCCCGGTGTAGTTTATCTTCGCCTTCAGGGTGCGGCTCGCGGCAGGTTTCTCTTCGGGCTTCGATTGCTGGGCCCCCGCAACCATTGACGTCAAGCCGATTACGCCGGCAGCCAACAGCACGCGTTTCATAAAAGTCATCCACGTTCCTTCCGTATGGTTATATTGTAGTTTCGATCGTTACTGGATCAAATACGCGCAAACCGGTGGCGAAGTTCCCGAAAGGCGTGCGGCAAAAGCCGCTTGGGCGAATGCACATAATTGAAAACAAGTAAGTTCTTGGTTAAGCTCTTGGTTTTCATTCGTGGCCAACATTTTGCCCGCGGCTCGATCCGGAATCAACGGCTCGGAGCGGTGGTGTGCTTTTTGGCCGGCGGGTGGGTGGCTGGCGCCGGACAACGGTAGCCCAAGTCCGTCAGCCTGGAGCACGCCCGTGCCGCCATGTTGTCCTTGGGAAAACGCACGATGAGATCCCGGTATTCCTTCTGCGCGTCGGTCCGGCGGTCCATCTTCACCAGCACCTCACCCTTGTAAAATAGCGCGTCCGGAGTCTTGTTGTTATCCGAGTATTTCTCCAGCACGGTGTCGAAATCCTGCAGCGCCGTGGGATAGTCGGCTTGCGCAAGATGAATGGTGCCGATGTAGTACTGGGCGTTCGGGGCGAGATCGGTCGAGCCGAAACAGCGCAGATAGTCGCCGAATTCCTGCAAGGCAATATCGGGTTTGCCGCCCTGCAAGTCGCGCCGCGCGTTAGCATACAGGTCCGTCGAGGAACTGGGGCAGGGATTCACCGCGGCTGCGGGCGGCGCGCCGGCGGTGGGTGGCGGAGCGGGCGCCGGCGCCTGCATCACCTTCACGGCGTTATTCAGATCGGTCATCTGCGCTTGCACTTTTTCCACCAGGCTGGTGAGATCCGCGACCGATTGCTGCAGCGCGGTGAAATTGCTCGACAGGCTGTCCATCCGGGTGGAAAGTCCGACCACCGGCGCGACAACCTTGCTTTCCAGTTGGGAACTACTCTGCTGGGAACTACTCTGGATGACGGCCACCGCGGTGGCGGCGCGATTGCCGGCATCCACGGCCTGCTGCACCAGCACGGTGAGGGCTGCAAGCTGCTTGTCTTGCGACTGCTGGAGTTGCCGGACCTGTTCCTGCAGCAGCGCCACATCGCGTTGCAATTCCTGCATTTCCTTGCTGGCGGCGGCGAACGCCACTACGGGCGCGGCCGCCAAAATCAAAACGCACAAACGTCGAAACATAGAACTCCTCTTCGAAAACGGAAAGGGGCGGACGCGCGCCCCCTTCCGGTGTTGCCGTGCGCCGGCGAGCGGCTACTGGCCGGTTGAGAAATGGACGCGCCGGTTCTTCTGCCAGCAGGACTCATCCTGCTCGGTGCACTGCGGCCGCTCCTTGCCGTAGCTGATCGTCTTCAGCTTGTCGGCGGGAACCCCCAGTTGCACCAGGAAGTCCTTGGCGGCGCTGGCGCGTTTGTCGCCCAGCAGTTGGTTGTATTCGGCCGAGCCGCGTTCGTCGCAATGCCCTTCGATGGTCAGGACCGCGCTGGGGAAGTCCGCGATGACGGTCTTCAGCGCGGCGGCATCCTGCGTCAGCGCGGCTTGTGCATCGGCGCGGATGTCGCTCTTATCGTAGTCGAAGTACCCATCCTGCAATTCCGCTACCCAATCCGTCAGCGTCTTGGCCGGCGGTGGTGGCGGCGGTGGGGGCGGTGGCGGTGGCGGCGCCGAAACATTCACGGTCGCGCTGGCCGTGCTGTTGCCGCCCGGTCCGGTCGTGGTTAAAGTGTACGTGGTGGAATCCTCCGGCGACACACGGCGGCTGCCGGTGTTCTGCACGGCGCCGATCCCCTTATCGATCGAGACGCTGGTCACGTTGCCGGAGACCGTCCAACTGAGCAGCGAAGACTGGCCGCGTACGATGGAACTGGGGTCCGCACCAAACTGGGTTACCGACGGCGCGGGCGGTGGTGGAGGTGGCGCTGGCGGCGTCACCACGGGCGGTGGCGGCGGCGGTGGCGCCTGGACCTTCTTCTTGCACCCGCCGGCAAATATCGCCAGGGAAAGTGCCAAAGTGATGAGAGTGATCTGTCGTTTGCTGAACATGAACCTGCCTCCTGATTTCATCTACATTCCCCACGCGGGGCTGTAATTGAGCCCGTCGCGGGTGAGCTGCTGCTGCGCGGTACCGGTCGCCAGCATGCTCCAAATCTGCGATCGTCCGGTGCGGTTCGACATGAACGCCAGGTGCACGCCATCCGGCGCCCAACTGGGATTTTCGTTCCGGCCTTGATCGTGTGTCAACTGCAAGTACTGGCGCGAAACCACGTCCATCGTGAAGATATTGAAATTGCCCTGAGCATAGCCGCGGGTCCAGGCGTAGGCGATCAATTGCCCGCTCGGATGCCAAGAGGGATTCGACGCCTCGCCGGTGCCGTCGGTGAGCCGCTCGATGTCCGCGCCATCCATATTCATCATGTAGATCTGCTCCGGACCGGAGCGGCCGGTGGAAAACACGATCGAGCCGCCTGTCTTGGGGTTCACCTTAGGCTCGGCGTCGAGAGAGCCGACCGATGTGATGGGCCGAAAGCCTCTGCCATCCACGCCTGCAATGAAGATCCGGCAGCAACGCCCCGCCGAGGAAGAGTACACAATCTGTTTTCCATCGGGCGTGAACGACGGCTGCCCGTTCATCGACGCGACCTGATTATAAAATCGCAAATCCCGAACCGGATCCACTGAAAAGACAAATATAGCAGGTGAACCCTTGGCGTAGCTAGTGAATGCAATTTTCGTGCCGTCCGGCGAAACCGAAGGCTCGATGGAAAGCGAGTTGAAGCGGGTGACATAATGCTGGTTCTGGCCGTCCGGATCCATCACCCAGATCTCCTTGGGAGTCTTGAAGCCGGCCTGATGGACGTAATAGATGTGGGTGCCGACGAGACTCTTGGCGCCGAACAGCGCCAGGATGTCGGCGGCGAATTGATGCGCCATCTGGCGCGCGCCCTTCTGGTCGTCAGTCGTGGCCAGATACCGCTTGCCGATCATCTGCGCGTTGGCCGGAGTATCGCGGCTCAAATCGAACAGGTTGCCGAAGAGCATCAGCACGCCGTTCTGCTCGGCGGCATAACCGAAGGCCAGGTAATTGGCGCTGGCCGGCGGATTGGACCAGTCCTTCATCCAGAACCCGCCGCCATTGGGCGCCGCTACCAGTTCGCCCTGCCGCGACCGGGCCGCAACGGCGGTGGGCGGAGGCTGGCGAAAGTCCGCGGGCTGCTGCGGAACGCCCTTGGGGTACAGGGTCTTCGGCGCCATCTTGAGCACGCCGGACCCGGCCAGGTCATCCCACAAAGTCTGGTTGAACACCACCGTGAAACTCTGCGCCGAGCCCGCACCGAGCAGATCCGGAACCGCAATGACCGGAAGCCCCCCTTCTTTATTGACGAGCCCTTTGAGGTCCGGCCCCTGCTGGGCGTACCCCATCATCAGCGCCGCGGTCGATGCTAACGCGATCCACACGAGCCTGTTCATGGTTTTCCTCACTTTAGGCTGAATCGCAGTTCCACTTCCGCATCGTTGCGCGGAAACTGGGGCGGCAGCGCGGGAAAAGGCGAGGCGTCGAAAATCGCGCGCTGCGCCGAAAAATCGAGCGTCGTATTGCCGCTGGCCTCGGTGATGTGGACGTGGCTCACCGAACCGTCGCGCTTCACGGTGAAGGTTACCGCCGCCACCTGCGTGACATTGCGCAGTTCGCTGGTGCGCCAGGAGCGGCCCACCTTGTCCACAATCAACTTGGCATACCAGCCGAACTGCGTCCCAAACGGCGACGAGTCTCCCACTCCGACACCGCCCCCACCCTGGAGGCCGTACATCGGCGAACTCACGCGCTGGCCGGCGTCGCTATAGAGCTGGTTGGGCCGGTCCTGCTGCTGCGCGCGAAACTTGTTGGGCGTGGAGGATTCGAGCGTGTGCTTCAGCGCGTTGCGTCCCTGGATCGGGATAGCATCCGGCTCCGGTTCGACGACTCGCGCTTTGGAGTGCGGCTTGGGCGGCGGGGTGGGCACCTGCGATTCGGTCTGGTTGGCCACCGGATTTGCGGGAGACTGGCGGGCGGGCAGCGGAATGCGCGCCACCGGGTTCACCACCACCGCGCCCATGCCGCCGCCGGTGGGGCTGCCCCACTGTTCAACCTTGTGACGGAATAAAACGCCGTAAAACAGCAGCGACAGGATCAGCAGAACGTGAAACCCGAGCGAGCCCAGAAACGAGCTGCCCAGGCGATCCGGTTGATCGAGGATGTCGACGTGCTGGGCTATCATCTTCTGCCTGCTGCGGAGCTATCCTCCGGTTGCGTCACCATGTTGACCTGGAAACCGCCCGCGCCCAGTTCCGCCGTCACCTGGGCGATCACGTCCCAGATGGCTTCCTTGTCGGCGCTTACGTACACACCCTTGGCCTTGCCAAAGCGCCGGTGAATGGCCGCGCCCAGGTCGCCGATGTTGGTCGGCTTGCCGTTCAGATAGGAGGTGCCATCCTTGGTGATGCTCACCACCGGCATTTCCTGCGCGGTATCTTTCACGAACCTGGTGTGCGGCACGTCCACTTCCAGGCCGAACTGCATCACGTGAGCGGTGAGCATGAAGATGATCAGCAGTACCAGCAGCACATCGACAAACGGCGTGATGTTGATCTCGGCGAGGCCGGTACCGCCTCGCCGCCGCGAAGCGTGACCGTTGCCGCCGAAGGAAGAGAATGCCATGGCTACTCGCTAAAGCTGCGCTCCGCCAGGTTCAGAAACTCGAGCGCGAAATCGTCCAGGCGCGCGCCCATCTCGCGGATGCGGTTGCCGAACAGGTTATAGAACAGAGCCGCCGGGATGGCGGCAAACAGGCCCAGCGCGGTGGCGATCAACGCTTCGGAAATGCCAGGACCCACCGCGGCCAGGCTGGTGGCGCCCTGTTGGCCCAGCGCGTTGAAGGTGCGAATGATGCCCAGCACGGTCCCGAGCAGGCCGATGAACGGCGAAACCGAAGCCGTGATCGCCAGCCAGTGCATGTTGCGCTCCAGCTTGGCCACTTCCTCGCTCACGCCCAACTGCAGCGCCCGCTCGAGCGCGGTGCGGTTGGTCAGGCGGCCGCGCGCCTTCACCTGCCGCTCCACTTCCTCGTAGCCGAAATCGAACACGGAAACCAGCGGGCATGGCCGGTACTGCTCGCTGGCCACCATCACGGCTTCGAGCGCCGCCGCCTTGCGGAAAGCGCGCAAAAAGCGCCAGTTGGTTTTGCGCGCGCCGCCGAGAGCACTCAACTTGGAGAAAATCACGGTCCAGGAAAAGATCGAAAATACGATCAGGATGACCAGGACCACCCAACCGGCAGGACCGGCTTCCTGAACCATCTGGACAAGATCAGTCTGAAGAAGGAAGGCAGCGGGAGCTTCGAAACTCAATGCATCTCCTCTCTAAAAGCTATCACATAGACGCTCGACGGCGCAGAAAAAGCCGATTTCTCTAGTAACGGAATGTACATGCGGATGTGAAGTTGCGCCTTTGACATCCCAAAACAAAAGGCTGGAGCGTTGTTTTGGGCCGAAGCCTGGCTGTGAGCGGAAAAAGCTGGCGGAGCCTCAGTTCCTGGCGAGTGGTATGGGCAAGCTAAAGGCATGATGGGCCACAGATAAACACAGATGAACACAGATTGGAAAGAATGGTTTATCCGTGTTCATCTGTGTTCATCCGTGGCCCAAAAATGTTTTGTCGGACTTTTTCAGCAGCCTCGAAAGCATGCCCTACCTAAGGCACGCATAGCTCTGCTGGGGCATGCTTTCAGCTTGCCCGTTGGCGCGTGGTAGCGTGGTAGAGATCGGGAGGGATCATGCGAAGGCTATGGATTTTGACCTTGTTCGTCGCGGCAACCGCGGTGGCCGCCGAACGCGGCGAGGAGATACGGCTCTGGCCCAACGGCGCGCCCGGGTCGGAGGGGGAGACGGCGGCGGAGGTTTTCAAAGGAGACGCCAGGCTGCCCAGCAATTTCACGGTGGTCCACTACCCATCGATCTACGTGTTTCTGCCGCCCAAGGACAAGGCCAGCGGGATGGCGGTGGTGGTGGCGCCGGGCGGCGGGCATTCGCAATTGGTGATCGACAAAGAGGGCTGGGAAATCGCCGACCTTCTGAACCGCAACGGGATCGCGGCGTTCGTGCTGAAGTACCGGCTGGCGCGCGCGCCGGGCTCCCATTACACGGTGGAAGGCAATGCCCTGCCGGATGCGGCGCGGGCCATGCGGACGGTGCGCAGCCGAGCCGCCGAATGGGGCGTCGATCCGGCGCGGATCGGCGTTATGGGATTCTCGGCGGGCGGCGAAGTGGCGGCGTTGATGGAGACGCGTTTCGACGCGGGTAACGCGAACGCGGCCGGTCCAATCGATCGAGCCAGTTCGCGCCCCGATTTCGCGGTGGTCGTGTATCCCGGCTACCGGCCGGGAACCATCACGGTGCCCAAGGACGCGCCGCCGACCTTTCTAGTCTGTGCCGATGACGACCGCTCGCACGTGGTGACCACGGTCAACCTCTACCTGGATCTCGAGAAGCAGCAAGTGCCGGCGGAAATGCACATCTATGGGAGCGGCGGCCACGGCTTCGGCCTGCGGTCGAAACTACCGGTGGGCAACTGGCCGGACCGATTGCTGGATTGGATGCGCGACCGCAAGCTGCTGCAGCCGTGAGCGCCCGGCGGGGAATAGCCAGGCTAATCGGCGGCGACCGCTCCCTTTGGTCGCGGCTCCGTGCGGGCTCACTCGCCGGCGGCATGGAGACGGCCTGTCCAGCGCGCCAGATAGGATTCGCTGGCCAACTCTTCCAGTTCCTTGTCACCCGCCAAGCGCCAGTCCTCCAAACGGCGTTGTTTGAGACGCTCGAGAAGGCGGAAACGGCGGCGCGCTTCCAGCATGGCGCTGCGGCCGGCGGCCATGCGCTCGGCGCACTCGGCGCGACTCGCTGCCAGTTCCTGGTTCTTCTTCTTCACGTGAAGGCGGAAGCTGCCGAACGCCGCCAGGTCGTGGCCGCACACAGGGCTCCAGTCGCGAACCAGGATCTCTGCCCGGATGCTGGCCGTCTCCAGTTCCGCGAGCGCCTTATCGACCGCCGCCACGGCGGCCGTCAACTGCTGGAACTTGAGTTCTGCCAGATCGAGCTGGCTGCGGCGCCATTCGAGCGCTTTTTGGAGCGGGAACCGAAATGCATTCATGCTAGGAAAAACCGATTGGGCCACGAATGAACACGAATCAACACAGATAAGTTCTTGTTTTTACATTTTGGTTTTTTCATTCATGGTTATACGTGTTCATTCGTGGCTAACATCTTGCTACGATTTCGCCGGTTTCGCCACCACCATTCGTTCGCCGGCTTCCAGGCCCTTGGCTAATTCTTCCATCCGTGAGAGGGTTTCTTCGATCGGGGCGCTTACGCCCTGGTCCTGCCGCAGAAAGTCGATCAGGTCGGGCCGCAGCCGTATACTGGCGTCGAGCTGGGGATTGGAACCCGCCACGTAAGCGCCGAGCTGAATCAGGTCCTCCGCGTCACGGTAGGCGGCCAGCGCCTGGCGCATCTTCCGCGCCGAGGCCATTTGCGCCGGAGTGGAGAGCGCCGGTGACAGCCGGCTGACCGAGTGCAGGATGTCGATGGCCGGGTAGTGTCCCTGGCCGGCCAGTTGGCGCGACAGAATGAAGTGGCCGTCCAGAATGCCGCGGGCCGCATCGCAAATCGGCTCGTTGAAATCGTCGCCTTCCACCAGCACGGTGAAGAAACCGGTGATGGAGCCGCGGCGGAAATTTCCCGCCCGTTCCAGAACCTTGGGCAGCAGGTTGAAAACGGAAGGCGTGTATCCTTTCTGGCTGGGCGGTTCGCCGGCCGCCAAACCGATCTCTCGCTGCGCCATGGCCAGCCGCGTGATCGAATCCATCACCAGCAGGACATTGGCTCCCTGGTCGCGAAAGTATTCGGCCACGGCCAGCGCGACGAAGCAGGCGCGCACGCGCAGCGGCGCCGGCCGTTCCGAGGTGGCGCACACGACGACGGAGCGTTGGCGCCCCTTTGGCCCCAGCTCATTCTCGATGAAGGCGCGGACCTCGCGGTTGCGTTCGCCGATCATCCCGATCACGGTCACATCGGCCGAATTGTCGCGCGCCATGGCGCCGAGCAGGGTGCTTTTCCCCACGCCGCTGCCGCCGAAGATGCCGATGCGCTGGCCCTTGCCGCAGGGCAGAAGGCCATCGATGGCGCGCACGCCGGTGACCAGCGGCTGGGTGATGTGCTCGCGATCGAGTGGATTGACGGGCACGCCGTAGAGGCTGTATTGCGCCTGTTCCGCGATGGGAGGGCCGCCATCCATCGGCAGCCCGAAACCATCGATGACGCGCCCCAGCAGTCCCGGCGAGACCGGAACGCGAGCCTCCTGGCTGCGCGCCGCCACCAGATCGCCCAGTTGAAGGCCGTCGATCTCCTCGAGCGGCATGGAAAGCACGCGCCCGTTGCGGAAGCCGATCACCTGGGCGCGAATCCGCCGGCCGCCGGCGGTTTCCAGTTCGCAGAAATCGCCCACCGCTACGTTTGGCCCGTGCGACTCGACCAGCAGCCCCACCAGTTGGGTCACGCTACCCGTCCAGCGCATCGGGGACACGCGATCGAGCTCCGCGAAATACGGCGCCAGCGAGATGGAATTGGTCAAGCGCGCCTCCGCAGGCAATCCGCCAGCCCGCGCTCAATCTCGCGAAGCTGCGCATCCACCGATGCGTCCAGATTGCCGCGCTCGGTTTCGAAGACCACGGCGCCCGGCTCCCGCGATGCATCCGCGATCACCTCCACCGGCTGGCCCGCCCCGCTCTTGCGCAGCAATTCGCCTATCAGCGCGGCATGAGAAGGATGCACCTTCACGCGGGAAACTTCCTGCCCTTGCAGCTTTTCGAGCGCCGCCAGCACCAGCCCGCGAATGGCATCCGGATCCACCGCCATCTCGCGCCGCAAGACGCGGCGGGCGATCTCGAGCGCCAGCCGCAGCATGTCGGCTTCGGCCTCGCGCCGCATTTCGCCGCGCAAACCGGCCATCTCGTGGATGGAACGAGCCAGACGATCGAGCACCGGATCCAGTTCCGCGGCGGCGCGCTTCTTCCCGGCCGCCTCACCCTCGCGGAACCCGGCGGCGTGCGCCTCACGCGCTCGCTGTTCGCCCTGGCGCTCCAGGCGCGCCGTTGCCTCGGCCAAGTCCGGCGCTTTTCCCGCGGGCCCCCGCCCCGCGTCGGTTTCCGAAAGGGGCACTTGCTTCCAGGCGAAGCGGACCGCGTTGGCGGCATCGTCCGCCGGCAGCACCTTAGACGACATACTGCTCCCCGACCGTGCCCTTGAGGCTGATCGTACCTTCCGATTCGAGTTGCCGCACGACGGCGATGATCGACTGCTGGGCCGTCTCCACCTCCTTGATCTTGACCGGGCCCAGCGCTTCCATGTCTTCCTTCAACATCTCGGCACCGCGTTGCGACATGCATCCCAGAATCTGCGCCCGCAGTTGTTCGCTGGTGCCTTTGAGCGCCACCGTCAATAGTTTGCGATCCACCTTGGCCAGCACCTCCTTGAGCCCCATGGGATCGATCAACAGCAGATCCTCGAACACGAACATCAGGTGCCGGATGGTCTGCGCCAGGTTGGTGTCCGCCTGCTCGATGTGATTGAGAATCTCGCGGCTCGAGGTGGAATCCAGGCGGTTCAGCACTTCGGCCACCGCGCGCACGCCGCCATAGGACTCGCGGCTGAATTCCCCGAGGGCCTGCAGCTTCTGGCCGATGACGTTGGCGATTTTGAGGATGATTTCCGGGGAGATCTGGTCCAGACTCGCCATGCGCTGGGCCACGTCGGAGCGCAGCCCGGCCGGCAGCGAATTCAACAGCGCGGCGGCCTGGGAAGCGTTGAGATGCGACAGGACCAGCGCGATGGTCTGCGGGTGTTCGTTGTGAATGAATTTCGCAAGCTGTTGCGGGTCGGCTTTTTGCAGCGCATCGAAGGAAGCGGCATCCGCGCCCAGGGCTTTGGCCAAGCGATCCAGCATCCGTTTGGCGGTGTCCGGACTAAATGTCCGCATCAAGAGTTTGCGCGCGAAGTCGATGCCGCCGCGCGCGACGTAGTCGCCCGCCACTGCCATATGGTGAAAATCGTTGAGGACGCTTTCGGCCTGGTCGCTGGAGATGGAAGTGACTCGGGCTACTTCGCGGCTGACCCTCTGGACATCGTCCTCCGATAGCTGCTGCAACATTTCCGATGCCGTCTGTTCGCCCAGCACAATCAGCAGCATCGCTGCCCTGCGCAGCGGCGATAGCGTCTCGGTGTCCGGCTTGGCGTTAACGATCATCGCCTATCCACCACCCCCGGGCGTCACATATCCTCCTCGCGAATCCACGTCCGCAGAACCTGCGCCGGCGTTTCCGGGTCCTGTTTGATCTTTTCCCGCAAGTGTTTGGCCAGCACTTCGGCGGTCTTAGTGATGACCGGCGCCATGTTCAAAGCGTTCAGAGCCTGCGCCTCCATCTTCTGCTGCATGGCGTCGCGCGCGGCCAGCTTGGATTCAATCTGTTGCTCCACGTTGGAGCCGGGGGCCGCAAGGCCAGGCGCCGCCGGCTGGGCGCCCTCCGGCGCGGCGGGCAACGCCTGCTGCAAGGCCACCTTCCCGCGCTGCGTATGGCTCTTTCCCCGCAGCAGCCAGGCGGCTACGAAACCGAGGACCACCAGGCCCAGCGCCGCTCCCGCCGCCACCGGCATGGTCTTGCGGTCGATGGGCAGGCCGAAGGGGCCGGCCGGCCTGGCCGGCGGCGCCGAAACCTGCGGCTGCGGAGGCTCCAAGGTCAGCGTAGTCTCGAACGGCAGCGACTCGATGGTAATCTGATCGCCCCGCTCGGCGTTGAACCCGGTGACTCCCGTCACCAGATCGCGGACCACCTTCAGCTTGTCCGCGCTCGGGGGCACCAGCACGCGCTGGTAGCCGGTCTTGTCCTTTTGCCAGCTCAGTTCATGGTCTACCAGAACCGCCAGCGACATCCTGCGCACGGTTCCCGCCGGAAGACGGGTCTTTTTCACCGTTCGACTAGCCTGGTAGGTGATATTTTCCGTCACGCGCGTGTTGCGCCCCGCCCCGTTGCCCGGGCGCGACGTGGGTCTGGGCAAACTGGAGGGAGTTCCCGGCACGCCGGCCGCGAACGCGGAGCCGGAGTTGTCTTCGCTGCGTTGGGAAGTGAGCATCACGGAGCGGGCGGGGTCGTAAAGCTCCTCGCTCTGCTCGCCGGCGGCGAAGTCGCATTCGACGGAAACTCCTGCGCGGTACTTCCCCGCGCCCAGCAGGGGCTCGAGTGTGGAAGCGATCTTGGCCAGCAGGTCCGCCTCGACTTTGTGCCGGTATTCGAGCGACGCTTCGGAGGAATCGGGACCCTCCAGCCCGCCCGCCGCCGCAGGCCGGCCCAACAGGTTGCCGTTCATGTCCAAAACCGACACCGCGTCCGGCGCAAGCCCCTCCACGGCGCTCGCCACGAGATGGTCGATGGCCTGGACGTTCTCCGCCCCCAGGTGCGCGCCGGGCCGGATCTTGACGAGCACGCTGGCCTTGGCCGGCTCCTGCGAGTCCAGAAAAACGGATTCCTTCGGAAAAGTGATGTGGACGCGGGCTTGTTCCACTTCCGCCAGACAAATAATGGACCGTTCGAGTTCCCCTTCGAGCGCACGCCGGTAATTGACGTGTTCGGTGAATTCGGTGGCCCCGAGGTTCGCCTTGTCGAACAGCTCGAAGCCGATGCGGCCCGATCTCGGCAGGCCCGCCGTCGCCATGGTTAAGCGCAATTCCGCCAGCCGGGCGGAGGGAACCATCACCACGCCGCCCGACTCAGGCAGGCGGTAGTCCACGCCGCTCTCCTTCAATTTCTGGACGATCGCGCCGGCGTCTTCCGGGGCCAGGCCGGTGTAGAGGGGCTTGAAGTCGGCTTCCTTTTGCCAATGCACCAGGGCGTACAGTGCTGCTGCAACGGCTACCACGATCAGGCCGATGGTGGCGCGCTGGCGCAAGCTGAGGTTGGCAAATACGCTCTTCATGCCGGTTGCTCCGGCACACTGCCGGTGTATTCCATAGATCGGTGGGAGGAGCTCAAAACCTGAGGCCAATGAGCGCGAAACAGCAGAAAGAAGCTCTTAAAGGGCTAAAAGGGACTCACGGGAACCTCCTGCGACTCGAAATCGTATCGGATAATGGATGCTTTCCGAAGAGGCTATTATGGCTCGTTCCTTCCGTTCGGAGATTGGCCGCTGGAGTGCGCTACTCTGGCTTGCAGTCTCGACGGTTTATCTAATAGTTTTGTCGGTTCTGATCTGTGGTAATGCGCGATTTCCACTGAACCTCGGAGCGATCAGGACGACGGGCCGAGTCGGTTTATTAGTGACTCTGGCACCTGCCATTGCCGGCTGTCTTGCATTCATCCTGGTGTTGTTTCGCACTCGTGCCGGCGCAATCGTTCTTGGCGCTTATTGCGGGGTCTGGATAATCGTCCTCGCCTGTGGGCTGCCTTGGGTCTGGAACGCCCGCGAGTCCTTTTGCGTGCGCACCGTGTGCATCAGAACCCCCTGGATCGGACGGATACTGGTGTTCGCGCTGATGACACCATTTGCGATCATCGCCAACTGGGCAAAGCATGAATTCACCAGGCTGCGGCAAACGCATCTTTCACAGTAACAACAGTTTTTCGCAAGCAGTCCTGCAGAAAATGGAAATCCTGAACGATAATCCTTTCGCCCCTGGACCTTCGGGCTGAAGTAATGATGTCCTCGGTCCTGCGCGAAAGCCAAAACCGCAAGGTGATTCTCATCTGGCGATATCAGACCAGCCACTCTCCCAGGTGCCTGCAGTGTCCCAGTTCCGACAGAATCCCCTAGAGTTGCATGCGCATGATTTCCTGATAAGCGCTGACCGCTTTGTTGCGCGTCTGGAGGAACATGTCGAAGGCCATCTCAGCCCTGGTGGTGGCCAGCGCCGCAGTATGGAGATCCTCACCATCGCCGGTGAGGAAGCGGTCGACCGATGCCTGCGCCTGTTGGCCCGCGCCCTCCACCGAGCGGATGGCGCTCGAAAAGACCTGGCCGAAATCACCGCCGCCTGTCCCGCCCGCCACCTGCAGCGGTTCGACCAGGGGCGGCGCCGAAATGGGAAGAATGGGGGACGCCATGGTTCAGCCTCACTTCAACAAGTCGATGGAGCGCTGGATCATGTCCTTGACCGCGCCGATGGCCGCCACGTTGGCTTCGTAGCCGCGTGCCGCACCCATCAGATCCACCATGTCTTCGGCCGGGTTCACCCGCGGAAAGGCCACGTACCCGTTGGCATCGGCATCGGGATGCCCCGGCATGTAACGCTTCTCAGGGTCGCGCGTATCGGTCACCACCGAGGCCACGGCCACGCCGTTGGCCGCTTCAATCTCCTGGCCGAATACCGAGGAAAAGGGCGAACCGACCGTCGTGCTTTCGAACACCGCATCCTTGCGACGGTACGGCCCTCCTTCGGGCGTGCGCGTGGTTTCGGCGTTGGCCAGATTCTCCACCAGCAGTTCGGCACGCGCCCGCTGCGCCGCCATGCCGGATGCGCCCACCGAAAGCGCGGAGAACAGGCTCATGAGGTCTGCCCTTCTTTAATCGCCGAGCGCAGTTGCTGAATCTGCGAATGCAGCAGGGTGGAAGCCGCCTGAAAGCGCAGCGCGTTCTCGGCCAGCAAGCGCGATTCGCGGTCGATGCTGACGTTGTTTCCGTCATTCTTATTCGCCAGGCCAGCCACGGCGACCGCTTGCGGCGCGCCCAGCGCGTTCTGGAATTCGGACTGAAAGTCGATGTCTTGGGTCTGGTAACCGGGCGTATCCGCGTTGGCGATGTTGGAAGCCACCAGCTTCTGCCGGGCGCTCAGCAGATCCATGTAGCGTTCCAGTTCACCGGCCATTGGACCGAGCGTCACACCCCAGTGCCAAGCATGAAGGTGGCCATACGGCAAGTCTTGTGGCGTCATCGCGCGGAGGGATCGAGAGGCGGCATTTTTCTGCCGTGCGGCAAGATCTTGGCGCGGGCAAACTAAGCTGGCTGCTGAAAAAATCCGACAGAGGATTCCGAGCCACAGATGAACACGGATGAGCCAATCCTTCTCAATCGGTGTTCATCAGTGTTTATCTGTGTTCATCTGTGGCCGTTATTGTTTTTGGTGTTTTTGGGCAAGCTAAAGCGTGCCCTACCTATTGCTGAAAGCGGAGGCAGGCGCGGCCGAGGTGGATCTCGTCGCCGGGGCGCAGCTTTTCGCCGCGGCGGTTGCCGGCGGGGACGTCGATCGAGCGGCCATCGCGGAAGACGCGGGTGCCGAATTCGCTCCCGTCATCCGCGATGCGGTATTCGCCCGCCGCAAACTGGATGTGCGCGTGCTTGCGCGACACGGTGTTGTTGGACTCGTCGGCGCCTTCGAGAAAGACCACGTCGTTGCGGCGTACCACGCGCGCTTCGGCATCGGTCAACTCCGCCAGGCGGCCGATGTTGGTGCGCGGTTTCGAGAGCGGGTAAGTTTCGCTCTCCGCCTTACCCTTCACCACTACCAGGCTTGCCGGCGCGGGCGGAGCGGGTGCCGCGGTGCCATACCGAATCTCGAAGGCGCCGCGGCCGGATTCGGCGGTTTTGACATCGACCGCAAAGGCACTTGGCAACTGGCAGCCGGCGCCTTCCAGAGCCTGGCGCACGTCGTTCGCGAGGCGGGCCTCGGCGCCGAAAGCCGCGGCGTAGAGCGCGCGCCGGTCGGCGTCGGCGGACATCAAAGTGACGGTCACCAACGAGTAGGGGAAGACACGTTGGCCGCGGCCGGCGGTCTGCACTTTGGTTTCGATTTCCTCAAGGATGGCGCGATGCACCAGCAGCAGCTCATCGGACTGTGCGGCGCCGAAGACATGCTCGGTCCACTTGCGAAAGCCGCGTTCGATGGTCTTTTCGATATCGGAAAATAGTCTCATGGCTGAATCAGGCCCAGTTCGAGCGCCGCTGCGACGATCTGGGCGGCAGCGGGCGCGGCGGTAGTGCCTCCGTACACTCCATTTTCCACCAGGATGGAGAAGGCAATCTTGCGCGGGCCGGCGCCATAAGGAGCGAAGCCGATGAACCAGGCATGGGAAGGCGCGCCGGCCAGCTCGGCGGTGCCGGTCTTGCCGGCGATGGGAACAGAGGACTCGGCTCGGCGTCCGGTGCCGGAAGTCACCACTTCCCGCATGAACTTGCCCAGCGTGGCAGCGGCGTCGGCGGTCAACACCGGCTGCGGCGGCGCGGTGCGCGGATTGGTCTCGTCGGCGATCCAGCGGCCCTGCGGCATGGCGCCGCCGGTTGCCACGGTGGCAGCCACGCGCGCCATCTGGAACGGCGACGCCACCACCTGCCCCTGCCCGTAGGAAGATTGCGGCAGCGACTTGCGCAGTTGCGCGGCGGTCGCGGGCGCGGCCACGGAGATGCCGAGCAGACCGGCGGTTTCGAGCAGCGGCTCGGCGCCCACGTCATACGCGCCCAATTGCGCGAAGTAGGCGTTGCAGGAAAGCACGATCCCGCGCTCCATGTTGACCGTGCCATGCGGCGCCCGATCCTGAATGTCGTCGCGGATAGGGCGCTTGGACCCTTTGATGAAGTTGCCCACTCGCCCGTCGGCGAGGCGGATGCATTCGTAGGTCTTGCCGGCGAGCTGCGGGTCCTTGCGCAAAGCGGCCATGGCGGTGACCACTTTGAAAGTGGACCCGGGCGGGTAGAGGCCGAAGCGCGCGCGGTCGAGGAACGGATTGGCCTGGTCGCTTGCCGGTTCGGCTGGCGGCGTGTCGGGCGGCAAGGGCAGGCTCACGGCGGCCAGCAGGTCGCCGGAGGAGGGATCGAGAACCACGGCCGCGCCTTTCTCGAGGCCCGCCGACTTCAGCGTGGCGCGCAAAATGGCCGCCACGCGCACGGTGAGGCGCGCGTCGATCGACATATGGATGTCGCGCGGCCGGTCGAGCACGCGGCGCACTTCGGGGCTGTTTGGTTCGTAACGGTGGCGCACCAGCGGGACCAGTTCGCGGTAATCGTAACGGATCACGCGCTCGATCGCGCCGGTCTTCGGGTTCTTGACGTCCACCAAGGTGGGGCGGTCGTCATAGCCGCGCAGGCGGCGGGCGGAATCGCGCTCCACAAACGCAGTGTTGCCGGCGGCCCAGCGTGTGCGGGTGCGCAGATCGCCCAGCAGGTCGAACATCAGGCCGCCGAATGGGTAGTGGCGATTGTCGGTGCGGGAACAGGCGCGATCGATATCGATCGCGAGCGCGGCGTACTCGGTGCGATGTTTTTCGAGCTCGCTCCAGTCGGTGGTCGCCAGGGGCAGGCCGTTGCGGTCGTAGATGGCGCCTTTGGGAATTTGGCGCATCACTTCCTGAAAACGCGGATTGTATTCGAATCGGCGGGCGCCGTCAGCCTCCACCACTAGCGCGCCTTCCCCCATCACCGCGGCGGGGTGGAGCAACTCGACCCAGGCGGCCTTGGCCAGCACCGTCGCGCCGGCCACTGCGAGAATGATGCCCGCCACGGCTACGGCCGGGCGAAATGGCGCGGCCTCTTCTTCCGGCCGGCGCCGCGCGGAGATGGATTCGAGAATGCCGATCACCAGGAAATTCGCCAGCAGCGCGGTCCGGCCGTAACTCAGGAATGGCGTCACCACGCCGGAGAGCGGCGCCACGCCGAGCGCGCCGGCGGAGATCAGCAGAAGCTGCAGCGCGGTAGCCACGCCCAGCCCGGCGGCCAAAAAGAATTCATAATCCGACGCGGCGCGCAAGGCGATGCGCAGCGCCCGCCATATGATAAATGCGTAAACGCCGAAGACCGCGGCGACTCCCAGGAAGCCGCATTCCTCGCTCAGGGCTGACAGGATCAGATCGGTGTGCGCCGCGGGAACCAGTTGCGGATCGCCCAACCCGATACCCATGCCGGAAAGCTGGCCGGTGGAAAAGGCCCACAGCGACTGCGCCAGTTGATCGCCGCCGTGAATCAGGTTATCCCAGGGCGAAAGCCACATGGAAACGCGCTCGCCAACGGTGTGCGGCACACCCAAATAGAAGCCCGCCACGAAGCCCAGCACCACCAGCGCGAAGCCAACCAGGGGCACGAAAACGCTCGCGCGCGCGATGCCATAGAGCGTCAGAAACAGGCAGCAAAAAACCAGCGCCGGGCCCATATCTTTCTGCAGGAAGAAAAACAGCAGCGAAAGCGCCACGCACGCGGCGGCCGGCAGAGTGTATTCGACCGGCGGAATATCGATGTGACGAGTGAGCCGGACAAGCGAAGCGCGGGTTTCGTGCGCGTGCCGCAGCACGTCCCAGCGCCGCGCAAAATACCCGGCCAGAAAAAACACCAGCAGCACGCGGATGATCTCGACCGGCTGGAAACCGAGCAGGTTGACCTTGGCGTCGCTCGAGCCGGGACCGGAGCCGAAGACGATCAGCAGTGCGGAAAGCGCGAAGCTGGCCAGCAGCGGCACGAAGCTCAAGCGGCCGGTGAGGCGTTCGAAATCGAGCAGCGCGGCAGCGGCCATCAGCACGCAGCCGAGCGCCGCGCCCTGGGCGAAATCGGCGAACAGCAACTGATCGCGCAGCGGATCGCGCAGGCTGATCATCAACACCAGGCCGACGCCGGTAAGCAGAACCAGGGCGGATACAAGGTATGGATCGCCACGGAAACCGCGCGCGCTCCAGACCACGTTGACCAGCAGAAAGGCGGCGAAGAAAAGCGCGATCCAAATTTCGAACGAGCGGCGGAACTCCTCCGGCCGGCGCACCACCAGCGAGGGTTTGAGCAAGCGCAGTTGGTCGCCGCTCACCAGCGGCATGGACTCGCGGTCTTTGAGACGGTCGCGCAGCACCTGTAATCCGCGGCCGGCGAGTTCCTCGCGGGTAACGCGAATGCGGGCGATGGCGCCGACGTTGGCCAGGCCGCCGGAGATGTTGTAAATCTTGCGAGCGACGAATTCGCGCTCGGCCGGATCGGGATACAGCGCGAGCACGGGCAGCAGATCCTCGCGGACGGAAAGCTCGTTCAGGTTGACGATCTGCTTGGCGGCCAGCGCCTGTTCGGCGACGGGAAAGCCGGCGGTCTTGGCGCGCCACGCCAGCCACAAACCGGCGGCCACAACCAGGCCGGCGGCAACCATCCACAGCAGCTCGCGGATACGCCACGCGACGCGGCGTTGGGGGCCGCGCCCGGCGCTCGGGCGGTTGGCGGCGCTGCTGCGGGTGACGGGCATGTTAGCGGGTGGAACCTGGCCGTCCGCAACCAGCGCCAATGGTGGGACGGACCATCGCTTTTCGTGGTCTGTCATGTCTCGCCAAGGCGCGACAACTTGACAGGGTCGAAAAACCGCCTCGAAGCTCCGAGAACCCCGGCAAATCACCGGCGGCAAGACCGCCGGCGCTACCGGAGTTGTTCATGGAATTTCGCGGGCCGGCGGCCGATCCTAACAGACCACAGAAACTGATCGCCTGTCCTACCTCTGACTTGACGAGGATGTACGAGCGCCGGGCGTCGGCAAGATTGCCGACGCGGCACGCACGAGTGCGTGCGCCACGTCTGCCGAACCGGGCACGCCCGCAGAGCCGGCGGGGGGGCCGGCTGCGGACGAGGGCGTCCGCCCCACGTTTTATGTAGGCCGTCGTACAGCCCCTCATTTCTGCGCCGTGCCTCCAGTGTCCGCGATCTGTTGCAGGCGTGCGTTGACGATGAGCAGGCTGGCTTGGACGCGCACAATGCCGACGCTGGCGTTGCCATACGGGGCGACGTTCTGGTACAGGTCGAGCGCGCGGCGGTAATCGGCGGCGGCGCGATCGTCCTCGTCCTTTTCCTGCGGCAGGCCGCGAACGTTGCGCGAGTCCCAAAACGTGAGGTCGGCGCGGTCGCGGTAGCCATCGGCCAGTTGCAGCTTGTCGCGGTTGGCGAGCTGATAGCCGCGGCGCTCGGCCTCTTCGAGCGCGGCAGAGGTCTTGTCGATGTCTTTCAAGTTGTAGTAAGCGCGCGCCAGCCCAAGCTGGGGATCGGGCGAGTGCGGCAACAGGCGGTCGGCCTGGCTGAAATCGTCTACGGCGGTCTGCAGTTGCTTCGCGTCATGATGAGCCGCGCCATTGATGCGGGTCACGTGCCCTTCGGCCAGGCGCAGCTTGCCCCGCACCTGGTCGTCCGGATCCATCGCGAGGGCACGCGCCAGGGCGTTGCGGGCGCGTTCCCAATCCTTCTCATAGATCGGCTGGCCGTCGGCCTTGCGATAGGCGGCAATCACGCGATCGGCTGTCTCCACCAGGTTTTCCTTCACGGCTTTCCGCGGCGAGTACAAGAGAAGAGACGAAGGATTGCGCTTGGAAAGTTCCGTCCAACGGTCCCAGATGCGATCGGGGTCGGTCACCTGCTCGGCCTGGATGTCACGCTTGAGCTGCTGGCCGTGCTGGTACATCAGGTAGTTGGCAAAGAGCTCCCAGCCGCCGTACAAGATCGCCGCTACGGCCAGCAGGGACACCACGCGCATGACGTTGCCGAATTTCGTGCGCGGCCGCTTGGGAAGCTGGGCGGTGAGAGGCCAGTTCCGCGCGGGCGGCTTGCGGCGCGTGGCTTCGCCCTGGGGCGCGGTGCGGCGGGTGGCATCGTCAAGCTCGGCGCGCGTCGTGCGCCGCGTCGCATCCAGGTCCTCGGTCGCCGCGCGCACGGTGCCATCGTGGCGGAACGCGATCAGGTCGTCGGCGAACTCGCGCGCGGACTGGTAGCGCATTGCCGCATCCGGCGCGGTAGCCTTGACGATGATGCGCCGCAGCGGTTCCGGGCAGGGATCGGGCGCGGGCGGCGGCGGAATGCGCGAGCGGATCATGCTCTCCAGGCGCTCGGTCGATTCGGCGTGATAAGGCTGCAGCCCGGTCACCATTTCGTAGAGCATCACCGCCAGCGACCACAAATCGCAGAGCGCGTCCACTTCGCCCGAATCGAGCCGCTCCGGCGACGCGTAGGGCACCGAGCCGAATTCATTGCGAGTCAGCCGGCGCGAAAGCGAAAGCGCCTTCGCAATGCCGAAATCGAGCACGCGCACTTCGCCCCGGCTATCGATGCGAATATTCTTGGGCTTGATGTCGCCATGCACCACGCCGCGAAATTCCTTGCCGTCGATAGACGCCTCCAGGTTGTGGGCGTTGACCAGCGTCTCGGCCACCGCGATGGCGGTATCGACGGCGAACTCGACAACCAGCGGACCGTGGCGCAGCAACTCGGCCAGGTCCTGCCCGTCGATATACTCCATGGCGACATGGAAATAACTCTCCAGGTCGCCGGCCTCATACACGCGGACCACTCGAGGGTCGACGGCGGCCAGGCGGGCCTGCAGTTCCGCGCCGCGGCGTTCGGCTTCGATGGCATCGACAGTGTCGGCGTCCGCGCCGTGTTCGATCAGCTTCAGCGCCACCGTGTGCCCGGTTTCGGTGTCCTCGGCCAGGTACACGTCGGCCATGCCGCCGCGGCCGAGCTTGCGGCCGATTTCGTACTTGCCGATACGCCGGTCAGCGGGGGCAATCATGGCTTCCCTCCCCTCCGCGCCGGGGCGGGTTTCGCATCCAGCAGGAAATTCTGCTCGCGAACGCTCTCCGGCTTGAGGTCGGTTGGTAACTCCAGCGTACTTTTATCGAACACGTTCCCGGTGAGCGAAGGCTGCGCGCCATCGCGCGCCGCGAGGTTGACGCCGTGGTTGTGCAGAAACGAATTGTGCGACAGCCACAGCGAGCTGGGGCCGGAGGCGAGCAGCCCCTCGGCCAGCGAATCGCGGATGGTCGAAGCGCGCATGAGCAACCGGCTGGCGCCGCGAACTTCGATGCCGATGGTAGCGCCCTCGATTTCCGTATCGTCGATCTCGATGCTGGAGTCAACTAAGAGAATGCCCTGAGGGAGCGGCGCCTGCGGGTCGGCGAGGATGCGCAGGCCCTGAATGCGGACGTCGCGAACGTTGTCGCCCAACACAGCCGGGCCGGCCGCTCCAGGCGCGAGACGCAAGATGGCGCGGGAGCCATTCGCCATTTCGCCCCACTGGCTGCCACGAAACGTGACGCCGGATTTCAGCCGCACCGGCTGATGGTATTCCCTGCCCGCGGCGAACTGAACGATATCGCCGGCCTGGGCTACTGCCAGCGCCTGGGAGACAGCTACGCCGAGAGTCCCGGGCCCGTTGTCGGAGGCATCGACCTGAAGGACCCGCGGTCCGACCCTAACCGAAGTCACGAGCTTGGAGGGCTGCAAGGTGCGCAGAACTCCGACGACAAAAAGCGCCACCAGCAACACGCCCGCGGCCAAAGCCACCGCACTGCCCACGCGGAACCCCAGGCGAGGAGCATCCGCGCTAGCCGCGGCGAATTTCGAGCCCTCCACCAGCACCACCGTGACATTGTCCTTGCCGGCGGCGGTATTGGCGGCCTCGATCAATTGGCGCGCGGCGGCGGCGGGATCGCCCGCGTTGCGTTCCACCAGCAGGCGTATGTAATCCGATGTCACTTGGTCGCTGAGACCGTCGGTGCACAGCAGCAGCGCCGCGTCGGACTCGAACGGCACACGTTCGATGTCGATGAAATCCGCGTCGTCGGGCGAATGCTCCTCGCTGCCCACGTCGCGAAAGACTTCGTTGCGGCGCGGATGGAGCATGGCATCGAGCTCGGACAGTTCGCCCGCGTCTTCGCGCGCCCCCACCGGCGAATGGTCGTGAGTGATCTTGCGGATCGCACCACGGCGGATCTCGTAGAGTCGCGAATCGCCGACGTGGCCCACCACCGCCGAACCGTCATCCATCGCCACCAGAGTCAGCACGCAGGCCATGCCCTGCCACTGCGGATTGCCGCGCGCGGCGCGCAGAATCTCGTTGTTGGCCACGGTGATGGCCTCGCGCACGCGCTGCTCCACCGAGCCGGTTTGGCGTTCCAGGCGGGCGCGGATGCGGTCCACCGCGATTGCCGCCGCCTTCTCGCCCGCCGCCTCCCCGCCGATGCCATCCACCACCAGGAAGATGCCGCGCTCGGCGTCCATGTACCAGGCGTCTTCGTTGTTGTGGCGCACGCGGCCCAGGTCGCTAGCCCCCGCGCATTTCAGCATCGTGTTAGAGCCTGTCATGAAATTGCCACATCGATCACCGTGACCGCTCCCTCTGGGGTGCCCTCTGGTCGCGGCTCCGATCGCGCGCGAAATCGGAGCCGCGACCAAAGGGCGCGGTCGGTACTGTTGCCGCTGAGCGGTTTCTTAACCATGCGCGGCGCTTCGGAATTCCAGAAAGCAAACGCCGGCCAGACCGAGACGCGCCTGCTCCGGCACGGGCGCTTCCACGTTGCGGTCGCGTTTCTCGGTGCCGGCCACTTCGATGCTCGAAGGAGCGGCGACGCCATTAATGGTCGTGCCCAGCCGGCTCAGGTCCTTCAGAAAGAACTTGCCGGTCTCCGGATCGCGGCGCAACCGGAAGTGCTCGCGCGAAACATCGGGCAACGTGTCCAGTTTCAAGTCCGTCCAATAATCGCGCCCGCCGCGGCCCACCACGATTTCGTTCTTGGTCATGTAGAACGTCTTGCGCACGCCGCGGTCTTCATATTCGATGTACGCAAACGCGCCGGCGGGCGCCGCCGCTGGCGTCTCGGGCGCCGCCTGCGCCGGCTGGTAGGACGACTCGGCGCTCGCTGCCGTTCCCGCCATGCGGCGCGTGGCGATGCGCTTGGTCATGCTGCCGGCGCCGAGTTCCTCCTTGGCGGGCAGGGCCAGCTCGGAGTAAATGACGATGTCGCCCGCATCCACATCGTCGTCGGTATTCTCCAGAATGCGGATCTGCCATCCGCCCTCGGGTGCGGCCACCTTAGGCTCGCCGCGCCGCGCAAGTTTCAGCCGCTTGGCGAGCCCGCTGCGGTTGAGCGATTCCATCTCCGCATCGAGGGCGCGGCGCGCCTCATCGACAATGCGCGGCACGATGCCGCGCAGCCGCTCCATGTCGTCCGGGTGCAGGTAGACGTGATAGATGGCCGGCGCCAGCGTGGAATAATGCAGAGGCTCGAGGCCCTCTCGCATGTTGCGCACAATCTCCAGAATGATGTCCCGCGCGGTGGCGGATGTAGCGGCGGCAGGTCGGTCCATGGAGGCCTAATAGAGAGTTTAGCAGTGCAGACGTGGCGCGGGCTGTCAAGCCGGGCTTGACAGCCTGCGCCACGGACTAACGCCCCTTCCGCCGCCTTGGCTTCGATTCCTCAAACACCGCGAATTGCAGTTTGCGTTCGTTGGCGTCGATTCGCACCAGGACTACTCTTACGCGGTCGCCGATGGAAAACTCGCGTCTTGTGCGTTTGCCGACTACTTTGCGCACGTTTTCGCGGTAGGTGTATTCGTCGCCGGGTAGTGTGTCGATGGGCACCAGGCCTTCGATGAACAGCTCGGTCAGCTCGACGAAGATTCCGTACTTGGCGGTGCTGATGACGAGCGCGTCGAAATCCTCGCCCACGCGGTCCGCCATAAAGCGCACCTTCTTCCACTCCACCAGCTCGCGCTCGGCTTCGGCGGCGCGACGTTCGGTGTGGGAACACTCGGTGGCGATGGCACTGAGTTCGGGCTCGGTAAGAGTTGTGGCAACCGCTCCCTGACGGTCGCGGCTCCGATCGGCGTCTAGCGCCTCGCGCAGCAGGCGGTGCACCACCAGGTCGGGGTATCGGCGGATGGGCGACGTGAAGTGCGTGTAAGTGTCGGCGGCCAGCGCGAAGTGGCCGACGTTATTGGTCGCGTAGCGCGCCTGCTTCAACGACCGCAGCATCAGGTAACTGAGGATGCGCTCCTCCGGCTTGCCTTCGATCTTCGCCACCAGCTTCTGGTATTGGCGCGACGTGATCTTCAACTCGGGCGCGGCCAGTTCGATGTCGTGCCGCCGCTTGCCGCCGTCGCGCCGCTTGTCCGTGACGCCGAACCGCTGCACGGGAATCGCTCCCACGCCGAGCGAATAACCGAAGTGCGCGGCCACTTCCTCGAAATCCATCACGCGCTTGGGGTCGGGCTTTTCGTGGATACGATAGATGCTGGCGGGGACGGCGGTGGCCAGGTGCGCGGCCACCGCTTCATTGGCGGCCAGCATGAACTCTTCGATGATGCGGTGGGCGATGTTGCGCGCGGCACGGCTGACGCCGGTCATGGCGCCCCATTCGTCGAACTCGATCAGCGGCTCGGGCATGTCGAAATCGATCGAGCCGCGGCGCACGCGCTTGCGATTCATCAGCAGCGCCAGTTCCCGCATCAGCTCGAAGCGCTCGACCAGCGGCTGGTAGCGCTCGCGCTTGGCGGCATCGCCTTCGAGCACAAGATGAACATCGGTGTAAGTCATCCGCTCGACGCTGCGGATCACGCCGGTGGTGAACTCCTGCGCCACGGTTTCACCGCGAGCGTCGATTTCGAGCAGCGCTGAAAGGACCAGCCGGTCCACCTGCGGGCGCAGCGAGCAGATGTTGGTCGATAGCTCGAAAGGCAGCATGGGTACCGCGCGGTCTGGGAAGTAGACACTCGTCCCGCGCAGGCGGGCTTCGACGTCGATCGGCGTGCCGGGCCGCACATAGTGGCTCACGTCGGCGATGTGGACCTGCAGCGCATAGTTGCCGTTTGCCAGGCGTTCCACCCACACCGCGTCGTCAAAATCGCGCGCGGTTTCGCCATCGATGGTGACGATATCGAGCCCGCGGAAATCGCGGCGCGAGGCCAGTTCGGCGTCATCGATCGAGTCCGCAATGGCACGCGCCTGCTCCACCACTTCCGGCGGAAAGCAGTGCGGCAGGTGATGCTGGCGGATGACGATCTCGACATCCACCCCGAAATCGTCCGGGGTGCCGAGAATCTCGATCACGCGGCCCACCGGATGCTCTCCGCGCTCCGCGTATTCGACCACCTCGACGTTGACGATCAGGCCGGCCAGTTCCGCGGGCGAATTCACCTGGCGCGGGGTGACGCCAATGCGATCAATAGTGCCGCCGGCCGGCGGGATCTCCATGCCTTCGGGAATCTCGATCCACTGCCGGATGCGGCCATCGTGCGGCACCACATACTGCCCGCGCCGGCCAATGCGGAATTCGCCGACCACGGTCAGGTGCGCGCGCTGCAACACCTTGACGATTTCGCCATCGGCGCGTCCGCCGGCTTCGATGCGTGCGATGCGGACCACCACGCGGTCGCCGTGCATGGCTTTTTCAGCCGTTTCCGGCGGCAGGAACACATCGCCCTGGATGCCTTCGAGGGGACGGTCGGAAATCAGGAAGCCGTAGCCGTCGCGGTGCATGTTCACGCGGCCGACGGCGAATTCGCGGCTGCGCGCGGTGGCCGTGTAGTGGCCGGAGCGCAGCTCGATGAGATCGCCGCGGGCGGCCAATCGGGCGAGCGCGGTTTCCAACTCGGCGCGCGTTTCACCCCTGGTGCCCAGCTCCCGGACAAGTTGCTTAAAGTTAGCACGGGCGTGCGGCGAGCGGGCAATTTGTTCGAGCAGCGCGGCGTCGGTCACTCCTCGATTGTACAGTTCAGTGAAGGCCAGTACCGGCACGACAGTTGGCCGCCAATCCGCCGAAGTTCTTTAGTCTTCAGGCGAAGCCGCGCGGCGTTAACGATGAAGCGCGGAAGAAGATCGCGCCGGCTGCGCCGCGCGACGCGGCAACCGGCGGAATTTTTTGGAAATTTCCGTTGCAATCGGCGCGGGAAGCGCTATGATTTGGAAGGCCCCCCCGAGTGAAAATCCAAAGGCACCGTGCATTCCATACAGAACCCGGTTCTCTTAACGACTGATCTTCCTGGCATCGAACTTCACGCCCACGGCAAAGTGCGCGATGTTTATCGCGTTGGCGAGCAGCTTCTGATTGTCGCTACCGACCGCATCTCGGCATTCGACTACATTCTTCCCACCGGCATCCCGGACAAGGGCAAGGTCCTGACCCAGCTTTCCATTTTCTGGTTCGACTTTCTGCGCGACCTGACGCCAACGCATTTTCTGACGGCGCAGGTTGGTGAGTACCCGGCGGCGCTCGCCGCGTTTCGCGATCAACTGGGGGGCCGCTCCATGTTGGTGAAGCGGGCCAGTATGATCGACATCGAGTGCGTGGCGCGTGGCTATCTTTCCGGTTCCGGCTGGAAGGAATACAAGCAGCACGGAACCGTGTGCGGCATTTCACTTCCGGCGGGTCTGCGCGAAAGCGACAAACTGCCCGAGCCGATTTTCACGCCATCCACCAAGGCGCAGGCGGGACACGACGAAAACATCTCGTTCGCGCAGACCGTTGCGCTGATCGGCGAGGACCTCGCCAAACGGCTGCGCGATTTGACGCTCGAAATCTATTCTCGCGCGGCCCGCTATGCCGAATCGCGCGGCATCGTCATCGCCGACACCAAGTTCGAATTCGGCTTCGTGGATGGCACGCTGGTGCTCGGCGACGAAGTGCTGACGCCGGATTCCTCGCGTTTTTGGCCGGCAGACACGTACCGGGCCGGCGGCGCGCAGTTCTCGTTCGATAAGCAATTCGTCCGCGACTACCTGGAATCGATTCACTGGAACAAGCAGCCGCCAGCTCCGCCGCTGCCGCAGGAGGTCGCGGCGAAGACCAGCGAAAAATACTTACAGGCCTACCAGGCGCTCACCGGCCACCAGCTATGAACTGGCTGGATGTGGTGCTGGCGCTGATTCTGGCGGCGTCGGTGGTGGCCGCTTTCCGCAGGGGCTTGACGCGGGAAGTGATCGGGCTGGTTTCGGTGGTATTGGGGTTCGTGTTGGGGTTATGGTTTTACGGCTGGGCGGGCGGCTTTCTGGAGCCACACCTCAAGTCGCGCCAGGCGGCGAATTTCGCCGGCTTCATCCTGGTGTTCTGCGGCGTGCTGCTGGTGGGCGCGCTGGTCGGTTTTGTGGTGGGCAAGTTTCTGAGGGTGACCGGGCTGTCTTTCTTCGATCACCTTCTGGGTGCGGGCTTCGGCGTATTGCGCGCAGCCCTGATCTCGGTGGTGCTGGTTTCCGGACTGATGGCGTTTTCGCACGGCGACACGCCGCCGGCCGCGGTCGAGAATTCCCGCCTGGCTCCTTACCTGGTGGGCGCGGCCAACTTGGCGGCGGACATGGCTCCTCACGAGTTTAAAGAAGGTTTTCGCAAGGCATACGGGCAGGTCAAGCAAGCCTGGGCGACCGCCCGGCGGCACATAACAACGCCCGAGGCGAACAAGGATAAGAAATGAAAAACGAATTTGACGGTTTGGTGGCTCGACTGTTAAACGGAGGCGTTTTTCTCACGGATGCGGTCGCGCTCCTGGAACGGAGCATGATCGAAGCGGCGCTCGGGCACAGCAAAGGCAACCAGTCGGCGGCCAGCAAGCAGTTGGGCATCCACCGCAACACGCTACAGCGCAAGGCCCTGGAATACGGCCTGGATAACGGACGCATTCGTTCGCGGCGCAAGCCCGCCAGCCGGGAACTGCGCGCGCGCAAACGGCGGACCGGCGCGGCCTAGGGTAGTGCGGCACGCAGAGTGGGGCAGGCGCTTCCGCCTGCCAACCGCAGTAGCAACATGTCTCACAACTTCGCAACGTGATTCCAAGGCTTTTCATCAGGACGCTTGGTATCGGGAAGCGTCGCATCAGGTAGCTTTGTATCAGGGCACGGCTTCAGCCGTGCCGCTATGGCAGCTACTAAGCATGGCCTTTAGGCCCTGCGGTTTTGGCCACTAACCTCAGAGACGGTATACCAGTGTTCGACCTGCTAATCTTCGACCTCGACGGCACGCTGATCGATTCGCGCCTGGATCTGGCCAACGCCGTCAACGCCACCCGCCAGCATATGGGGATGGCGGCGCTCGATAACGAGCGCGTCTATTCCTACGTCGGCAACGGCGCCGCGGTGCTGATCCACCGCGCCTTGGGCGACCAGGCGACAGAAGCGGAAGTTGAGGAAGCGCTCGAGTATTTTCTCGAGTACTACCGCGAGCACGATCTCGATTTCACCACCCTCTATCCCGGCGTGCGCGAATCCCTCGACCGTCTGGCCGCGGCCGGGAAGCGCATGGCTATCCTCACCAACAAGCCGGTGCGCGTGAGCCAGGCCATCGTGCAGGGCCTCGGCGTCGCGCATCATTTCTTCCGCGTCTATGGCGGCAACAGCTTCGAGTTCAAGAAACCGCATCCCATCGGCATCGAAGTATTGATGGAACAGGCCGAGGTGAGTCGAGAGCGCACGCTGATGGTGGGCGACAGCTCGGTCGACGTAGAAACCGCGCGCAACGCCCGCGTGGCCTGCTGCGGAGTAACCTATGGCTTTCAGCCCGAGACGCTCGATAATGTGCCCCTGGACCTGAAGGCCGACCGCATGGAGCAGATGGTCGATTGGGTACTGGGCACCGCGACAGAGAAAGGAACCGACTCACATGAATCATAAACCAGGCACCGCAGCCCCCGTCACCGGCATCTATTGGTGCAGCGTCTGCAAAACCCCCGCGCAATTCACCGAAGGCGAAACCCTGCCCGAATGCCCCAACATGTGCGGCCGTGGCCTGTGGGAGCTGGTGCAGAAGCAGGAGTAGGGCGGGGGCTTATTCCGGGGCGGTCGCCGGAATTGGAGCGGATGGCGGTGGAAGTGAGCGACGGATTCGGGAGCAGGCTGCGTGCGGCTCAACTTGAGGTTTCGTCGGCGAGTGCGGCGGATGCTCGCGGCGCAACCGATGTGCCGGTTATCTATCACTATACTGACCCGAAGGGTCTCATCGGCATTTTGTCTGACAGCCGACTCTGGGCAACTGATGTCAGTTTCCTCAATGACAGCTCCGAGCTGCGGTACGCGGCGGAACTCCAGCAGGAGATCCTCGAGGAAATCGTCAACGAAAGTCCGGACGGGTCCTTGCAGAGGAACCTGGCGGTAAAGGCGTTGGAGGACAGGTCCTTCCTCGGGGGTAAGACGTATGTAGTATGCTTTTGCGCCAAGGACGACCTTTTGACGCAATGGAAGGCTTATGGATCCTCGGGCTCCGGCTTCTCGATTGGATTTGATCGCGGGAAGTTGCAATCAATGCTCGCTGAGCTGGCCCCGACTGATCATTCCGACGCGTTATGGATGGGAATGATCGAGGTCGCGCTTGCCCAAGTTCGGTACTCAAGAGGGGACCAAGAGCGGGCCTTGAGGCGTGCGTTCGACCGATATGTGGCGCTACTTTCGGTGGGGTCGCCCGAATTCGAGATCAAGAAATGCGCCGACGCAATTGCTAATAATGCTTCTGCCTCAGCGAGCAGGTTCAAACATCCCGCGTTCGCGTCTGAAAAGGAGTGGAGAATTGTTATTTCGACCTCCGCCTTTTCCAACCCCGAGCTGTTCTTTCGCTCTTCGAGTCGAACAGTGATTCCGTATACGAAGACCGGGATCAAAGAAGGCAGCAAACTGCCGGTGGTATCGATAACAATAGGCCCGACCTTGGAACAAGAATTGTCCAAACGAAGCGTGCTGGATCTGCTGGCCGCAACAGACTACCTCGACATCGGCGAGAAGGCTGTGGACATCAGGGCCTCGAAAATCCCTTTGACGCTCACTGACTAGGTGATATCACTCAAAAAGAGTCCGGGTCGTGCCAGATTGGTCCACGCGCTCCTTCCTGTCATCGGCGAGTGAACAGCACGACCCGGGCTCGGTGGCCCTTGCACAGTTTCTCATCACTGGTGTAGAGAACGGCGTTCATTGCTTCCGCCAAAGCTATGTAAGTCGCGTCGTAGGCGGTGAAGTTGTGCCGCAGTTCCCAAATACGGCCAATCAATGGCGTGTGCGAATAACGTTCCGCCGGCAGCGCCGCCAGCCCCGCGAGAAATTGATCGCTGCGGTGTGCCCCTATTCGCCGGTCAGCCGCCAGCCTTCGAATGGCACTCACCACTTCGACATCGATCAAATGCGGAACGATGAAAGACTCATCGCGCCCGGACAGGTCGCTTCTAATAGAATCAGCCAGGGCGCCGTTGGTGAGGAGCTCGACGACCACCGAGGCGTCCAGAACAATCATCGTGAGTCTCGCAGTTCGCGTATTGCCTGCGCAGGACTCGTCTTGGCTCGGATGGGCTTCGCCTGTTGTGCGCGATCCAACCACTCCTGCATAGTCGGCCGCTCCGCCGCACGCGCCAACTCCCTCTTGAGGAAATCGGAAAGGCTCATGCCTTCGCGAGCCGCTCGCGACTTCAGAGTGCCATGCACATGATCCGGGACGTCCCTCACTTGAATCATCTTCGACATGTTCTCAGCATACAATCATGTGCTGCACATGTCCATCCGGACCGCGAAACGGGGTGTGCGACACACAGGTGGCGAGACTCTCCGCCCCTAATGAATTCGCGTGAATCTGTGCGTAGTGCGTACGCAAGGCTGCTCTCTTTCAGGAGGCTTTGTATCAGGGCACGGCTTCAGCCGTGCCGGAGGATCGGGTACGGACCGGGGACATG
>PLOR01000070.1 GCA_003142185.1 Bryobacterales bacterium
CAACTCACATACTAGCGACACCTTTTCGCCGCTCCTCTTGTTTATAATTAGAGAAAGCGCTACAACACCTATCGAGGAGTGGATGAATCTCAAACCTATGATTCTCTGGGACAGGATGAGTCTATTTACTGACAGCCACGTTCGGACGGCCTCATGAGCGCCGACTTGTTTCTAACTCATCTGCGGGCGCTCGAAGCCGAGAGCATTCACATCATTCGCGAGGTGTCCGCCGAGTTTCAGAAGCCGGTGATGCTGTATTCCATCGGCAAGGACTCCTCGGTGATGGTGCGCCTGGCGCAAAAAGCGTTTCACCCCGGCAAGATCCCGTTCCCGCTGCTCCACATCGACACCACTTACAAGTTCGGCGAGATGATCGAGTTTCGCGATCGCTTCTGCGCTTCCATCGGCGCGCAGTTGATCGTGCATACCAACCGCCAGGCGATAGCCGATGGCGCCAGCCCCTTCAAGCTGGGGACGCAGAAGTGCTGCGGACAATTGAAGACGCGCGCCCTGTTGGACGCCCTCGCTGCCGGTGGCTACGACGCGGCCTTTGGCGGCGCGCGCCGCGACGAGGAGAAGTCCCGCGCCAAGGAACGCGTCTATTCCTTCCGCGACACCTTCGGCCAGTGGGATCCCAAAAACCAGCGCCCCGAGCTGTGGAACCTGTTCAACAGCCACGTCGACAAAGGCGAGAGCATCCGCGTGTTTCCGCTTTCCAACTGGACCGAGCTCGATGTGTGGGAATACATCGACCTCGAGAAGATTCCCATCGTGCCCCTGTATTTCGCCAAGAAACGGCCCATGGCGGTGCGCGGCGAAACCTTGATTCCCATCGAGCACAACATGCCGCTGCTGCCCGGCGAACAGCCGCAGATGGTGATGAGCCGCATGCGCTCGCTCGGCTGCACATATTGCACCGGCGCCATCCGCTCGCAAGCCGATACGGTGCCCAAGATCATTCAGGAGATGATGCTGTTCCGGCGGTCGGAGCGGGAAAACCGCATCATCGACCACGACCAGGAAGGCTCCATGGAAATCAAGAAGCGGGAAGGTTACTTCTGATGGGCGGAGTCGGACAGCCGGACGCGGCGGATGCAATGGACGCTGTGCGCACGCCCGCTCCCGCGGCGGAGAAAAAAGATCCTTCCTCTGCATCTGGAGGAAAGCCGCGGAAAGCCACTCGCGCGGAGGAGTTTGCGACTTTCCTGCGCCGCGACGAAGAAAAAGAGCTGCTGCGCTTTTCCACCGCAGGCAGCGTGGACGACGGCAAAAGCACGCTCATCGGCAGGTTGCTGGTCGATTCCAAGGGCGTCTATGACGATCAACTGGCTTCCGTCCGGAACGCGCGCTCCAGCCAAGCCGCCGGCACGGTGGATTTTGCGCTGCTCACCGACGGGCTGCGCGCCGAACGCGAGCAGGGCATCACCATCGATGTCGCCTACCGCTATTTCGCCACGCCCAAGCGCAAGTTCATCATCGCCGATACGCCTGGCCACGAGCAGTACACGCGCAACATGGCCACCGGCGCTTCCACCGCCAATCTGGCCATCGTGCTGGTGGACGCGCGGCATGGCGTGCTGGCGCAAACCCGCCGCCACGCCTTCATCGCCTCCCTCCTGGGAACCCCGCACATCGTGGTCGCGGTCAACAAGATGGACCTGGTGGACTGGCGCCAGCCGGTGTTCGAGGCAATCGAGGAGGAGTTCACGCGCTTCGCCGCCCAGTTGCCCGCCTGCGACCTGCACTTCATTCCCATCAGCGCCCTGCGCGGCGATAACGTGGTCCGCAAGAGCCCGCACATGCCGTGGTTCCAGGGCGAGAGCCTGCTGCACCATCTCGAAAACGTCCACATCGCCAGCGACCGCAACCTGATGGAAATGCGCTTCCCCGTGCAGTGCGTCATCCGTCCGGATCAGAACTTCCGCGGCTACGCCGGGCAGGTGGCATCGGGAACCCTCACGCCCGGCGATCCCGTCATGGTGTTGCCCTCCGGGCGCACCTCGCGCATCAAATCGATCAGCACCTTCGATGGCGATCTGCCCAAGGCGTTTGCGCCGCTTTCGGTGACCGTGTGTCTGGAGGACGAACTGGATATCGGCCGCGGCGACATGCTGGTGCATCCCTCGCACGCGCCGCAGGTCACGCGCACCGTCGACGCGCGCCTGGTCTGGATGAGCCAGACGCCGCTCGACCCGCGGCGCGAATACATCGTCAAACACACCACCCAGGAAGTCGCCGCGCGCGTGCGCGCCATCCGCTACCGCGTGGACGTCAACACGCTTGAAAAACAGGCGGCCACCGAACTTCGTCTCAACGATATCGGCGCCGCCGTCATCGAGACGCGTAAGCCGCTCTTTGTCGATCCCTACCGCCGCAACCGGGCCACCGGCGCGTTCATTATCATCGATCCGCTGTCGAACGAAACCGTCGCGGCGGGTATGATCACCGGCCGGCCGGCTCACGAAAGCAATCAACCGGCAATGCTGGCCGCCGGCCGCGTCACACCGGCCGAGCGCCACGCCCGCACCGGTCACCTCGCTGCCGCGGTATGGGTATCGCGCGGCCCGGAAACCGCCAGCCGGCTGGAGCGAGCCTTGTTCGATTCGGGCGCCATGGTGGTGACGCTGGAAGCCGCGCGCGAAGGCGACCTGCTGCCGCGCCTGGTGGAAACCGCCCTTGCTGCCGGCCTGATCGTGCTCTGCGCCGCTGCCGCCGATAGCTCCGCGCCGCCCGCCGAACTCCGCGACATCGCCGGCCCCGATCGCTTCCTCGAGTTCAACGGCGGCGCCGCAGAGTCCGCCGGCCTGCTGCTCGAGATGCAACAGCGCGGCATTCTGCGCCGCGAGTAACGTGGGGCAGGTTTTAACCTGCCAACGCCCGCTTGCGGACGCATTTTTTCAAAGCTCCCACGCTTGCAATTCCGATTTCGGAGCCGCGACCGTCAGGTCGGCGGTTGCGGTGCCGGGCCACTGCCTGTGTTACACTTTGAGCAGATGAGTAATACAATCACCGTTCGGCTGCCGGAGGATCTGGCGAAGTGGCTGGATCTCGCCGCACGCGAAGCGGGTTTGCCTAAGGGCCGCATCGTTCGAGAGGAACTTGAGAAAGCTCGAAGCTCGGCCAACCGCCCGTTTCTTCGCTGGGCCGGTGCGGTTGACGGCCCGGCCGGCCTCTCGATGCGCAAGGGCTTCTCGCGTAAATGAAGGCGATCGCGGACACTGGTTTTCTTGTCGCGTTCGGGAACCGGAAAGATCACCATCATGACTGGGCGGTCGGAATTGCCCAACGGGTAACCGAACCGCTGTTGAGTTGTGAAGCAGTGCTGGCCGAAACAGCGTTTCACCTCGGCAGCAGCGCTCTGGTTCTGGCGTTCTTGCACGACGGCTTGGTGCGATCCGCATTCGTGCTGAACGAGCACGTCTCGCGGCTGTCGGAGTTGGCGGCGCGCTTTGCGGATCGCAAGCCCGATCTGGCGGACCTTTGCCTGATTCGTCTGAGCGAATTGCACCCGCGGTACCCGGTGATCACCACCGACCTGAACGACTTCCGGGTTTACCGCCGCGGCCGCCGGGAAGCAATCCCCTTGATCCATCCTCTGTCGCTAGTATGTGAGTTGTC
>PLOR01000043.1 GCA_003142185.1 Bryobacterales bacterium
CCTTCTCATGGAAGCCACTGGGTGTTTCCTGAGCCCGCAGGGGCTGAAGCCCAAACCTTTTTCCCGATCCCCCGGCACGGCTCAAGCCGTGCCCTGATACAAGCCTCCTGAAAGCCGTCATCGTCCGCCAATGCCGGAATGCTTTTAGGCTGAAGCCGTGCCCTGATACAAAGCCTCCTGAAAGAGAGAAGCCGTGCGTACCCCTACGTTCGGATTCGTGCGAATTCACTGGGAATGGAGAGTTTCGCCATTTCTGTCTCGCACACCCATAACCAAGCCGAGACGGATGCTACCGGGATCCCACCTGTACAATGGAGGGAAACCATGCGACCGTTCTCAAGGATTCTCAGCGCAATAGTTATGGCCGCCGCCCTGGTTTCCCTGGCGGCGATTCTCGGCTCGCAGCCGGCGCCGAAGGAACAGGTGGGGCCGCTCGCCCACGGCGGCTTCCTGTTGAACAGCGGCTGGAAGCTCGACCCGGTGGGAAAGCAAGTCGCGCTCGATACGCTGCCCATGGCCACCGCGCTCTCGCCGGACGGACGCTACCTGCTGGTGTTGCACTGCGGCTACCGGCCTCCAACGATTGCCGTGTTGGACGCCGCAACCGGCGCGGTCGTCAGCACCACTCCGGTACCCGACGCGTGGTTGGGACTGGCCTTCGCGCCGCATAGCAACCGAGTGTATGTGGGCGGCGGCGCGCACGCGGCAGTGTTCGAATTCACCTTGGCCGATGGCAAGCTGACGGCGGGGCGCACCTTCCCATTGGAACAAGGCAGCCTCAAGCCCAGCGATTTTGTCGGCGACGTGGCGTTTTCGCCGGATGGCCGCCTGCTCTACGCGGCGGAGCTGAATCGCGATGCGGTCGCAGTGGTCAATCCTCAATCGGGCATGGTGATCGAGCGCATCCGGACGGGACGAAGGCCGTATCGCATCCTGTTCCATCCCGACGGCAAATCGTTCTTCGTCACCCACTGGGCCGATGGCACGCTCGGTCATTACGACGTTGCGACTGGCAGCCAACTCGCGCGAGTGCCGATTGGCGCGCATCCCACGGACATGGTGTGGCGCCCGGGCGGCAACACGGAGAACGTGGAGGACGAGCCCCGCTGGGCGGCGCGCATCTTCGTGGCGGCCACCAATACCAACAGCGTGTACGCGGTGGGTGTGAGCCAGGACAAAGAGCTGCGCGTGGTGGAGAACATCAATGTCTCGATGACGCCGCGCCAGCCGCTCGGCATGTCGCCTTCCGGGTTGGGACTCAGCGAGGACGGTCAGCGTCTGTACGTGGCCTGCTCCGACGCCAACGCGGTGGCGGTGGTGGATCTGACGGGCGACCGCAGCTACGTCAAAGGGTTCATCCCCGTGGGCTGGTACCCCACGGCGGCGCGCGTGCTACCCTCCGGAACGCTGGTGGTGCTCAACGGAAAAGGCGTGCGCTCGTACCCCAATCCGCACGGGCCCAATCCCGCGCGCCGGCCCGAGCTTGTGCATGCCGGAGTGGCGGAGGAGCAGTACGTGGCGCACATGCAGACCGGCACGGCCTCGTGGATCCCGCCGTTCACCGAGGGGCAACTCGAAAAGTGGACCGCGGCCGCGCTAGCCGATTCGCCCTACCGCGATAGCAAGCTGGACGAGACCAGCCCGCTGCCGCACATCGAGCACGTCATCTACATCGTCAAGGAAAACCGCACTTACGACCAGGTGCTGGGAGACATGAAAGAGGGCAACGGCGATCCTTCGCTCGAGTTGTTCGACGAGAATTCGACGCCGAACCTGCACAAGCTGGCGCGGGAGTTCGTGCTGCTGGATAATTTCTACGTCAATGCCGACGTCAGCGCCGACGGTCACAACTGGTCCACCGCGGCCATCGCGCCGGACTATGTGGTAAAGCTCTGGCCGAACAACTACGCGCGCCGCGGCAAGGAATACGACTTCGAAGAGCAGGACCAAGCCTCGCTGCCGCCGGCCGGATACCTGTGGACCAACGCCAGCCTGGCCGGGCGCAGCATCCGCAATTTCGGCTACATGGTGAATGAGAAGAGGGGTGCGCCCCTGGGCGCCGACCAGATCACCGGGGTGCGCGACCCGGTGCTGGCCAAGGTGACCAACTGGAAGTATCAGGGGTTCGACCTGAGCACTCCGGACGTCGACCGCGCGCAGGTTTTCCTGCGGGAGTTCGCCGAGTACGAAAAGAGCGGCAATATGCCGGAGCTGATCGTGATGCGGCTCCCCAACGATCACACGTCGGGGACTAAGCCCGGCGCGCTCACTCCGCGCTCCATGGCCGCCGACAACGACTACGCGCTGGGGATGATCGCGGAGGCGGTGTCCAAATCCAAATTCTGGACCAGCACGGCGATTTTCGTGGTGGAGGACGACGCGCAGAACGGCCCGGACCACGTGGATTCCCATCGCTCGCCCGCGTGGGTGATTTCATCCTTCGGGAAGCGTCACCTGGTGGACAGCACCATGTACAACACCGCCTCCGTGCTGCGGACTATGGAGTTTCTGCTGGGAGTGAAGCCGATGACCCATTTCGATGCGGGCGCCCGCCCGATGACTTCGGTGTTTCAATCCATGCCGGACGCGACTCCGTATACGGCCGAGCAGCCGCGCATTTCACTCACCGGCAGGAACCCGGCCAACGGACCAGGGGCGGAGGCGTCGATTCATATGGATTTCGACGAGGCCGATAAGAACGACGACGACGAATTGAACGACGTGCTGTGGCGGGCCATCCGTCCCGGCAATCCTCCGCCGCCGGCGCGGAGCTTTTTCGGGAAATAGCGGGACCCTGCCCGCGCGCCGTTGCGCGCGGCTCATGCGCCGCGTCCGCGCACGGTTCTTCCTGGGGACTTTTGACATGCCGCAAATCTATCTGTGCTTCCTCTGGCACATGCACCAGCCGTTTTATAAGGACCTGGCCTCGGGCGAATACAAGCTGCCATGGACGCGCATGCACGCGCTCAAGGACTACTACGGCATGGTGCGCATTCTGGAGGAGTTTCCGCGCATCCGCCAGACCTTTAACCTGGTGCCTTCGATGATGGTGCAAGTTGCCGAATACGCCTCGGGCGCGGCCCGCGATCCCTTTTTCGACGCGGCGCTGAAGCCGGCCGAAGCGCTGACGGATGGGGACCGCGCTTTTCTGCTGCGCCACTCTTTCTATTCCGATCCGGGCCGCATGATTTACCGCTACCCGCGCTACGGCGAGTTGTACGACGCCTGGCAATCGCAGAAGAATGCGGGGTCGCGGGCGATGTTCGGGCCGCAGGATTTTCGCGACCTGCAGATGTGGTCGCAACTGGCGTGGTTCGACGAGGAATTTCAGGCGCACGACGAGGAAGTGCGCGAGTGGCTGCGCCGCGGGCGCAACTTCACGCCCGCCGACCAGGCGCGCATGGGAGCCAAGCAGCGCGAGATCGTGGCCCAGGTGACGCCCGAGTACCGCAAGCTGGCGGCGTCGGGCCAAATCGAAATCTCGACCACGCCATACTATCACCCGATTCTTCCGCTGGTGTGCGATTCCGCGATCGCCGGCGTTTCCCATCCCGGGGTGCCCTTGCCGCCGCGTTTCCGCTATCCGGGCGATGCGCGCAAGCAGCTCGAAATGGCGCGCGAGTTCGCCGCGCAAACCTTCGGCGCCGCGCCGGCCGGGCTGTGGCCGTCGGAGGGCTCGGTCTCCGACGAAGCCTTCGGCATCGCCGCCGAGCTTGGCTATCGCTGGGCGGCCACCGATAGCGGAGTGCTCAACCGAACCTTGGGGCGCGGCGTGGGCGTCGACGGACTTTACCGGCCTTACCACTGGCAGCAGGACGGGCGTTCGCTGACCGTGATTTTCCGCGACCATTACCTGAGCGACCTGATTGGTTTCGTCTACTCGAAAATGGACGCGGCCGCGGCGGCCGGCGATTTTCTGCGGCGCATCCACGACAACTGCGCCGGCATTCTGGGCGGCGGCCGCGACGCGCTGGTGCCGATTATTCTCGATGGCGAGAATGCCTGGGAGTATTACGACCGCAACGGGCGCCCGTTTCTGCGGGAGCTCTACCGGCGCATCCAGGACGACCCGCGGATGAGCGCGGTGACCGTCAGCGAAGGCATCGAGAAATTGGCGCCGGAGCCGCTGGGCGGCATCTTCCCCGGCTCCTGGATTAATGCCAACTTCGACGTGTGGATCGGCGCCGAAGAAGATAACCAGGCGTGGACGCAATTACTGCGGGCCCGCGAGACCTTCGATTCCACGCCCGCGGTGAATGGCGACAAACGGCAGATGGCTTATGAAGAGCTGCTCATCGCCGAGGGCAGCGACTGGTGCTGGTGGTACGGACCGGAGCACGAGTCCACCAACCGCCCGGAGTTCGACCAGCTCTACCGCAGCCACCTCGCCAACGTCTACCGCTTCCTGAACCTGGTGCCGCCCGAGGAGCTTTCGCGCCCCATCCTGCGCATGGCGCTGCCCGCCGTGCTGGTGACGCCCTCGGGGCCGATCCGGCCGGTGATCGATGGCGAGGTCACCTCCTATTTCGAGTGGATGGGCGCCGGCGTTTACCACGTCGATGAGCGGAGCGGCTCCATGCACGGCAAGAAGTTCCTGGTGAAGGAAGTTTACTTCGGCTCCGACGGCCGGAACTTTTACCTGCGCATCGACGTGAACCCGGATTACGAGCGGGAACTGGGCGGCATGGAAGCGCGCTTCACCGGCCAGACGCTGGACGGCGCGCGTTCGAGCCAGATCACCATCGGCTTCGCTTACGGCGCCGTCAAGCCATTGGAAATGAAGCTGGCTGTTCCGGCGGAGGGCGCGGTGGAGTGCGCGTTTGCGCGCGTGCTGGAAGTGCGGATCTCGCTCGAGGCGCTGGGAATCGCCGCAGGCCAGGGATTGCGCTTTCAAGCCTCTTTGTGGGAAGGCGGCCTCCCCGTTGACGCCATTCCGCATCAGGGTTGGGTGGAGATGAAAAGCACCGACCCGGCTCAGTTCGAAGACTAAGGGCCGGTTATGATGGAAAGGCAAACAGAGAGCGCAACCTCACTTCCTGCGAGCGGCCAGCATCTGAAACCCGTCGGCGGAGATGATGCTAATGTGTCCGGCCCACGCCCTTTTCGCCGCAACCAGTACCCGCACGAGTGGCTCGATATTCTCGGGCGTGGCGGGATGAACTCGGAACAAAACGATACCGGATCGTTCGAGAGGGACCCGGCGCTGCACGGCAATCTGCCAGAAGTCCTTGTCCAGCGTCAGTAGGGTGCGCGCATCGGATTCGGCGAGTTCTAACAGGAGAACATCTTTCCATCCAGCGCAATCAGTTCGGGCCCAAAGGACATCGTGACCGGCGGCGCGAAGCGCCTCGACAATCGGCTTCGGGAAGTTCTCGTCAGCTAGAAAGCGCATCTATGCGGGAATCGGAAAGGCCTTGTATTCGTGGGCCAGGTAGCTGGCGTAGGACAGGCAAGCGAGAATGTCCTCGCGCGCGAGGCCTGGGTAGTTTGCCAGGATCTCGTTTTCTCTCTGGCCAGCGGCGAGGAGTTCGAGAATGAACTCGACGGCCAGCCGCGTCCCGCGAATTACGGGTTTGCCTGCCAGGACCTCAGTATCCACGACGATGCGCTCACTAAGCGGCATAACCACAGTTTACCGTGTCACCGCGCGGCTCGTGGCCGCGGGGCGAATCGAATCCCGCTCCGCAGGAACACCGCCCGGTTAAAGTCAAGGCGAACGTCGGTTTCCGACTTACATAGATCGTCAACCACAGTCCCGCGCGCGTAAAGGTGTACATTAGTTCAGAGCTTAGCTCAAACTCCGCATGTGTGGCAGCTCGCGCGATCGCGCACTTGAAAGTGGGTGGTAGGGCAAGCTAAAGCGTGCCCCACCAGGTAGTGGTGTTAAGCTGAATCGGAGGGCGTTTATGGTCGTCGGGGTTGCCAAGGAGATTAAGGACCACGAGACGCGGGTGGGGTTGGTCCCCAGCGGCGTGATCGCTCTGCGCGAAGCGGGGCACGAGGTGTTGGTGGAGGCGCGGGCTGGCGAAGGCAGCTCCATCTCCGACGAGGAATACGCCCGCGCCGGCGCGCGGATTGTGGAAAGTGCCGCCGAGGTGTGGACCAACGCCGGCCTGGTCGTCAAGGTGAAAGAGCCGCAACCGGCCGAATACGCTTTCTTCCGGCCCGGGCTGGTGCTGTACACGTATCTGCACCTGGCGCCGCTGCCGGAGCTGACCAACCGCCTGCTCGAATCGAAGGTCAGCGGCGTGGCTTATGAAACGATTCGCGAAGCCGATGGGTCGCTGCCGCTGCTGACGCCGATGAGCGAAGTAGCCGGCCGCATGAGCGTACAGGTGGGCGCGCAATACCTCGAAAAGCCCAATGGCGGCCGCGGCATTCTGCTCGGTGGCGTGCCGGGCGTGGCGCCGGCCAACGCGGTGATTCTGGGCGGCGGCGTGGTGGGAACCAACGCTGCCAAAATGGCGCTGGGACTGGGCGCGCACGTCACCATCATCGACCGCAACTTGAACCGGCTGCGCGAGCTCGATGACATCTTCAACGGCCAGTTGGTGACGCTGGCGTCGAATGCGGTCACCATCCGAGAGAACCTCAAGACTGCGGACCTGGTGGTGGGCGCGGTGCTGATTCCCGGTGCGTCGGCGCCCAAACTGGTGAAGCGCGACATGATCGCCGGCATGAAGCGCGGGGCGGTGGTGGTGGATGTGGCCATCGATCAAGGAGGGTGCCTGGAGACGGCGCACGCCACCACCCACAGCGACCCGACCTACGTGGTGGATGGCGTGGTGCATTATTGCGTCTCCAACATGCCCGCGGCGGTGCCGCACACCTCCACCTTCGCTCTCACCAACGCGACTTTCCCGTACCTGTTGGAGCTGGCCAATCACGGCCTCGAAGCCGCTTGCGAAAGGCACGCTGCGCTGCGCGAGGGCGTCAACACCTACCAGGGTCATGTTACGCACCGCGGGGTGGCCGGATCGCAGGGCCGCCACTGGCGCGCGCTGGCCGAGGTGGAGTAGGCTCGGGAGATGGCGGCGCCCGAACAGCCCGAGGCAGCCCCGCGGCCGCTGACCGCGTTGAGCGAGGATGAAAAGCTCTTCCAGTCCACCGTGCGCAAGTTCGCGCGCGAGGAAATTCGCCCATACGTGCGCGAAATGGACGAAGCCGGCGTTTTCCGCAAGGAAATCCTCCGGCAGCTTTTTGCCATGGGCCTGATGGCGATCGAGATCCCGGAAGAATATGGCGGGCAGGGCGGCACCTTTTTCCAGGCCATTCTGGCGGTGGAAGAGCTTTCCGCGGTGGACCCTTCGGCCGGGGTGATCGTGGATGTGCAGAACACGATCTGCAACAACGCCGTGCTGCGCTGGGCCGACGCCGCGCAAAAAGCCCGCTATCTTCCGCGGCTGGCGGAAAACACGGTGGCGTCGTATGCGCTGTCGGAAGCCGGCGCCGGCTCGGACGCCTTCGCCCTGGCCACGCGCGCGGAGGACCAGGGCGGCCATTTTCTGCTCAACGGCCGCAAACTGTGGATCACCAACGCCGCCGAGGCCGGCCTGTTCCTGCTGTTTGCCAATGCCAACCCGGCGGCAGGCTACAAAGGCATCACGGCGTTCCTGGTGGAGCGCGATTTCCCCGGCTTCCAGGTGGGAAAGAAGGAAGACAAACTCGGCCTGCGCGCATCGTCCACCTGTGAGTTGATCCTCGATAACTGCCGCGTACCGCGCGAGAATGTGATGGGCGAAGTTGGCCGGGGATACAAGATTGCCATCGAATCGCTAAACGAAGGCCGCATCGCCATCGGCGCGCAGATGATTGGCCTGGCGCGCGCGGCGCTCGAACACGCGACGGCGTACGCCAAACAACGAAAGCAGTTCGGCAAGGCGATCGCCGAATTTCAGGGCGTGCAGTTCGATCTGGCCAAAATGGCCACCGAAATCGAAGCCGCGCGGCTGCTGGTGTACAACGCCGCGCGCCTGCGCGACGCCGGTATGCCTTTTTTGGCGGAAGCCGCGATGGCCAAATACTACAGCTCCGAGGTGGCCGAACGCGCCGCGTCGAAGGCCATCGAAATCCATGGTGGCGTGGGAGTTACCAGGGATTACCCGGTCGAGAAGCTGTACCGCGATGCCAAGATCGGCCGGATTTATGAGGGCACCAGCAACATCCAGTTGTTGACCATCGCCAAGAAACTGTTGAGCAAGTAAACCCGTCTTGCAGTATATTGGGGAAAATGCGAGCGCTCATTCTGACATCCGCACTGGCCGCGCTGAGCGTGCCCATCTGGGCCGCCGCCGACGACCCTGTTAATGCCGACGAGATCATCCGCAAGTTCGCCGCCAAGGAAGCCGAATTCGCCGAGGCGCGCGGTAACTACACCTACCGCCAAAACCTGAAGATGGAAGAGCTGGATCCCGGCGGCAACCCCACCGGCGGGAGGTGGGAGGAAATAGACGACATCATCTTCACCCCCGACGGCAAGCGCATCGAGAAGGTGGTGTGGGCTCCAGTGATTTCGCTGCAGCACATCGTTTTGACGCCGGAGGACGTGCAGGACCTGCGCGAGGTCCAGCCGTTCGTCCTGACTACCGAGGAACTGCCGAACTACATCATCAACTATGTGGGCCGGGAGAAGGTCGATGAGATCGGCTGCTTCGTGTTCTCCGTAAAGCCCAAAAAAATGATGCCCCATAAGCGATACTTCGAGGGACAGGTGTGGGTGGACGATCGGGATTTGCAAATCGTCAAGAGCTACGGCAAGGGCGCGGGCATCGCCAAGGGTCAGGAGTTCCCGAAGTTTGAGACTTACCGCGAGCAGATCGACGGCAAGTACTGGTTTCCCACTTACACCCACGCGGACGACACGCTGCATTTCAAGGAATCGAGCCAGCGCATCCGGATGGTAGTCAAATACCAGGACTACAAGCGCTTCGAAGGCAAGTCCACCATCAAGTACGGCGATACCGTGGATCCCAAGGCGACCACGAAGAAGTAGCAGGTAGGACAGACCATCGCTTTTCGTGGTCTGTCATTTTTCGCTGGAGCACGAAAACCTGACAGACGACAAAAACCGATCGTCCGTCCTACCTCCGATCCGAACGCGAAAGCCGGCAGGGCGAGCGCATGGTTGCACTACGGCAGCGCAATCTCGAGCGGCGCCGACTGCGGCCCCTCTTTCCCGGTTGCGCCGACGGCGGCGATGGCATAGCGGTAGGTCTTGCCATGTTCGGCCGCGTGGTCGGAATAGGTGGGAACCGCGCCGCTTTCGGCAATACGCTCGAACGCGCCGCCGGCCGGAGCGCGGTACACGCGGTAACCCTTGATGCCGGATTCATCGGCGGGATCCCAGGCCAGCTCGATGGAATTGGGCCCGGCCACCGCGCGCAGTCCGGTGGGCGCGGCGGGGGCCACCGGCTCCGGCGTCACTTCGAGCGGCTCGGAGAGATCGCTTTCGGCCACCCGGTTGTCGCTTTGCGGAACGAAGGTCTGGACCAGGTAACGGTAGCGTGTGCCGGCCTCGGCGGCCTTGTCGGTCCACTCGGGCTGGGTCACCTCCGCGACCAGGTCATATCTCTCCGCTGTCGCCAACTCACGCAGCACGCGGAAGTGGTCGCCATGCGCGCGCCAGGTGAGGCGCAGGCCGCCGCGCGTCATTTCCGCGCGCACGTCGGCGGGCTCGTCCGGCGGCGCAATCACGTCCACGTTGGCGAAGTTCGACCAGCCGGCGTCCTTCCCGTTGGCTCCGACCACGCGCACCGCGATCGAGACTCCCTTGCCCGTCCATTCCGCGCACGGAACGTCATGACGCACCATGACGCCCTTGGCCGCGAACGGTGGAATCCGCTTCGCTTCGCTGGCCCATTGCGGGCCGCTGAAAGGATCGGGGCCGGGTCCGATGCGCAGATCGAACGACGGTGACTGCTTGATGGTGACGCCCTCCGTGGTCAATTGCGGCACGGTGAACTGGACGATCAGCTTGCCGCCGCGCTGGACGGCCGCGAGGTCGGTGACCCGCGCCGGAATGTTGGCCAACGGCGGCAGCGGCCCGGCCACATAGCCGCAGCCGGAAAGAACCGCCGCCAGAGCGGTGAGAAAGCGACGCATGAAATTTCTAGTGTAGCGTCCTGAGGGACGCAAAGCAGAAGGTGAGCGCGCACGCTTCGCGCAGTCTCCCGAAACATTATCCCAAGCGCGTTAGCTCCTGTGCTGGTCATTGTGAACGAGTCTTCGATAACTTGGGACCCGCAGGTGAGTTAGTTTCCGCGCTCGGCAAGCACTCGAAAAGGCACGCTGCGAGTGATCACGCTTTTCCCCTGGCGGACGGTGACAATGGCGCCATAGTCACCGGCGGCCAGCTTGGTACCCTGGATGTTCGCCAGATACGGAAATTCGCGCGCCTGCACCCCGTACACAGCGGTGCCCTTGCCTTCCCGGGACGGATCGACGATCTGGCTCTTAAACAGCATTGGCATGCGAATCACCACGTGCCCCTCACGAACAATCTCCAAGCTCATTTCTGGTGGAGCGCCGTGGATATCCGGGTAAAGCACCAGGTAGAGCTCGAAACTAATCTCTTCTCCGCCTGGGAAGACAGGATTAAGCACAGGAGCCAAGGCCCGGCCCTCGTAGCTAAACACCTGGTCAGCCTCGAACTTGTCGGCTGAACCCTTAAACGGACGCACGAACAGCGCGTCACTCGCCATCAGACCCGGCGCCCCCAGGCCCCCTCTTAGCGGCGTCTGAATCGAGCCGGAGGTTCCCGCCAGTAAGTCCTCGACTTTGGCGTCGATCGTGAAGCGATCATGGCCGGGGACCATAATGCTCCGCAGGAATAGCAGGCTGCCCTGACGCCGCAGGTCCAGGCTACGAGCCGGGCCGCGAATATCAAGCTCTTTCTGGCCGCTCCATACAGGGGCGCCTTGCGAATTTCGCACCAGCACGACGATTCTGGCGTGCGCCCGATAGGTTCCGGCGTTGCTATCCATCTGGAACTTCAGCGCACTCAGCGGAGATTCGGCCATCATCAGGCCTTGCATTGGGCCGCTGGCATCGTTGGCCTCGAATGCGCGCTCGTTAAAGGTAGCGCCCAAGTCGAAGTCCACGCTATTAGCGCCGGTCCCGCCCATGCCGGTGCCACCCGCCGCGCCTGTCGATGAAGTGCGAATGAAGCGTGCATACACCGGAATTTCATTTTGCGCAGCCGCGGCGGCGGGTGCAGGTGCCGCCTCCGCTATTGCCGTCTGTGTGACCGTTAAGAGACTGGTCTCCAATTCGCGCGCCTGGCGCGCCCAGGCGCCGCCGGTGTTCCTGGTCAGCAACTCCAGAGGGGAGCGCGTACTTTTTGCGCCCGGTTCGACGATATCCAGCACGATGACCCGCACGCCATTGGTCTTGCACAGCCCCACCAGATGCTCGACGGTGCGTCCCATGTCGCCGGACAAATGCGGGCTGTTCAGCACCGCGATGACGATCCGCGTACCAGGGCGCAGCCCTGCGGCCTGCACGGCTGCGTGGAGTGAAGTGAGGAAAGCCGCCGGATCGGTGGCGTGCGCTCCGTCCGCGGCCTCGGTGAAGACTTGCTCCATCTCCTTCGGCGCCATCGCCGCATCAATGCTCAGGGCATCCAGGCTCCCTGCCCGCATGAGCTCGACCGTCGTCTTCGTCGTCCCGAACCAATGGCGGGAGGCCGAGGCGGCAGCGCGCGCGCCCTGCCGAGCGGTTGCGGCGAAGCCAGGACCGAACAGAAAGGTCAGGGAGTATTCCTCGGCGCGAGCCTGGGCAAAACTGGCAACGCCGATCAATAAGGCACTTCCGAGAAAACGATACCAAACTCGCATTATGGAAACCCTGCCTATCGCAACATTGTCCCTCAAGTCGCCTGCCGCGCGCGCTCGGTGACCCGCGCCGGAATGTTGGCCAACGGCGGCAGAGGTCCGGCCACATAGCCGTAGCCGGAAAGAACCGCCGCCAGAGCGGTAAGAATGCGACGCATAAAATGACTAGTGTAGCGTCACGAAAATCGGTCGCCGCCGGCTCCGTGCGCGAGGAGGGTGCTTGACACTCGGACAGAACTGTCCGAGACTGGATTAGTGAAGGGCGCGGAATTCGAGCGGCGAGTGCAGAAGTTGGCGCGGAGCAGGAAGGTCGCCTGTGAATTTGTCGGTGACCAGGGAAAGGGAAGCCACGGCCGCCTGTATTACGGCGACGAATTCACGACCCTCAAGGATCGGAAGAAAGAAATCGGCCGCGACCTGCTGGCCAAGATGTGCAGGGATCTTAAGATCGATCCGCACCACCTGTAGGAGATGAATCCATGTCCGCCTTTACGTATCCCGCGAAATTCACGACCGGCAGCGATGGCCGCGTGCTGGTCGAGTTTGCCGATCTGCCACGCGTCTCGACCGACGGTAAAGACGATCGCGAGGCAATGGAAGAGGCCATGGATGCCCTGGGATCCGATCTTTCGATCCGCCTGTCGCGCCGGGAAGAGATTCCGGTGCCCTCACCTGCCAAGCGCGGTCAGCGACTGGTGCCCGTGCCGCTTTGGCTGGCGCCGAAACTGGCGCTCTATCTGGCGATGCGCGATGGCCAAGTCAACAACTCCGAACTGGCCCGCCGCCTTGGCGTCCACGAGCGAGTGGTCCGCCGCATGCTCGATCCTGCGCACGCTACCAAAGCAGTGAAGATCCAGGCCGCGCTGGCCGCCCTCGGCAAGCAGATGATTGTCGAAGTCCGCGACGCGGCGTAAAGAAGGCGGGAGGATTTCGATCAGACCGGGATCAAAACGGAAGGCAGTGCGCATGCGCTGCGCAACGGCTGCCAAAAAAATGCGTCTGTCCCTTTTTTGCCGTTTTTGCCCTCCTCGGCGCCGCCTCATCGGTAAGCATCTCTCCGATCCGCAACGCGATGTACGGTGATGGTGTCTTTGGTCTCATCGAACAGCACGCGATGGTTGCCGGCGCGCAGGCGCAACAAGCCTGCGAACTCGCCGGACAACGGCTTCACCCGGCCTTTGCCGGTTTCGGCGTAGCGGTGGAGCGCACGCAGTATCGCCATGGCGGCGCGCTGCCCGATCGCACGAACCTCGGCCGGAACGCTGGGCGCAAACCGGATCTTTTTCACAGTAGCTCCGCTGGCCCGCTTCAATCGCCTTTGCGGCCGCGGACCTGGTCCATGGTGAAGCCGAGATCCGCCACTACCTGCTCGAAGGGGACGCCGCCCTCTGGGTTCTGCCGGAAGTGCTCGCGTGAAGCGGCCACGGCCTGACGATCCTCTGCGGTGAGTTCTTCCTCTTCGTCATACACCATCGTTTCCAGAAGCCGAACCACGGCGGCGAGCTGTCCGGGGCCGAGCTGGTCGATCAACGAGTACGCCTGTTGCTTGTCGGACATTCTTTAAGCTGCCTGATGGACGGGTTCGTGATGCAAGCGCATCAGTTGGTCGGCGCTCAATGCAACCATGGCGTAGGCCTTGCCATTGCCATCTGAAAACTCGACTTCGTAGACGTCCGGAGCCCAGCTCTCGACCACAGTGCCGACCTGGCCGCGGACCAATCCCTCGTCAGGCAAATCCTTGACCAGCGCGACCACGGCGAGCATCTCAATTCCGCTCATGACGAACCTTCCTCTTATAGTACATAACAACTCGTCAGCCACGGCAAGTCTTCCCCAATTCGCACGATCCAACTGCTGCGGATTCTTATGGTCCTGCCATTCCGGATAAGATCGAAATCGACCACATAGCGCTGCCCGTAAGGGTTCGCGACACCCGGTCGAGCCTCGGCATTGCTGGCAGCGGCGAGAAGGTGTATTCGGAGTTCGTCCGCATCGGTCTCCCGGATTCCAACGGATGCAAACACCCGAGCTTTGTTACGGCCACGCGGATGCCGTGAGTTGAGGCAATACTCTTGCAGCTTCCGAATATCGACAACGGCACGCTCGCCATTGGGCAGTCTCATGAAGCACCCATCGTAACCGGGCGTGGCTGCCGGCACAAGGTCGAAGTTACCTTCTTCTCGATGCCACGATGATGACTTGCATTTCGCGCGAGTGGGCGGCGACGGCCTGCACCACGGTTTCGCGCAGGCTGCGGTACCAGGGGCGCGGGGCGGAGCGGCCCATGAAGATTTGCGTGATGAGCTGCTGGCGGGCGAAATCGGCGATCGCGCGGGGGGCCTCCGCCGCGTATACAGTATGAGTTTCGATGCGCAGGTTGCGGGCGAAACTCATGTGCCGTTCGACGCCCTCGCGGTCCTCGCCGGGTGCGGCGACGTGAATGGCCAGGCAATCGGCCTGCAAATAATCCGCCACCCGCTTGCCCCGGCGAATCAGCACCGCTGAAAACGGATTACCGGTGAGGCAGATCAGGATGCGTTCTTTGCGCCGCGGCTCCGCGTCCGCCTGCGGCCGCAGGTCGCGGCCGGCGGGAGCGAGGATGTCCACCACGGCGGGCGGCGGGGCGGCGGAAAGCTTTTCCTCGACTTCGTGCGCGGTGTGCCGCATGGCCATTTCGCGCAGCGCCGCAAGGTTGGTTTCGGTGAAGAAATTGTCCATCGCCTTTTGCGCCTTGTCGGACGCATAGACCACGCCGCGCTCCAGCCGGTTGCGCAGCGCTTGCGGCGTCAGGTCGACGAAGACGATCTCGTCGGCGTCGTCGATCACCCAGTCCGGCACGGTTTCGCGCACGCGCACTCCGGTGACGTGCCAGACCTGGTCGTTGAGGCTTTCCAGGTGCTGCACGTTCATGGTGGCGATCACGTCGATGCCGGCGTCGAGCAAGGCGTGCACATCCTGCCACCGTTTGAGCCGCTCGCTTCCCGGCACATTGGTGTGGGCGAATTCGTCGACCACGGCGACCGCGGGCCGGCGGCTGAGAATGGCGTCGGTGTCCATCTCCTCGAAGGCGGCATTGTTGTAGGGAATCGCGCGGCGCGGGACGAACTCCAGGCCTTCGGTCATGGCGATGGTTTCCTTGCGGCCGTGCGGCTCGAAATAGCCGACCACGATGTCTATGCCCTGACGCTTGAGCGCCTGCGCCTCCTCCAGCATGCGGTAGGTTTTGCCGACGCCGGCCGCATACCCGAGATAGACCTTGAGATGACCCTTGTGGCGCTCGCTCATCGGGCCTCGCGGTGCGGAAACAGCCGGAGATCGAAATCCTCGGCGGCGTCGATCAGCCGGTCGACTGAACTGCGCGGCTCCCACCAGCGCCGCTCGCGGCCCGTGTGGCCAAGGAACACCTGGGTGACGCGTTGCTCGCGCGCGAAATCGAGAATGGCCTCGACGAAATCGTCGTTGCTCAAACGGTGTACCTCGGCCCCCAATTGGCGAGCCAACTCCAGATTGGCGTCGAGGCGCTCGCGGTCGGCGGCATCCAGCCGGGTGCGTTCGACATAGGCCGCCATCAGCGCGCCGTGGAAGCGCAGTGCGTTGCGATGCCCGCTCTCCAGCATGGCCCTGGCGTTGGAGCGCGCCGTGAGGCACACCAGGATGCGCTCCTGCGCGCCCCAGCGGACGGCGATACAGTGATCGTCGAGATAGACCTGGAGCTGCCGCTCCACCACGTCGGCGGCCAACAGCAACGCCATTTCGCGCAGTTCCGCCAGTTGGCGCGGGTCCGGCATGCTGGCGTCGAGGGCGCGGCCGATCAGCGCCTCGGTGGGCGCATCCACCACCTCTATTTCGTCGGCTTCGAGCAGAAATTCCTCGGGCACGCTGTTGGCCGCGCGCTTGGCGGTGATGCGCTCCACGGCGTCCTGCTTCTCCTCGATGTGTTGCAGGTTGACGGCGGTGATGACGGCGATGCCGCGATCGAGCAACTCCTCCACGTCCTCCCAGCGATGCGGATTGCGGCTGCCCGGCGGATTATCGAAAGCCAGGCCGTCAATCAGACAAGTGCTCGGATGGCGGCGGAAAATCGCGGCCAGGTTGATGACGTCCCACACGCGGCCGGCGTGGTGCTCCCGCACGGGAGGGATGACTTCGAGATTGGCCAGAATGGTCTCCAGGTCGGGCGTCAAGCTGCCCTGCAGGGAGCCGATTACCACGTCCTGCCCGCGTTGCTTGCGGCGACGCCCCTCGTCGAACATGCGGAACGACTTGCCGACGCGCGGCGCGTAACCGAGGAACACCTTCAAGCGACCGCGCCGTTCGCGCCGCTCGCCAGCCTGCACGCGGCGCAGCAATTCTTCCGGGTCCGGCCTATGATCGGTGCGATCCGCCATAAGAACAATTATGCCTGTTGTGGGGGCTGGCCGAAGAAGGGCTGAGTTCAGCGAACGTCGACAGGCGAAAGCGCCTGTCCCACTTTGCAGCGTACGATGGGAGAGCGATGGCGTCTACGACGTGGAAATCGTGGATTACCACTGAACGGAGGTAAGCGAGGATATGAGCATCAAGCGTCCCGAGGGCGGCTGGAAGATCACCCGTACCCCGGTTCACGCGGGCGAAACGCTCCGCGAGGAGTTCATGAAGCCGCTGGGGATTTCGATCAACGGCCTTGCGCTGGAACTGCACGTGCCGGTCACCCGCATCAGCGAGATCGTCAACGAGCGCCGCGGAGTTACGGCCGACACGGCACTGCGTCTGGCACGCTACTTCGGTACGAGTGCCGATTTCTGGATGAACATTCAGAAAGACTACGAATTGATCCTTACGCAACAGAAGTCGTTGAAGACGATCGAGAGGCAGGTCCGGCGGCGTACTGTGGCAGCTTGATGTGCGGGATGTAGTCGGAGACAAGCGTGCGGCTAGTCCGAGCCGGTTATCGGACAACCCACATGTCACCGGCTTCCGGTGGATCGCTGCTCCATGAGCAGACACCAGGGGTATATAATCGTAGACCGTTCAGCGCCCCCACACCGGGACGTTTTATGAAACAACGCACGAAAGTACTGATCTTGCTTTCCGTAAGCTCTCTCGTTTCGCTGACCCTCGTTCCTGCCGCCGCCGGCCAGAGTTGCCTCCAAATGTGCATGGATAGCTCCCAGTTGATTAGCGGCATGACGTACCAGCACAAATACGAGCTTTGCGAAATCCGATGCAAGGGCAAGGACCTCACCAGCTGGGGCGCCATTGCATATAGCAAGAGGGACAAGATTTCCGGCTGGTCGTTTGAGCAGGTTGACAGGGCCTCGGCCGAGAGGGTCGCCCTGCAATATTGCAACCAAAATGGCGGAGTCAAATGCCTCATGGAGACCAGCTTCTACGCCACTTGCGGCGCCGTCGCGGCGGACGGCGATCTCGTCGCTTTGGGAACAGCCGGCACGGAGGCGAGCGCGCAGCGGTTCGCCATGGCGGAGTGCACCAAACTGGGCGGCAAAAAGTGCGAAGTCGAAGCGTCCGTCTGCTCCGCACACGGGAGTTCCAACTCGTCGGGGACGCCGCCGCCACCCCCACCGCCGAAAGCCATCTCTTGGGGCGCGATCGCATACAGCAGCACGGATATGGGAGCTGGATGGTCGCAGGGCAAAAACGACCGGGCCAGTGCGGAAAAAGAAGCGATGGCCGTCTGTGCGCAACGCGGCAAGGGGTGCGTCTTGCGGGCCGCTTTCAACAAACAGTGCGGAGCGCTCGCCGCGGACCGGAATTTCACAGGTTCGGGAGTTTCGGCAGACCAGCGGCAGGCGCTGCAACAAGCCCTCGATACATGCCGGAAAGCCGGCGGCACCAGGTGCGTGCCTCACATCTCCTTTTGCTCATTCTGATGCCTGCCGGGCTGGTGGGATCTTTTCCCGCAGAAAGACTACGGATTGATCCTGACGCAGCAGAAATCGTCGAGGACGATCGAGAGGCAGGTCCGGCGGAGGGTCGCGGCGTGATCGTTCGAGCCGGGGCCGAAGAAGGCAGCGGACAGGGTTGACAGGCGAAAGCGCCTGTCCCACTCGCACGGCGCGTTTGTGGGACAGGCGCTTCCGCCTGTCAACCGATCATTGTCATCAAATCTCCAAAATCACCGGCATAATGAGCGGCCTCCGCGAAGTCTCCTTCACGATGTAGCGTTTCAGGTCGGCGCGGATCTTCTCCTTCATGACTCCCCAATCGGTCTTCTCCTCCTGGTTGGAACCCTCCAGGGTTTTGGCCACCACCGCGCGGGCGCGCGCCATGAACTCGCTTCCGTCCTCGGCCAGCGCGAAGCCGCGGCTGACGATCTCCGGCGAATTCTCCACGCGCCCGGTGTGACGGTTGATGGCGATGATGGGGAGCACGATGCCATCCTCGGAAAGCAGCCGGCGGTCGCGAATGACCACCTCCGGCACGGCGTCGTCGACGGAGCCGGAATCGATGCACACACGGCCCACCGGCACGCGGCCGGCGCGGCGCGCGCCGTGCTTGTCGAGTTCGAGCACTTCGCCGGATTCCATGATGAAGGAATCCTCCAGACCCGCGAAGCGCAGGTGCTCCGCCAGCCGGGCGTGCTTGGCAAGCTGGCGGTATTCGCCGTGAATCGGCATGAAGTAGCGCGGCCGGACCAGGTTCAGCATCAGCTTCATCTCTTCCACGCTGCCGTGCCCGGAAACGTGCAGCGGCGGGTTCATGTGGCCATACATCACGTCCGTGCCGCGCCGTTCCATGTGGTCGATCATGCGGAAGATGGCCTTTTCGTTGCCGGGAATGATGCGCGAACTGAGCACCACGGTGTCGCCGCGCTCGACCGAAATGTGCTTGTGATTATCCACCGCCACGCGCGAGAGCGCCGACATCGGCTCGCCCTGGGTGCCGGACATGAGAATCGCGACTTTCTCCGGCGCCAGGCCCATCACGTCCTGCGGGCGCAACAGAATGCCGTCGGGAATATCGAGCAGGCCGAGCGAGTGCGCGATCTCGGTCACCGAAATCATGCTTCTGCCGGCGAACGCCACGCGGCGGCCGTATTCCTGCGCCAGGTCGAGCACCAACTGGATGCGGTGAATGGACGAGCTGAAGCACGCCACCACGATGCGCCGCTCGCTGCGATTGAAGATCTCCTCCATGCGCGGCCGCACCGCGCGCTCGCTCTCGGTGTAGCCGTTGCGGTCGCTGTTGGTCGAATCGGAAAGCAGCAGCAACACGCCGCGCTTGCCGTAGTCGGCCAGCGTATGCAGGTCGAACAGTTCGTTGTCGGTGGGGGTGGGATCCACCTTGAAATCGCCGGTGTGGATGATGACGCCGAGGGGCGTAGTGATGGCGAGAGCGACGGCGCTGACAATCGAGTGGGTGACGTGGATGAACTCGATCTTGAACGGGCCGACTTCGACGATCTGCTTGGGCGCGACCTTGATCAGGACGGGATCGCGCTCCAGGTCGTACTCTTCCAGCCGCCGCTCGACCAGCGCCAGCGTGAAGGCCGTGCCATAGACCGGAACGTCGATATCGCCGAGGAAATAAGGGACGGCGCCGATGTGGTCTTCGTGACCGTGGGTGAGGATGATGCCGCGGATGTGAGCCGCGTTCTCCTTGAGGAAAGTCAGGTCGGGCATTACCAGGTCTACGCCCAGCAGCTCGGCCTCGGGGAACATCATGCCACAATCGATGACAATGATGTCCTCCCCGTAGCGGATGGCGGTCATGTTCATGCCGAACTCGCCCAAACCGCCCAGGGGGATTACGTGCAACTTGTGATCAGTCATTCCAATAGGGACCGGGCGCACCCGGAACTCTCATTCTAGCGTGGTGGGGTGAGGAGAAATGGTCACATACTTGCCGTTTGTGTTTGGGAGGCAAATTCTTCAGCTATGGCAATCAACCGCTTAGCGATTGCTCGATGCCTGTCGCTGCGGCATCATGACACGGCCGGAGTGGCGTTTGTCGCCGCTGCGTTTTTCCTCATGGCCGGCCCGCCGGCGGCCCTGGCTCAAACTTTGCCGGCCTTTAACTGGATTCTGGAGGTCGACAACTCCGGCCTCGGCTACCCGTACGCTACGCTGGGGACGGACGCGCAGGGAAATGGATACGTCGTGGGCAGCACGAAGTCGTTGAATTTCCCGGTGAAGAACGCGGTGCAGAGTCAATCCGCTTCGCCGGGATCGTACGATGTGGTCGTGACTAAGTTCGATCCGTCCGGCAATATCGTCTACTCGACCTACTTCGGCGGCGACGCGGACGACATCGCGCGGGCGGCCACTGTCGATGCGGCCGGCAATGTCTATGTCGCCGGAACTACCGCATCGAATAACTTTCCGACTACGCCCGGAAGTTGGTCGCCCACGCCGCCCCCGCCCGGGGGCGCCACCTTCCTGTTCAGGCTCAACCCGGATGGATCGGTTGGTTACTCGACGTATTTCACTTACGGGTCGGAGACTATGCCGCAAGCGATTGCCGTGGATGATACCGGCGCGGCCTACGTAACGGGAAGCACGTTAGGAGGCTTGCCGACCACGCCGGGCGCGTATCAAACGACGTGCACCTGCGGTTACCAGGACAACGGCTTCTTTGAGGTTGAGATCACCGACGCCTTTCTCACCAGGTTCGACCCAACTGGCTCGAAGCTGATCTATTCGACTTATCTTGGCGTTGAGGACGCTTCCGGAAACGCCGTCGCAGTGGGTCCGGATGGTAGTGCTTATATAGGAAGCCCCACCGGCATTTATCGCCTGGACCCGAGTGGCTCGTCGCTCGTGAACTCCATCGCGCCGGTGATCAGCGCCCAGGCGATGACTGCCGGCGCGGATGGCCGCGTGTATCTCGCCGGCGAGGCTGGCTCCGGCAAGAACCAGTTTCAGGCTACCGCGGGCGCATTCCAATCAAGCGCCGGAGGGCGGTCGCTTTCGCCGGGGCAGGGCGCCGGAGGCCCCGGAGTGCCGCTCGCGATAGCAATCATGGACGCGCAGCTTCAGAACACACTGGCCGCGACTTATTTCGGCGACGCCGATTACGGCCTCGGGGTGAAAGCGCTCGCGCTCGATTCATCCGGCAACGTCTACTTCGCCGGTTACGCCTCACGTGAGGGCCTGCCCACGCGCACTCCGTTGCAGGAGGGGTTCGGGGGCTCGCTCGCTACAGGCTTCGTAGGCGAACTTTCGGCCGATCTCTCCACGCTGCTGTTTGCGGGCCAATTTGGAGACGGCGAATACTTCGGCGTGACGGGCCTGGGGATCGGCGCGAACGGCAGCTTCGCGCTCGCCGGCGCGACGGATCACGGCACCGTCTGGGCCAACAGCGTGCAACCAGCCGATCTGCCGCCCTTGCGGATCGACGCGGTCGAGAACGCCGCCAGCCTGCTCGACGGTCCGCTCGCGGCGGGCGAGACAATCGTCATCCGCGGCGCGGGGTTCGGTAGCGATGCCCGGCTCTTGCTCGGTGACGTTGTGGTGCCGGTGATTTCGGTGACGCCGACTTTGATCGCCGCGACTTTGCCATCGGATCTGCCAAATGAGCCGGTGCGAGTCCAGGTGCAATCCGGCGGGGCGGCTTCGAACCCGGTGCTGCTCAACGTGGCGATAACCTCCCCCGGCCTGTTTTCGGCCGACGGTAGCGGCTTCGGCCAGGGCTACATTCTGAACAAGGACGGCACGCTGAACTCTCCCGCGAACCCCGCCGCACCGGGTGACAAGATTACGATTTACGCGACCGGCGTGGGTCCTGTATCATTCACGGACGGGTATGCGGTTACGCAGTTTTGGGCGGATGTCTATATCGACGGGTTCCACTGCGACGGCTTGGCGGCGGTGATGGATCCCGTAGCCGGGTTTCCCGGCGCCGTCTATCAGTTGACCGTCCTGGTCCCGAACCCGGCCGCGATGGTCGCCACCAATCCGAATCTCCTGAATTTCACGTTTCCGCTGCAGGTCCCGGTGGTTCTTCAAATCGACGGCGCCAGCACCCAGAACGGGCTCGCGATCTCGATAGGGCAATAGTAAGTGCGGGGCGAGGGCAAGTTGCGAAAGCAATAGGACCGGGAACCCTTCACCCGCGCTCGAGCAGCTCCAGCAGCTTTTCCTGCACGCTTTCGGCGGTGGGATTGTCGGGCGCGATCACCAGGATGGTATCGTCACCGGCGATGGTGCCGACCACTTCGGGCCAGCTCTCGCTATCGAGCGCGACGGCGACCGAATTGGCGTGGCCGGGCGAGGTTTTGAGCACCACCAGGTTCTGCGCGCGCAGCACGTCGTGAAGAAACTCCGCCGCCAGCAGCGAAAACTGCGGGCCCGGCTCCTCATCGGCGATCTCTTTGTAGCCCTCGCGGGTCTTCACCAGGCGCAGGTCGCGGATGTCGCGCGACAGCGTCACCTGCGTGGCGGCGATGCCCTGGCTCTTCAGCTCCTGCGCCAACTCTTCCTGGGTCTTGATCCCCTTGCCGCGGACCAGCTTCAGAATCTGCCCCTGCCGGTATGTCTTGGTCATGATGCCATCTCTTTCAGCCGCTGGCTGGCCTGGGCCAGTGCGGCGGCCACCGCCTTCGGTCCGGTGCCACCGGGAATCTCGCGCGTTTCGAGGCCGCGCCGCGGATCGAGGAACGTCGCCATTTCGGCGCTGAACTCGGGCGCGAAAGCGTGCATTTCTTCGGCCGTCCATGCGGAGGGTTGCTTCGACTGGCGTATGCTCTCGAGCACGAAGCGGCCGACGATCTGGTGCGCCTGGTGGAACGGCGTGCCAGCGCGCGCCAGCGCCTCCGCCAGGTCGGTGGAGACCACCCAGCTTTGCTCTGCCGCGGCCAACGGAACACTCGGTTTCAGCACCGCCGATTCCACCACCACGCGCGCCATCTCGAGCGAACCCGCCACTTCATCGGCCGCCTGGAACAGCGGCACCTTGTCTTCCTGCATGTCGCGATTGTAGGTCATCGGCAGCCCCTTCATGGTGACCAGCAGCGAAGTGAGGCAGCCCATCACGCGGCCCGCCTTACCGCGAATCAGTTCGAGCGAATCGGGGTTTTTCTTCTGCGGCATCAGGCTGGAGCCGCTGGTGACGCCGTCGGCCAATTCGAGCCAGCCGAATTCTTCCGAGGAATATAGAATCCAATCTTCGGCCAGCCGGCTCAAGTGAATCATAGTCACGGTGGCCGCGTAGACAAAATCCAGCGCGAAATCGCGGTCGCCAGAAACATCCATCGAATTGCGCGTGATGGAATCGAAATCCAGATCGCGCGCCATCGCCTCCCGGTCGAAGGGGAAGCCGCTGCCGGCCAGCGCGCCGGAGCCGAGCGGCAGCACGTTGGCACGGCGGCGCGCTTCGCCGAAGCGTTCGAAGTCGCGCGCGAACATTTCGAAATACGCCAGCAGGTAATGCGGCCACAGCACCGCCTGCGCGCGGCGCATGTGCGTGTAGCCCGGAATCACGGCGTCGGGATAGCGGCCGGCAAGATCGAGCACCGCCTGCATGAGGCCGGCGAGCAGGCCGCGCGCGCGGTCGCATTCGTCGCGCAGCCAGAGCCGCGTATCGAGCGAAACCTGTTCGTTGCGGCTGCGGCCGGTGTGGATCTTGTCCGCGATAGCGCCGGCCTTCTCTTTGAGCTTGCGGATCACCAGCGTGTGGACGTCCTCGTCGGAAGCGCCCTCGTAAAACGCCGGCTGCGCCGCCTCCGTGCGGATTTGATCGAAAGCGGCGACGATCCGCGCGCGCTCGTCCTCGGTGAGGATGCCGACCCGCTCCAGCGCCCGCGCGAAGGCCTGCGAGCCGCGAATATCGGCATCGATCAGCCGCCGGTCGAAATCGAGCGAACCGGAAAAACGCTCGAAGACTTCCGAAGGCCCGGTCTCAAACCGCCCGCCCCAGAGCTTCATGCTCACTTCGCCTTCTTGGCCAGCGCCCGCACTTTCATCGGCAGGCCGGTCAGATTGATGAAGCCGAGCGCGTCCTTCTGGTCGTAGCTGTCGCCCATGGTGAAGCTGGCGATATCGAGCGAATAGAGCGAATTGGGCGACCGGCGCGACAGCGGTTCGATGTTGCCCTTGTAGAGCCGCAGCTTCACTTCGCCGGTGGCGCTTTCGGAGACCTTTTCGAAGAATGCGTCCAGCGCCTCGCGCAGCGGCGTAAACCACAGGCCGTTGTACACCATCTCGGCGTAATCGAGTGCGAGCTTCTGCTTGTAGTGCAGCGTGTTCCGGTCGAGCGTCAGCGCTTCCAATTCGCGCACGGCGAACATGATGAGCGTGCCGCCGGGAGTTTCGTAGCAGCCGCGCGATTTCATCCCCACGAAGCGGTTCTCGACCAGGTCGATGCGGCCGATCGCGTGCTCGCCGCCGATCGCGTTCAGCGTTTCGAGCAGCTCGAACGCCTTCATGCTTTTGCCGTTCACGGCAACCGGCACGCCATTTTCGAACGCGATGGTCACTTCGCCGGGCTTGTCAGGCGCTTGGGCGGGGCTCTTGGTCAGCATCCATATTTCATCCGGAGCCGCGTTGGCCGGGTCTTCGAGCGCGCCACCTTCGTGCGAAATATGCCAGATGTTGCGGTCGCGGCTGTAAATCTTGGTGGTCGAGGCCGAGATCGGCACGTTGTGCGCGCGCGCGTACTCGATCGCGTCTTCGCGCGAAACGATGTTCCACTCGCGCCACGGTGCGATCACCGGCAACTGCGGCGCCAGCGCTTTGTAGGTGAGCTCGAACCGCACCTGGTCGTTGCCCTTGCCGGTGCAGCCGTGGGCGAGAGCGTCGCAGCCGTGCGCCAGCGCCACTTCTACCTGCTTCTTGGCCAGCAGCGGCCGCGCGATCGAGGTTCCCAGCAGGTACTTGTGCTCGTAGACGCCGCCCGACCGCACCAGCTTCCACAGGTACTGGCTGACGAACTCCTCGCGCAAGTCTTCGACGTAAACTTCCGAAGCGCCGGTCTTGCGCGCCTTCTCTTCCAGGCCGGTCAGCTCATCGCCGCCCTGCCCGATATCGCCGCAGACCGCGACGACCTCGCAGCCGTAGTTTTCCTTCAGCCACGGAATGATGACGGATGTATCCAACCCGCCTGAATATGCCAGCGCCACTTTTTTGGGTTTGCTCATAACTTGTCATCCTAAAGTATAAGAGAGCTTGAAGCCTTCATTCTTAGCCACGGATGAGCACAGATAAGGCTCTTATTGTTTATCCGTGTTCATCCGTGTTTATCTGTGGCCGGCAATCTTGCTCAGCTCAGCAGCATCAGCAACAGCGCTTTCTGTGCGTGCAGGCGGTTCTCGGCCTGATCGAAAATCACCGAGCGCGGCGATTCCATCACGCCGTCGCTCACCTCTTCGCCGCGCCGGGCCGGCAGGCAATGCATGAAAACCGCGTCCGGCCGCGCCAGCGCGAACAGCCCGTCGCTCACCTGGAACGCGCGAAACGCCTTCTTGCGTTTCACCGCTTCCTGTTCCTGCCCCATCGACGCCCACACATCCGTGTACACCACGTGCGCTCCGGCAAGCGCCTCGCCGGTATCGTGGGTGATCTGCAACCGGCCGCCGGTTTCCGCAGCCAGGCTCACGGCCAGTGCGACGATGTCCGGATTCGGATCGTACCCATCCGGGCAGCCGAGGGCGAAATCCATCCCCAGCCGCAGCCCGGTCAGCATCAGCGAATGCGCCACGTTGTTGCCGTCGCCGATGAACGCCAGCTTCAATCCGTGGATTCGCCCGAAATGTTCGCGGATGGTTTGCACGTCGGCCAGCGCCTGGCACGGATGATACGCGTCGCTGAGCGCGTTGATCACCGGCACGCGCGACCATTCGGCGAGCCCTTCCACGGTGGTCTGCGCGAACACGCGCGCGACGATGCCTTCCACCCAGCGGTCCAGGTTGCGCGCCACATCTTTCAGCGGCTCGCGCACGCCGATCGGCCCATCCACGAAGACCGACCCGCCGCCCATCTGCTTCATGGCGACTTCAAAAGTGAGTCGGGTCCGCAGCGACGGTTTCTCGAACAGCAGCGCGATCGACTTGCCCGCCAACGCCTGCGCGTAATCGCCCGGATGGCGCTTCATTTCGTCGGCCAAGTCGAGCAGCGAGAGCAGCTCATCGCCCGTGACGTCCTGGTCGCGCAGGAAATCGCTCGCCGCGAGTTTGCGAATCCGCCGCGACCGTTCTTCTTTAGCCGGAAGTTTGGCCCCGCCTTCGCTCGCGCGCGGCACAAGCGCCACGGCGCGCCGCGCTGGCCCCGCAACCCCGCTTGTTCTTTTCAGGTTGACCGCCGGCATGGGCGTGCCTCCAATGAATGTTTATTCACTATAGTGAATGATTACACATCTCAGCCGAGGCGTCAAGTGAAGAGCGAAATCGGAACTATTGGCGAACCAGGGTTTCCACGCGGCTATTCGCCGCCCTGCTTCTTCATCCAATCTCTGAACGATAACAGGCGTGGCAGAGATTCCCGGTCCTTCTGCCGGTTCGCCGCCTGCTTGCTTCCCACGATGTCGTCGAGGTTGGCTACTGGAAAACCGTGGCGTTCGACGCGCCGCTTCCACGCGTCTTCAAATCGCTCGATGCCATCGGGCGCAAAAACCAGGTCCATATCGAACGGACCGTTGCGAAGCTGAATGAAATCCTTGCCGCGTCGAACCTCTTCCTGTTCTTTTTCGGTGAGCCGGAAGCCAAGCTCCAAGAGCGCCGTCAGTACTTTCTCGCAGTTTTCACTGTCCTTGTCCACGTACAGGTCCACGTCCTGCGTGGTGTCCGAGTACCCCTGTAGAATCGCACCGGATTTCCCGAAAAACAGGTATCTCACACCATGCTTTTGAAAGACCCTGCCGAGGTCTTGCGCATTCTTGAACTCAAATGCAGCCATGTAAGGAGTCACTCCCGGTTATAACCCAACCACGCCGGCAGATTGTCTTTGCACCATTGGCGATAGGCTTCCATGGTGTCGAACGAGCGGTAGGCCGCGTCGTCGAGAACGGGCTTGTAGGTGTGGATGAACGAATTGCGTATGTGTTGCTCGATGGGCCTTCTTGCCGCCGCCTCAAAATCTTCCCAGTCCGAGGGATCGTGCTTGATAATATCCATACGCTTGCTCTTATTCTATGCTGACGGTCCGAATCGGACACGCCTGCCAATTCCGGCGTCAAAGTTCTTCGCTGCGGGCGGGCCGGGCATGCCCGGCCCCTAGACGTCTGATCCTATCGCTTCAGCGGATCTTCCACCCACGGCGGCGTCGCATCAATCAGACGGCCTAGCTCGGGCTCCAGGGACTCCATGGCGGTTTTCATGTCCCAGGCGATTTGGCGGTAGCTGAAGTGGCCTTTCACGCCGCTGCGCAGGCGGGAGATGTATTCGGCTTCGGCGAAATCCATCTTGAAGAGGAAGCGCGAGCGCGCGCCGAAGGGCAGCAGGTAATGCGCGCCGGGCGCGGGCAGGTCGCGCATGGCGGAGAACGCGGCGTTCATCGCGCGCGCGTATATCTCTCCCGCGCCGGCTTCGGCGATCAGCGCGGGCGTCTCGTAGCCGAGCGCGCCCGAATATTCCTGGCGGAATTTCTGGCAGCGGCGATGGCGCTGCATATCGCGGTAAGCGCCGATATCGATGACGAAGTCGTAAGCGTAGAGGCCGCCACGGAAGCCGCTCAGGATTTCATCGCGGCGGGTGCGGGATTGGAGCGCGACATCGATGACCTCGGCGCGGCGCGGTTCGCTCCAGCCGCACGCCATTTCATAGAGCTCGCGGAAGGGGCGGTCGGTGACGGGATAGAGAAGGGTTGCCACGATGTCCGCAGCCACTTGCGCCGGGCGCACCAGATCGACGCGGGGCGGCTCGGCGGATTGGGCGCGCGCCGGCAGATTCTGCGCGGCCCACTGGCGCAGGTCGTGACGCGAACGGATGGCGTGCTCGTCCGGTTCGGCGTGGCGCGCCAGGGTCGGCGCTAGCGGTTCAGACGCGGCGTTCTCGTCCCAGCGGCAATCGGGCTCGCGCGCGCAGGCCTCGGCGATCTCTTCGCCCAAGCTCCGCAGCTCGCCGTATTCGGACGCTTTGAGCCGCCGGATCTGTTTCTCCACGGTGCGGATGCTGGCCACCTGGCCGACGTTGGTGGGCACGCCCCAGAAGAGCAGATAGCGGGCGACGTCGAAGGCGCGCGCCGCCAGGTTGCGCCGGTAGGCTTCGGGTTTCATGTCGTCGGGGCGCGGCAGGCGCGCGGAGAGGCATTCGAACGCCAGCCGGTTCACCTGGCCGTATGCGGCCAGCAGCGCTGCGCCGGCCGCCTGGTAGCTCGCGGCGTCAGCGGCCTCCAGTTCCGGCGGCGTGATGAAGCCGGAGCTTGAAAAATCCTGGTAGCGCGACGACTTCGCCTGGCCATCCCACAGCGGTTCGGCTTCGATTTCGGTGGCGGCCAGTTCGGAGACGCCTTCGAAACACACCACAGCGTGCCCGAGGTCGGCAATCGAGGCGTGGCCATACTGGAAGTAGAAACTTTCCAGGAACTTTTCCGAGTTGTGCGTGCGTACCCATTCAATAGAGTCGCGAATGGAATCCGGCGACCGGCTGTAGCGGGCCAGCGCGAAGGCCGACTTTTCGGGCGGCATGGGCGCCACGGTGATGACGCGTTTGGAGTGGTTCAAGACGTTATGATAGCGGGGAATGCGCATACGAATCCAACCCATACACCCCAACGCGGTGCTGCCGGAATACGCCCACGGTCCGCAGGAAGACGCCGGCATGGACCTGCGCGCGGTGGAAGATGCCGTGCTCGCGCCGGGCGTGCCGCGGCTGGTGTCGACCGGCCTGGCCATCGCGCTGCCGCCGGGATACGAGGCGCAGGTGCGGCCACGCAGTGGGCTGGCGCTACGCCATTCGATCACCATGCCCAACGCGCCCGGCACAATCGACCCGGGCTATCGCGGCGAGATTCGCGTGATTTTGTTGAACCTGGGCGGCGAGCCGTATACGGTGCACGCGGGCGACCGCATCGCACAGATGATTGTGGCGAGATACGAAGCGGTGGAGTGGGATCGAGGAGAGCTGCCGGAGTCCACGCGCGGAAGCGGCGGGTTTGGATCTTCGGGGCGGTGAAAGGAATGCGCCCGCAAACCGACGGTGGCAAACTAAAGCATGCCCTACCTACGTGTTGGCAAGCTAAAGCATGCCCTACCAAGGCAATTGCTATAGTGAAGAGACCCTAGGCATGGCATGCGATTCCTCCCGCTGATTCTGAGAAATTCCTGGCGCAACCGCCGGCGCACGCTGCTCACCATCGCCAGCATCGGCGTTTCCATGTGCCTGCTGGGCGTGATGATCGCCATGTACAGCGCGTTCTGGCTGGCCAAGCCGAAGGACAACCAGGCGCTGCGGCTGGTGGTGCGCAACCGCGTCTCGCTGGCGGTGTTTCTGCCGCTGGCCTATCAGCACCAAATCGAAAAGATCCCCGGGGTGCGCATGGCGATGATCGATACCTGGTTTGGCGGAACCTACAAAGACGCGCGGGAAGCGCGCAACAATTTCCCGCGTTTTTCCGTGGAGCCGGAAAAGCTGTTCCCGCTGTTCGCCGAATGGACCATTCCGGAGGACCAGAAACAGGCGTTCATCCATGAGCGGACGGCGTGCGTGATTGGCCGCGACCTGGCCAACACGTTTAACTTTCACCTGGGCGACCGCATTCCGCTCCAGGGCGATATTTTCCCCGGCAATTTCGAATTCACGGTGCGCGGCATTTTCGACGCTCCGTCCAGCAGCACTGTGATGTACTTCAACAAGGAGTATATCGACCAGACGTTGCCGGAACGGCGCCGCGGCTCCGTGGACACCTTTTATGTTCTGATCGACGACCCGCAGCACTCCTCGCGCATCGCCAACGCGATCGACGCCCAGTTCCGCAACTCGACCGGGCAGACCAAGACCGAATCCGAGCAGGCGTTCGTGGTGGGATTCCTCTCGTTGCTCGGCAACGTGCGCATGTTCCTGGTGTGGATTTCCGCCGCCGTGATGTTTACGATTCTGCTGGTTTCGGCCAACACCATGGCCATGTCGGTGCGCGAGCGGGTGCGGGAAGTGGGAGTGCTGAAGACGCTGGGTTTCACGCCAGGCACGATTCTGGGACTGATTCTGGGCGAAGCGGTGGCGATTTCGGTGGCCGGCGGCGCCATCGGCTACGCCATTTCCACGTTATTGCTGAAGGGCGTGGAGCGCAGCCCAATGGGCGGTTTTCTGCCCGCGCTGCGAGTGGTGGATCCGGTGATCGCCGCGGTGTGCATNNATTGTCGAGGCTCTGCGGAGCACGGACTGACGCCAATGGCTATTCCTCTCTCTTACAATCTCCGCAACCTGGTGGTTCGCCGCACCACCACGCTGATGACGGCGCTGGGCATCGCGCTCACCGTGGCCGTGCTGCTGGCGGTGCTGGCGCTGGTGAACGGGTTGCGCGTTACGCTCAAGACTTCGGGCGACCCGCGCCATGTCCTGGTGATGCGCAAGGGCGGCACTTCCGAGCTGACCAGCCTGGTGACGCGCGAGCAGTTCCAGGATCTGAAGTTCAAACCGGGGATCGCCACAGGCAGCGACGGGCAGCCGCTGGCCTCGCTCGAGCTGATCACCCTGATCAGCCTGGAAGCCGAAGGCAGCGACACCGGCGACAATGTGACCATTCGCGGTGTGATGCCAGCCGGCATCGCCATGCGGCACAACGTCAGGCTGCTTGCCGGCCGCTGGTTTCGCCAGGGCGTGAACGAAGCCGTGGTGGGCAAGAGCTTGTCCGATCAGTACCCGGCCGCGCGGATTGGGAAAAAGTTGCGGATGGGCCGCAGCGATTGGGAAATCGTCGGTGTGATGGACGCCGCGGGCGGCGCGCAGCAAAGCGAAATCTGGGGCGACGTCAACCAGGTGGCGGCGGACTGGAACCGCGTGTTGTATATGAGCTCAGCGCTGGTGGAGGCCCCCGACGCCGCCACGGCGAAGGCGCTGGTGAACTCGATCGGCGACGACACGCGCCTCGATCTGAGCGCGCAGCTCGAAACGGATTACTTCGCCTTGCAAACCCAATCGGCCGAGCCGATCGAATTCACCGGCATCTTTGTCGCCATCATCATGGCGGTGGGCAGCTCCTTCGCCGCCATGAACACCATGTACGCGGCGGTGTCGCGGCGGGCGAAAGAGATCGGGACACTGCGCGTGCTGGGATTCTCGAAGCTCAGCATCCTGACCAGCTTCTGGATCGAATCGGTGCTACTGGCCGGGCTGGGCGGGGTGATCGGCTGCCTGCTGGTGTTGGTGGTGAACGGCAAGACCACCTCGATTGGCGCCAACTTCTCGCAATTGACCTTCGCGTTTCACATCACGCCGGGAAGCATGGTAGCGGGCATCGTTTTCGCGGTCGCGCTGGGCAGCGTCGGCGGCCTGTTCCCGGCCGCGGCCGCCGCACGAAAGGAGATTCTTTCCGCGCTGCGGGAAATCTAAAAGGTATGGATGCGGAACTGAAAAGCCTGCAAATCGATCGCGGCCAGCGCAGCTCCGGCCGCCCGTCGAGCCTGGCCAAGGGCTGGATCGTTGCCGGATTACTGATTGTCGTTCTCCTGGCGGGAGGGTGGTTCTTTTTCTTTTCGGATAAACTCGATGCCGCGCCGGTGGTGAACGTCGAGCGAGTCAGCGCCATCAGCGCGGCCAGCGCGCCGGAGGGAGTGGTGCTCAACGCGGCCGGCTACATCGTGGCGGCGCATCGCATCGAAGTAGCCGCCAAAGTCATCGGCAAGGTGAAGTGGATCGGCGTCGACAAGGGCGACCGCGTGCAGGAAGGCCAGGTGATCGTGCGTCTGGAAGACGACGAATACCAGGCGCAATTGCAGCAGGCCAGGGGGCAGATGGCCAATCTGGAAGCCAAGCTGGCCGAGGCGCTGCACGGCTCGCGGCCGGAAGAAGTGGCGCAGGCGCAGGCTAATCTGGATTCGGCTAAGGCCGATATGGAGGATGCCAAGCTGAGCATCGACCGCGCCATGAAACTGCGCAAGGAAGGGTTGACGCCGCAACAATCCGCGGATGACGCGCAGACCCGCTACGACGGCGCGGTGCACCGCGTGAACTCGTTGCAGAAGACCTACGAACTGGTCAAGCTGGGGCCGCGGCAGGAGGAAATCGATTCCCTGCGCGGGCAAGTCGAGCAGGCTAGGGGCGCGGTGGCCTATGCCGAAACCACGCTCGCCAACACCATCATCCGCGCGCCCGTCACCGGTACGATTCTCGAACGCGAAGTGGAAAAAGGCGAATTCGTCACCACCAGTTTCGTGGGCGATCGCGGCGCCAAGGGCTACGTGGTTTCGCTGGCGGATTTGAACGACCTGGAAGTGGAGCTGGACATCGCGCAGAACGATTTCGCCAAGCTGCATTCCGGCCAGCATGGAACCGTCACCACCGACGCTTTCCCGGACCGCAAGTACGACGGCTTCATCAAGGAAATCTCGCCCGAAGCCAACCGGCAGAAGGCCACCGTTCAGATCAAAGTCAAGGTATCCAAGCCGGACGAATTTCTGCGGCCGGAAATGAACGCGAGCGTGGCATTTCTCTCCGACGCCAAGCCGGAAGCGGCTTCGAGCAGCGCCGCGGCCAGGCCGGTGGTGATGGTGCCGGCGGCCGCCGTCCGCGACAGCGCGGTCTTCGTGCTGCTGGATGGCAAAGCCGTGCGGCGGCCGGTGAAGGTTGGCGCGGCCTCGAGCGGAGGCGTGCGGATCGAACAGGGTCTAATTGGCGGCGAGGACCTGATCGCCAATCCGCCGGCCGGTCTCAAAGACGGCGAGAAAGTGCGGCGGAAAGCATGAGCCAAATCCTGCCGACCGACGTGGCGCACGCACTCGTGCGTCGAGCGTCGAGACTCATCTCGACGCGTCTTCTCTCCGAGGCGCCGGGCGTCGGCAGGAGTGCCGACGCGGCACGCACGAGTGCGTGCGCCACGTCGACTGACTTGACCAGGGTTTAATCCAACCATGAGCGAACCAATCATCGAAACCCGCAATCTGACCAAAGAATTCCTGCGTGACGAGTTTCACGTGGTGGCGCTGAAGGACGTTACCCTCCAGATTCCCACCGGCGAATTCGTGACGCTGATGGGACCATCCGGCTCGGGCAAGTCAACCCTACTGCACCTGATTGCCGCGATGGACCGGCCGACCGGCGGGGAGATCCGCGTGCTGGGCCATAACCTGCGCGAGTTGAACGACCGAGAAATCGCCCATTGGCGCAATGAGCACGTGGGGTTCGTCTTCCAGCAGTTCAACCTGATCCCGGTGCTCACCGCGATCGAAAACGTCGAACTGCCGCTCATGCTGACCCATCTGAAGAAGTCCGAGCGGCTGGAGCACGCCACCACGGCGCTCAAGCTGGTGGGGCTGGGAGACCGCCTCCGCCACTTCCCGCGCCAGCTTTCGGGCGGCCAGGAGCAGCGCGTGGCGATCGCCCGCGCCATCGTCACCGATCCAGCCCTGATTCTCGCCGACGAGCCCACCGGCAACCTCGATGCCGGCTCCGCGCAGGAAGTGCTCACCATCCTGTCCAGACTCAACAAGGAGTTCGGCAAGACCATCGTGATGGTCACCCACGACCCGCACGCCGCGCAATACGCGACGCGCGTCCATCACCTGGAAAAAGGCGAGCTGATGGCCGACGCGGCGTGAGGGGCGTGGTCGGGATGCAGTGTTTCCGGCTCTCAACCACCCGTAGACCGGCCCACCACCGCGTTCACGGCGATCCAGAATTCGTCAACAAATTGAATAATAAGCACTTGTTTCGACGTAACTGCGGGGACTGGCAGTGTCAACAGATAACGTGGATCAGGTGCACAGAAGGCCGGCCCGCTGGGGGATTTACTTCTCATGCACTAACGGTTACCATGGGAATTACCAGAGCACGGCATCAGAAAAGGGGCTGAAAAATGTCATCTACGGCTGCAAAGAGGGTGGTTGTGGAGTTCCCTGAGCAACTCCTTGATCGCGCCGAGCGCGCTACCCAGGAACTTTCGATTAGTCGCAGCGAACTGGTGAGACAGGCAGTGGAACAGTTCATCGAATCGAGCGACCGCGCCAAACTCGAAAAGGAGTTGGCGGAAGGTTACCAAGCCAACACCCAGCTTGACCGGAGTATCGCCGAGGAGTTTGCGGCCGTGGATTACGATACTTTCTAATGCCCGGACGGTGCACGCGAGGCGTAATACTGCAAATCAGTCTTGATCCAGCTCTCGGCCACGAAATCAAGAAGAGCCGGCCGTGCCTTGTGGTTCAGAATGACGTCGGCAACAAGTACTCGCCGATGACGGTCGTGGTTCCAATCGAGGGCGCCGAGCACGTACCGAAGCTCTATCCGGTCAACGTGTTTATTCCTGCGGGAGAGGGCGGCCTCGACAAAGACAGCGTGGCTCTTTGCAATCAAATCCGCTGCGTAGATGAGGCCCGATTCGGTAGAATCTATGGTGTTGCTTCGGCGGAGACCATGAGGAAGGTTGAGCAGGCAATTAGGATCAGCCTTGATCTCAGGTAGGTAGGCACTTACGATTGGCGGCGTGAGGACACAATCGCGCGCGGGTCGGGCACATGCCGGGCCCCTACGTGCTATGGTGATCGTTCACTGCAACGAGAAGCCCGCAGGGCGGGCGGCACTTGACAAAAGACGCATTCTGAGCAATCCTGATAGAGATTGGGATCATATAGCCATCTCGAAAATGTAGCGGCTTCCGACCTCCTGCGGTGGGCGATCGAAACATATGAAGAGCGCTTCGCCATCGCCACCAGTTTTCAGAAGGGCGGTATGGTGCTGCTGGACCTTGCCTGGCGCACGCGATTGCCGTTTCGCGTTTTCACGCTGGACACAGGGCGGCTGCCCGAAGAGACGTACACGATGCTGGAGACCGCGCGGCAGCGCTACGGCATCAGCGTGGAAGTGGTGACGCCCGACCCGGCGGAAACGTGTGCCATGGTGAAGGAACATGGGCCGAACCTGTTCCACATCGGCCCCGAGTTGCGCCGGATGTGCTGCAACGTACGGAAGGTCAGGCCGCTCGACCGCAAACTCCAGGAGTTCGACGCCTGGGCGAGCGGTTTGCGGCGGGGGCAAGGCAGAACGCGCGCGGCGGTGCCGAAGGTGTCGGAGAACGCCGGCCGTCTCAAACTCGCGCCCGTGGCGGACTGGAGCGCGGAGAAGGTGAACGCGTACATCAAGGAGTACGACGTGCCCGTGCATCCGCTATTCGAGCAGGGCTATACCAGCATCGGCTGCGCGCCTTGCACGCGGGCCATCCTGGACGGCGAGGACGAACGCGCCGGCCGCTGGTGGTGGGAAGAGAACACGAAGAAGGAATGCGGCATCCACTTCGCGCCGGATTGCTCGGACGGCGCGTACATTTGAGCGTGCCGCGCGCGCACGCCGACCCGGGAGATACGATGCACGAGGGTTTCACGCTGTGGTTCACGGGGTTATCCGGGGCCGGCAAGAGCACCATCGCCCGGAGTATCGAGAAGCGCCTGCGTGCTCACGGTGCCAAGGTGGAGGTGCTGGACGGCGACGAAGTCCGCACCTACCTGTCCAAAGGCCTCGGCTTTAGCAAGGAGCACCGGGACGAAAACATCCGCCGCATCGGCTACGTGTGCGAACTGCTCTCCCGCAACGGGGTGATCGCCATCGCCGCCGCCATTTCGCCTTACCGGGCGGTGCGCGATGAGGTGCGGGCGCGCATTCCGAACTTCGTCGAAGTATACGTGGAGTGCCCGGTAGAAACGCTCGCAGCACGCGACGTCAAGGGCCTGTACAAGCAAGCGCTGGCGGGCTCGATCCAGCAGTTCACCGGTGTTTCCGATCCTTACGAGCCGCCGCTACACCCGGAGGTGACGGTTCACTCGTCTTGCCAGACCCCGGAAGAAAGTGCGGATCGAATCTGGGCTACACTGGAACATCTGGGTCTAATCTGTTTTGATCGATCTGCACTCGCACACGAATGAATCCGACGGCAGTCTGGCGCCGTCGACACTGATCGAAGATGCGGTCCGCGGCGGCGTGACCGTACTGGCGATTACCGACCACGATACGCTGGCGGGCTACGACCTGGCGCTCGACGCGGCGCAGGCGGCGGGCCTCGAGCTGGTGTGCGGCATCGAACTATCCACCAAGCTGCGCGGCCACTCGACTCATCTGCTCGGCTATTTCCCGGCGGCCGGCCCGCTCGAAGAGTTTCGCGGCTGGGTGCGCGGGCAGCAGCAGGCGCGCAGGGACCGCAATATCCGCCTGGCGGCGCGGCTGCGGGAACTGGGCTTCGACATCACCCTGGAAGAAGCCGAGGCGCGCGGCCGCGGTATGACCGGGCGGCCGCATTTTGCCGCCATCCTGCTCGAGAAGGGCTACGTGCGGGACTACCGGCAGGCTTTCGACGATTACCTCGACGAATCCGCGCGAGGGTACGTCTACCGCCAGGAGCCGACGTTTGCCGAGGGCGTCGCGGTGGTCCGCCAGGCGGGCGGAATCGCTTCGCTGGCTCACCCGACCCGCGTACACGGCGACGTGGCGGAGATGATGCCCGAACTCTGCACCGCCGGGTTGAACGCCATCGAAGCCTATCACAGCGATCACGGCCCGGAAGAGACCGCATACTTTGTCGAACTGGCGCACCGCTACGGTCTGCTGGTCACCGGCGGATCGGATTTCCACGGCGAAACGGTCAAGCCAGGCGTCAAGCTCGGGTCGGGCTACCAGGGCAACCTGCGCGTCCCTCCCGATGTGATGGATCACTTGCGCAACGGCGCCGTGGTCGGTCCGAACAGCGGCCGTTAAGACCGCGCCGCGAATCGCCGAAGGGGCTCGCGATGGGGCGCAACCGACGGACGTGCTGTGGATGGTGCTGGCTCGCAGCAGAGCCATGAAGGTGGATCCCGTGGTTGCGCTGCGCTGGGAGTGAGTACGTGAAGGAGGGTTCCTGTCGAAAAACCGTTCCGTGCCGGCGGATGTAATACTGCCGCATCTCACGTATCGGAATGTGGCAGATGCGCTCGCTTGGCTGACGAAAGCATTTGGTTTCGTCGAGCATTACCGTTTTGGTGAACCAGGCGGGCGGGTCAACGGCGCGCAGATGCATCTCGGCGATGCCTGGATCATGCTCAATAGCGCACGGCCAGGGAGCGCCAGCCCCGCGCAGGCCGGGCACCAGACGCAGAGCCTTACCGTGTTTGTGGACGATGTCGATGCGCACTGCGAAAGAGCGAAGCTGACAGGAGCCAAGATCGTGGAGGACCTGCACGAGACCGCCTACGGCGAGCGGCAGTACGGAGTGGAAGACCTGGAAGGCCATCACTGGCTTTTCTCGCGGCACGCTCGCGACGTAGATCCCGCGGAATGGGGCGCGACGGTAGCCAGCCAGTAGTGGGGCGGGTCCCCGACCTGCCGCCGGGCTCCCTGGCTCGGCAAACGTACCACATGATATGACTACAACCTAAGGGACAACCTATGCCGCCAACTTTTGCGAACGGGAAGATCTGCTACATAGAGATTCCCGCCATCGACATTGCGCGTTCATCCGAGTTTTACGAACGGGTGTTCGGCTGGAGTATCCGGCGGCGCGGCGATGGCAGCGTCGCTTTTGACGACGGGGTCGGTGAGGTAAGCGGCACCTGGATACTCAGGCGCCCGCCCGCCGCGGAACCCGGGCTGCTGATCTCGATCATGGTCGACAACGCAGCAGCCACGGTTGATGCGATCGTCGCCAACGGGTGCGAGATCGTGCGGCCCATTGGCGCGGACGCGCCGGAGATCACGGCGTGGTTCCGCGACCCGGCCGGAAACGTGCTCGGGATCTACCAGCACGGGGGCTGACGTGTTGAGCATTGCGTAATGCGGCGGCAGGACCGCTCGGTTGAAAACACGCCCGCGCGGCGGGAAGAAAAGCCGAGATGACTCTCGGCTCAGCAGGCTTGACAGCCCGCGCCACGGTGGATTGAAAGAAAGCGCGACCGGTAGGGAGCGGTCGCGGACCCTGCGCGGTGAGCGAGATTCCCCCCGTGACAATCATGGGGAAGGGCTGTATAGTTTCCCATAGATCGTCATAGGGGTATGGGGAAATCCGCACAACCAACGCTTTTGCAGGGCACGCTGGATCTGCTGATCCTGCACGCGCTCCAGCGCGGCACGATGCACGGCTACGCCATCGCGCAGACCATCCATCTGCTTTCCGATGAGGTGCTGAAGGTGGAGGAAGGCTCTCTTTATCCGGCGCTCTGGCGGCTGGAACTCGACGGCGCCATCACGGCGAAATCCGGCCTGTCGGAGAACAACCGGAAGGCGAAGTATTACCAAATCACCAGGCGCGGGCGAAAGCTGGTGGCGGAACAGGAAGCCACCTGGAGCCGCCTCTCGGCCGCCGTCGCGCGAGTTCTCGGGGGGTAACCAGCGATGCGCCGATTCTTTCTGAAGCTCTTCCGCCGCGGCGGAATGCACCAGGATATTCAAGCCGAGTTGGCTTTTCATCGCGAAATGTCGGCCCGCTACGACAACGCCATTTCCCTGGGCAACGCCGCCGTGATCGGAGAACACGGTTACGATTTGTGGCGCTTCAACTTTTTCGAAAATCTCTGGCGCGACATACGTGTACGCCGCGCGCGGTCTGCGACGCAGTCCAGTGCTCGTGCTGACGGCGCTCCTGTCGCTCGGGCTGGGCATCGGCGTGAATGCGACTATGTTCTCGCTCGGGGTCGAATTCCTGCTGAGCGAGCCATCGGTGCGCGATGGGGGATCGCTGGTTTCGGTGGAGTTTGGCGGCAACAGCCATTCCCCAGTCAAAGTAGGCGACTTCCTTCGTTCCAGCGGCCTGTTTGCCGACGTGACCGGCGAGAATGAAGAAAACGTCTCCAACTTCAACGATGGCGTCGAGACGCGCCAGATTTTCAGCGTCTACACGGCGAAGAATTACTTCACGGCGCTCGGAGTTCCGATGCTGCACGGCCGGGGAATTCTCACCGACGATCCAAACGAAGTCGCCGTTCTGAGCTACGCTTTCTGGCGCAAACGGTTCAACGCCGATCCAGCGGTGGTGGGCAGGACCATCAATCTGGACGGCCGCGATCGGCGCCGGACGTGGTGACATCGCGCGCATGGTGCTACGCGATGCCGCGCGCGTCACCGTCATTGGAACGGCAGCCGGGCTGTTGGTGGCACTGTTCGTGACCAAGCCGCTGGCCATGTTTCTGGTGCCCGGCCTCAAGTCGGCGGACCCGCTGAATTTCGCCGTCGTCGCGCTGGCCATGCTACTAACGGGTCTGGCAGCGACCTGGGGTCCGATCCGCCGCGCCATCAACGTGGACCCGAACGCGATTTTGCGCGAGGAGTGAGGCGCAGCGGAAGTGACGCACGCACTCGTGCGTGCGCCAAATGCGCCACGCACGCGCGTGTCCGCACCCCGTCACTACATAGTGTCGAGGGTATTCGCGTCCTTGCGACGCTCTGCGAACCCGGGCCAGGTTAGAGAAACTTGTTTAGAGAATCAATCGGGTGTATATGTTGACTAGCCCGGACGGCGGATCTGCCCGTCCGCCGAGGGGAAAGGAAACGCAGATGAACGCACTTAGAGGTTGCACGGACAAGTTGCCTGGATGGGCCCGGGGAGTAACGGTTGGATTGCTCTTTGTCCTGGCCGCAGCCCTGTTCGCGCAGAATCACCCGGCCAACAAGAACAACAACCCGCCGCCGAAGGGCCAGCCGGCCGGTCATGCGCCGCAGGCGTCGGGCCACGCGGCATCAGGCCCCAACACGCACTCCGGCGGGTCGGCGTCAGGCCCCAACACGCACTCCGGCGGCGGCGGCCGGCAAATCCAGGCCAATCGTTCTGTAGACAGGCCAACGACGACCAACTCGGTCAGGCCGGGCGGATCCAGGCCCGGTTCATCCATGGGTCACCCAGGCGGCGGGAACATGGGAGCGCATGGGGCGGCAGGCCACCCGATGGTGTCCAGAACAGCTAACGGCACCATTTACCGCGGCCCTGGCGGTCAGCAGCGGATTGTGCACAGGCTCCCAGGCGGCGGCGTCGCCGTTACCAACGGGCGAGGGCACGGCTACGTGCAGCGGTCCGTCAACGTTCGCGGGCACGTGTTTGTGCAGCGGACCTATTACGTTGGAGGCCGCCCCCAAGCCCGGTTCTATCGCCCGTACTACTACCATGGGGTTGCCTTCAATGTCTACGCGCCGCTCCGTTTCTACTCGCCCGGATTTTACGCTTGGGCATACAGCCCGTGGGCTGCGCCGATCAATTATAACTGGGGCTGGGCCGGCAACCCGTGGTTCGGGTACTATGGCGGTTACTTTGCTCCGTACCCATCCTACGCAAGCCCCAATCTGTGGCTGACCGACTACCTTCTGTCAACCTCTTTGCAGGAAGCCTATCAGGAGCGAATGGATGCGGCCGCAGCCGCCAATTCCCAGGCGCCACCGCCAGCCGCCGCAGCGGCTCCCGGAGGCCAGGTGGCCCTTACTCCCGAGGTCAAACAGGTCATCTCCGATGAGATCCGGCAGCAACTCGCGCAGGAAAGCGCGGAGAGCCAGTCGGCCCAGGCCCCCCAGAGCGCCGCGCCAAACCCCGAACCGACTGCCGCGGCGCCGCCGCCGGCTTTATCGCCCAACGTGCAACACATCTTTATCGTGTCCAGCGTTATCGTGGTGAGCGCCGATGGGCAGCAATGTGCAGTCACCCAGGGCGACGTGCTGCAACTCGATCCCGCCGCTCAGTACCCGGATCCGAGCAATGCCAAGGTGCTGGCGAGCAAGACCTTGGACTGCCAGAGCGGCAAGGCGGTGCAGGTCGCCCTCGCCGACCTGCAGGAGATGCAGAATCACATGCGCGAGATGCTCGACAAGGGCTTAGGAGAATTGCAGACCCGCCAGGGCCAGGGCAATTTGCCAGTGATCGATGCCTCGCTGCGTACCCAGACGCCGGCCCCTTACGCCGCGGATTTGCCCGCGCCCGACGCGAATGTCGCCAGCGAGCTCCAGCAAACCGCCCAGGCAGCCACGGCCCCCGCAACCCAGGCGCCCCCGCGCCGGCCGGTGACCGTTAACCTTGGCCAGACCATCGATCAAGTGGTCGCCAGCATGGGTCAACCCCCGACAAAACTGAACGTAGGACAGAAAGACATTTACGTATACAAGGACCTCAAGATCACCTTCACCGGTGGGAAGGTTAGCGACGTCCAGTAACTCGCCGGTGCGAAATCACCGCGCAACGGAGCCGCGACCGAAGGGAGCGGTCGGCACCCCGCCTTCACTCCGTCCGGAATTGCACGCTGCGGGCGGCTTGGCCGCCGGCGGAATCCTTCACCGTCAGCTCCGCGCGATAGGTTCCCGGCGCCAGCGCCGCGACCGGCGATTTGAGCGCGACCGGAATCGTGCGGTTGCCGGATTTGGCCAGGTCACTCAGGTCGATATCGCCCGAATCCCATTTCTGCCCATTGCTCTGCGCGCCGAGCAGGCGCAGCCGCATGGTTAAACGGACCGCCTGGGCGCCTGACGCCGGCGGCGGATAGATTTCGAAGTACGCTTCGGCTGAGCCGGCCTTCAACAAGAGATCGGAGCCGGATACGATGATCCGGCTGCCCCGGAACACCAGCGGTCTTTTTCCTGCTTCGATCTCCTCTTGCGCGGCCTCCGGCGAGATCGGTTGCACGTCACGGCTGAGGGCGATGGCACTCAGACTGAGCTTTTGCGCGTCAAAGGGGCCGATAGCCAGCGGCGTTTCGACCACGCCGAAACGACCCTCGGCCGAGCGGTAAATCAGCTTGAGCCGGTAATTGCCCGGAGCGATTTTAAACTGGCGTTCGTAGTGAAGCGGGTGGCGCAGAAAATCGTCGAACTGCTGGCGGCTCCCGAATTCGAATCTCAGCGTATCGCCAAACCGAGCGGCAACTTCGTCTCCCAGGTTGTACGCCAGGCCGAGCACGTCCATCTCGGCATGAATCTTGCCGTTCACCTCGGTGAGATGGAGAGCTGGCGTTGGAATTTCGACCGCCAGGTTGACTCGCGCCACGCCGTTGACCTCATAGAAGTAGGGCACGGATGCCGAAGCCGCCGCGTTGCCGGCCTGAGTCGAAACCGCCAGATTTTCCAACTCCTGCTCCAGTGGGTTGGCGGCGGCCAGGCTCACTTCGCGCACATTGCAATACAGATTGCGCCCGCGCACTTTCGCGTCGTGCCGGTCGATTGTGACCTTGAGCGCGTGGCAGCTACCTTCCGGCGACTCTGGCGGCACATAGCCAAGCGTGTAGACTTCGTCCTGCTCGCGGGCGAGCAGATTGAAGGCACCGGCCACGTCGTTGCCGCGATCGAGTTCGCGGCCGCCTGTTGCATCGGCGAGCTTGAGCGCCCAGCCCGGACTCCGCCCGCCGGTCTGCGTTTCGACCGGATAGATTGAGACATCGGCTTTGCGAAACTCCGCTTCCATACCAAATAGATCCCGGGCGGCGTTTCTCGGTGGCGCGGCAATACCCGGCGTCAGCCCGGATAGCTGGGATGCCCGCGCGCTGGGATCGGACGACCTAAAAACCGGATCGATACTGCGGCCTAGCCCTTGCCTTCCGGAATTCACCGAACGTGCGGGGGCGCTCGCTTCCGGGGCGGCATTGGCTACAAACAAGGCCAGCACTTTGTGACCGGGCACATGGGCGAGGTCCTTCGCCAGTTGGGCGTAATAGCTCGCCTGAAGATCGCCATCGGGATCGGTGACGAAGCCGCAGCGGCGAAGGAGGCTGGGCAACGTCGCCAGTGCGTGCTGAAGCTCAACCACGTCGGCAGTGAATTGCGTGGCAATCGTCATGCATCCGGAACTGTAATACGCGATCGACATCAGGCGGTTGGGTCCGGCATTGTCGGCGATGAACCTGGCGGCGGGTTGCTGGATCGATGGCAGATCGTTGTTGGAATCTCCATCGAATAACAGAAAGAAGTGCTGCTGCGGCATTCCCGGCGCCGTGGGCCCGGCGTGAGTCTGGAAGGCTGTGATGTTCTGTTCTTTGCCATCTTCGAAGACGTGGAAATCGGCCGCGGCCAGGCCGGGGATAGCAGCACCCCTTTTGCCGGTGACGACCGCATCCACCAGCACCAGGCGCGATTCGGATTTGAGCTTCAGGGGCGCGGCGCCCTGGCCGCCGAGCAGCGGCGCCCACAGCAACAGCAGCAAAGCCACCGCGCAAAACCGTGGCGAGACTCTTCTCGACGCATCTTCGCCTTCGGGCATCACGCGCGGTGGTGGGGCATGCTTTAGCTTGCCAACGCCCGCTTGCGGGCGCATTCCTTCGCGCCGGGTTCTCATGGAATCTCCACCACCCCGTTGGCAGCGGCCATTTGCCGGCCTTCGGCGTCGCGCGCCACCACGCGAATCGTGTAAGGGCCGCTCTTGACATCGAAATCGCTGGAGACCGTGACACCGCGGGTCAGCCGCTGATCGAGAGTCTCGTCCTTCAGCCGAAGCTCCACCACCTTCTGAGTTCCTTTGATGTAGTTGCCGTTACCATCGAACAGGGCACACACCAGGGTCACGTCGCCACGGTTCCGTTCATCCTGCTTGTGCAAGTGAAGTTGCCGGATATCGAGGTGAGCGGTGACTGTCAGGCTGGCGTCATCGGCTGTGGTCTTGAAGAACTCGGTGCGGATGTCGATGGGCAGGTCGCGCATCTCATCACGGGAGAACACGGCCTCGCCGATTTCCCGGCTGGCGGTGCTCGCCGCGTCCTCCTCATGGTTCGGCGCCCAATAACCCTTCCGCGCCTGCACCGGCAAGCCCTTGCCGTTCGCCAGCGTCACCTTGATCTCGTGGAACCTGCCGTCTGGCCTGAGGTCCTTCGGATAGAAGCCCAAATAATAAACGTACTCCGGCGGGTTGGCCAGGCGGTTGAATTCGGCCAGGAGATCGTTCTGGCTGAGGGCGGTGCCGCCGGTGCCATGGGCCAGGTCGAGCAGAATCATCCCTTGGGCGGCGATCTCGTCATGGTCGTACCTGGCAACTTGCTGCTGGGTTCGAGGGAGCGTCAGAGCGCAGCCGGAGACGCCGACGCTCGGGTCGATAGTGTGGACGCCGCGCGCGTCGAGGGTGTTGATGATGACGCCGGAGCGGGTGGCTCGGTCGATGGATTCGCCGAGTTCCTTCTGTAACTCGTCGGGGAAGTACATGCCGGGTGACGCGAGGACCATAATCCGATCGCCCGGCATCGAGCCGAGCAGGCGCACCACGTTGTTGAGGACGTGGAAGGCGTCGGCGGCATCGCCCCGGCCTTCATCGGCGACTGCGCGGAGCGTTGCCTGCGCGATACCGACGGCCGGCTCCCAGGGTATGTGGAGGCAATCGACGGTAATCGCGGTCTGCATCGCCAGCACATCCCGGTTGTCGCGGTTCAGCCATTGGTCCGCCGCATAGAAGTTGGCGGGAGGGAAGTGCACGCGGGGCGGCACGGGCATGACCTTCATCAGCGTCTCGCGGAACTTCGCGAGGTCGCTGGTGAATTCGAGCGACACCTGGCCGGAGAGCGTGAGCAAGGCGATGCGTTCCTGCGGGGGGATTCCCTGTTCGATGTGCTGCAATGCGGCCTTGCGGGCGTTCATCAGGTCATCGAGCTTGAGATGCGCGTCATCGAAGACAAAGGCCACGAAGCGGGTGGGAACCGCCGCCTTGGAGGTAGCGGCGGCGGGTTCGGCGGGAAGTTCCGTTTCAGGGGCGGCGGGACGCGCGGGCCCGGCCCCTACAATTTGTGGCATAGCGCTGCCCTCGACCGCGAACTGCGAAACGTACTGCGGCTTACCGCGGTCGCTGAGTTGAAAATCTTGCTTTTGGAAGTTTCCGAGCGCGTGTCCCTGCTTGTCGCGGACCACCACCGGAACGCGCACCAGGTTCACACTCGAATGAAAGTTGGGCGTCTCTTCGCGAGTGGTAATCTCGCCGGTCTGGGTCTGCGCAGCCAGCGCGGCGGCGAGCAGAACAAACGTCCAAGAGTGCACCATAACTCCCCTTCCGCTAGAAACGCGGTCTGCGCAGATTCTCAGAGTGGACGCGGCCGGTCCACGGTTCGAATTATAACGTCCTCAAGCGATCGAACGTGCGTCGAAGTGGTCGTTGACGATCCAGCCGCGCGACGCGATACTGGACAGATGACAGCCGCCGCGCCGACCACCGCCCTTCACGTGCGCAACCTGCGGAAAGCTTACAAGGATGTGCTCGCCGTCGACGGCCTGGAACTCGAAGTCCGCGCCGGCGAATGCTTCGGCTTGCTCGGACCGAACGGCGCCGGCAAGACCACCACCATGGAAATCTGCGAGGGGCTGGTTTCCGCCGATTCCGGCGACGTCGAAATGCTGGGCATGCGCTGGGATTCGGGCGCCGCGCAACTCCGCCAGCGGCTCGGCGTCCAGCTTCAGGATACGCAGCTCGCCGACAAGCTCACCGTCCTCGAAACGGTCCGCCTGTTCCGCAGCTTCTACCACGCCGGACCCACGCCGGCCGAGGTCATCGCTCTGGTGCAGCTCGACGAGAAGCGGAAATCGCGCGTAGGCAATCTCTCCGGTGGCCAGAAACAGCGCCTTGCAATGGCTTGCGCGCTGGTGGGCGATCCCGATTTTCTGTTCCTCGACGAACCCACCACGGGCCTCGATCCGCAGGCCCGGCGCCAGCTCTGGGATTTGATCGAAAAGTTCAAAGCCTCGGGCCGCACCATCCTGCTGACCACCCACTATATGGATGAGGCCGAACGCTTGTGCGACCGCATCGCCATTATGGACCACGGCAAAGTCATCGCGCTCGGCACGCCGCGCGAGTTGATTGCTTCCATCGGCGTCGAGCACGTGGTCGAATTCTCGGCTGGAACCGCGGCGAAACCGCTCGCCGTCTCCGCATTGCGCCAGATTGAGGGCGTCCACCAAGTCAGCGGCGAGAACGGCAGCGTGCAGATGCAGGTCACCGAGCTCCATCGCGCCGTGCCCGCCCTGCTCGATGAACTCAGGCGGCAGGGCGTTCCGCTGACCGAACTGCGCACCCATTCCGCTTCTCTGGAGGACGTCTTCGTCACCCTGACGGGACGGCATTTGCGCGATGAGTGAGATCACCATCCCCGATCTGGCAGCCGGAGAGGCTGCCCGGAAATCTCCGCGCCCCAGCACGTGGACCGAGCATCCACTGGCCCAGTTGACCCTGGTGCGGTTTCTCGAATTCACTCGCGAGCCGGAAGCCTTGTTCTGGGTATTCATCTTCCCCATCCTGCTGGCCGCCGGACTCGGCATCGCCTTCCGCAACCGCCCCGCCGACGTGCTCAAGATCGCCACCGTCACGCCGCAACTGGCCCAGTCGCTGCGCCAGGAGAAGCTGCTCGATGTAGTAGAGTTGCCTGCCGCCGCCGCCGAAGAAGCGTTGCGCAACGGCAAGGTGGCGCTGCTCGCCGTTCCGGGGCCGGACAACCGCGTCGTCTACCGATATGACTCCACCAATCCGGAAGGGCGCACGGCGCGCATGCTCGCCGATCGCGCGGTTCAGCGGGCTGCTGGCCGCGTGGACCCGGTCGCCTCCGCCGACCAGTTCATGCGCGAGCCGGGGTCTCGCTACATCGATTTCCTGATCCCCGGCCTGCTCGGGATGAATTTGATGGGCAGCGCCATCTGGGGCATGGGATTCGCCATCGTCGATGCCCGCCGCAAGAAACTGATGAAGCGCCTGATCGCGACTCCCATGCCGCGGCATTACTACCTGGCGTCGTTCCTGCTTTCGCGGTTGGTACTGCTGGTGGTGGAAGTCGGCGTGGTGGTGGGCTTCGGTGCGCTGGTGTTTGGCGTGCCCCTGCGCGGATCGTTCCTCGATCTAGCGCTGCTGTGCGTGCTGGGTTCGTTGTCCTTCAGCGCCCTCGGATTGTTGATCGCATCCCGCGCCCGAACCATCGAAGCCGCTTCGGGTCTGATGAACACGGTGATGATGCCAATGTGGATCGTGTCGGGCGTTTTCTTCTCGGCCCAGCGGTTCCCCGATGTCGTCCAACCGTTCATCAAAGCCCTCCCGCTAACAGCCGCCATCGACGCTCTGCGGATGAACATGCTGCAAGGAGCCAGCCTGGCCCAATTGACCCCGCAGATGGGAGTGCTGGCCGGCTGGCTGATCGTCTGCTTCGCCCTCGCACTCAAGCTGTTTCGCTGGCGCTAGCCCGTGGCGCACGCACTCCTGCGTGCCGCGTCGGCACTCGTGCCGACGCCCGGCGCCGCGGGGCGAAGAGGCGTCGAGAAGAGTCTCGACGCGGCACGCATGAGTGCGTGCGCCACGGTGCTGAACCGGACCCGGGAGTCCAAAATCAAAGCGCAGCCCTGCTCCTCACTGTGATAACATCGCCCTTCTATCGGTCCTCCCAGGCTCACCATGACTCAGGAAAATCACAAACTTTCGGTGCTCGAAAAGGTCGGTTACGCGTGCGGCGACGGCGCTTCCAACCTGATCTGGATGACGTTTATCTACTTCCAGCTCAATTTCTACACGGACGTTTTTGGCCTGGCGGCAAGCGCCTTGGCGACCATGCTGGTGGTCACCCGTACATGGGACATGTTTTTCGATGTTCTCATCGGCACCATGGCCGATCGCACGCGCACCCGCTGGGGCAAGTTCCGCCCCTACCTGCTCTGGATGGCCGTGCCATTTGGAATCATGAGCGTCGCCACTTTCACCACGCCTTCGTTCAGCGCCTCCGGAAAGCTGGCTTACGCTTATATCACGCTCTCGTTGATGATGATTGTGTACTCGGCGATCAACGTTCCCTACGGGGCCTTGATGGGCGTGATTTCGCCGGATTCCCAGCAACGGACCAGCATCTCTTCCTGGCGATTCACTTTCGCTTTCCTGGGCGGCTTGGTGGTGCAGTTCTCCACTCTGCGGCTGGTCGCTTACTTCGGAAAGGGAAACCAGGCGCTCGGCTATCAACTGACGCTCGCTGTGTACGCCGTGGCGGCCGTGGCATTATTTCTGGCGGCCTTCGCGACCACGCGTGAGCGCGTTCAGCCGGTGGTGGAGCAAAACACCTCGCGGGCCCGGGATCTGCGCGACCTGCTGGCTAACACGCCCTGGCTGGTGTTGTGCGCGCTGGGTATACTCAGCGTCTGTTTCGTCTCCATTCGCGGCGCCGCTATCGTTTACTACTTCAAGTATTACGTTGGCAGCGTAGCCGGGGCGGCCACTTTCATGGTGGTTGGTTCGGTTATGTCCGTGTTAGGCACTTTCCTGATCCAGTATGTGACACCATTCACCGGGAGGAAAAACGCCTTTATCGGCTTAATGCTGCTTGCCACGGTGGCGCTGGTCCTCTCCTATTGGGTCGGGCCGGACCAGTTAGTTCTCCTGTACGGGTATAACATCGTGTACTGCATGCTTACCGGGCCCACGTCCGCCTTGCTTTGGGCCATGTTCGCGGATACGGCCGACTATTCGGAATGGAAAACCGGCCGCAGGGCGACCGGCCTGATCTTCTCGGCATCGGGCATGTCGAATAAGTTCGGCTGGGTGATCGGAGGCGCGCTGGCGGCCTCGCTGCTCGCTATCTACGGATTCAGGGCCAACGTCGTGCAGACGGCCGAAGGGCAGCACGGCATCCGGCTGCTCATGACCATCGCGCCGGCTGTGGGAACCCTGCTGGCCGGGCTCGGAATGTTCTTTTACCCGCTGAACGAAGAGTCCACCAAGAAGATTCAGGCCGAGCTGGCCGCCAGCCGCGCCAAGTAACGGAGCCGCGGCCATAGGGAGCGGTCGAAAGTCTCCTCATCATATCCGGAGTTACGAATAATGCAGTTTGGATACTTTGACGACATTAACAAGGAATATGTAATCACCCGTCCCGATACGCCCAGGTCATGGAGTAACTACCTGGGCAGTACCGAGTACGGCGCCATCATTACGAATAATGCCGGTGGATATAGCTTCTATAAGTCGGCGGCGCAGGGACGCTTCACGCGGCTCCGCTTCAATGCCGTCCCGCTGGACCAGCCCGGTCGCTATCTCTACCTGCGCGATCACGATAACGGCGATTACTGGTCCGCTTCGTGGCAGCCGGTGGGCAAGCCCCTCGATGAGTATAAGTTGGAGTGCCGTCATGGGAGCGCGTACACCATCATCTCTTCCGAGTATGCCGGCATTCGCGCGGAAACCACTTACTTCGTTCCCCTCGGCCGGAATTTCGAGTGCTGGCGCGTCCGGCTCACCAATTTGAGCGGCAGGCCTCGCCGGCTCAGCGCGTTTACTTACGTGGAGTACGTTGGGAATTGGAGCGCCTATGACGACCTGATCAACCTGCAGTACACACAACATATCGTGAGGATGGCCGTCGAGGGCGGCATTATAGATCACGGAACCAACGTCAACCTACCCCTCATGCCCGACAACTTCGAGGAGAAGGATCAGGGCCGCCACACCTTTCTCGCCCTGGTCGGTTCCGAGGTTTCGGGCTATGACACGGATCGCACGGCGTTCCTCGGCACTTACGGGAGTTATGCCAAACCCGCGGTGGTGGAGCGGGGCCATTGTACCAACTCCCTCGCCGCCGGCGACAACGGCTGCGGCGTGCTCGAAAGCCGTATCCGCCTCGATCCGGGTGAGACGCGGGAGTTTCTGGTGTTGATGGGCGTCGGCACGGCGCGCGAGGAAGGCCGCCGGGCCGCCGGCGAATTCGGCAATCCGGAGAAGGTCGCCCAGGAGCTGGCTGCTCTCAAGAGTTACTGGCACGCGCGCATCGCCGGAATCGACGTGGAGACGCCGGACGCCGAGTTCAACAGCATGCTGAACATGTGGAGCCCGTTCAACTGCCTGATGACCTACGCGTGGTCGCGCGCCGCCAGCCTGATTTATGCCGGCGAGCGCGACGGCCTGGGCTTCCGCGACACCGTGCAGGACATGCTCGGCGTGATGCACACAATCCCCGCCGAAGCCATACGGCGGCTGGAGTTGATGATCACCGGCCAGGTCTCCACCGGCGGCGCGATGCCCGTGGTCAAGCAGTTCGCCCATCGCCCAGGCTCGGAACATGCTCCGCGCGAGGAAGACTACCGCTCCGACGATTGCCTGTGGCTGTTCAACGCCATCCCCGCATACGTCAAGGAGACCGGCGATCTTTCCTTCTACGGCAAAGTACTTCCCTATGCCGACGCAGGCGAGGACACCGTGCTGGGTCATTTGAAGCGAGCCATTCTTTTCAGCCTGAATCGCTCCGGTGCGCATGGCTTGCCGTGCGGCTTGTCCGCCGATTGGAACGACTGCATTCGTCTCGGCGACCGCGGTGAGTCCGTCTTCGTGGCATTCCAGCTTCGCTATGCGCTTTCCGTCTATCTGGAAGTAAGTCACCTGCTGGCATCCAACGAAGAGAAGGCATGGGCGCAGAGTAACCTGGACCGCCTCGACCAGGATCTGCGCGACCACGCGTGGGATGGCGAATGGTATCTGCGCGCGTATCGCGCCGATGGTTTTGAGTTCGGATCGAGCTCGAGCCGCGAGGGCCAGATCTTCCTGAACCCGCAATCGTGGGCCGTGCTCAGTGGACACGCCGATGCCGGCCGGGCCGCCTCGGCGATGCAAGCCGTGCGGGACAGGCTGGCCACTGAGTATGGTTTGATGATTTGCGACCCGCCCTACGTCGAGACCGATTACAATGTGATGCGCGCGGCCTTGTTCAATCCCGGAATGAAAGAGAACGGCAGTATCTTCACCCACACGCAGGGATGGGCGGTGATCGCCGAGACCATGCTGGGCCACGGCGACCTGGCCTGGCAATATTTCAGGGCCACGTTGCCGGGCGCGTGGAACACGCGGGCCGAGGTCCGCGAGATCGAGCCGTATGTGTACTGCCAGTTCACCCACAGCAAATACAGCCCGCGGTTTGGCGCTTCGCGCGTACCGTGGCTGAGCGGGTCGGCCGCATGGTCGTTCTTCACCGCGACACAACACATTCTGGGTCTGCGGCCGGAGTACGGCGGGCTGCGCATCGATCCCTGCATCCCCGCCGCGTGGAAAGGCTTCACGGTGACGCGGGTTTTCCGTGGAAAGAAGGTCCGCGTGGAAGTCCACAACCCAGCCGGCGTTCAACAGGGCGTGCGGAAGTTGGAGTTGAACGGCGCACTGCTGGAAGGGAACCTCATCCCCGCCGCAAAACTGGCCGACCAGAACCGCGTGGTTGTGGAGATGGGCTGAGTAGGTCAGCGCGGACCGCACCCCTTTCGGAGCCGCGACCATAGGGAGCGGTCGTGCCGATTAAATCAGATACTTCGCGGCAGGCCCTACCGCCCCGCTCCGCCTGTCTGGCGCGCGGGAAGCAATCCCAAAAAGTTATCGTGCGCCACTTTTCGCGCGGTCTCTGGCTTGAGCGCATCGAGCAGCAGATAGTAACGCTGCAAGGTCGGCTTGTACTGGTCAAAGAGCCCGACTATGTCCGAACCGATCACGAAGCGGCCGGGGTACTCTTCGATCAGACTTACCCATTTCCGGTCCAAAGTCCCGCCAGGCGCGATCTCCTGATCGAAGATGACCCACGATAAGTCGATTGTTAGATTAGGGTACTGTCCCAGCATCCGGTGAAGTATGTCCGTGTGATTGGCGATCACGATGCGGCGGCTTATCCCAGCGTGCGCCCAGATCACGCGAGTGTTCGGATGTGTTCGTACCGCCGACTCGATCTCACCGAGAAAGTCGGGCTGTTCCAGCCACGCCGCTCCGATGTCACTGTGGACCAGCACGGGCAGGTTGCGTGCCGCGGCCAGGTCCAGCAACCGGCTAAACGCGTTCGACGTGGCGCGCGGAACGGCGCCGTAGGTCAGCGCGGTCAGCTCGTCGTGCCGCAGGAAAACCTCGCCGATGCCCTGCCAGAAGTTGGGGAAGAGCGATAGCATGCGCTCGACGTGATCCACCGCGTTGCGATCCGCGGCGTTGAAGCCGCAGATGAACGGATGCAGACGCGCCTGCTTATCTTTCGGCAGGTCCAGCACCGCCCGCGCCACCAGGAAGTCGGTCGCGCTGTACCAGTATGTTCGGGAATCGTTGTCCAGGTAATAAGTCGGCCGCTTCGCATCTCCCTCGTCCCACTCCTTGACGACGGGCATGCCGATCACCACCGACTCAGTCACCCCCGTGTCGTCCATGGCCTTGAAGAACGCGTCCATCCCGCCCGTTTCCTGGACGAAGCTAAGGAAGTGGAGGTGGCCGTCAACAATCTCGTACCTCGGCGCCGGCTGCTGGGCGGCTGCGGCTCCGATCAACAGCAGCAGTAGAAAGCCGAGACGCTGGAAGCTTCGTTGTGGGTGCATCGGAACATTGTCCGCTGCGTCGCCTCCGAATGCAACCGTGCTAAGAAACTTGCCTTGCCATTCCGACGTGGCGCACGCACTCGTGCGTGCCGCGTCGGCACTCATGCCGACGCCCGGCGCCCCGGAAAAGAGGTGTCGAGAAAAGTCTCGACACGGCACGCACGAGTGGCACGCACGACTGCGTGAGCCACGGCCCCTATCCGGCTAACCTCCTACCAGCCTACCGGCTTGCCCTTGTTCTGCTCATCCAGCCACTTCTGCAGCGGAGCGAAATAGTCGAGGATCGCGGAAGCGTCCAGATCGCGCTCGCCGGTCATCTCGTACAAAGCCTCCTGCCAGGGGCGGCTGAGCCCCATTTCGAGCATCCTGTTCAGCTTCTCGCCGGCCTCCTTGCTGCCATAGATCGAGCAACGCGACAGTGGCGTGCCGCTTCCGGCCACCGGGCAACCGGCCGCTCTAGCCAGCGCGCGGTGAAACTGAAACTGCATGATGAAGGATAGGAAGTAGCGAGTGTAAGGAACATTGGCCGCCACGTGATACTTCGCGCCAGGATCGAAATCGAGCTCGCTGCGCTCGACCGGCGGCGCGATGCCCTGATACTTCATCCGCAAGTCCCACCATGCCTGGTTGTATTTGTCGGGCGGAATCTCGCCCGAAAACACCCGCCAGCGCCACTGATCGATCATCAGGCCGAACGGCAGGAACGCGACCTTTTCGAGAGCGCGCTTGAGCAGTAGCCCGATATCCTTTGACGAATCCGGCGCCCGATCCAGCAGTCCGATCTTGACCAGGTACTCGGGCGTCACCGAGAGCGCGATGGTGTCGCCGATGGCTTCATGCACGCCGTCGTTGGCGCTGTCGCGAAACAAGAACGGCTGCTTGCTGTAGGCGCGCTGGTAGAAATTGTGGCCCAACTCATGGTGAACGGTGGTGAAATCCTCGGCCGTGATATCGATGCACATCTTGATGCGCAGATCCTCCAGGTTGTCCACGTCCCAGGCGCTGGCGTGACAAACCACGTCCCGATCGCGCGGCTTCACGAACAGCGAACGCTCCCAAAATGTCGGCGGCAGCGGCGCGAATCCTAACGACTTGAAGAAACCTTCGCCGTAGCGGACCATGTCGGTCGGCTGCGTTTTGCGATCCACCAAGATGCGTGTCAAGTCGTAGCCCGGGTCGGCTCCGGGAGGCGCCACCGACGGATAGATGTTCGACCAGTCTTGCGCCCAGATATTGCCGAGCAAATCGGCCGGAATCGGGCCATTGGCCGGCACCACCGCATCGCCGTACTTTTCCCGCAGCCGGTTGCGCACGTAGGCATGCAGCGAAAGGTAGAGCGGACGCACCTGCGCCCACAGCCGGTCCACCTCTTTGGCAAAATCGTCCGGCGGCATATCGTACTTCGAGCGCCACATCGCGCCGGTGTCGCGAAACCCCAACTCTCGCGCGCCCTTATTGGAAAGCTCGACAAAGCGCGTGAAATCCTTTCGCATGGGCGGCGCAATCGCGTGCCAGCCCTTCCAGGCGTCCAATAACTCGCCCGGATTCGAGCTCGCCGCCATGATGCGCGTGATGTCTCCGATGTCGAGACATTTCTTGTCGCTCGATGCGAGAGCCGGCGGGCAATACTTGCCTTTCCCGTACATGCCATCGAGCTCGGCTGCGAGCCGCGACACCTCTTCGCTCTCTTTCGGGTCGGCCGGCGTGGCCAGCGTAAAGCCAATCCGCAACAGCCGCATTTTGCGCGCCAGGTCGGGAGGCAGCGTGAGACCATCGAAGCGCTTGGCCTCCTTGGCCAGCCGAACTTGCTCGTCGGTGGCCCGCTGGTTCGCTAGCGCCGCGAGCGCCTCCGTATCCGACGTGATGAAGTTCTCTTGGACCCAACTGGCCTGCTGCGCCTCATTGGCCAGGACGAGCAGGCGCTGCTCGGCATCCTCCAGAAACTTCCTCGCGTCCTGGACGGTCGATTGGGCGGCGAACAAGCCCGGCACCCACAGAGCTTGTCCCGCGATCAAAAGTATCGTTTTCGTGATGGAAGCCATCTTCCCTCCGCCTCGCGCTGAGACTCCCGCGCTCCCGGCGAGCGCGTCCGGGGAGCTTCACCCGCTTGACAGCACTCTTGTAGCACAACGCAAGCCGGCATTTATAGCATGATCTCCCCGTCGTGGCGCGGGCTGTCGAGCCTGCTGAGCCGNNCCGACCGCCAACTCTGCTATGAATATAAGGAATGAATCAAAGCGGGTACGGCATACCCCCAATCGTGGTGGGCAGGCATTCCAGTACCGCTCTCGTTGAATTCTGCGGTTGGCTGGCGGGCGATTCTAGGGTGCCGTACTCTGCGCCAATGTTTACAGGCACTTGGCCGGAGTCTGAATTTAGTTCCGGCTTCTCGGTGTTGGCCCTTTTTGGTTCCGGCTGCGCCGGGTCAGGAATACCAGCCGGCTCTGTAACGGTGCAGTCACTGTTTTCACTATCCTAGTGGAAGCCAGATTATGGATCACAACGCGGCTGTCAACCTAGGGGCTCCTGAACGGTACGTGGCAGGGGACTTGTCCCAGACCGAACGGGATGAATTCGAAACGCATTTTGCGGATTGCAGGCCTTGCATGAACGATGTCTGGACGGCATCGGCCTTCGCCGCCAATGCCAGAGCCGTTTTCGAGGACAGGCTCGCTCGCAAGCCGGAACCGCAGCGGGCTGGCTGGCTGGCGTGGCTGCGGCTCGAGACCGCGGTGCCGGCTTTTGCCGCCATCGTACTCGCCGTGGTGGCCGGCTACCAGGCCAAGGTTACGATTCCAGCCATGCGCGCGCCGCAGGAGATCGCCGCCGCCGTTCCCTTGGACGACGCCACGCGTTCGGCGCCGCCCGCGTTGGAACAGGGCCGCCCTCTGCACTTCGAGATCGCCGTGGCGCCCGAGCCAGGAACAACCAGCCTCTGGGTGGAACTGGTGGACGCATCGGGCAAGATGTTGAACGGGGGTCCCCTCCAGGCGCCGGCTCCCGGCGAGCCGCTGGCAGTCCTTTTCCCGGGCAAGCCGGGCCCGGGCCATTACTCCGTCGTCGTGCGTGCCGGCGAGTCCGGACCGCAACTGGCGCGCGGAGAATTCGACATTCAGCCGAGGACACACTAGCAGATGAGCAATTACCCGAGCAAGTACTTCAGATTCTCCGGACATGCGCTTGGCGTTGCGGCGCGATTCACTCAACTCGACGAGATGGAGAACCTCAACCACGTGATTCCCACGCTGGGCGCGAGCGTGCTGGCGCCGACCGGCGGCGATGCGCAGGCGAGCGTGAAGGACTATGCCTATACTGTGGACAAGCCGCGCAAGCGAACCCTGCTTTCGGTTCGCAAGGTCGAGACGGCGACACACGGCCGGGACCTCGGCAAGCGCTTTGAAACCGAAGTGGAAGCCGACGTCGAAGAGCTCCGGTTGGTGGAGAAACTGAACATCGGCTACATCCACCTGCACTTCCTCTCCAAGTTCGACTCGGAGGCAGCGAACCCCGTGTCGGTGGTCACCACCAAGGGCAGCCGCATTGAGGGCCTCCAGATGGGCCAGGTCAAGGCGGAAGTGATTCTGGACGAAGAGCCGCTGCTATTCAGCGGAAACTCCGAGCAGCTCGCCGAGTTCTACAACAAGCAGAAGGACGACTACCGCGCGAAGAACGGCTGGCGGTTCGCGCTGGATCCGGCGGCCGAGGGCAAATGCAAGTGCTGCCGCGAACACAAGTTCTCACTGGTGCGGGAGATCCGTCTTTCGGGGCCGGAACCCGAAAAGCAGAAGATTTCCGTGGACGGTTACACTATTCACTGGAAGGGTTTCGGTAGAATCGTTCTCGGTGAGGTCCACATCAAAGGCAACGAACGCCGCGTCGCCTTGGTCCGTCTGGCCATGGGCTGTGACGCGGGCGGTCCCGGCACGGCTGGCGGCGGCGCGTCGAACGGCCACTTGGGGAACTAAGTTCGTCGCGGCCGCCGTGTGCGGCCTTCTGATTCCGCTCTTATCATGTTTCCGGACCGAGCCCGCGCAGCAGGCCTATGCGCGCGCCTGGGCCGCATTCGTTGCCGGCGACCTGGAGGCTGCCGCCCGCGAAGCTTCCTCCTTCGCCACTCTCGAGCAAAGAGAGCACGATTCGTACTGGGTGTTGAGTCTCAAATTGCTCGATGCCGAGGTGCTCGGCGCACAGTCCAAGTGGAACCCGGCCCGCGATCTTCTAATGACCCCGATCCCGGCCAAGCCGGAACTCGGTCAGCTAGACGTGCGCCGCCTGATCGATCTGGCTCTGGTCGACCTTCACCTGGGCGGCGAAGCCACGAAGGTCCCGGAAATTCTGGCCCGGGCGCGTGCCTCAGTGCGCGATCCCGAACTGCGCATCCGATTGGACTCGGCCGAAGGCATGGCCAGCTTGGCCAAGCGCCAGCCGCAAGCGGCGCGGCTTTCGTTTAGCAACGCGGCGGATCGGGCTGCCAAAGAGGGGTTTCCCTATTGGCAGGCGCAGGCGCTGAACAATCTGTCGTATTCCCTGAAGCGACTGGGGCGCTACGAGGAGTCGATCGATGCTGGCCAGCGCGCCTTGGCCGGCGCCGAGAAGCTCGGAGCGCGCCGCGTGGCCGCCATGGCGCACGGCAACCTGGGTTCGTCGTACGCCCTGCTGGGCGACTTCGATAACGCCTTCGAACACCAGCGGCAGGCCATCGTCATTTTCGAGGCAATCGGCGCGCGGGCGGATCTGACGACATCCCTCGGCGAGTTGGGCCTGGCATACGATGGCGGCGGCGACTACCCGAACGCGATTGCCAACTACCGGAAGGCGTATGATATCGCGGTAGCGCTCGATCGCCCGGACGCGGCCGCTCGTCATGCCGCGAATCTGGCGCTTACTTTGATCAAGGCCGAACAATGGGATCAAGCCGCGGAATGGAACCAGCGCGCCACCCAGCTCGCCCACGCCATCGACGCACGCGATTTGTTTCCGTTCCTGGAGCGGAATCGCGCCCGCATCGCCTATGGCCGCGGCGATTTCGAAGCCGCTTCCCGAATTGGCCAGGACCTGCTGCGCGCCGCCGACACTCCGCCCAGTATCCGGTGGCCAGCGTGGGACATGCTGGGCGCTATTGCCGAGCACGCGAAGCGTTTTCCCGAGGCCGACCGGTGCTATGAGCAGGCATTGCGGATCATCGAAGCCACCCGCACCGACCTGCTCAATCCCAGCCACCGCATGACGCTGCTCTCGGAATTGATGCAGTTTTACCGCAGCTACGCGGACGTTCTGTGGCAGCAGAAAGACGACGCGCGCGCCTTGCGCGTGGTGGAATCGAGCCGGGCGCGGGTGCTGGCGGAGCGGCTGGAGCAGGACGCCGCGACTGCTCCGCCGCGCAGTTTGGCCGATTTCGAACGTGTGGCGCGCCACGCTCACGCAAGCATCCTCTCTTTCTGGCTCGCGCCGAGGCGCTCTTTTGCCTGGCTGATCACCGGCGGCGGCGTCGAAAGGTTCGAACTGCCAGGCTCGGCGGCGATCGAAAAGCTGGTGACCGAGTATCGCGACACGGTCGAGCACTCCGTGCGCGATCCGATCGCCGCCAGCGCCGCCGGCGCCGAGCTCTGGCGCATGCTGATCGCGCCGGTTGCGCCGCACCTACGCAAAGGAGAACGGCTGATCGTGATTCCCGATGGCGCGCTGCACCGGTTGAACCTGGAGACGCTGGTGGCTCCGGCGCCGCATCCGCACTACTGGATTGAGGACGTGGAGATGGCCGTCTCGCCTTCCATCGAGATCCTGGCCGCGGCGCCGCCGCAAGCCGGGGCGGGGAAGAGCGTTTCGCTCCTGCTGATCGGCGCACCCGACTACGCCGGCACACGCTACCGCCCGCTGGCGAACGCGGAGCGCGAGATCCGCGACATCCAAGCGGATTTCCCGGGGCGCCCGCAGCAGGCTTACCTGGGTGCGCAGGCATCCCCGGCGGTCTACAGCCAGTCGGACCCGCAGCGCTTTTCACTAATCCACTTTGCCGCCCACGCGGAAGCTAATTCGCAGAGACCGCTCGAATCGGCGGTGACTCTCTCTCACGGCAGCCTTTACGCGCGCGATGTGATTGGGATTCCCATCCATGCCGATCTGGTCACCATCTCGGCTTGCAGCAGCGCCGGCACGCGGACGTATGCGGGCGAAGGGCTGGTAGGTTTTGCCTGGGCGTTTCTGCGTGCCGGCGCGCGCGCCGTGGCCGCCGGTTTGTGGGACGTCAGCGACAGCTCCACCGAGCAGTTGATGAACGAGTTTTACCGGCGGATGGCCGCTGGCGCGGATCCGGTTACGGCGATGCGCCAGGCCAAACTCGCGTTACTCGGCTCGGATCGCTTCGCCCGCCCCTACTATTGGGCGCCATTCCAGATCTACGTCGCGTCACTGGGCGTACAAACCGCTAACGAGCCGCGACCCCTATCGGAGCCACGACCATAGGGAGCGGTCCCGCCACACCGAACTCCACTGTCCGTAACTTAGTACTCGCTCTATCTTAATTGCGAAAGGGCGTGCTTAGTTGGCCAGGATCGTGAACCCCGCACTGGAAGCTCCGTCTAACACGATCGTCACCGGCACTTGTGCGCCATTGAAGGATTGGTTCAGAGTGAACTGGATCTGGCTGGCACTGATTTGCTGAACCGGCATCGGCACGCCCGCGACCATCACTTGCAGGCGGCCCGATCCGAGCGTCACCGTCGGATCCAGGCCGCTGATCGCGATCGTCAGCAGATCGCCCGAAGCGGCCGCGTTTGTCGAATTGACGATGGCGCCAGAAGGCTCGGTAATTCCCAGTATCGCCGGCGGCGCGTAGCCGATCGGCACTACCAGGCTGACCGAGCCGCCGCTTGTGGTCAGGCTCAAAATCACCGGCCCGATCGGCGTGCCAGCCGGTATTGGGACATTGACCTGATCGAACGACGAGTAGGCGACCCGCGCCGACCCGCTGCCGATGGCCGCCGGCGAGTTGGCACTCGCCATGGGGCTGATGGTGATCTGCGGGTTGGCCAGGTTGGCGCCCCAGATGGTTGCGACCGCATTGGGATAAATCGTGGTTTGGCCTGGGACGCCATTCACCACCGCCAAAACTACCGGCGCGGCCGGACTCGCCGGCACAATCCGGAAGCCGAACTGCGACATCGCCTGGAACCCGGAGATCACGCTGACTTCCGAAAAGCCCAGAGCCGCGCCGGGCGCCACCATGACGTTGACCCACAACTCCGTCGGGCTGATCACCCAAACGCCGGTCACCGTGATATCGGAAGTGCCGAAACCCACCGTGACCGGCCCGTTCGCAAAATTGGTGTTGAGAGCGGTGATGTCGACCATGGCCTCGCCGCCGGGCGTCAGCGACAACGGATTGACGGTCTGCAATTGCGGCGTGCCGGTAGCCGGATAGCTGTACGCCGGGATGTTGGGCCATTGTTGCAGGAACGTCGAGTTCTGCCCGTCGGCGTTAAAGATAGTGATGTCGGCGGTCTGCCCGTTGGCGCCCGAAGGCGGCGTCACCGTAATCGGGCAATCGCCGGACGTTCCGCTCGAACACGCGTTCTGCGGATTTAATGCCGGCAGGCTGTCGAAATACACCGTGCTGTCGGGTCCAAAACCGGTACCGGTGACCGTGACCGTGCCATCCGTGTTGCTCGAAACCGAATCGACGTAGGGCGGCTGCTTCTCCACCAGATTCACGCCGGCGGGCAGCACATACATGTCGTTGTTCAAATTGAACACCAGGTGCCGCAATCCCGTGCCGGCATTGGCCGGAGCGTCGAAATAAGCAAACAGCGCCGAAAGCGGCGTGTCTACTTCGAAACACGGCGAGTCGGCGGTGCAGACTGGCGCCGGGGCGAATCCCAGAATCGAGACCGTTTGCGGAATCACCAGCGGCGAATACAGGGTTTCTACCACCGATTGCGCTTGTGTTCCGTTGATGAATGCCGGCGACATCCAGTCGCTGTTCTGCTGCACATTGACCGTGTAATCGCGAGTCGACGGGTCCAGATAGCCACGCGTGATGACATCGTACATCGGCACCGTGGCTTGCGCTCTTACCCCGAAATTAGCGGTGAGGCTGCCGCCGGCTGTGACATTGAAGGGCGTGGCGGCTGTCGCGTCCGTGGTGCCGGGATAAAAGACGGTTTGAAAACTCCCGCTGGGCTCGAACGCCATTCCGTTGGCGTCGTGCGGCAGAAGGAGACCCTCTTGGGAGTAAGTCGGGACGGCGTCGGGCGGCAACGGATGCACGAAGACCTTATAGTTTCCCGGCGGCACGCCGCTAATGTTGTAGAAACCCGCCGGATCGGTGAGCGCGCTCACCGCCGGCCCGTCGGCCGGTAGGGCCACCACCGAAGCCAGGCTAACGCCCTGGCCGCTTGCGAAAACGACCTGGCCGCTGATCGAGCCGTAATTCGCGCTCCAGTTGGCGGCGCCGTACAGCACGGAGAACGCAGCCACGTCGTCGGAATCGATGGGCCGCACCCGCGTCGTGTTGCGGATCACCCCCTGCGACATGGCCGCGCCGGTCCAGGTGTGCTGCAAGCCGAGCGCGTGGCCCAGTTCATGAACCGCGGTCGTGAAAAAGTCCGGCAATTCGCTGGGGCCTGCGCCGCCGGTGGTATCGTTCGTCAGCGCCATTACGGAGCGGGTGATGGCCACCAGCGGCTGCCCGTCGGAGCCAGTCTGAAACACCGGAGGAAACGTCAGGTTGGGCGAACCATACCCCAAAAGCCCGGGCGGCATCTCGGCGAAAATCACGTCGATGCCAGGCGTGTTTTGCGGTGGTTGCCCGGCACTCTCCAGACCCGCGAAATTCAGCCGCAAGGCCGAAGCGGGTACCGTGTTCCACGCCGCCACCGCTTGCTCCACCTCTCCCAGCACCGAGCCGAAAGTGTCGTTGGCGGCATAGTTGACGGGGCCGGCATCGCTCACGAAAACGTTGACCGTATTATTGGTGAGCGCCGCCAGGTTGAACCGCGCGCGGATGGGTGTGAAGGGTGCGCTGCGGCTGGAGTAAAAAGTGTAATGATAGTAGGCTTCGACCGGAGCGCTCATCGCCAGCACCGCTGCCGCCGCCACCACCGCACGCATTGTCGCCCGCTGCCGCACTATTGGGCCGCTCCCAAAGCGCTCGCCACCTGCGAGCGCAATTCGCTCAGCCGCATGGTCAAAGGCCGATCGGTCACTTGGCCGTGCGTGGCCGGGTCCAGCATCAGCTCATGACTGGCACTCCGCGTCAGGCTGGGATCGGAAGAGCCGTCCTGCGCTACCGCGAACGCTCCCTGCGAAAACCCCATAATCTGCGTCATGCCCGATTTGCCGGTCCACAGGAACAGCACATACTGATCGCCCGGCCGGAACTGCGGCGCGCCCGAATACGTCTGCCGCATGCCGTTGGCGATCCCGCCCGGCACGGCCACATCCACCATGGCGCCCGTCGCGCCCTTCCACTTCTCCGTCACCTGCACCCGGTAATGCGTAAAGATCACCGGGCCGGAAAAGGCGGCGTACGAACCACGGATAGTCCCGCGCACGATGGCCGTGGATTTCGCGATCAAGTCGTTCATCGAAAGCTGTTGCAGGGTGGCCGACTGAAGCTGTGCCACCCCCAACAACGCCGCGACGATCAACAATCTACGAGCCACGGGCATAGGACTGCATCCGTCATGCCACTTTAATCCCACTGAAACAATTGGGTTTAGCTTATTCCAGGGGGCTTCGGTTGGGTTGCTCCGACACGCATTTGGGGCATCGTGCCCCAGTATTCCGTATCGGAACCGCGACCGGGTATCGGAGCCGCGGCCAGAGGCAGCGGTCCTATTTCTTCAGTTCGGCTTGCAGTTGGCGATAAGCCTCTTCGTCGTAGTTGGTCTTCACGCGCACGCGATCTTCCAGGCGCGGCTCGCCGGGACGCGCACCTTCACCCTTGAGCGAACGGTCGAGCATCAGCGTGGCTTCCCGATCTTCGGGAGCGCGGTCCAGCGCCGCGCGGAAGCTCTCCGCCGCGGCCGGGTATTGTCCGGCCCGCCACTCGGTGTAGCCGAGATTGAAGTGATAGTCGGGATCGGCGCTGTCGCCTTCCAGCGCTTTCCGGAAGCTGGCTGCGGCCGCCTCGTAATCGTTAAGCCTCGCCTCGGCGGCGCCCAGATTGTTGAATACTTCGTTGAGCGGCATCGTCCCCGCCACCACTTGGAAAGATTGTCTGGCGCCGGCGTAGTCTTCGGAGTGATAGCGGCACAACCCCAAAAAGAATTGCGCCTCCAGATAGCGCCGGTCGAAGGGGCCGACGCGCGCGAGCCATCCGGCAGCCACCTTATATTCCCGCTTTTCCCAGTAGCTCTTGCCCAACTGGAAACACGGCGGGGAATAATGTTCGTCCAGCCGGGCCGCTTGCATGAACAGGTGCTGGCGCTGCTCGGGGTCCGTGGCCAGCAGGCCGCGTACGTAATTCTCCACCGCGTCGATGCGCACGGGCGGCCGCACCTTGAGAAAATCCTCCTCGGAGGTTACGCTGCGCGGGTCCAATTGCCGCAGCGTCTGCCATCCCAGGCGCGCTTCGATCTCCTCCAGTTCCTCCAGCGCGCCCAGTTCGCTGAACAACGGGCCCTGGCGGGTCTCTTTCAGATAGAGCACGCGCGCGGTGACGCGCAGCGATCCTTTGGACGCCGCGCCGCCCTCGGCCGGCAGCAGTTCGTAGTATCCGTAGACCACGCGGGCCGCGTCCAGCGCGTCACCCACCTTGATGATGGAGGCGTGCGTCAGCTCGGCGCCCGGCCGCAGCGAAAGCCGGCGGTAGGCCTCCGTCCTGGCTTCGCGGCTCAGCACCAGCAGCCCTTCGGAGGAAAGCGCATCCTGCACGGTTTCCGCGATGCTCTCGCCGATCCAATCCAGGCCCGCCGAATTGGCGTGGTTGAAGAACCGCAACACCACCACCGTTTCGGCTCGCAGCGACGCGCAAACGATTATCGCCAGCCCCAGCAATCGAAGCATTCGGTTTCAGTGTAGCAGCCGCCGCGGCGGCCGCCGTTTATCGGCGCAGTTGGCTCGGCAACCCGGCCGACGCGCCCAGCGCCGTACACACCCCGCTATAATCTGCACTTAGACAGGAAAGTGGAAACGCGTAGCCCTGTCATGGGTTTTACTATGCCCGCCAACTCGGTAACCTACACCTACTCGGTGGTCGGCATCGATCCCACCACCGGCGCGCAGAAGTTCAACGTGCTGGGGACATCGTGTCTTCCGGATGCCGAATGCATGTCGTACCCCATCATCATTGCGGGCGACAGCTATGCCTACTTCGCTTACGAATGGTCGGAGTTCCCAACTGAATACCTGTATCCTTTCATCCGGCACCTCATGGTGCTGCGCATAGACAGCAGCGGAAACTACGAGAATATCCACGTCTGGGACTACACGAGCGACGACATAGACTTGTTGGATCTCGGCGTCAGCATGATCACGAATGCCGACCAGGGAATCCTGCTCACCTGGTCCGCAGGCGCGGGTGGAATGGCGGTTACGGCTGGTAGCAGTGTGAGCCTCGTCAGCGCGCCGCAGGTACCCGGCGGCGATCAGGTCGTCCCGGTGCTGCAGGCTCAGGACGGTTCGTTTATTGGCACAACCTGCCGTTACTGCGCGCCGGGCTATGGCGACATGGTCGCCTTCGACGCCACCGGGAACGTGCGCTGGATCGTGCCCAACGAGACGCCGCAGATCGCCACCGCCGATGGCGGCGTAACGGGCAAGTCCGGCATCACCTATGACCAATACGGGAACGCCACGGGGCAGATGTTCTGGAAGCTGCTGAGCATGCCCGCCTACTCATGGATACGACAGTGGTATAGTCCGACAGGTGGAATGACTGATGCGATCAACCTGGCGATAATGCAGTGGGCAACCAGCTACACCGCGACAGCGGGTGGAAACCCATCTTCCCAGGGGACTGCCGTTGGCGTGACTGTTTCGCCCGGAGGCCAGCCAGTTTTTGGGCTGCCCAACCGAGGGCCCGGCTGCCAGTTGCCAGCGGGAGGAGGGACCAAAGTGCCGCTTAGCGGTGCCGCGCTCACTCAATTTCACGCCGAGGGATCGGCGCTAATGCTCGGGAACTATTTGACTAGCCCTTCGTGCTCAACGTTCTTCACCGGAACTCCGCTAGGAGCAAACTATCTCGATCCGGTTTCTCTTGCCGTCATCGAGCAGGTGCCCTACGATGCGGTGCAGAGCAACATCAGCATGTACGACGCGGGCATGTCGGACGGAAAGATCCCCCTTGACGCGAGCGTCAAGAAGAATTCGCCGGTTTGCGGAGACTTCGTGGCTTGGCACAACAAGTACGGCACACACCGCGTCAAAGGAATTACGTCCGCCGAATCCCAAATCTCCGTGCTCCCGCCTGCAAGCGGCCCGGCCACCGACATCTACATCAACACAGCTCCCAGTGGCCTCGCGCTGCTAACTCAAGGGACCATCCTTCACGAGGCTCTGCACAACCTGACTGGGCTTTATGACTTCATGCTGGGCGACTGGCGGACCCTGTACGGGTACCAGCCCCCCTATGATTTGAAGACCTTTGTCGGGATCGAGCCGATCCCAGGCGTTGATCCAAGCCCAGGCTCGACACACGACATAACAATACAGTTGGTGACGCAGGGCTGCGCGGGCGCCAACTGAGATCTACATGAGGCCAAAAATGAACGCGGATGAGTCTCGTCGGCCGGTCACGTTCGGGAGCTTTGCCCCCTCGGCATGCGCAATTGTTCGTAGCGCTCCGCCCTGCTTGTCGGCCATCGGAGCTACCCTGGCGGGGTGCCTGATCTTCCTGGCCGGGGCTCCCGCCTCGGCCCAGTGTCGCCCCCCACAGTTCCGCATGGGACAGGATTACGGCAGCTCCGTCTTTGTCAGCATCGAACGCCGGGACTTCACCATCGAGAAGCTCACATGCCTCGCCCGAACACTACGACGGCGGTGGAGCACGTTCGGCGTCGTCTTCCTCGATTCATACGAGGCCGCCCAGAATTACCGAGGGGCACCAGTGGAGGACATTTACCCGAAGTGGCCCGAATGGGCGAAAGAGGTGCATGCACTGTATTCCTTCGATGCCTCCAAGCACGAAGAGAGCCTTGAGGTCTGGCCGATGGGGGAGAACACTGCTCCGTCCTGGTCAACGACAATCGCCCTCCCGATTGTTGGCGCCCCGCACTGCCGACTGGAGATACAAAACCGCTGCCTGATGGCGGCCATGGAGAAGGTCACGTATCCACAAGAGGCACCGGAAACGAGAGCGTCCGGCGTGGTCATGCTCGTGGGAACGATAGGGCGCGACGGCGGGGTTTCGGGTCTGCGGGTGGAAACGGCTGATGTTAAGCCGCCCCCGGGGAGGGAGCAACTGGTGAGGGCGGCGATCCAAGACCTAAAGGCCTGGCAGTTCGACGCCGCCGCGCACGACGACCCGATCCGGATCGTCTATTCCTTCGCCATCGACACTGCGCGGCCTCGCGGAGCCCCGCCGCAGGTGCGGTGGGTGTCACCGAATCAGGTCGAGGTGCGAGCGAATCCGTCCGAGTAGGGAAAGCGGCAAGCCGTCACCAATTGCACAATTCCCGAGGGCATCGAGCGATCCAACCATCGTGAGCCTCTCAACCGACGATCCGTCGCTGCTCACCGCGCTCGCCGCTGGACACGTTACTGTCACCGCCGGCACCGCGTCGGCCGATATCACGGTTTTCGCCGGGCCGCTGCCGCCCGGCACGGTAATTTGGTCAAACCCCGGCGACGGTTCCGGCGTCCAATCTATAGGGAAACAGGGTCAGCCTGAGAGCCTGTCGGAGAGAAAATATCTTATGGGCGACTCTCCGTCCAGCGCGGGCCCTGCGCAGAAAGCGTTCAGTTGCGGCGAACATCGAGGAGACATTTTGCGGGCGGCGAACTGGCCCTATCCGGCGGTAACTGGATTCCAGTTGGGCGTAAGTGCGATTCGGTGCCGAAAGAGTTTCAGTAAGTTGTGAGTTGCGCAGATGAGCTTCCACTCGCACGTCACTTTCTTCAGACTTCGTAGTCTGAATCTGCGAATATTGCGTGCCTCTTTGATTTGACCGAACACGGGTTCGACGGTTGCCTTTCGCTTCGCATACAGAGCCTTGCCATCTTCGCTGGCGAGCCGCTCTCGCATGCGCATCGCATCGTCGTTTTGAGGGGCGTTGGGGGAAAAGGGGTCAGCCTGAACTGTGCGATTTTTCCCGAGACCCTCGCCTCAGCCGAGGCACTACCCGGTATATGCCTCGGCGTGAACGATGTATCGTCCCCGGCGTCCCTTGCCACGTGACGCAGCGCGGCGTCGACCGGCGCGAGACGTTCTCCGCCGATGCTGATCGCGAGACCTACCTGCAACTCATACGGCTGAACCTCACCGACTCGGGCGCGAGGGTGCTGGGCTGGTGTCTGATGACCAATCACGTCCACCTGGTGGTGATGCCGGAGCGGGAGGACTCGCTTGCCGTCCTGTTGCGCCGGGTCCACGGGCGGTACGCGCAGTATTACAATGCGCGCTACGGGCGGAGCGGGCACCTGTGGCAGAACCGGTATTTCGCCTGCGCGTTGGGACCGGGGCATCTGTGGGCGGCGTTGGAGTACGTGGAACGCAACCCGGTGCGGGCCGGGTTGGTGGATTGGGCCGGCGCCTATCGCTGGTCCAGCGGAGTGGCGCACATGGAAGGGCGCGATCCGCAGGGCCTGGTTGATCTGGACTGGTGGCAGAGAGAGTACGATGGAATGGAGTGGCGGCAGGTCCTTAGCGGGCCGGGAGATGAGCGGGCCGCGCCCCTGACGCGATGCACGTATGCGGGGCGTCCATTTGGCGATGAGGAGTTCGTGCGGGGACTATCGGAGCGATTCGGCCGCCATTGGGAGCGCGGACGGCCCCGCAAGGAGCGCGCCGCGGCAACGGATGCGAGGCAACTGGCGTTGTTCGGAGAATAGGGCGAGGATCGGATGCGGGAGCGCGGGTGAGGCCGGGAAAAATCGCGCAGTTCAGGCTGACCCCTTTTCCCCCTTTTCCCCCCTTTTCCCCGTCACAATCACCGAGGCTCGATCCGAGCTCACAAACATGCCCGTGAGACCGTCATTGAGGACCGTGAGCCTCTTAGCCACTTTGGGCGGCCGACGCCCGGCGACAAGTAGGATGTCCGGCTTCTGGGAACGTATTCCCACAATGCTAATCAGGAGACCTCGATGTACACGAGAGACCTATTCTACGTGCTCCACCTATCTTGGGGCGAGCAACCGGCGGTCGTTCGCCTCGTTCTTCTCAGCGAACTTGCTCTGATGATCGTATCCGCCGTGCGGTTCGTGAAATCGGCACGCCGGCTCTATCGATATTCGGGCGAACGTATTCTACCGGAGAATGTTCTCAGGGGCGACGCGGACCCAGATCTTCTCGCCGCGGCTGCTCTTGCTACCCGAGCGCTATGCAAGACTGTCAAGGCGAGGCAGTCCGATTCCGAGTCATCCGTGGATCGAGCTGTTGCAGCAAGGGCGCTCTGCATCTTGGGCGCGGCCGAGAGCCGGTACTTGTATCTTTGGGAGAGATGCCACAGCGACGTGGAGTCAGCCAGGAGAGCGAGCTTATTAATTTTCTTGCTGTCCTTGACGGTGGCGGCCTATGCCGCACCGTCAGCCTATTTTCGGTGCTTTAACGACTCCAACCTGCTCGGATCCACGTGCCTGCTCCTGACCCTTTGGTATTCACTTGTGCTTCTGGCCATCCAGTGGTCATGTTGCACCGTGCTTTACTTCGCGTCAAGCTTTTTCGAACGGGCACTAGCTGGCCGGAGGACTTGCTGGACCTACTTCTGCTCACGGATGAGGAATGAACTGGAAAACCGGTGACAGGCGCGGTTGGCACAGTTTGCAGTGGAAACACGTAGCCGCGCAGGTTTTTGCCGGTCAGGTTCACCGGCAGCGCCTTCGGCTCGTCTCAGGGCATCGGCGCGGTTTGGCTGCGAGATACGGGCGAGATACGGGAGATACGGAGGAAACAGGGTCGGAGGAAACAGGGTCAGGAAACAGGGTCAGGCTCAGGAAACAGGGAAACAGGGTCAGCCTGAACTGAGCGATTTTTCTACTGGCGCTGCGGGCGACGGAGGTGGGACGCATTTTCTGAAGAAACGGGTCAGCCTGAACTGAGCGATTTTTCTCCACGGAGGAAAGCGCCGCCACGCCAGACGCGACTCACGCAGGCCAACTGCCGCCGTTTGCGGAGCTGGCCTGAGCAGAGGAATAATCGCGCAGTTCAGGCTGACCCGTTTTGTTCCGTTTTGTTCCGCATCTTTCTGGAGGGAGCGCACCGAATCCGCCAGATCAAAAGCCGATCTATCAGCTTCAAGACTTTGGTGTGCTGCCAAGCACGTTCCTGCCCGCAATACGGTAGTCCGGACCTCGAGGGTCAGGCGCAGTTCAGCCGGGGCTAACGTGAGGAGGATAATATGACACTGCAACTCGGACGTGAAAAGCTCAAGCATGCGTCGGTTATTGGGGCGCTGGCGACGGTCTTGCTTTCGGTAGGGTCAACTCCAACCTCAGCACAAGCCCCTGCCAATCCCAAGTCGCCCAGGGAGGTGCTAGAGGCATACCGCAGAATGGACGCGGAAGGCGAGCGGCTGACCCCTGGGGGCTGGTATCGGGCATCCAAGTATTTTGTCAAGCCCGAACGGCCACCCCTGCACATCGTCATGTATATCATGGATGGCGAAAGATTCACCGATCCTAGTCCTCGGTTCAAGGAGAATAGTAAGGCGGACGACCAGCTAATATGCTCGGCGATCGGGCAAATAGACTCTCTTGGACGCTTCACGTCACTTCTATCGCCGGGCTTGGCCTATCCGCCCCGGCCAGGAGACCAGCAGAGTCGTGGCCCCGCACCCATCGTGAGGCCGTACGATCTCGTTCTAACGGCCACCCACTGGGAGTTCGGGCCAAACCTTGAGGGCCCCCGAGAAGTGAACGGGCCTCCGGAGTGGAGAATCGAGACCTTCGAAGCCGAGCCGTGGGTCACAGTCGAAGCGGCAATTCGCTACCTGACGCACCTGCGCGACGAGTCGAGCAGCGAGATCATAAAAAGGAACGCAGACGAATCAATCGCCACCCTTCGCCGCCTCCCCTGAGCGTTTGGCACGCGGGGAATTCTGGGGGAATTCCCGTGACAGGCGCGTTGCCATTTTCCCGCTCACGTGCAAAAGGTGGCCTGGCCGGCACGGCGCTGGAGGCGGCAAGGCGCGGAAACAGGACTGGCGCACTTAGCCGTGATCGTCACGGCCCTCGATGTACTCCGCGCAGCCGGTCCAATTCGTCCATGATTCTCTGCCGAACTGCGTCGCGGAGCGCTGGAACTTGCTTTATGTTCCACCCATCGACGGAAACTGCCTCTAGTATCCGAAGATGGATATTCTGGGTCTTTCCAAAAATCCACGAATCTCGTGGCAGCGCCGCTCTGGAGCCGTCCACCACCAGCGGCAAGATTGGAATTTGCTCACGAATCGCCAACTGGAATGGGCCCTCGTTGAACGGCAGGACCTGCCCGTCGGGTGACCGCGTTCCTTCGGGAAAGAAAACCACCGAACATCGCTGGCGCAGGTATCGCGCACACTGCAACAAGGCTTTGGCGCCCTTGCGCCGGTCGGATCTGTCGATCGGCACGTCCCCGGCCATGCGCAGCATCCAGCCCAGGAAAGGCAACCGGAACAACTCCGCCTTGGCTAGCCATTTCGTATCCAGCTTCAAGTGCGACAGTATCGGGATGTCAGCCAGGGACTGATGATTGCTTACGATGACGTACGCCTGGTTCGCGTGCAGATTCTCACCGCCGGAAATGTGGATTCGCCAGGGGTTGATCCTTGCAAGGACACGCCCTAGCCTCCGGAACCAGCGTCCGGTTCGCAGCCGGCGCGGCTCGACGTCAAATAGCCTGATCGCACCGAGCAGCGGGGTCCAAAGCAGAACCAGAGTCAGAGACGCAGCCCAAATCCAGGCGGATCGCAGCAAGTGCACAGGAAACGCAGCATTCAACACTGTAAGAGATTGTAACAGTAGGCAATTTGGCTTGTCCGGACTAACCGCGGCGCGCCAAGTGCCTGGTTCCATTCACCGACGCGGCAAATTCTCCCAAACCCCTGTCCTCATGGGCCTTACACTCCGGTTCCTATACTTCGGACGCCGTTCCTGAACCCCCTCCTATGCCACACTGAGGTTAGGGAGCCGCCAGTTTTTCGCGGCCGGTTTTCGTTTCGCCGGCCAGCGGCAAAAGTGGGCACGATTGGCCCACTTTGTGAGCATTGATTTGATTGTTTTCAAGAGCTTAGCGATTTTCCGTGGGCACGATTGGTCCCACGGGAGGCCAGGAACTGACGTAAAAGGGTACGCGAGAGGGGCGTGCCCCCGCTCTTACGCAACTATTGCGAGTCGGCGAACGGGCGCGCCGGTTGCGCCGCGGATTTTCAGCGGGGCGGCCACCAGCAGAAACGTCCACACACCCGCGGCGGCCAACTCTTCCAGGTTCAGGCACTCGATGATATGGATGCCGCTTTCCACCAGCAGGTGGACATGTACCGGCATTCCCGCGTCCGGCACTTTCTCGAAAGCCAGCGTGTCCGATCCGGCGGCGAAGACACCGCGCCGGCTCAACCACTCCGCGCCCGCTCTGGCGGGGCCGGGACCGCGCACTTCCGACACGAATTTTGCCGCGTCGTGGAAGTAGCGCGCCCAACCGGTGCGCAGCAGCACCACGTCGCCGCGCTCGACGCCAATCCCTTGCGCGCGCGCGATCTCTTCCAGATGCTCGGGTGTGATTTCGAAATCCGCCGGCAGCGCATCCACTCCCGCGTGGCCGGCGACGTCGAGCAGCACGCCGCGCCGAACGATCGGCGCCACCGTGTCGATTGCGTGCGCGCTGAAGCCTTGCTGGCAGGACTGGGCGGACGCTGCCTCCACGCCGCCGAACAGCTTGCCGCCGCAGGAAAAATGGCACAGCGCGTCGATGTGGGTGCCCACATGGCTTCCCAGCGCGAGCGCATCCGCGGCGGAACTGTTTCCAGCCGGACCCACGTACTCGCCGTGCTGCTTCACCAGCCCGAACAGGAACGGAGGATGCGAGGGGTGATGCGGCATACCAGGAAAGTAGGGCTGCGCCAGATCGAAAACCCGCGCGGCGCCGATGGCGTCATATAGTGGCTGCATCTTCAGCAAACTGTACCACGCTCCGGCGCGTTAGGCTCGGGGAACCAGGACCATTGCAAGACCCTAAGGTTTTTTCGACGCAGGATTCGGAGAAACATCAGAACTAACTTGGGGTGCGCTGCACGACCGATAACACTATTCTAACTGGTAGGGCCATGACGAACGAAAATGCGCTCGTTCAGGTGTATGGTGGCAGGTCGTTCTCCGCTGGCAACCTGGACTGGATGGAAGTTGAGTTCGGGGAATTTCAAGCGATCTCCGATCGCGCAAATCGACTCCTAAGTCGAGAGGGAGATTTCGACGTGGCTTTTAAGAAGTCCATCTCGGGGCTGGAGAGCGACGACTTTGTTAGCTTTGCCAATTCGGCGGCGGGCGGAACTATTCTGATTGGCGTTAACCGGACCAGGCATGGAAACGGCAGGCCGAAGGCCGCGTTAGTCGGGTGCACGGTTGGAGATAGAGAAAGATTGAAGATTCTGGCCAAAGCGAGCCAGTGCGTGCCGCCGGTGCCAGTTTCGATCTTTGTGGAGAACTATGCCGAAAGGCCGTTTTATCGCATCGAGATCCCCTCTGGCCCGCACAAACCCTATTGCACATTGGGAGGAACCTATAAGATCCGAGGCAACGGACGAAACGAGATGTTATACCCGGCCCAGCTTCTCGCTCTATTTCTGGAAGCTGAAGGCGGGGAGTTTGCTCGGTGGTTCCAGCAAGCGACAACTAGTGTTGGCTCCGCCGTGCCGTCCGTATGGGATACCGGGAGTAGCATCGCGGATTTGTTAGAAGCGCCGTCAGAAGCCGCTCCCAATGCGGCAGGTAACTCTGCGGATTCCGCTGCTTTCTCGAAAGGGGCAACTGAATCGAACGTCCGCTTGAGCAGCCAGGATTTATGCGGGTTTTTGATGCGACTGCCATAACTCGCGAGTAATGCTGAAGTTTCACGATGAGCATGACCGGAGGATCGATTAGCGACAGAGCGACGAAGGAATAGGTTATGCAAGAGTGTAAGGTTCTGTTTCTTGAAGATAGCCTCGGCGATGCCCGATTGGTGCACCAGATGCTGGCGGACGCCGCAAACAGTTTGTTTCGCGTTCACACCGCCGACTGCCTGGTGGCGGCCTTAAGCGCGCTGGCGCAGCGCAAGTTTGATGTGGCGCTGGTCGATCTCGGCTTGGCGGACTCGCATGGGCTGGAGACGTTATTGACCCTCCAACGGCACGCGCCGGGCCTACCCATCGTGGCGCTCACGGGGCTTGACAGCGAATCGACGGCCCTGGCCGCCGTGGAGCGGGGCGCCCAGGACTGCCTTGTGAAGGGCACACTGAAGGCCGAATCGCTGGTTCGTGCTTTGCAATACGCTATGTTGAGGCGGCACAACGCCTCCGNNTGGAGTTGTGGCGGCAAACCAAGAAGAAGGTGTTGCTGGTGGATTTGGACGTCAGTTCCGCCTCGGCGTCGTTCTTGATGGACGTGCACTCCGAGTACACGACCATGGAGGCGTCGATGAACCTGCACCGCCTGGATGCTTCCTTTTGGAGCAACCTGGTGTCCAGCACGCCGCATCGGGTGGACGTTCTGCAGGCCCCTGGCGCGATGCGGTTTCACGATTCGCTCAATGGCGAGCGCGTTCGTCATGTCCTTAGGTTTGCGCGGGCGCTTTACGGCTACATCGTGGTGGACCTCGGACGTCTCAACGGCGTCTCCCTCAATCTGACCGAAGAGGTGAGTGAGCTGTTTGTCGTCACAACGCCGGAAATCTCATCGTTGTACGAGGCCGGCCGGGTCTTAAACAAGCTCCTCGATCCGGGGATTACGGGCGGACGAATTCAATTGATTCTCAACCGGTTGTCGAAGGGGGTATCGCGTTCCACGAGTGACTTGGAGTGCGTCTTGGGTCGCCCGGTTTCGGCGACGCTCGGGGATTACTCTTCCGAGTTGCACGAGGCGTATGGAAACGGCCAATTTCTCGATGAGCGGCTGCCACTGTGCAAGCAAACGCGGCAGATGGTCGCCACCTTCCTCGGCGTCGCCGAAGAACCCAAGCCGCCAGCCCGCACCGGGCTCGGACTGTTCCGGTTTGCAGGAGTCGGACAGACGCCACACTAATAAGACCGGACGACAGCCCCACGCAGTGTTGGATGATCGCCGATGTGGCTTACCTCGCTGCACTGGAATCTTGATATAATTAGTTGGTTATCGACAGTACCAGTAGCAGCAGTGTTGCAACCGATCGGGATCGGTCATACCGTTGGACCAGCCCCGTGTGCCGACATGGGTCTAAGGTGCCGCTTGGCCCCTAACTGCCACCGTGGCCAGGTTTTACCGTCGAGTTGGGTTGCCGGGCGCTTGACCGGCGCCGAGGCCGGTTCTGGTCGCCGCATCGGGCGTGATGCAACACAGAGAGAGGCTCCAGTTAGCCATGGCCGGGCCAGCAGATGAGCCGCGACTGCCGTGCAGGGTGTTGGGCCGTCGTACCCGCTCTTCCTCCCGCATCATCCCGGCAAGCGTGCTGTCTGTGATGTCCCCGACCTCTTGCCCACCAGGCCGAGCACCACGTTTGCGGCATCTGCCGATGAGTGTAGCTGCTGCCGCGTTCATGATGCTGGCGGGTAGCGGACCCTCGGGCCTTTGCCGGGCGCAGGCGCAAGGCAGCCTGCCGGTGCTTACCCAGGCTGCTCAAATCCGCAAGCTCAGTTCCAGGGAAGCCCAACGTCAGTACCCGATCCGTTTGCAAGGTGTGCTGACCTACTACACGCCCGAATTACGCCTGACATTCTTTCAGGACTCCACGGCGGGCATTTATGTCAACATCCTGGGAACGCCTCCGGAGGCGCGCACCGGAGATCTGGTCGAGGTCCGTGGGGTATCCGGTGCCGGATTTTTTGCGCCGGAAGTCGAACACCCTGCGATACGGGTCCTCGGCAAAGCGTCGTTACCGCCCGCTCGCCGTTTTGCTCTGGAAGATCTACTCACTGGTGAGCAGGATAGTCAGTTTGTCGAAGTGCGCGGCATCATACGTTCAGCCGGGATTGAAAGCATGCTGCCAGCCCACAGGCAAGAAGGCCTTCCGGCTCTGGCACTCGTCATTGCAAGTGGCAGGAGCAAGTTCAAGGCATGGATCGCCAATCTTGACCGAACTGCCGATTATGCGTCTCTGATAGATGCACGCGTCGCCGTCCGTGGAGCCTGTGGCGCGTTATTCAATGAGAAGCGGCAATTGGCCGGAATCCAGCTTTTCGTTCCGGGCATGCAACAGGTGCAAATCATAGAGGCTGCGCATGGGGACCCCTACACGCTCCCGGTTCTCCCAACGAGCAGTTTGATGCAATTCACGCCCGAGACCATTTCAGGTCACAGAATCCGGCTGCAGGGAACCCTGACGCTCTACAAACCGGGCCGGTTCCTTTACATTCAGGATGCAGCCGGCGCGGTCAGAGTGGTGAGCCCGGAAAACGCAGCGGTGCGGATTGGCGATCGCCTCGATGCGATCGGGTTCCCAACCGCGGGCCAGTATGCGCCAGTCCTGGAAGACGGCGCCTTTCGGCGGCTCGGCCCCTCCGCTACGCGGGTCGCGCCGGTGGATTTGACTCACGCCGCCAGTTTGACCGGCGACCACGACGCCGAACTGATCCGGATCCAGGGCACGTTGTTAGGCCGCTCCAAGCAAGGCGACGACCTCGTGCTGGCAATGGAGACAAGCGGCGCGACGTTTACCGCCCTGTTGAGCGACCATGGCTCAAACGCCCGAGTGCGGTCGATTCCGGTTCGTAGCCGTTTGAACATAACGGGAGTGTGGTCCGTCGAAACCGATGAGTTGCGCAGAGCAACGTCCTTTCGTGTGTTACTTCGCTCCGCGGCAGACGTCGTCGTGATCGAGCTGCCATCGTGGTGGAACGCCACTCGAGTTCTTATGCTGCTGGGAGCCCTTGCGATCGTCATTACCGTGAGCTCAATGTGGGTGATCGTGTTGCGTCGCCGCGTGCATGCGCAAACCGCCGAATTGCGGTCGCAGGCCGCCGAATTGTCCCGTTCCAATGCCGAACTGGAGCAATTTGCGTACGTGGCTTCCCATGACTTGCAGGAGCCCCTGCGCATGGTTGCGAGCTATACTCAATTGCTTGCCCGGCGCTACCAGGGCAAATTGGACCAGGATGCCGACGAGTTCATTGCGTTCGCCGTTGACGGAGCGAAGCGCATGCAGAATCTGATTAACGACCTGCTGGCATATTCGCGCGTGGGGACGAAGGGCGGTGAATTGCGGGTGACCGATGCGGAGGTCGCGCTCGCGAGCGCCGTGGTGAATGTGCGGGCGGCCATCGAAGACAGTGGCGCGGTGATTCGGCATTCCCCGCTGCCCACCGTCTATGCCGATCCCGTCCAACTTATCCAGGTGTTCCAGAACCTGCTGGGAAACGCAATCAAGTTTCGCGACAGCCGGCCTCCCGAAATCGGGGTTGCCTGCGAAGATGCTCCCGAAGAGTGGTGTTTCTCGGTTTGCGACAATGGTATCGGAATCGACCCGAAGTATGCGGATCGGATTTTTCAGGTCTTCCAGCGCCTGCACACCAGGAAAGATTACCCGGGCACGGGAATTGGCCTTGCGATCTGCAAGAAAATCGCGGAGCGTCACGGGGGCCGGATCTGGGTGGCGTCGCAGCCCGGCCAAGGCGCCACATTCCATTTTACGATTCACAAAAACGGAGAACACATACGGTGACGGGCCAGGCGGCGAGATCGATTGAGGTCCTGTTGGTGGAAGACAACCCGGGCGACGTTCGTTTGACGAAGGAGGCCATGCGGGAGAGCAAGGTACTCGTCAATCTCAGCGTTGCGACGGACGGGGAAGAGGCGCTCGCGTTTCTTCGGAAGCAGGGCGTGCACCAGGGGGCACCGCGCCCCGATCTGATTCTCATGGACCTCAATCTTCCAAAGAAGGATGGCCGTGAGGTGCTGGCCGAAATCAAGTTCGATCCTGACCTGCGGCGCATACCCGTGGTGGTGCTGACGACATCGCGCGCCGAGGAGGACATTTTGCGCACATACGACTTGCACGCGAACTGTTTCATCACGAAGCCCGTCGATTTAGACCAGTTCATCACGGTGGTGGAAGCGATCAGCGACTTCTGGTTTTCCGTTGTGCGGCTACCCACGTAGCGGAGAAGGATCAGGTGACTTATGCAGGAATGCAAGGTTCTGCTTATAGAAGATAATCCCGGCGATGCCCGATTAGTGCAGGAGATGCTGGTGGACGCCGAAGGCACGTTTCGGGTTCAAACCGCAGCCTCCCTGGTGGCCGCCTTAGACGCGCTGGCGCATGAGAAATTCGACGTGGCGCTGGTGGATCTTTCCTTGCCGGACTCCAATGGGCTGGAGACGTTGTTAACCGTCCAGCGACACGCGCCCGGGCTGCCCATGGTGGCGCTCACGGGGCTCAAGAGCGAATCGATGGCTCTGGCTGCCGTGAAGCAAGGCGCCCAGGACTACCTGGTGAAGGGCACACTGACGACCGAATCGCTGGTCCGTGCCCTGCAATACGCCATGATGAGGCGGCAGAATTCCTCCGGGCCGGCCGACGCACAGTCGGCTACGGTCGTGGGCTTCCTCGGCGCCAAGGGAGGAGTAGGCACAACCACCATCGCATGCCATGGTGCGCTCGAACTGCAGCGGCAAACCAAGAAGAAGGTGTTGCTGATCGATCTGGACGCCAGTTCCGCATCGGCTTCGTTCTTGATGGACGCGCACTCCGAGTACACCATCGCAGACGCGACCATGAACCTGCACCGCTTGGATCCGTCTTTTTGGAGTAACCTGGTGTGCAGCACATCGCATGGGGTTGACCTGCTGCAGTCGCCCGGCGTGAAGAGGTCTTACGAGCCGCTCAACGGTGAGCGCGTTCGTCACGTCCTCAGGTTTGCGCGCGCGCTTTACGGCTACATCGTGGTGGATCTCGGACGTCTCAACGGGTTCACCCTCAACCTGACCCCGGAGGCGAGTGAGTTGTTTGTCGTCACAACGCCGGAAGTACCGTCGTTGTACGAGGCCGGTTATGTCCTAAAAAAGCTTATCGAGCCTGGGATAACAGGCGGGCGGACCCAATTGGTTCTCAACCGGCTGTGGAAGGGGGGGCCGTCATCCATCGGTGATTTCGAGCAGGCCTTGGGTCACCCGGTTTACGCGACGATTGGCGACTGTACGAGCGATGTACGCGAGGCCTACGGCAACGGCCAGTTTCTCGATGAGCGGCTGCCGCTGCGCAAGCAAACGCGGCAGATGATTGCCAAACTCCTCGGTGTCGAAGAACCCAAGGCGCCGAAAACCGGGCGGGGACTCTTCCGGTTTGCATGAGTCCGAGACTCTTAGTGCCATGACCGTAGAATTCGGTGCTATACAGAAACCGCTCCCTCTCCACGAGGCAGTCAGGGAACTGCTTTGTTTTCAGCAAATACAATAACCAGTGCCTCGCGGCCCTCATGACGCGCGCAGCCCGTTTCTGACTATGGTCGCGGCTCCGATCGGAGCGGTGCGTAGATAAAACGGGACAACAGGATTGACAGAAGCGGCTTCCCCTGCCTACAATTAAAAACGGTTACTTTATCGTTAATCGACGGACGCCGGGACTTACCGGTCGCCGTGAGCCGCAGGTTGCGCGTCCGTACTCTGCCGCTCGATAAGAACCACCTCTCATGAAAGAAAACTCCGAAGTAAAAATTGATCGCAAGATAGGCTGCGACGATTTGATCGTCATCGCGGGTGCCGGGGGCTTCATCGCGGGCGCGCTCACGCGACACTTTCACGAGCTGGGCTACGCGCGGATCCGTGCCATCGACCGCAAGCCGCTGCCGGAATGGTATCAGCGTGTGCCTGGCGTGGAATCGCTCTCGATGGATCTGAGCGAGAAAACGAACGCCGTTCGGGCCGTCGAAGGCGCCGCGGAGGTTTATAACATGGCCGCCGACATGGGCGGCATGGGCTTCATCGAGCGCTTTCGTGTCGAGTGCCTGCGCAGCATTTTGATCAACACCCACCTGATTGAAGCGGCCTGGCGCGCCGGCGCCCAGCGCTATTTCTTTTCCTCGTCGGCCTGCGCCTACAACACGGACCTGCAACAGGATCCCAACGTCCGCGCACTCAAGGAATCGGACGCGTATCCGGCCATGGCGGAGAGAGGTTACGGCTGGGAGAAACTGATCTCGGAAATGTTCTGCCAGGAGTATTGGGCGGAACGGGGCCTGGAAACCCACATGGCCCGCTTCCACAACATCTACGGCCCGAACGGCACCTGGTTCGGAGGCCGCGAGAAGGCGCCCGCCGCGCTCAGCCGAAAAGTGATCGAAGCCATCGACCGCGGCGAAACCACCATCGACATCTGGGGCGACGGCACGCAAACCCGCAGCTTCTGCTTCATCGAAGACTGCGTGCTCGGCATCGATCAAATCATGCACTGCGATCGGCTGATTGCGACGCCCATCAACCTCGGATCGAGCGAGCTGATCTCGATCAACGATCTGGCGGCCATGGTCGAGCGAATCGCCGGCGTGAAACTCCAGCGCACTTATGACCTGAATGCTCCCCTAGGCGTAGCCGGGCGCAATAGCGACAATACGTTCATCAGAAGCGTGCTCGACTGGGAACCGCGCACGCCGCTGCGTATCGGGATGGAAAAGACCTACGCGTGGATCGCCCAACAGTACGCGGACCGCAAGGCCGGCAAGCGCGTGGTGAAAGACTAGCCGTGGAGCCTCCCACTGCCATGGCGACGGCTTCGCTCGCGCCGCTCGGGAACGAACCGGATGGCGGGAGCCGGAGCGCGGATATCGCCTTCCTCACCAGCGCCATTCCGCATCGCATGGCACTGGCGGGCGGGTGGATCGACCAGCCGTTCCTCTCCAGGCACAATCCGGATCCTCCCGGATCCATGGTGGTGGTGGCGCTGGAGCCGGCTCACTGGTTCATGGAGCGCTGCGGCATGGCCAGCAGCACGCGCCGGATTGCCACCAGCCTGTGGAACGGCGCACTTCCGGACCGGCCTCGGGCGGAACTTGTCCGTGAATTGTATTGGGCAGAGAATGCCGGGAAGGCCGAACCTTCCGGCTCGCAAGACATGATTGGGCTGCTCTACCCCGGTGTAAGCCGGCTCGATTACGATGCCGGCGTCGACGAGGGCAGGTTTCCGGCGCACGTCGAATCCAACTGCGATCCGGAGATGGCACGCTGGGTGGAACGAGTGATTTCTCTGGTCCCCATCAACCAGCGTCCCGCCGGCTACAGTCCTTTGGGCATCAGAAACCTCGATCCGGCGTGGATCGCGCAATTGGGCCGCACCGGCAAGGACTGTTTCGACGCCATCCTGAACACCGACATCCGCCGCCTCGGCGCCGCCATGAACCACTGCATGCGGTGTTGGGAAGCGATTCTGCCGCACACCGTCGAGCATGCGGCGATTCCTCTCGATTTGAAAGCGATTCTTGGCTGGTTTCAATCGCGATACCCCGGCGCGATGTACTCCGGATGCGGCGGCGGATACATGATCGTGGTTTCCGAAGAGCCCGTGCCGGGTTCGTTGCGCGTCAGGGTCAGGCTGGGTTAACCTGGGCGATTCCGTGCGGAGGAGTGCTCGCGCTTATGCTGAAAACCGGAATCCTGAACCCGGCGATTAACTCGCTCATCAGCCGCGTCCGCCATACCAATACACTGGTGATCGCGGATCGCGGTTTTCCGTTCTGGCCGCAGATAGAGACCGTCGACATTTCCCTGGTCGACGATATTCCCAAAGTGCTCGACGTGGTTCGCGCGATCCGTTCCAACTTCGTGGCCGGCCGGGCCTTCATGGCCGAGGAGTTCCTCGCCGCAAATAGCGACGAGATACGATTGGCATTCGAACAGGCGCTTTTCGGTGTGCCGCTTGTCTTTGAACCGCATGTTCAGTTCAAGAAGCGTGTTCCCCAGGCAGTCGGCCTGGTCCGAACGGGAGACACCATTCAGTACGCGAATCTGATCGTCGAATCCGCATGAGCGCGCGCAAGCGGGGAGGGAAAGATAGACCATGTCGTCCAAAGTGAATCGTGGGAGTTGGCGCTGCTTCGCGAGGCTCGCCGCCGCGCTCGCCGCTGCCGCGCTGGCGTCCGCCCAGGCACCGCCCGAAGCGCGCATCAAGATCGATACCGAGCGCGTGGTCGGACAGGTGGACGCGCGCTTGTTCGGCAACTTCGCAGAACACCTCGGCCGCTGCATCTATGGCGGTATCTACGACGAGGGAAGCCCGCTGGCCGATGCCGACGGTTTCCGCAAGGACGTGATCGACGCCGTGAAGGGCCTTAACGTTTCTCTGCTCCGCTGGCCGGGCGGCAACTTCGTCTCCGGCTACCATTGGGAGGACGGCATCGGCCCTAGGGAGAAGCGGCCCGTGCGGCGCGATGACGCCTGGGGCGCGCTGGAATCGAACCGTTTCGGCACCGACGAATTCCTACGCTACTGCGAACGGGTCGGCGCCGAGCCGTATGTCTGCATCAACGCCGGCCTCGGCACCATCGAGGAAGCCCGCCACTGGGTCGAGTATTGCAATGAGGCCGATCACACTTACTATGCCGACCTGCGCCGCGCCAACGGCCGCGACAAGCCGTGGAACGTCAAGATCTGGGGCCTCGGCAACGAGATTGACGGACCCTGGCAACTGGGACACCGCAACGCCGAGGATTATGCCAAGTTTGCCCTCGAAGCGGCCAAAGCCATGCGCCGCGCCGACGATTCCATCAAGCTGATCGCCAGCGGCAGCTCCAACTTCTCGCCCGGCTACGACTGGATCGGCTGGAATCGCACCGTGCTCGACTATCTGAAAAACGATATCGACTATCTCTCCCTGCACACTTACATCGGCAATCGCGACAATAACTTCGAGAAGTTTCTGGCCGCCGGTTCCGATATCGACCGGCGCATCGCCATCGTGGACGGCTTAATCAAGGCCGCCCGCGAAGGGCAGACCGCACGCCGCCCCATCTACATCGCGTTCGACGAATGGAACGTCTGGTATCGGACCTGTTGCGGAACCGAGTTCGAGACTGGCCGCAAGGGTCTGGAGGAGCGTTACAACGCCGAAGACGCGCTAGCCATGGGCATGTTTCTCAACTCCTTCATCCGCCGCGCCGACGTGGTGAAGGTGGCCAACCTGGCGCAATTAGTGAACGTGATTGCGCCGATTGTGACCAGCAAGAACGGCCTCTTTCTGCAGACCATTTACTGGCCGCTGGTCGAGTACGGCAAACAGCGCGGCAACCAATCGCTCGATGCGCTGGTGACGTCTCCTACTTACGACTATGACGGCCGGCAAGTTGGTTACCTGGATGTCTCCGCCACCTGGGACGAGAAAAGCCGGCGCGCGTTCCTTAATGTTTTGAACCGGAGTTCCAAGCTGGATATCGCCGCGCGCATTGCGAGCGCCGGGGGGAAAGTTCCCAGCGAGATCGCCGTGTGGGAGATGAACCACCCCGACCTGAAAGCCGTCAATACGTTCGAGGACGACAAGAAAGTGCGCCCCACAACGCGGACCATCGCCGTCATCCCAACCGGAGACGGCTTCGTCTACAAGTTCCCCGCCCACTCGCTGACCATCCTGACCCTGAAATTGGAATAGGCCGCTTCGTGAGCGTGTGATGTGGTGCTTTATGATTCCTGTGGTCATGACCGCTCCCTTTGGTCGCGGCTCCGATTAGCGGGCGGGTGCGATTCAGCCACATGATATACTCTCTCTTTCAACCGTTTTTCTCTTGGGGCCCGTAGCTCAGTTGGTTAGAGCGCTACCTTGACACGGTAGAGGTCCGGCGTTCGAGTCGCCGCGGGCCCACCACTGTTCTCAAATACTTACAGCGAGGATGCGCCGGTCCGTCTCGTCCGTATGGGGTTGCCTGACCCGTGCGCTGGAAATGGTCACGCGGAAGTGCATCCCGATTTCTTCCAGTTTGGGCGCCGCCAGGCCAGCCTCCTGGCAAGCAGCGGTCATGCGCTGAATCCCGTGCGCGGGGAAAGCTCGCACATCCGGACGATTTGCTGGCCGTCCGACGGCGAGCGGGAGTCTCGCCGTCGGATGGCTCGACTCACTTGATGCGGATCGGGTCGGCCCAGGTCCCGCGGAAAAGAAACTTCTGCCCGTAGATGGTCTTGGTGAACTTGCCGTAGCGGATATCGGCCCCGGCATAGAGCCCCAGCACAAAACAATCGTCGGGCAGCGGGAACGTGTCCGAGACACTCTGCTGTTTCCGCTTGGGGTCGATGGTCTGCTGATGGGTTTCTCCCGGCTCCCAGCCCTTGTGTGGAGCAAAGACGTAGCGTAACTCGCTTCCGAGCGAGAAAACGGTGTTGTTGGCGATCTCGTATTCCACCGGAACTTCTTTGGCTTTGTCCAGGTCCGTGACGGGCGTGCGCAATTCGAGCGTGGGCCACACGATCGGCTCTTTGCCCGTGAGCACCACGACCGATTCGTACTTGAGCAGACGGCTCTGGGCGTTGTAGCTTTCGAACACCAATTCGCGATCCTTGAGATCTTCGCCCGCGAACGAGAGCTTCCCGCTGACATATCCATAGGCGTCCGGCGCCGCTTCCCAAAGCACTGCGTCCTGGTAGATGACCCTCAACCGCTTGACCTCCGGCCTCAAGAAGGCTTCGACCGGAACCTCATTCAGGTAGAACTGCTGATTCCTGGGCGAGGCTACCAGCGCCTGGTTATACTCCGCGAGCGCATGCCACGCCGGCCGCGGATAGCCGGTCCTGTCGTTCAAATTCTTGAAACCCCAGAATCCGAACCACTCTTCGGCCGTGTCGTTGTGCACGGCAGGCTCGCCGCCCTTCCACCATCCATCGGAGTAAATGAAAGGGCATAGGCCGGCGACGCCCGAATCGAGCAGGTCGCGATAGGCGCGGGTCATGGCCCGTGCCTGGGTCTCCAGCGTGTTGCCTCCGTACTGGCCGGCACCCGCGCCCTGGCGCGAGACCGACCGGCCAAACTCGGTGACCAGCACCGGCTTCCCGCCGCCGTTGAGTTCGGCTACGAAACGATTCGTGTTGGCATAGCCGTGCGTAAAGTTGGACCCTTCGGTGGTGTAGTCGTAGGTGTTATGGGCGTACACGTCGAAGACGTTGAGGTTCAGCCAGCCGGTAATGGCCGTGTTTCCCGAGATCGCGACGGGGACTCCCGGATGTTCGCGATGGATCAGGTCGCGGAGCTTGATCCACAGATCCAAGGTCGACTGCGCTCCGACCTTGCGGATGTGCGCCGGCATCGGCTCATTCATGATCAGATAGGTGATCACGCAGTCGTACTTCTTGGTGTAGGCGAGGATGCGCTTCGCCGACTCCAGGTCCCGCTCCACGACCTTGGGATCGCCAAAATCCTCATCGGGCTTAGTCCAGATTCCGAAGACGATCTTCAGGCCGGATGCCTGCACCAGTTTGAGCTCGTCTTCGGTCATCTCCGACCACGTGCGTATGCCACTGAACCCGGCATCCTTGATGTTGTTCAGATCCTGCCGGATTTCCGGCAGATTGGAGACGCGCTGCTTGTAAGGATCTTCGCCGGGACGCGCACCTGGCTCGTAGCCGATGGCATTGACGAAGAACTTGTGGCCATCGATGTAGTACCAGCCGTCCTTGATTTCGATTTTGGTTCTGGGCGCCGGCGCCGCCAGGGCCGTGGCGCAGCAAGCAAGGAGCGCCAGCAGGGTGCAACGATGTAGAAACGATTTCATGACGAGGCCTCTTGCGCCCCTCCGGGACGCAACGGAAATGCCCAGCCAGAGAATGAGCACAGAGACGCCATGTGCCTTCGCACGACCCTCCCCGGAGCATCGCCTTCGACTAGGTGCAGACCATCCGATCGCGGTTTCAGTTTATTACTGAAGCCGCCAGTATCACAAGAGGCCATTCTCTTGTCAAGGGCATCGCTGACGCTTTGCTATGTTCCCGGATTAGTCCGATAATATGGCTGACCTCTCTGAGGATGGCGCGCAGGCGGTTCCTGGAGACAGCCTGGAGAGACAAGACAGCCATTCTGCAAATGAAAAAGCTTCCACGGAAAGGCGGTGGCCGTTCAGGAAAGCAGGATCACTTCCCGGACCGCAAGGATCGGCGACGGCCTCGTTTTTCGCGGGCGCCGGTCGTGCTTTACGAAGACGATGCCATAGTGGTCCTCGATAAACCCGCCGGACTTCCGGCTGTGCCTGTTAGAGGCTCCGATACTCCGTCCGCTTTGTCTCTTCTTTCCGCAGAACTGAAACTGAAGAGACAACGAGCCTTTGTCGTACATCGTATCGATCGTTTTACTTCCGGGGTTCTGCTCTTTGCGAAAACTGAATCGGATCGGGATGCGCTCGTTCGACAGTTTCTCGGCCACACTCCGGTGAGGGAGTATCTCGCGGTAGTTCGCGGGCGTCTCGGCGCCAAGGAAGGGAACCTCGTGCATTACTTTCGGCGGGAAGGGATGTTTCAACGGTTGCGCACCGAGAGCGACCCCCAAGCGGCTCGTGCCGAGCTTCGATACTCCGTCGAGCGCCCTCTTCTGGGCGCTACGCTCGTCCGAGTTGCCCTGGTCACGGGATTGCAGAATCAGATCCGAGTGCAGTTTGCAGCGGCCGGTCACCCGGTCATGGGTGACAGAAAATACCACTTGGCGGAATCGTCGGAGCGGCGAATCGCTCGCGTCGCTCTTCACGCAACGCATCTTCAGTTCATTCATCCACGCTCGGGAGCGAACGTCTCGATTGACTGCGAATTGCCGCCGGATTTCCAGTCTCTTTTACGGGCATTAACGATCCCGGGCCGCCGCGGCGCTACCGATCGAGCGCTCCCCCCAAGACTGAAAGACAAAACTGAAAGCTGACAATCGGGGCTTGGCGCGCTATACTAAGGGGGTATCGACGAACCAAGGGAGTGGGCGAAAGCCCACTTTTTTGTTGGCGATCGACGATTTTAGGCGAAATGCAGGACGACGTGGCATCCAAGATCGAAGCAATCGCGACGCGCGTGGCGGCTTCCGAGGGCATGGAAGTGGTCGAGGTCGCGGTGAAGGGCGGCGGCGCGAGCCGTCTCATCCGTATTTCGATCGACAAGCCCGAGGGCGTTACCCACGGCGATTGCGAGCTGGTTTCGCAGCAGGTGGGCACGATTCTGGATGTCGAGGATGTGGTGCCGGGTGGCCGCTACACGCTGGAGGTCAGCTCTCCCGGAGTGGAGCGCAAGCTCGCCAAACCAGGCGATTTTGTGCGCTTCCAGGGCAAGAAGATCAAAGTGGTGTTGCGCCAGCCGGTGGAGGGACGCCGCAACTGGGAAGGCATGCTGGCCGGGTTTGAGGATGGCCACGTGACGCTGGAGACCGGCGGCCAGGCGCCGCTGCGGGTTGCGCTGGACGAGATCCAGAAGGCCAACCTGAAGTTCGAGTGGTAAGCCCGCCGGGAGACCAAGAACCAGCAGAAATTTCTATCGCAAGGACGAGGGCACTTTGGAAACCATCTTTCAATCCATCGAAATCCTAAGCAAGGAAAAGGGCATCGATCCGCAGATCGTCTTCGACGCAGTGAAGGACGCCATGCTGATCGCCGCCCGCAAACACTACCGCACCAACGAAGACTACGTGGCGGAGATGGATCCGAAGACCGGCGCCATCCACCTGTTCGCCGTGAAGAAAGCGGTCGAGGTGGTGGAAGATCCCGTCCACGAAATGACGCTGGCCGAGGCGCGCCGAATCCAGCCGGATGCCGAAGCGGGCGCGGAAATCCGCATCACGAAGAACACCGACCAATTGGGCCGGATCTCCGCCCAAACCGCCAAGCAGGTCATCCTGCAGAAGGTGCGCGAGGCCGAGCGCGAAACCGTCTACAACGAGTACTCCGGGCGCGCCGGCGAGCTGGTCAACTGCACCGTCAAACGCGTGGAAGGCCCCGAGTACGTTCTCGATCTCGGCAAGACCGAAGCCAAGCTGGCCAAGAAGGAGCAGTCGCGCCTGGAAAGTTACTCGGTGGGCGACCGCGTGCGCTGCGTGATCCGGCTGGTCGATAAGGCCAGCAAAGGCCCGGGCGTGCTGGTGTCGCGCGCCGCGCCCGAGCTGGTGATGCGCCTGTTCGAGCAGGAAGTCCCGGAAATCTACGATGGCACAGTGTCCATCAAGGGCTGCGCGCGCGAAGCCGGCGAGCGAACCAAGATCGCGGTACAGAGCCGCGACCGCGACGTGGATAGCGTCGGCGCGTGCGTCGGCATGAAGGGCATGCGCGTGCAGTCCATCATCCGCGAGCTGCGCGGGGAGAAGATCGACATCATCGAATACTCCGAAGACCCGGTGGTGTTCGCCACCCATGCGCTGAGTCCCGCCAAGGTGAGCAAGATCAGCATCGTCGATGCCGTCGACAAGCAGATGGAAGTGATCGTCGACGACTCGCAGCTTTCGCTCGCGATCGGCAAAAAGGGGCAGAACGTGCGCCTGGCTGCCAAGCTGCTGGGCTGGAAGATCGACATCAAGAGCGAAGAAGAAAAGCGGCAGGAAGTGGAGACGCAGATGGCCGCCATGGTGGCGCCGGGCGCGCCGGTCTCCGTGCTGATCGATTATGGGCTGGCGGAAAAGACGGTCGAGAAGTTGCTCGAGGCCGGCATCGGCACCATCGAGAAGCTGGGCGGCATGACGCCGGAACAGCTCGAAGAAATTCAGGGTGTCGGTCCGAAAGGCGTCGAGAAGATTTTCGAATGCGTCAACGCCTACTACGCCCAGTTCGAACAGCCGGCGGATGCGGCCGGAGGCCAGTTGGCGGTGGAGGAAGCCGCCGCTGCGCCAACCGAAGCGGAGCTGGGGGGCGAACCGGAAGCGGCTGTGCCAACCGAAGCGGAGCCGACCGGCGAAGCAGAAGCGGCTGCGCCAGGCGAAGCGGAACCGGCCGGCGAACCAGAAGCGGCTGCGCCAGACGAAGCGGAACCGGCCGGCGAACCAGAAGCGGCTGCGCCAGACGAGCCCGAGCCGGCTGACGCCTCGCCGGATGCCACGGCGCTCGAAGCGGCGGAATCGGAACAGTTTGATACGATAGAGGACGCGGGTTCCCCTACTCACAATCAGCCAGGAGCGGGTCCTGAAGCCGGCCCCGGCGATGCCGGGGAAGGCGTCCCGAAGAATGATGGCGTTTGAGGTGTGTCGTAAGCGGTAAGCGACGGTTGCTTTTTCTATGAAGAAGATTCGAATCAACGAGCTGGCACGGGAGCTCGAAGTCAAGGCCCACGAGATCCTGGACCGGCTGCCCGAACTGGGCGTCGCCGAAAAGAAGACGCACTCCAGCTCCATCGATGAAGACGTGGCGATCAAGCTGCGCCGCTTGTTGGGACATGAGGTTCCGGACCTGGAACCCACGGCGGAGGCTCCGGCTGGGCAAGCGGAAGAAGCCGCGCCCGAGGCGGCGGAAACGCGCCCCGATGTCACCGCGCCGGAAGCTGCCGCGGAACCGGAAGAAGCACGGACAGATGCGCCAGAGGCGGCCGGCGAAGTACGCCCGGTCTCCGGCGGCGCACCGATTCGCCCTCCGTTGGCTCCGGGAAGGCCGATCCATCCACCGATGTCGGCGCCGGGCCAGCCATCGTCCGCGGCGCCCAGAACGGCGTCGCCCGCGCCACCGGTCGCGGTAATCGCCCCTGGAAGATCGCTGTCGCTGCCGGTGAGGCCGATACCGGCCGCCGCTAACGCGCCCCGGCCTGGCCAGATTCTGTCGGGTCCGCGCGCGCCGATGCCGGCAACCCCGCCGGCGACGGTGCGCCCGATGCCGGCCGGTCCGCGGCCGTCGTTGCCGCAGGCCCCGCGTCCGCAGGTTCCGTCCGAGGCTCGGAGCGGGGCGGGTCCGGGCGCTCCGGCACGGCCCTTGGCGGGCCAGCCGATCGCCCGCCCAGTTGTGCCGCCGCGTCCCGACCTGGCTGCGAAATTGAGTGCGCCGCGTCCGGCGATGCCGGCACTGCCGGCAGCGCCGCGCCCCGGAGTGCCGCGCTCGCAGAGCGCGCCCACGCCCGGTCAACCGATTTACCGCGGGCCGATCCGCCCCGGCCAGCCGATGGTGGCCCGGCCTGGGCAGGGGCTACGGCCGGGCGCGCCACCGAGCCGTCCCGGTCCGCGTCCGCAGCATCCGACCACGCCGCGAGGGCCAATGGGTCCAGGCCTGGCGCCGCCGCCGGTGGACCAACCGCGGGGCCGGTTCGACAAGCGCCCCATCCGCCAGCCGCGCGAACGCATCGAGGAAGAAAAAAACCTGCGGCCCGCCACGCGACGCCAAACGGCCTCCGGCCCGCCGCCGATCAGCCGCGAAATCACCATATCCGAGGGCATCACTCTCAAGGAACTCTCCGAAAAACTCGACATCAAAGCGGCTAGCATCATCACGAAGCTGGTGGATCGCGGCGTTTTCGCCACCATCAATCAGACCCTGGACATGAAGCTGGCCACCGAAATAGCGCGCGATTTCGGCGCCTCCACCGCCACCGTGAGCTATGAAGAAGAGGCCATGCAAGCGGTCCAAGACGCCGAAGAAACCAAGGACCTGGTGAGGCGCGCGCCGGTGGTGACCATCATGGGCCACGTGGATCACGGCAAGACGTCGCTGCTCGATGGCATCCGCGAGGCCAACGTGGCCGCGCGCGAGGCCGGCGGCATCACCCAGCATATCGGCGCATATCAGGTGGAGTTGAAAGGCCGCAAAATCGTCTTCATCGATACGCCGGGCCACGAGGCCTTCACTCGCATGCGCGCGCGCGGCGCCAAAGTCACCGACATCGTCATCCTGGTGGTGGCGGCCGATGACGGCGTGATGCCGCAGACGCTCGAAGCGATTGACCACGCCAAGGCGGCGGGCGTGCCGATCATCGTCGCCATCAATAAGATCGATAAACCGGACGCCCAACCCGAGCGGATCAAGCAGCAGCTTGCCGACCGCGGCCTGCTGGCCGAGGATTGGGGCGGCGACACGGTGATGGTGCAGGTGTCCGCCAAGACCCACCAGGGCATCGAGTTGTTGCTCGAGATGATTCTGCTGGTGGCCGACATGCTGGATCTCAAGGCCAATCCGGAGCGTCCCGCCATGGGCACCGTGCTCGAAGCGCAACTGGACCGCGGGCGCGGGCCGGTGGCGACTGTGCTGGTGCGCAACGGCACCCTCAGCGTGGGCGATTTCTTCATCTGCGGCGCCGTATTCGGTAAGGTGCGCGCCATGATCAGCGATCGCGGCACGCAGATCCGCAAAGCGGAGCCGGCGACGCCGGTGGAAGTGCTGGGGCTGGGTTCGATGCCCGAAGTGGGCGACGACTTCCAGGTGGTGACGGACACGGCCAAGGCGCAGCAGATCGTGAAATTCCGCGACCTGAAGGACCGCGAGGCGGCGCTGGCGAAATCCGCGCGGCTTACGCTGGACCAACTGCACAAGCAGATGGAAGCCGGCGAGATCAAGGAGCTGCCGATCATTCTGAAGGCGGACGTGGGCGGCTCGGCGGAAGTGTTGACGGAGGCGCTGCAGAAGCTTTCGAACGAGAAGGTGAAGGTGCGCGTGATCCTCGCCGGCGTGGGCGCCGTCAACGAAAGCGACGTGCTGCTGGCATCAGCTTCGAACGCGGTCATCATCGGCTTCAACGTGCGGCCGGAGAAAGCGGCCTCGATGCTGGCCGAGCGGGAAAAGGTCGACATCCGCCTGCACACCGTCATTTACAACCTGACCGACGAGATCAAGGCGGCCATGAGCGGTCTGCTGGAGCCGGTCTTCCGCGAGGTCTACAAGGGCAAGGCAGAGGTGCGCGAAACCTTCCGCATCTCGAAGGTCGGCAACGTGGCCGGGTGCCTGGTGCAGGAAGGCACCATTCCGAGCCGCTCCGAAGTGCGCCTGCTGCGCGACAACGTGGTGGTGCATACCGGCAAAATCGCTTCCCTGCGCCGTTTCAAGGACGACGTGAGCGAGGTCAAGAGCGGCCAGGAATGCGGCATCACGCTCGAGAACTTCCCCGACGTCAAGCAGGGCGACTTTATCGAGGCGTTCGTCACCGAGCGAATGGCCACCGAGGTCTTCGCCTGATGCCATGGCTGCCGTCGGCGTGCTGACTCTGGAATTACGGCTGGAACATTCCCATTCCCTCAAGGACAAGCGTCACGTGGTGGAAGGCCTGAAAGCCCGCCTGCGCGGCAAATTCAACGTCGCGGTGGCGGAAATCGATTATCAGGACCTGTGGCAGCGCGCGGCGGTGGCCGTGGTGACGGTTTCGAGCGACCACGCCCATGCCGAAAAAGTGCTGCGCTCGGTGGAAGACGAAGCTGCCTCGCTGCTCGGCGGCGAATTAGCCGGCGCGACCGTGGAGTGGCTGGCATGAGCGGGCGTCATGGATGAACACCGCACACTGCGCGTTTCCGAAGCGCTCCGCGAGGAGTTGAGCGAGATCATCGGCTTTGAAACCGAGGACCCGCGGCTGCTGGCGGTGGACGTGACCGAAGTCCACGTCAGCCCGGACGGGCGCCACGCCAACGTCCGCGTGGGGCTGCGCGGCAGCGAAAAGGAGCAGGACGCGTCGATGGCAGCCCTCGAGCACGCGGGCGGCTTCCTCCGTCATGAGCTGGCCAGCCGCCTGATCCTGCGCCACGTTCCCGAACTGCATTTTATGCGTGACAAGAACCTGGATGTGGAAAGCCGCATTGATTTTCTTCTCAAACGAGCGAAAAAATCTCGTGTCCGAACTGAAAAATAGCCCTAAAGTCAAACAAACTGTGGTAGTTTTGTTTCTGTTGGCGGGAGCGGCGCCCCTCGCCGCGGCGGACCAGCCGGAGTTGCTGCGGTTGGAAAAAAGCGCCGATGCGATGGGTTCGGCGTATACGGTCGAGGTGTACGGCTACGACCGTGTGAAGATGGAAGCGGCCGCCGATGCGGCTCTCGACGAAGCGCACCGGCTGGACGAGCTGCTTTCCAACTATCAGCCGGGGAGCGAATGGAGCCAGGTCAACCAGCACGCGGCCGAAAAGCCGATGAAGATTTCGCCGGAGTTGTTCCAGTTGCTATCCGCGTGTCTCGATTACAGCCGGCAAAGTGAAGGAGCGTTCGATATTACGGTGGGGCCGTTGATGAAAGTCTGGGGCTTTTACAAAGGTACCGGACATTTGCCGCATCGCCCGGAAGTGGAGGCCGCGATGGCGCGCGTGGGCTACCGGCACGTGCACCTGGACTCCCAAGCGGGCACGGTCTGGTTCGACCGGGCAGGCGTCGAACTCGATCCGGGCGGCATCGGCAAAGGCTACGCCGTCGACCGGATGGTGGACGTATTGAAGCAGTATGGGGTGACTACCGCGCTGGTGGCCGGCTCGGCCAGCAGCATTTACGGCATGGGCGCGCCGCCGGGACACCCGGAAGGCTGGGCGATCGATATCCGCGACCCGTGGAAGCATTCTAAGACGGTGGCCGAGGTCTTCCTCAAGGATATGTCGCTCTCCACCTCGGGCAGTTACGAAAAGTTTTTCCGGGCCGAAGGCCGCATCTATGCCCACATCATGGACCCGCGCACGGGTTATCCGGCGCAGGGCACGGTGTCGGTATCGGTGGTGGCGCCGCGCACCATCGATAGCGAGGCGTGGGCCAAGCCCTACTTTGTGAATGGCCGCCAGTGGGCGGAGCGGCACAAGCCAAGAGATTTTCGCGTTTACTTTTGCCAAGACAGGACGGATCAACCATGCGCGTGGCTCCAATGACCAGTCGTTTTTTGGACGCCTGCCGCCGCCGGCCGACCGATGTGCGGCCGGTCTGGTTTATGCGGCAGGCTGGCCGCTACATGAAACAATACCGGCAGATCCGCGAAAAGCACGGCATCCTGGAGATCTGCAAACGGCCGGACCTGGCTTCGACCGTCACGCTGCAGCCCGTCGAAATCCTGGACGTGGACGCCGCCATCATCTTCGCCGACCTGCTGCTGCCGATCGAACCGATGGGCCTGAAGCTGCGGTATGAAAAGGGCTCTGGGCCGGCGATCGATAACCCGGTGCGCACCTCCGACGACGTGGATTCGCTTTCCACCGCCTATACCGACGATCTCGGTTACGTGGGCGAGGCCATCCAGGCCACGGTGCGGGCCCTGGCCGGCCGCGTGCCGGTAATCGGCTTCGTGGGCGCTCCCTTCACCATGGCCAGTTATATGATCGAAGGCGGCGCCTCGCGCAATTTCATCCGCACCAAGAAGCTGATGTACAGCGACGAGACGCTGTGGCGGCGGCTGATGGGCAAGATCGTCGACGTGCTGGCGCCCTTCGCGCATCTGCAAGTGGCGGCGGGCGCGCGCGTGATCCAGGTATTCGATAGCTGGGTAGGGGCGCTGGGCTCGGACGACTACGTGCGTTACGCCGCGCCATACTCGCGCGCCCTGATCGAGCGCATCCGCTCCACCGGCGCTCCGGTGATCCACTTCGGCACCGGCGCTTCGGGGTTCTTCAAGGAACTGCACGCCGCCGGCGGCGACGTGATGGGTGTCGACTGGCGCATGAACATCGACCAGGCGTGGACGGACATCAGTTACCGCTCGGCCATCCAGGGCAACCTGGATCCGGTGGCGCTGTTTGCGCCGCTCCACGAATTGCGCATCAAGGTCCATGAGTTGCTGAAGCGCACCGGCGCCCGGCCCGGCCACATTTTCAACCTGGGCCATGGCATTCTGCCGGAAACCCCGGTCGAAAACGTCAAGGCGGTAGTACAAATGGTCCGCGAATTCCGTCCATGAAGCAGGGCGTCCTGCTGGTGGCACACGGGGCGCCCGAACGGGTCGAGGACGTCGAAGAGTACCTTGGCTACGTGCGCGGCGGCAGGCCCGGTTCGCCCGAAGTCCTGGCCGAAGTGCGCAGCCGGTACATCGCCATCGGCGGCGGCTCTCCCTTGCTGCGCTGGACGCGAGCCCAGGCGGAGGCTCTCGAGCGGCTGCTCGGCCTGCCGGTTTTTTTCGGCATGCGCAACTGGCACCCGTTCCTGCGCGAAACCATGGACCAGGTGCGCGACGCTGGCATCGATAAGCTGGCCGCCATCTGCCTGGCCCCGCAGTTTTCCGAACTGAGCGTCGGCCTGTACATACGGCGCACGCGCGAAGCCGCCGCCGAAGCTGGCGTGACGGCGGAAATCGTCTGGGCCAAAAGCTACCACACCGAGCCGCTGCTGATTGAAGCCTACGCCGAACGCCTGCGGCCGCTGCTCGCGGCGGAGAGAATGCTCTTCACCGCCCACTCTCTGCCGGCACAGGCGCTGGCGGCGGGAGACCCGTATGAGGCCGAGTGCCGTGCCACCGCCGCGGCGGTTGCCGCGAGCGCCGGCATCGCGCAATGGGATTTCGCTTTCCAAAGCCAGGGGTTGACCGGCGGCCAGTGGCTCGGCCCAACCGTGGAATCCTGCCTGGACCAGTATGCCGCGGCCGGTATCCGCGAAGTGGTGCTCGATCCCGTGGGCTTTGTCTCCGACCACGTCGAAGTGTTGTTCGATATCGACATTCTGTTCCGCGAGTACGCCGCCGCCCGCAACATCGCGCTACGCCGTCCCGAATCGCTCAACGATTCGGCCACCTTCACCGCCGCCCTGGCCGAGGTCGCCAAGCGATGTTTGTGAACCAGAGTAGGACAGACGATCGGTTTTTGGCGTCTGTCAAGTTTCCCCCTTCAGCGAAGCATGACAGACCACGAAAAGCGATGGTCTGTCCTACCTGTCTTCCCCATGCCTGACACCGTCATCATCGGCGGCGGCATCTCCGGCCTGGCCACCGCTTATTACCTGGCCAAAGGCGGCGCCACGGCCACTATCGTCGAATCCCGCCCGCGCCTGGGCGGCGTGATCGAAACCGTGCACGTGGACGGCTGCACCATCGAGGCCGGCCCGGACAGTTTCCTTTCCGCCAAGCCCGCCGCGCTCGAGCTTATCAACGAACTCGGCCTGGCGGACCAGGTGATCGGATCCAACGACCACCTGCGCGTCACTTTCGTACGCCGCGGCGGTCGCCTGACGCCGCTGCCGGACGGCTTGATGATGATGGTGCCGACCAAGATCCTGCCGCTGCTGGCGACCAGCCTGGTCGGCTGGCGCACCAAGCTGCGCATGGCGATGGAACTGCTGCGCGCGCCCAAGCCCAGCGCCGGCGATCAATCGGTGGCCGAGTTCATCGAAGAGCACTACGGCGCCGAAGCCGTCGATTACCTGGCCGAGCCGCTGCTCAGCGGCGTCTACGGCGGCAATCCCGCCGCGCTGAGTGTGACCAGCGTGTTGCCGCGCTTCGTCGAGCTGGCCAACCGTTATGGCAGCCTCACGCGCGGTGTGCTGGCGGAGCGCGCCCGGGCCGCGGGATCGGGCCACGAGGCCGCGGCCCCGCTGTTCCGCACGCTCAGGGGCGGACTGGGGCAGATGGTCGACTCGATCGCCGCCGCGATTGGCGGCAAAATCGAAGTCTGTCGCGCGCGCGCGCAATCGATCGAGCGCACGGGCACCGGCTTCCGCGTGCGCGTGGACGGCGACTGGCTGGAAGCCCGGAGCGTGGTGGTGGCCTGCGAAGCGCACGCCGGCGCGCCATTGGTGGGCGCGATTGACGCCCGCATCGGCGAGCTGCTGGCCACCATCCCCTACAGCTCATCGATGACGGTGGCACTCGGATTCAACGCGGCCGATCTCGATCGGGCGCCCATCGGTTTCGGTTTCCTGGTGCCCAAAAAAGAGCGCCGCCGCCTGGTGGCCTGCACCTGGGTGGGAACCAAGTTTTCGCACCGCGTGCCGGCGGGGATGATCGTGGCCCGCTGCTTCCTCGGTGGCATGGAAGACGCCGGCGTGCTTGATGAATCCGACCAACACGTGCTGGCCGCGGTTTCGGTCGAGCTGGCGGAAATCGCCGGCGTGCGCGCCGTGCCGCGCTTCAGCCGCATCTTCCGCTGGCCGCGCTCGATGGCGCAGTATACGGTGGGCCATCCGCAACGCCTGGCCGAGATCGAAGCGCGCGCCGCCATGGTGCCCGGCTTCTATCTGGCCGGCAACGCCTACCAAGGTATCGGCATTCCCGATTGCATTCGCATGGGACGCGCCGCCGCCGAGAGGATTCTTACAAGCTGAGTTCCCAGGCCCGCCGCGGCTCCGGCTCTCCGAAATGTCCGGGCGGTGGTTCCTCCAACATCCGGAAGCCGGCCTTCGCATAGATGTGCTGCGCGGCATCGAGATCGGCTTGTGTCACCAGCATGATTTTCCGGTAGCCGCTCGCGCGCGCAAAGCCGACGCATTCCTCCACCAGGCGCTTGGCGATGCCCAGGCCGCGGGCTTCCGGTTCCACCAATAACAATCGAAGCTGCGCGGTTTCGGCGGAGGCCCTCACCAGCAGAACCGAGCCTACCCGCGCGCCGTCCTTTTCTGCGATCCAGCAGCGCTCGCAAGTTGGATCGAACTCGCGGAGGAACTTCGCGCCGAGCTCCGCGATCAGCGCTTCAAACGGCGCACCCCAACCGCATTCCTGCGCGTAGAGCATGCCGTGCCGGTGGATGATCCACCCGATGTCGCCCGGCTGATGGGTGCGCAACGTGTAAGGAGCCGGCGGCGCCGCCTCCGGCGTCAGCAGCGTCTCGATGGTGCGCATGGCATCGATCAGGCGCGGCCGGTCCTCGCGCGGCAGCGGGTCCAGCATGGCGGCCGATTGGTTGGCGGAGCGCCCGTCGAGCGGAGCGAACGCCTTGCGCCCCTTGGCCGTCAGCGCCAGGTGGGCCTGCCGCCGGTCGTACAGCGAAGGCGTGCGGCTCACCAGTCCGCGCTTCTCGAAGCGCGCCAGCACGCGGCTGAGGTAGCCCGCGTCGAAATCCAGGCTGCGCGCCAACTCGACCGCCGTCACGTCCTTGCGCTGCGCCAGCTCATACAGCACGCGCGCTTCGGTCAGCGAATACGGGCTGCCCAGATAGCTCTTGCGCAGCAAACCGATTTGCCGCGTGTAGAAGCGGTTGAAGCGGCGCACCGCAGCGATCTGCGCAGGGTCGGCCGATGGCATCGAAAATACCTCGATGCCCATTTTGTGCCAATTACTTGACTCTGTCAAGTAACGCGGCGAACGAGCGGCTATTGCACCCAGACGGTCACGCCGCTTTGGCTGATCTGGTTGCCGACCCGGACCGTGATCGGATTGGTGCCGGAGTTGGCCGTCACCGGCACTTCCGCGTCCACCTGCAATACGCCGGCCACCAAGCCCGGCGCTTCGCCGGCGAAATCCAGCTTCGCGAACTGGCCGCCGATCATCACCGAAACCGCTTGTTGCGGGGCCGGTGTGACCGGACCGACGCCGGACGTGTTCACGGGAGTCACTGCTCCTGTGGCCTGGGCGGGATTGGTGAGTCCTTCCCCCGTCAGGAAGATCTGGAGCACGCTGCCCTTGGCCGCCGGATTATTCTGCGTGTTGAGAGAGTAATCCTGGTTGAGAATGTCGGCTGGACCGCTGCCGCTGGAGTTCTGCGTGAACAGCGCCGGCGCGGCCGCGGTGAGCTGCAAGGCGAACGGGTTCGACGTCTGCCCGCCGTAGGTCACCTGCACGGATGGCGACGTGTTCCCTGCAATCTCATAGGGCACGATGGCGTTGATCTGGGTCGAACTGACGTAAGTCAGCGGCGCCAGAAAACCGTTGAAGCTGACTGTGACACCGCCGATGGAAGTCGAAACCTTGCCTGTCGAATCCAGTGTCAGGAGAGCGTAGTTGGCCGGACCGATGTTGGTTCCAAAGATGGATACGATCTCGCCCGGCGCAACCGGCCCAGTCGAGTAGCTGGCCGCATTGACAACGCCACCGGGGGTGATCGACGGGAGTGTCGTTACCGTGACGGTCGTCGACGCCGACGAGCCCGCGAAGTTGGCGTCCCCGCTATAGAACGCGGTTATGGTGTTGCTGCCCACGGTGAGCTGGCTCCCATTAACGATCAACATCGCCTGCGCGGTGCCGGCGGTTCCGGTCAAAGCTACCGAGCCCAGCAGCGTGTTGCCTAGATCGAAGGCTACCGTACCCGTTGGCGTGCCGCTGCCGCTGGCGGCGGTTACTGTTGCAGTCAAGGTGGTGGATGCGGTCGGGGGAATGGTGCTCGGATTAGCTGCCACCGTCGTCGTTGTGGGGATCGTGGCGACGAATGGCGCGATGTTAGTGACATCGTTGGCGGTTGCCGACGCCGAGCCGCCGCCCGAGACAGTCACCTGGTTGGTAACCTGCGAGGCCGCGTTCGACGCCACGTTCGCCGTAACGGTGATCGCCGGATAAGTTGTGCCCGCGGCCAGTGTGTCACTCCTGGTGCAGAAACTGGAACCGCACGTCCAACCCGTGCCCGCCATCGAGGCTAACGTCAACCCCGCGGGAACGGCTTCGCTGACGGTAACTGTGCCAGCGGTTGGGCCTGCCGAGGCGCTATTGGAAACTGTGACTGTATAAGTGACATTGGTCTGTCCCTGGGTGAAGCTCCCGGTATGGGTTTTGCCGACACTCAGGACAGGCGGGTTAGTGACTGCCGACCACTGGTTGACCAGATTAGTAACATTGACCGAGCCGAGGCCGGTGGCAAGGTCATAGCCAGGGCCAGCGGAGTAAGCCGGGACAAAAGAAGTGCTGGAGGTCGAAAGCAGGCCATAAGTGTCGAGAGGATTAGTGAGGTAACAGTTCAGAGTTCCGTACAGGCAAGGAACATCGCTGGTGCCGGAAGTAACATCGTAAAAGACGCAACTGTTGCCGGCCGCTATGGAATAGGATGTGTTGCACGCCTGTGAGTTGGCGGAGTTGCCATATTGGATCGAAGCGAGCTTATAGAGCGTGGGATTCGCCAGCCCCTGGCGCGAACCCATCTTCTGGTTGACCATCGCCATGATGCCGGCGAAATCCTGTGCGCTGGAGGATGTACCTCCGTCGACGTCGACGACAATTCCATTGGGACCCGACGGGTTACATGTGGCTCCCTGGTCCGCCTGGCAAACCGGATAATAGTGGCTCAGGAGGCCATCACCCGCAAAGAGCGACACGTCGGGCAAGTCGCGTTGGCCATCCGCTGGGATGCCAGTCACACCGCTCTGCCAGGAGGGTTTGGCATAAGTACTGCTGACACCACCGCCGCCCGCTATAACGTCGAGCAAGTCTATGATGATCCCCTGGGCCAGGGGATCGTTGCATAAGGCTTCCGCTGTGGAATCCGTGAAGTAATATCCCAGGTAAATGAGTGCTTGGGGGCCGGCGCAACTGTCGTTCCAGGTCATCTCGGGCACGTACGATTTGGCCGATGCGAGCGTGGCCGGGTTGTTCGAGGTATTCCAATACGCAATTGCCGTCTGGTCCAGCACGTCGTCGAAATCGGTGCCGCCAACGGCAACGTCATAAGGAGTGGAAGCCATGCCGTTCACTTGCAAGCCGCGAACGGTAAATGGCTGGTCCGTGTCGCAGAATGCCGAACCGCCGTCGCCTGCGGCGACCACAACGGTAATGCCTTCCGCCGCGGCCTGCTGCCACAGGCTGGGGTATAGCTGCTTCTCGCCCGCCGTCATTTCGGTCTCACACGTTCCATAACTACTGCTCAAAACCGGAGCCAGATTCTTGTCCACGATGTACTCCGCCGAGAGATCGACGCCGTCGCTGGCCGTTGTCGACTTCGAAACGACCAGGTTGATGGTCGCTCCCTTCGCCACGGCGCCGGACCATTCGGCGTCGGCGGCGGCCTCATCTTCATCGCTGGCGGTAAGGCCCGGGTCGGCCCCGTTCAAGGTGATGATGGGATCGCGGGCGGGGAGGCCGAAAATCGAGCGGAAATTCTCCACATCCGCAAGGGCGATGTTGCTGCGGGCGACAATCGCGATGCTCTGGCCGGTGCCATCGACGCCAGCGCTCCAAAGCGGCAGAACGTTGTAGATGGTGGCAAAATCGTATGGCGCGACTACATAGTCCGTCTCGTCATACGACCTCGTCGTGTACCGCGGCCTGGGACTCGCAGCCGTCCACCGGGCGCTGCCGGCTTCTTTCTCCGCCGTACCGGAGCCGTGCCGCATGGCGCTCGAAGTGAAATTGTGGAGCGACACGATTCCAGCCACGGCCGGTGAGAGAGCGGCGGGAATCCGCGGCTCTTGCGAATTCGCCCAATGTTGCTTGCCGTGTACCAGATAACTGTGAATCTGAGTGTGCAACGCGCGCTCTACCTCTCCGGCGGTGCCGGAGAACTCGATAACGCCGCGGCCATTCGAAACCCGATCCACCCGAAATCCTTGTGAGCTCAGCCAGCTCGTGATCGTATCGATATCCTCCGGCGCGGCACCGAACTGGTCGCCAAACTGTTCCGGCGTTAGCCATTGACGATAGTTGGCCGAGCTTGAATCCTGCTGCTCCTCCAGCAGTTGCCGCAGGGCGGCTTCCTGCTCGGGGCTGCGGCTCAGCAGCAGCAGCATACGTTCCATGGGGAGATCCCGCGGGGCCGCTCCCTGGTCATATTCGGCCCGCGCAAGTGGGTGGGTGTTGCCCCGGAGAGTGACGAGCTTCGCTTCGTCGATGTCTTGATTGATGCGCGGTGGCACGCGCCTCACCTGTTGAGCGAACAAGGTCGGCAACGTAAGGGCGAGGACCATAGCCCAGGATGAAAGCGAACGAGAAATCGGCATTGACTCCTCTTCTGAATTGGAGAAATCAATTATACAGCCGAACTCCGGCAATCTTCGCCTATAACGGGGAAAAGGCTCTAAAACACTGAAAATGCACCGGCTTTTGCCCTTTCCGCACTCGGTAGCCTATCGCAGCCGCAGACTGTTAGTCACTACGGTGACGCTCGAAAGGGCCATGGCGGCGGATGCCAGCATGGGGGAGAGCAGGCCCAGCGCGGCCACCGGGATGCCGAGCGTGTTATAGGCGAAAGCCCAGAACAGGTTCTGGCGGATGATACGCATGGTGCGGCGGGAAAGCTCGATCGCGTCGGGCACGCCATTGAGGTTGCCGCGCATGAGTGTGATGTCGCCGGCCTCGATGGCGATGTCGGTTCCGGAGCCCATGGCGATTCCCAAATCCGCCTGGGCCAGCGCCGGCGCGTCGTTGATGCCATCGCCGACCATGGCCACGCGCTTGCCGGCGGCTTGCAGCTTGCGAATCTCGGCGGCTTTTTGATCGGGCGGCACCTCGGCCAGCACGTGCTCAATCCCAGCCTCGCGCGCCACGCGTTCGGCAATGGCGCGGCTGTCGCCGGTGAGCATCCACACATCGAGGCCCATGGCCCGCAATCGGGCGATGGCGGCGGCGGCCTCGGGTTTGATGGTGTCGGCGATTTCGAAACTGCCCGCCGCCGCGCCATCCACCGTCACCGTGACTCCCGGCCGGCCCGCCTCCACCTGCCGCCCGTCCACGCGGGCTTGCACGCCGTGACCGGCCGTGGCCGCAAACTCAGCCGGCTCGGCCAGCGCGATGCCGCGACTGGCCGCCGCTTCCACCACGGCTTTGCCCAACGGGTGTTCGGAGTAACGCTCGGCGCTGGCGGCGAAGCGCAGCAGCTCGCCTTCGCTGAAGCCCGCGGCCGGAAGGATGGCAGTTACGACCGGCTTGCCGTGCGTGAGCGTGCCGGTTTTATCGAGCACCACGGTATCGATGCGATATGCCATTTCGAGCGCTTCGCCGCCTTTAATGAGGATGCCTCGCTCGGCACCGCGCCCGGTGCCGACCATGATGGCGGTGGGCGTGGCCAGCCCCAGCGCGCACGGGCAGGCGATAATCAACACCGCTACCGCGTTCACCATGGCCGTAGCAAACGGCCCGAGCAAAACCCACACCCCGAAGGTGAGGGCCGCGGCCGCCAGCACGCCCAACGTGAAGTAGCCGCTCACCACGTCCGCCAGCCGCGCCACCGGCGCGCGCGCCCCTTGCGCCTGGCGCACCATTTCGATCATCCGGCGCAGCACGGTGCCGCGTCCCACCTGGGTGGCCGTGAAGCGGAAGCTGCCGGAACGGTTGAAGGCGCCCGAATAAACCGCGCCGCCCGGGCCCTTCTCAACCGGCATGCTCTCGCCGGTGAGCATGGATTCGTCGATGGCCGATTCGCCCGCCACGATGGTGCCATCCACCGGAATGCGTTCGCCCGGCCGCACCACCACCGTGTCGCCGAGGCTCACTTCCGCCACCGGGATTTCGACTTCCGCGCGGTCGCGCAGGATGCGGGCGTGGGGCGGCTCCAGATCCATCAGCCCCCGAATGGCTGCGCCGGCCTTGGCGCGCGCCCGCGCCTCCAGCAGCCGGCCTGTCAGGATGAGCGCGATGATGGCGGCGGCAGCTTCAAAGTAGACTTCGTGGCCGCCGCGCGCGGTCTCGTAAACCGAATACAGGAATGCGGTACCGGTGCCCAGCGCAATCAGCGAATTCATGTTGGCCGAGTGGTGCCGCAACGCGGTCCACGCCGCCGCGTAGAATCCGGCGCCCGAATACAGCACCACCGGCAGCGTCATCGCCAGTTGCACCCAGGGCCAGCGGTGCATCATGCCGAGCGCCACCACCGGCAGCGCGAAGCAGGCGGCAACGACCAGACGGCGGCGATAGAGCAGTTCGGCCGGCGGGCGCGCGTCGCTTTCGGGCACGCTGTAGCCCAGATCCTCGATGGCGCTGACGAAATCGCGCACCTTGGCGCGCGCCGGATCGTACTCCACCGTGGCGGTCTCGGTCGCCAGGTTGACGCTGGCGCGCGCGACGCCAGGGGTAGCCGAGAGAGCCAGCTCAATCGAGCGGGCGCAAGCGGCGCAGGTCATGCCGCCCACCGGCAGGTCGATACGCTCCGGCGCGGTGACGCTCATGCTCCAACTTCGTAGCCGAGCTGGCGGATGGCGCCTGCCAGCGTTTCCGGGTTCACGCGGGCGGGATCGTATTCCACGTCGGCGCTGGCGGAGCTGAGGTCCACGCTCGCCTTGCCAACGCCGGGCGTGGCCGCCAGCTTGCGTTCCACGCTGCGCGCGCAGTTGGCACACGTCATGCCGAGTACGGAGAATCTCACGGTCGAATGGGTCATACTTATATGATGCGCTCTTGGCCCACGTCGTCACAGGAGACATTTTGACTTTCGCGGATTTGGCTCTGGCGCGCCGCATCGAGGGCGCCCAGAGTGCCCAGGCGCTCGGCTGCGCGCCCGGCGGCGCGGCGGCGCTCGAAATCGCCGGCGGTTGCGCCATTTTCGCGGGCGTGGATTCGCCGCTCACCCAGGCCGTCGGGCTGGGCTTGAACGGCACGGTGAGCGAAGCCGAACTGGACGAGTTGGAAACCTTCTTCCGCTGCCGCGGCGCGCGGGTCGCCATCGAGGTCTGCCCGTTGGCCGACGCCCGTTTCCTGGAGATGCTGAGCGCGCGTGGTTACCGGACAGGCCAATTCGACAACGTGCTGGCGCGGAGCCTCACCGGAGTCGAAATCGTCATCACCCCGCGCGTCCGCCGGGCGACGCCAAACGAGGGCGACCTGTGGGCGCACAGCGTGGGCCGCGGCTTCTTCGAGCAAACCGAGCTCACCACCGAGGAGATGGACGTGGGCCGCTGGGTCTTCGGCATGCCCGGCGCGATGTGCTACCTGGCCTGTGCGGCCGGCGGCAAGCCGGCCGGCGGAGCCGCGCTCATCGTCACCCAGAGCTTGGGTACGTTGTTCGCCGACGGTGTCGCGCGCCCCTATCGCCGCCAGCGCCTGCACCAGGAGCTGATTGCGGCGCGCCTCAATGAGGCGCTGGCGCAGGGCTGCGATGTGGCCGCAGCCGCCACCGCTCCCGCCGGCGCCTCGCAGCGCAATTACGAACGCCTCGGCTTCCAGGTGGTTTACACCAGGGTAACGCTGACCAAGTAGGCGATGACCGCCGGGTGGCGCACGCACTCGTGCGTGCCGCGTCGGCACTCCTGCCGTCGAGAAGAGTCTCGACGCTCGACGCACGAGTGCGTGCGCCACATAGATCGGCGAGATTTCCACCGCGGCGCGGCCACTACGTCCAGTAGGCCGAGGTTGCTCTCATTGACGTCCGACAACCGGCTCGTGGTCTGCCTGGTTGGCTTGGCAGTCTGGATTCTGCTCAGCAGCCTGGACGATCTGTTCATCGCACTGGTCGCCATTTTCCCCAAGGGCAGGCGCCGCTGCCGCTGGCCGACGGCCGCGGAGGCGGTCCGCGTTCCCGAGCGCCGGATCGCCATTCTGGTTCCGTTGTGGGAAGAGCACCGCGTGATCGGGCGGATGCTGGAACGCAACCTGGCCGCTATCCAGTATGCCAATTATGATTTCTTCGCCGGCGCGTATCGGAACGATACGCTTACCTGCGCAGCGGTGGCCGAGGCCGCCCGCCGCTCGTCCCGCGTGCACCTCGCCCTGGTGCCGCACTCCGGGCCCACCTCCAAAGGCGATTGCCTGAATGCGATCTTCGATTGCCTGCTCGAGTATGAAGCCGCCAACGGCGTCCGCTTCGAGGTGATCGTGATTCACGATGCGGAGGACGTGGTGGCGCCGGAGTCGCTGCGGATCGTCAACTGGTTTTCTCGCGACTACCAGATGGTGCAAATCCCCGTACTGCCATTGCCGACCGGCCTCGCCGAGATGACCCACGGCGTCTACTGCGATGAGTTCGCCGAGTATCAGCTCAAGGACATTCCGGCGCGCCAGCGGCTGGGCGGCTTTCTGCCCTCCAACGGAGTGGGCACGGGCTTCGACCGCAACGCCCTGGAGCGGCTGGCGGCCACCCGCGGCGGCCGCATTTTCGACCCCGCCTGCCTCACCGAGGACTATGAGAACGGCTTCCGCTTGCACGCCCTCGGCTGCCGGCAGATCTTCGTTCCGCTACGCCTTCCCGCGTCTGCGCCGGTGGCCACGCGCGAGTATTTTCCGCGCCGGCTGCGCGCCGCCATCCGCCAACGCAGCCGTTGGGTGGCCGGAATCGTGCTGCAAGGCTGGCAGCACCATGGCTGGCGCGCCCCGCTGCGCCAGTTGTATTTCTTCTGGCGCGACCGCAAGGGTCTGGTGGGGAACCTGCTTTCGCCCTTCGCCAATCTGCTGTTTCTCGGCTGGCTGGCCGGCTGGCGCGGCTTCGGCGGCACTCCCGCGTGGGCGGCCCGCTTGTGCAGCGCAACGTTGAGTCTGTCCCTGATCCACTTCCTGATCCGCACCACGTTAAGCGCGCGCGTTTATGGCTGGCGGTTCGCCGCCGGCGTGCTGCCGCGCATGTTCTGGGCCAACCTGCTGAATTGCGCGGCCACCATTTCAGCCCTGCGCCAGTTCGCCGCCGCGCGCCTTTGCGGGCGCGCCTTGGCCTGGCGAAAAACCGATCATAAGTATCCGGCGTGCCGCACGCCAGGGCAGGGCCGGCTTGGCGAACTGCTGGTGCGCATGCGGGCCATCTCGCTCGAGGATCTTCATGCCGCGCTGGGTACCTGCCCGCCTGGCATGCGCCTGGGCGAGCACCTGCTCGATCTGCGCAAGCTGAAGGAGGAACAGCTCTACCAGGCACTGAGCGCGCAAGCGGGCCTGGAGCTTGGTGTCCCCGATGGCGGCGAAGTCGTCCGCGCGGCCACCCGCGCCCTCCCCGCCGATACCATCCGCCGTTTCAGCGTACTCCCATACCGCGTCGATTTCGGCCAACTCCACCTGCTGACGCCCGAAGTGCCCTCGCCGCGCATGACGCGCGAATTAGCCGCCCTGTGCCCGCTCGACCTGCGCTTCCGCCTGGTCCGCCCCAAAGAATTCGAGCGCCTGTGCAAGCAGTATCTGGCGTGAAAGAGCGGCGGCGGGCCAGCAGCGAGGATTGGTCCGGCGCCCACACAGAGGGCTTCGTCGGACGTTCTATACTTACATGATTATCCTCCACTGTCTGGCAAATGAAATATATCTGGAACTTCAAGGATGGGAACATGAAAAAGTCGGACGCGAGCCAAGGCCAGTCGGCATCGGATCTGATCTCGAAAAGAATCGCCGAACTCGGGGACTGGCGCGGGGAAACCCTCAGCAGAATGCGCAAGCTCATCAAGGAAGCAGACCCGGACGTCGTCGAGGAGTGGAAGTGGAGGGGCACTCCGATTTGGTCGCACGACGGCATCATCTGCACTGGCGAATCCTACAAGAATGTCGTGAAGCTTACCTTCGCCAAGGGCGCGTCTCTGAAGGATCCAGCCCGTCTCTTCAACTCGAGTCTCGACGGAAACACACGCCGCGCGATCGACATCCACGAAGGAGAAGAAGTTGACGAGTCCGCCTTCAAGGCGCTCGTTCGCCAAGCGGTCGCCTTCAACAGTTCCGGCAAGTCGAAACCTTCGAAGAAAGCGAGGTCCTAGGGGATTCCGCCCCTGAACAGGCCCGACATCGGGGTGGCGGAGGTGTCGTTCCGCCCGAACGTACCCAGGTTGAAGATGGCCTCGACAGTCGCAAGGAGCGAATAGTGGCTATAATCGAACCTGTCCGAAACGATGCTGAACCGGAGCGAATAGGATGCACCACGTTCCATCAAAAGACATGCTTACACGCCGCTCGGCGCTCTTGTTGGCGGCAGCGGCGCCACAGTTACTCGGTCAAAAGGGGGAGAAGTCCATGGGACGGCCAGTTGTTCATTTTGAAATCGGATGCCGCGACCGCGCCAGGACCGGCGATTTCTATTCGAAGCTGTTCGGCTGGCAAATCACGGCCGCCGGCCCCGCGTCGAATATTCAAACCGGGAGTCCGCAGGGCATCTCGGGTCACATCACCTCGCTCGGCCACGAGCCGGAGCATTACACAATGTTCTATGTGGACGTCGAGGACGTGCAGGCTGCGCTCGACAAGGCCGCCGAATTGGGCGGCAAGACGCTGGTCGGGCCGATCACGATTCCGGCCGGTACATTTGCATGGTTCTCGGATCCGGACGGGAACACGATCGGGCTATTGAAGCCGCCGAAGCCTTAGGGCGTTGGCGATTCGTCGAGTGTGATTCTCGGAATACGCCGCCGCATTTTGCGAACCGGGTTACTCAGCCGGCCACGCCTCGATGCAGGGCGACAATGCCGCCAGTGAGATATTCGTAGCTGACTTCGGCGAAGCCGGCGCTGCGCATCTCGTCCGCGAGTTCCGCCGCTGCGGGAAACTTGCGCACCGATTCCGGCAGATAGGTGTAAGCGTCGCGCGATCCGGAAAGCGCGCCGCCGACGATCGGCAGAATGCGCCGCGAGTAGAAGTTGTAGAGCGCGGCGAAAGCCCGGTTGGGCGGCTGAGAGAACTCGAGGATGGCGGCCATGCCTCCCACCGCCAACACGCGGCGCATTTCCGCCAGACCGGCCGCGTAGTTCGCCAGGTTGCGAAAGCCGAATGCCACCGTCAGCAGATCCACCGAACCGTCGCGCAGCGGCAGGCGCAAAGCGTCGGCCTCAAACAGGGCGGTGCGCGCCTGCCGCGCGTCCGCCTTTTGCCGCGCGGCCAGCAGCATGGGATGACAGAAATCCGAGCCCAGCACCAGACCCCGGTGGGCACGGGCAAGCGTGAGCGCCAGGTCGCCGGTTCCGCAGCAGATATCGAGCACGCGCGCTTCGGGCCGGTCCAGGATGTGCCGCACGCGACCAACCGTGTGGGCGCGCCAGTAACGGTCGATATTGAAGGAAAGCAGATGATTGGCCACGTCGTAGCGGTGTGCCACGCGGCCGAACATGTCGCGCACCCAGAAAGCGGCCTCCCGCTCATCGCGCGCGCCTTCCGGAGTCGTACCCTTCATGAGAGAGCGAACCTGATGGCATCGAGTACCAGCGGCTCGTCGATCCCGCTGACCACCTCCGCCGCGCCGATGCGCACCGGCAGTACGAAATGGACTTTGCCGCGCACGGTCTTCTTGTCGTGCACCAGGCGCGCCAGCAAGCGCTCGGCTGCGATTCCATCGAGCGATAGAATCGGTCCGTAACGCCCGATGAGTTCGATCATTTTCTCCGCGTCGGCGGCGGACAGATGCCCGGTGCTTTCGCCCAGCCGCACCGCCGCGCGCATGCCGAACGCTACAGCTTCGCCGTGAAGGAAACGGCGATAGGCGGTTTCCGCTTCGAGTGCGTGCCCGAAGGTGTGGCCGAGATTGAGGATGCGGCGCAGGTCGCCCTCGCGCTCATCCGCCGACACCACTTCGCATTTCATGCGGACCGAATCGGCGATGATGCGGTCCACGGATTCCGGCGTCCGCGCCAGCACATCGGCGCTGCGCTCGGCCAGGAAATCAAACAGCTCCGGCTCGCGAATAATTCCGGCCTTGACGATTTCCCAAAGTCCCGCGCGGTATTCGCGCTCGGGCAGAGTGTCGAGCGCGGAGGGATCGATCAACACCGCGATCGGCTGGTGGAAGCTGCCCACCAGGTTCTTGCCGCTTTCGAGATTAACTCCCGTCTTGCCGCCTATGCCAGCGTCCACTTGCGCCAGCAGCGTGGTGGGAATCTGGATCACCGGAATGCCGCGCATGAAGATGGCGGCCAGGAACCCGCCCATGTCGGTGACGATGCCGCCGCCGAAAGCTATGACGACGCTCGAGCGGTCCCCGCCGGCCAGCACCATTCTCTCCGCCAGGCTTTCCAGCGGCGCCATCCGCTTGTTCTCTTCGCCGCCCGGCAGGTAGAGAACTTCGTGCGCCACATCGCGCAGGCCGGCGGCCAGCGCCGCGCCCTGGTGCCGCCAAACGTCATCGGTCGAGACTACGAATACCTTGCCGGACTTGGCGGGAACGAACTCGACCGCGCGGCTAATGATGCCGCGCTCGACGATGGCGTTGTAACACCCCTGTGGCGTCTCGACGCGAAAAGAGGGCATACGCACTTTGTACCATGGGCGCGGCGCATCCAAAACTCTTTCGGAGCGCGACCGTAAGGGAGCGGAGGCCGGGCGGCCGTTTTTCGGCATCCTGTGGAACGCGTTGCCGACGATTGAACCGGCAATCCCGTGAGGCCATCAGCGGCGCTGGCCGGCTGCCATGGCGGCGAACAGGGCGGCCAGTTCAGCCTCCGACGAGCCGGCGAACAGGTTGCTGGGAAAACGCCGGTAACTTCCGATCTCGCCGTAAATGGCATTTTCCTGGCTGTCATTCAGAGCCAACCCGGCCAGGTATTGCAGCCGCAGGTTGCCGTCTCGGTTGATTTCGGCGCCTTCCAGCCACGGCCGCAGCTCGGCTGCCTGGCCCGCGTAAACCGACAGCAGGTCCGGCAGCGAATGGAAACCCACCTGGCGCAAAGACGCTACCACGCGCGCGTGATCCGGCCGCGCCAGACGGGCTTCGAGTTGATCCAGGTTGATCCGCATGGCTTCCACTTGGCCCAGCAGGAAAAGGTCGTAGCCGCCGCCATTCAGCTCGTTCGCCCACACCGTTCCATGCGGGAACGCTTCGAAAAAGGTGGCGATCTCGCTCTTCACCGTATCCGCGTCGCTCTCATACAGCGGCACCCACTGGGTGACGATGCCGCCCGGATTCAGGTGCTGCTTCGCCAGGTCGAAATACTCGCGCGAATACAGCGTGGCGCTGCCTTTCACCCAGGGATGGATGGGATCCGAAGTGATGATGTCGAACTTCTCCGGCGTGGTGAGGACGAAATGGCGTGCGTCGTCATAGACGATGCGTGTGCGCGGATCGTGGACGACGTCGAAATTCTCGCGGCCGAAATAGCGGGCGGCGGTGGGCGGCACCAGCGGCTCCATTTCGCAGATGACGATGCGCCGCACCTCCGGATGCACCACGAACGTTCCCGCGGTGACGCCCGCGCCGAAACCGACCACCAGCACCGATTGCGGGTTGGGATGAAGCAGCGCCGGCAAGTGCCCGAGCATACGCTGTAACCGCATGTCGTAACTTTCGGTGGAGGCTTCCACTTTTCCGCTGACGTGGAACTGCACGGCGCCGTCGTCCCATTGCGAGATCGCGATCGATGAGTTGATGCCTTCGCCCCAGTAAAGGATTTTCGCGCGGCTGGCGGAAGTCATGATGCGCCGTCCAAAGGCGATCAGCATCGGCGGCGGCGGTTGAACGCCGCGGGCCAGAAAGTACGCGCTTGTCACGGTGGCGATTGCCACCAGCGCGGTTGCCGCGCCGGGCTTGGCGCGGATCGCCGGCGCCAGCATGAAGAGGGCGCCCGCGGCGGCCAGCAGGATCAGCGCGCGCTCGGCGCCGGCGGTGCCGATCCACGGAATTAAAACGATGCTGAAGCCAAGCGCGCCCGCAATCGCACCCAGCGTGTTGGCTGCGTAAACTCCCGCCACCATCCGTCCCGGATCTTCGCCCGGTGCGGCGGCCGCCGCCAGCGCCAGCGGAAAGCTCGCGCCCCACAAAAGAGTGGCCGGCAGAATCGCCCACAGCACGCGCACCAGGTCCGTTTGAAACATGTACCACGCGCCGGTGGCCAGCAGCGGGTTCACCGGCCACCAGGGCAGCGATTGGGAGATCTGAAACGCGGTCCACGCGATGGCTGCCACCAGCAACGCCTGGGCAACCGCGAGAGCCAAGCGCGGCCGGACGGCGCGCGAAATCAGCGCGCCCGCCGCGCCGCCGATTCCGAGGCCGGCCAAGAACACCGCCAGAATGATGGAGAACGTGTAGACGGTGGCGCCCAGCAACAAGCCCAACAGCCGCGTCCACACCACTTCGGCTCCCAGCGCGCAGGCACCCGAAATCGCGATCGTCACATGAGCCGGCCAGTAGCCTTTCGCATCCACCGGCGCAACCGGCGGGACGAAACTTTGCCCGCTGCGCCGGGCGAGTGCCAAACTCGTGATGGCCACCGCAACGTTGATCGCTACCGCGCACAGGGTCGCCGTGGTCATGTCGGCGAACCGCAGCAGGCAGAACCCGGCCAGCAGGCAGCCCAGCACGGCGCCGGCAGTGTTCGCGCCATACAGCAGCCCCATTCGCGAGATTCCCTCGGGTGTCGATTCGAGCCATCGCGATGCCGCCGGCAGCGAAGCGCCCATCAGCAACGTCGGCGGCAGCAGGCACAGTGCAGCGGCCAACGCTCGCAATAGGATGGCCGGCATGCCGTGACCCACGCCCGCCGCATAAACGTAGTCCACCAGCGGCATCGCCAACAGCACCAGCACGGCTGCGGCCCCGATCCCCAATTCGAGGTAGGCATAGACGCGCAGGGGATGCACGCGGCGCGCCCGGCTCACCCGCGGCATGGCCAGGCTGCCCAGGCAAAGCCCGCCCATGAAAGTGGCTAGCAGCACGCCGAGCGAAACCGCCGTCGACCCGATCGCCAGTTGCAGCAACTGGTACCACACGATTTCATAGATCAACGCCGAACAACCGCTCAAGCCAAACAACAACAGCAGTGCCGGCAAGTAGCGCGTAGGGACTGGCTGCGGGGGAAGCTTGGAAGGCATGAGATGCGCCGCGGTTCGCCTGCACGTGCGCGGTTCCCAGAATGATAGCACTGGCGAAACCAGTCGCGCGTGGACGATAGGAAAGCGGCAAACTCAGGCTGGCGGTCAGCGTTAGGTTAACGCTCTTGCGCCGCCTCTGCCCTCATTTCTTCTCTTTGATCTTGTCTTCCGGCAACGGAGGCGGCGCGACGGTATCGAAGCTGATGCTGGAATCCGCCGAGTATTTGGCGTAAATCCGGAACTGCTCGTCGTTTCGTGTCAGGTAATCGTCGCCCGACATCTCGACCATCGCCTGCAAGGGCAGTAGGAACCGCTGCCCGCTCAACTCCTGGTAATCGTAATCCAGCCGCGTTTGGGCGCTCTTCACCGGGAAGTCCGCCGGAATCCCTTCGGCCTTCACCGTCACCCGCAACACCTGGTGCGTCTCCTCGTCCACTAGCACCTGCCCGCCGTAAGCCGGAACGATGTGGCGCCCGTCTTCGTAGCGGACCTCATAGCGCGAGTTGGCTTGGTCGACGTGATAGTTGAACGCCAGCACCACCCGCTCCCGCAGGCGCGACCGGTGGTCGAACGCGAAGCGCGCCTGACTGGCCGGTTCGAAGATGCCCCGCATCAGGCTGCCGAAATCGCCGAACGATTTCGCGCCGCCGACTTTTTCGTAGTCCTGCCGCGTCACGCTGTTGTTGATTGTGATCAGCCGGTAGTTTTCCTTCTGATCGAAGTAGCTGAGCTTGATCAGCAGTGTATCGCCGTCGCGCCACGCGGGATCGCCCGACCGCGGCTTGGGAGCGGTTGACCGCTTTACCACTTCGGTGCAAATGAAATCCGGCAGGTTGTGGCTGTAATTCAGCGCGTATTCGCGGACGTCGCTGATAATGGCCGCCTGCTCTTCGGCCGATGGCGGCGGTGGCGGCACGTAGACCGGAGCCGGCGCTGCCGCCTTGGGTGCGGCCAACTGCGCCGACCGGTCGCGCAGCGCCATCAGCGCGTGCAGTGTCCGCGGACCCACACCGGCCGCTTGCAGCCGCTCGATGGCGCGGTCATCCAGCTTCTCGGAAAGGTTCACCTTGCTCAGGTATTCCGCCACGTCCTTGTCGGACTGTTTGAGCTGGACCGATGACTGGATAAACTGCGACAACCGCTCGACCGTCCAGGTCTGAGCCATGGCCACCGCGCAACCAATCGCGAGGCCCATCAAAAGCCGCCACTGCATGCCTTCAGTCTCTCATGGAACACCTTGGTGGGGCATGCTTGAGCTTGCCAATGCCCGCCCCGCTTGCGGGCGGGTGCAAAGTCGAGGCGGGCACTCACCCATCTGCGGGACCGCGTGATACCATTTTCGGGGTACAGGAGGACAACACCATGGCGTCAGTGCGATCGGCGCGCCCGATTGGATTGCTTTTGATGCTCTTGCCGGCGGCAGCCTTCGCCGCGGTCACGCCCTACCCGCCTTACCCGGGCGCGGTGCCGAGCGTGGCTTATAAGGTCGCGGTCGACGGTCAGCCTGTGTTCGTGCATAACTTCCTGACTTACGACCAGTTCAACTGGATGGATTACGCCAGTTTCGCGATGACCGGGAAGGTCCACGTCACGGTAACCCTGCTGGTCAGCGAGAGGAAGGTGCTCACCTGCCACATACGGCCGCTGGCTTATGGCATCCAGCCGCAGATCAGCGGGAATACGGTCAGTTTCGATCTGGATCGGCCACGCTACTTGCTGCTGTTCTTCAACGACGAGCCGGCCTTCTACGCCACCGGGTTGATGCTGTTTGCCGAACCGACCGAAAAGAATCCACCCAGACTCGGCGATCCGAACGTCGTCAACATCCAGGACTACAAGGTTGACAGCATGGGCAAGACCCTCGAAACGGCGGTAATTAATCGCGCCATTAGCGACGTCTCTGCCAGGCCCGGAGGCGGCGTGCTCTTTTTTCCGGCCGGCATTTACCTGACCGGCACTGTGTTGATGAAGAGCAACGTCAAGCTGTACGTTGACGCGGGCGCGCTGATTCGGGGGTCCGGCAAGAACGCGGATTACACCTCGGCGCCTACGCCTGCCGGCGGCAGGCCATCGAGAGCTCTGATTGTTTTTGACAATGTCGAGAATGCCGGCCTGATGGGGCGAGGCGCCATCGACATGGATGGCTACCCGAAGTTGTGGCATGACTTCCAACCCGACACATCGGATGGAGCCGCGAGAGACGCGGATGGAAAAGTGTTGGATCCTCACGGAACTGGAATCAGGGGCTATGTGGTCAATAACAGCCGTAACATCTCCTTCCAGGATCTGTTACTCCTCCGGTCCGCTTATTGGACCGTGTTTGTCACCAACACCGCGGGTTTCTCCACTCATAACATCAAGATCGTCAATCGCAAACAGCAGTACCATGACGATGCCTATGATTTCAGCGGCACTAGTCATATCCTGATCGAAGACGGGTTCGCGATGACCATGGACGATACCTTTGCCCTTTACGGCGGCAGAGACAGCCGCACGGGCGCGGCCAGGAGCATCGAGGATTTTGTCGTGAAAGGTTTTGTGAACTACACTTACACCTCGGCGCTGGCGATCGGGTATGGCTCTGCCCCGGCCGTCAAGCACCTGCGCTTCGAGGACGTTCACTTTGTTACCACCCATAATAAGTTCGCCGTCTGGATTCAATTGACGCCTGCGTACTTTACAGGGCGGGGTTATTCCTCGGGCTCCCGGCCCAGCAGAAATGCCGATTTGGACGACTTCCGGTTTGTGAGGTGCACGTTTGAGAATGACGGCGGGCATATCTACATAGACGGCGGCGAGAATTCCTTGACGAACTTTGTTTTCGAGAACTGCATTTTCTTTAAGGCGGCGAAGCCCGGCCTGCTGATGGGGCAGCACGTCGGCGAGGTCCTGTTCCAGAACCTCAAGATCGATGGCGCGGCGATCGGAAATGCCGAACAGTTGAGGCAGGCTGGTTTCGATCTTTCCGTCCCCGTCAGGTTTGAGCCGTGAGGGCCTCCGCCCGGCGTCACAATGCTTGGTGCGTGAGATAGAATTATAGGCCTGTGGCGCCGGGCATGAACCGCCAGGGTGGCCAACCCGGAATGCAATTCGATCCGGTGGCCATTTCACGGTGGTGCCATGACCCATACGATCCTCTCCGTAGACGATGATGCTGCGATTCGCGTCGCCCGCAACCAAGTCTTCCGTGAGGCGGGATTCGAAGTCATCGAAGGCGTCACCGGGACGGATGCGCTGCAACTGGCGTCCGAAAAACAGCCCGCGCTCGTCGTTCTTGCCATTGAATTGCCCGGCATGGACGGCTTTGCGGTCACGAAACGGCTAAAGTCCGATCCCCAGACCGCATCCATTCCGGTGCTGCACATCTCGCGCCGGGGCGAACCCAGTCGCGACTACCCGGAATCGTTGAAAAGCGGCGCGGAAGCGTACTTGCAGTCGCCGGTCGAGCCGGCGGTCCTGATCGCCGTGGTCACAGCGTTGATCCAGGCAGATTCCGGCGGGACTGGCAGCAAGCGGGCCGAGGCGGCGCTGCGGGAGAGCGAAGAGCGGCTACGGCTGTTCGTCGACCACGCGCCCGCCGCCATTGCGATGTTGGACCGGCAAATGCGATACACGGCGGTCAGCCGGAGATGGATGGCCGACTATGCTCTCGGCGAACAGGATCTCACCGGCCGCAGTCACTACGACGTCTTTCCGGAAGTACCGGAGCGTTGGAAAGAGATACACCGCCGCTGCCTGGCCGGCGCAGTGGAAAAATGCGACGAAGAGCCCTTCCCTCGTGCCAATGGGAAGTTGGACTGGATTCGTTGGGAAATCCATCCCTGGCGCAATGCGAAAGGCGATATTGGGGGAATCATCATCTTCAGTGAGCAGATCACTGACCGCAAACGCGCCGAAGAGGCCCTACGCGAGAGCGAAGCCATCCTGCGCAGCTTCTTCGACAGCCCCGAAGTGATGCGGGGAATCGTCGAATCGATCGATGGCCGCATCATTCACATTTCCTGCAATGCGGCCGCGGCGGAGATGTACGGAGTGGAGCGGGTGTCGATCGCGGGCAAGTCCGCAATCGAAGCGGGCGTTTCGGAAGAGATCGCACAAACGTGGGTCGCTCTCTACGAAAAGAGCCGGCGCAGCGGCAAGTCCGTCTCGATGGAGTATGCCCGAAGGGACGCGGGCGGGCGGGAACGCTGGCTACTCGCGACCGCTGGCTACCTGGGGACCGGCCATTCCGGAAACTCGCGATTCGCGTACACGATTCTCGATCTCACTGACCGCAAACAAGCCGAAGAGGCGCTGCGCGAGAGCCAGGAACGTTTCCGCGCGCTGGTAATGGCCAGTTCGGATGCGGTGTATCGCATGAATCCGGATTGGAGCGAGATGCGGCAACTCCGCGGCCGGAATTTTATCGCCGACACGGACACGCCGACCGGCACGTGGCTTCAACGATACATTCACCCGGACGATCGGGCGCGCGTGATGGCGGCCATCGGCAAAGCTATCTGGGCCAAGAGCATCTTCGAACTGGAACACCGGGTCCTGCGTGTGGATGGCACCTTGGGATGGACGTACTCGCGTGCCATCCCGCTGCAGGATGCGAACGGCGAAATCGTCGAATGGCTCGGCGCCGCGAGCGATATCACGGTTCGCAAGCAAGCCGAAGAGGCGTTGCGCCAAAGCGAGAGGATGTACCGTGGCATCGGCGAGTCGATCGACTATGGCGTGTGGGTGTGCGATCCCGATGGCAGGACCACATACGCCAGCGAGTCGTTCCTGAAGCTGGTGGGGTTGACCCAGGAGCAGTGTTCCAATTTCGGCTGGGGAGCAGTGCTGCACCCGGATGATGCCGAACGGACAATCGCCGCCTGGAAGGAGTGCGTCCGGACCGAAGGCCGGTGGGATATCGAGCATCGCTTCCGCGGCGTGGATGGAAAGTGGCATCCGATTCTCGCTCGTGGCGTACCCGTCCGTGACGAGCGGGGGCAGATCACCTGCTGGGCGGGCATCAACCTCGACATCGGCGCGCTGAAGCAGATCGAGGATTCCCTGCGCGTAAGCGAGAGCCGGGAGCGGGCCCGGGCGGTGGAACTGGAAGCGCTCATGGATGCGGCCCCGGCCGCTATTTTCGTGGCTCACGACCGCGCGTGCAGTTCCATGACCGGCAACCGCGCCGCTTACGATCTGCTGCGAATGCCGCCCGGCTGCAATCTTTCGAAGTCCCCGCCAGATGGTGAGCAGCCGGCGAAGTTCCGGTTGATGAAGGACGGAATCGAGATTCCGCCGTCGGAGCTGCCGGTGCGGATGGCGGCATCCACCGGGCAACCGCTCCGGGACTCCGAAGTGGAACTGGTGTTCGAGGACGGCGCCACGGTGAATATGCTGGGCGATGCCGTGCCGATGCTGGACGACCAGGGACACTCGCGAGGCGCGGTGGGGGTCTTCGTCGACATCACCGGGCGCAAGCGCGCCGAGGCGCGCCTTCGGGAAGCCCAAAAGCTGGAGAGCCTGGGATTGTTGGCGGGCGGCGTCGCCCATGACTTCAACAACCTCCTGGTCGGCGTGATCGGCAACGCCAGCCTGGCACAGGAGATGCTTCCGCCCGATCACCCCGCCGCCGAACTGCTGGACGGCGTCATTAAAACCGGCCAGCAGGCCGCTCACCTCACCAGGCAGATGCTGGCTTACTCGGGCAAGGGCAAGTTCCTGGTGGAGGCCTTGAATCTTTCCGCCCTCATCCCCGAAATGGCCGGCCTCGTCCGCCCATCCATTTCCAAGAAGATCGCGCTGCACCTCGATCTGGAAGAGGATCTGCCGTCTGTCGAAGCCGACCGGGGTCAGTTACAGCAGGTGTTCATGAACCTGGCGCTCAATGCGGCGGAAGCGATCGGCAGCCACGAGGGCCTCATCACGGTCCGGACCGGCGTCCAGGACGTGGACGACCGGTATACGCGACTCCGCCCGGAGGCAGCGGCACTGGCGACGGGAAAATACGTTTGCCTGGAAGTGCGCGATACCGGCTCTGGCATGGACGATGCCACCAGGGCCAGGATCTTCGATCCTTTCTTTTCCACCAAGTTCACGGGGCGAGGGTTGGGGCTGGCGGCCGTTGCCGGCATCCTGCGCGGTCACAAAGGCGCGATTCTGGTCAGCAGCGCTCCTGGCCAAGGAAGCTGCTTCACGGTGCTGTTTCCAGCGGCGGCGCGAGCGGCCGAGGAGCGGCCGGCCGCGGCCGGTATGGCGGCGGTCCGGGGTTCCGGCGTGGTCCTCGTGGTGGATGACGAAAAACTCGTGCGCGAGATGGTCAAAAAGGCCCTCGAACGCTACGGGTACACGGTCCTGCTGGCGGACGGCGGATTGGCGGCTATCGACCTGCTTAAGCGACACCCCGCCGACGTCGCGCTCGTAGTGCTGGATTTGAGCATGCCCCGCATGAGCGGTGAGGAGGCGCTCCCCGAACTCCGCAAGATCCGTCCCGAGGTCAAGGTCCTGGTATCCAGCGGCTACAGCGAGTCTGAGACGATGACGATGTTCAAAGGCCAGCGGGTTTCCGGCTTCATCCAGAAACCCTACACCGGGGCGGGCCTGGCGGAAAAGGTGAAAGCCTGCCTCGGGTAACCCACGCGCACCCTCCAGGAAACCGGCCCACCAGTCACGCGTTCGGCGCGTAAACTGTGTGGTTGGGATCGGGGTTGCCCCCGCAATTGGCGTAGAGCCATTCTAATGGTGGGCGCGACAGGACTCGAACCTGTGACCTCCTGCGTGTGAAGCANNCCTATGGGGGCCGGTGCCAATCACCCATGCTCCGGCCCACCCTGGATCTGGAACATCGCGGAGCTGTTTGTTGCTGTCGATCAGATCGTGGACCGTTTCCATCTACGGCGTGGTCGAGGCGGGTTGCAAAGTGGTCGTCGACACCCGCCTGAAGCGGGCTGGTATGCACTGGACCGCGTACGCCTCCAACACGATCGTCGCGTGCGCTACGGCACCCTTACGACGGAGTAGTGCTGCAGAGCGATTACGTCGGCGCCGTTGGCCACTGAACCGAGGAACGTCAGCGTCAGGCCGGCGCTATACGAATCGGGTGCACTCAAGACGCCGGTGGCGAAGCTGGTGCTGGCGCCCCAGGATTGGGAGCTGACCTGTGCGCCGGTGGTCAGAATCGAGGCGTCCAGCCGCCCCGTGAGCATGGTCTCGACGGCCGCCGCGCTGACGTTGAGAGCCGTCGTGCCACCCCACTGGATTGACATGGCGGCTGCGCCCGCGTTGCCCACATGGGCGTAATCGACGTGAATTTCAATTCGGTCGCCAGGGGCGAGCAGCCCGCCGGGAATGCTGCACGCCGCCAGCGCCGTAAGGTTAGGCAGCGAGGCGCGGGCGCCGGTGCCGCTGCACAGCACCTGCGGCGCGGGCCAGGAGGTGGAATTGCTGGCCGCCGTCCGGTAGCTGGCCAATAACACATCGGTCGGCTGCGGCGTGGAGAAGGCGGCGAACTGGATGGCGCCGTTGCTGGAGAGCGTGTAGTCGAAACCCGCCTTCTGCAAAACGCCGTTGCGATAGAGGGCGATACTGGTCGCAGGATTGGCAACCGCGTTCAGGGTGAATACCGTGTTGGAGCCATCCACCACGCCGACGGGCGAGTCGCCGTCGACGAAGTTATACGCGGAGCCGGAGCCGCTGCCGCAAGGGCCGGACGAGCCGTTCACGTATACGCAGTCGGCGGGGTTGCCCACCACCGAGTCCACCTGGCCGCTCGAATTGACCATGGCCACGTGGCCGGCCGCAAACCCCGGAGCCATCAGCGGCCGGGCCCCCAGGTCGGCCACCAACCCCACCACGCTCGACTCCGCAATCGGAGTGGTGCCCGTGTCCGTCGTATCCGAACCGCCCGACGACGCCGGCGCTGTGCGCACGTCGCGGACGTGCAGTGGCATCAGGCTGGACGGCACGCTCCAGGATTCCTGAAACTGGGCGAAGCCATCGCTGTTGTAAGTCACCGTGTAGATGGTCGCGGGCGTGCTGGTCGTGTTGGGAACCAGTTCGACCCGCAAATTGCCGTTCAGCACTTTGACGGTCGAACTCTGCGTGACGACCGAGGTATTGTCGATCGCTTGGAAACTGGTCCAACTGATGGTCAGGGTGCCGTTGAAGCGCGTGCCATCGGCTTTGTACAGAACATCCTGAATGGTGGTCAACGGTGGACCGGCCAGCACCGGGCAAATCGACAACGCGGCGGCGATGAACAGACGGCGAATCATGAATCCTCCGGGAAAGAAGCAGAGCGGCCTCGCGTCCGTTCGGACGCCGAGTGGAAGCGGAACCTTCCTGCCGATTTCAGTCTAGCCACGCGGCCTCGTCTCGGCCGCGGCCTCGCGCCTTCATCCACGCCGCTAACCCACGGCAAACTCTGGATTTCCGCGCCCGCCGAATTTTCGCGACCGGTGGTGACCGGGGATCTTCCGCGGCTCACCCCAAAGCTAACGTGTTATAGTCGTGACCATTGATCGTCCTCGTGCGCAATCAGAACCGCGGCGCCATGTTGGGAGACGCTGTCACGGTGGCGGACACCAGCGCCACGCGTAACGTCGGCTTGCTCAAGCACAAGGGTCTGAACGCCGGCGAAGGCCTCTGGATCGTCCCCTGCCAATCGGTGCACACCTTCTTCATGAAGTTTGCGATTGACCTGGTGTACTTGGACAAGCGGCGGCGCGTGCGCAAAGTGCGGCATGCCGTCCCGCCGTGGCGCGTCAGCGGATGCTTTTGGGCCCACTCCGTGCTGGAACTGCCGGCCGGAACCGTGGCAGAGACGGGAACCCAGCCCGGCGACCAGTTGTCGATCGAGTAACCGTCCTACCGCATCGCGCCGCACACGGCGGCGCCGATCAGTGCCAGGTCGTGGCTATCGGGCACGATTTCGAAAAAGCTGCCTTCGAGCGAGGTCATCTTCACCATTTCCTGCAAGTACATGCCGAGCAGACCGACATCGATGTACTCGGTGTTGGGGCCGGCCAGGTAGAAGCGGCCGGGGCCATCCAGGTGGACGCTGGTGGCCGTGGCGGCGGCCAGCGCGCGGTGCCACAGGCGGACGAAACTGACCGCGCGGTCTTCGTTGTTGCGCGCGGCGAGGAATACCTCTTCCGGCTCCAGATCGAGGAAGCGCAGGCGAATCGCGCGGTTGCCCATGATGCCTTCCAGGTGTCCCACGCCGCCGCAGCCGCAATAGCGCTCCTTGGGGTCGAGCGTCACCACGGAATGGCCGGCCTCCCAAACGCCTTCGCCGCGCGGGTAGCGGCCGAAACCGACGCCATCGCCCAGGCTCCAGACGCGCACCAACTTTTCCATCGCGCCGCGCGTAGCGGCGATCCCGGCGGCCAACGCATCGGCGGAGTTGAGCGCGACCACCGGCGCATCGATTCCGTCGGCTTTGAGCGCCTCGCTGAGGCGCGCCTCGATGGCGAGCCCTTTCAACTGACCCAAATTGGGCGCTTCTTCGATCACGCCGTTGCGGATCACGCCGGGTAGTCCGGCGCCCACCGAATCCACCGGCGCGCCTTGCCGCACTTTGGCGATCAGCTCGCGGATCGCGGAAATCATTTCATCCGCGTGCAGCGATTTCAGATCGATGCGGTCCGCGTCGCCCAGCTCGGGGTACGAGTGCACGGCGCCCAGGCTGGTAGCCTCCACCGCGCCGGCCCACAGGTAATTGGTGGCCAACACCCCTATGCGCAAACCCATCCTGGCCTCCTCAAATCCGCGTCAGCTTGTTGATACCGTTGAAGGCCGCCATTTTATAACATTCGGCCAGGGTCGGATAGTTGAACACGGTATCCACGAAATAATTCACGGTGCCTTTCAGGATCATCACGGCCTGGCCGATGTGCAACAACTCGCTGGCGCCCTCGCCGATGATGTGTACGCCCAGCAGTTCCCGCGTTTCTCTATGGAAGATCAGCTTGAGCCGGCCAGTGGTATCGCCGCGAATCTGGCCGCGCGCGGTCTCGCGATAATAGGCCAGGCCCACTTCGTACGGCGCGTCTTCTTCGGTCAACTGTTCTTCGGTCTTACCGATGAACGAAATCTCGGGGATAGTGTAAATGCCGTAGGGGTAGGTGGCGCGGTTGGATTCGATCTGGAGCCCGAAAGCGCGCGCCGCGGCGATGCGGCCCTGCTCCATCGAAACCGAAGCCAGGCTGGGAAAGCCGATCACGTCGCCGGCGGCGAAAATATTGGGTACCTTGGTGCGATAGTTCTCGTCAACGGCGATGCGCCCCCGCTCGTCGGCTTCCAGGCCGGCGGCGCCCAGGTTCAAATCGTCCACGTTGCCATGGCGGCCCACCGCGTACAGCAGGGCGTCGCCGGCGATCCGCTTGTTGCTTTTCAGGTTGGCTACCACGCCGCCGCCCGGCGCCTCTTCCACGCTGGCCACTTCCTCGTTCAAACGCATCGTCACGCGGTGGTCGCGCAGGTTGTAAGAGAGCGCTTCCACCATTTCCTGGTCGGCGAATTCGAGCAGCCGCGGCCGCTTTTCCACCAGGATCACGCGCGAACCCAGGATGGCGAACATGCATGTGTATTCCACCCCGATCACGCCGCCGCCCACCACAATGAACGTCTTGGGTATCTCCGGCATGTTGAGGATCTGGTCGCTGTTGATGATGTTGCGGCCGTTGATCGGCACGGCGCGGGAGGCGGCGGGCTTGGTGCCGGTAGCAATCAGAATGATAGGCGCTTCCAAGTCCGATTGGCCGCGCGCATTCTCCACGCGGACGTGCATAGGGTCGAGGAACGAGGCGCGCGCGTAAATCACCTCAATGCCGTTGCGGGCAAGCTGCGCCTGCGTCACGTCCACTTCCGTCTTGATCACTTGGTTGACGCGGAAGCCCAGGTCGGCGATGGAGATCTTCTCCTTGACGTGGTAGTTGATGCCGTAGATGCCCTGATATTGATAGCCGGAAAGGTGCAGGACCGCTTCGCGGATGGTCTTGCTCGGAATGGTTCCCGTGTTGACGCAGGCTCCGCCGACAATCTCGCGCTGCTCGACGACTGCCACGCTGCGCCCACATTTGGCGCCTTGAATCGCGGCCCGTTGTCCCGCCGGACCGGAGCCGATGACGATGAGGTCGTATTTCTGCATGTCGAACCCGTGACGCCTGCCTATTATCGCAGGACCGGGTCGTTCCGCGTGGAGCGGGGATGCTGGCCGATCTCCGTAACGGCCGCTCCCTATGGTCGCGGCTCCGGTGCGTTCAGAGCCGTGGCCGAAGGGAGCGGCCGCCGGCGATTGAGCCTGGATTCCGAAGTCAACTTCGGCGTAGTTGCATTTCCACAGCGGAAAACCAAGAAAAAGCAAGTTTTGTATCAGGGCACGGCTTGAGCCGTGCCGGAGCGGGATGAACCTGATGGGCTTTAGCCCCTGGCCGGCAGACAGGGGCTAAAGCCCTCAGAATGCGGGCTGTCGGCGGCACGGCTCAAGCCGTGCCCTGATACGAGGCGTCCAGCTTCGGAATTCGGATTGAGCCGACTATTGCACGGCAGGCCCTTACTTCACCGAGTTAAAGCGCGATTCGATTTCCGGCCAGTTGACCACGCTCCACCAGGCGGCGATGTAGTCGGGCCGGCGGTTCTGATACTTCAGATAGTAAGCGTGCTCCCAGACGTCCAGGCCCATCACCGGAAACTTGCCCTCCATCACCGGGCTGTCCTGGTTGGCCGTGGAAGAGATCTCCACTTTCCCGCCCGACTTCAGCAGCCACGCCCAGCCCGAGCCGAAGCGGGTGGTCGCAGCCTGATTGAATTTCTCCTTGAAGGCGTCGAAGCTGCCAAACGCGCCGGCGATGGCGTCAGCCACGTTGCCCACCGGCGGACCACCACCACCGGGTTTCATGATCTTCCAGAACATCGAGTGATTGATGTGGCCGCCGCCATTGTTGCGCACGGCGGTGCGGATGCTCTCCGGAACGATGGCGAGGTTGTTGGCCAGCAACTCCTCGACGGTCTTGCCGGCGAGGTCGGGCGCCGATTCCAGCGCCTTATTCAGATTGGTGACATAAGCGTTGTGGTGCTTGCCATGGTGAATTTCCATGGTCATCTTGTCGATGTACGGCTCGAGCGATTCGGGCGCGTACGGCAGTGGTGGAAGCGTAAATGGCATAGTTTATCTCTCTCTTCTTGTGCGTGTTTCCCCTCGGGCTGGGCATGTCCGGCCCCTACAGGTGATGTGTATGTGGGCCGGAGCATGCCCGGCCCGCCCAGTTCAATTCACTCCGCCGGCTCTTTCAAACGCATCGGCGATGCGGAACATGGTGATCTCGCCGAAATGCCGGGTCAGAATTTGCATCCCCACCGGCAGGCCTTCGGCGGTGCGGCCGCACGGAACGCTCATGCACGGTATGCCCGCCAGGCTGCCGGTAATCGTGAATATATCGGATAAGTACATGGCCAGGGGATCGTCCACTTTTTCGCCCAAACGGAACGCCGGAAAAGGCGATACCGGCGCCACCACGGCATCCACTTCTTCGAACGCCTGCCGGAAATCGCGCGCGATGAGACCGCGCACTTTCTGCGCCTTCAGGTAATACGCATCGTAATAGCCGGCGCTGAGCACGTAGGTTCCCAGCATGATGCGCCGCTTGCATTCGGCGCCGAATCCTTCGCCGCGCGTGTTGCGGTACATGTCGGCCAAGGTCGCCGAATCGCCGGAGCGAGACGTGTAGCGAACACCGTCGTAGCGCGCCAGGTTGGAGCTGGCCTCGGCGGTGGCGATGATGTAATAACTGGCGATGGCGTAATCGGTGTGCGGCAGGCCGATTTCGCGCACCTCGCAGCCGAGTTGCCGCAGCACTTCCACGCCGCGGTAAATCAGGCTGCCGGATTCGCTCGTCATATCTTTTAGATACTCGCGAGGGAGTCCAAGCTTCAACCCTTTTACGTTGCCGTCCAGGGCCTTGGTGTAATCCGGCACCGGAGCCTCGGCGGAGGTGGAATCGCGCGGATCGCGGCCGGCGATCACGCCCAGCACGCGCGCCGCGTCCTTCACCGTGCGGGCGAACGGCCCAATGTGGTCGAGTGAGCTGGCGAAGGCCGTCAGACCGTATCGCGAAACGCGGCCGTAAGTGGGCGTGACGCCGGAGACGCCGCAGAACGAAGCCGGTTGGCGGATCGAGCCGCCGGTATCGGAACCAAGCGCCACTACCGCCGTGCCCTGCGCCACGGCCGCCGCCGAGCCGCCGCTCGAGCCGCCCGGAACGCGGTCGAGCGCCACCGGATTGCGCACCGGCCCGAATGCCGAATTCTCGGTCGAGGAGCCCATCGCGAACTCATCGCAGTTGGTCTTGCCCAGAATCAGACCGCCCGCTTCCTCCAGGCGGATGATGGCGGTGGCGTCATACGGCGGAATGTAATTCTCGAGCAGCCTCGAGCCGCAGGTGGTGCGAATGCCGCGGGTGACAATCACATCCTTCACCGCGACCGGCACTCCCGCCAGCGCGCCGGGCTCCTCGCCGCGCGCGATTTTTTCATCCACCCGCCGCGCGGCGCTCAGCGCGCGCTCCGGCGAAAAATGCAGGTAAGCGCCGGTCTTGGGGTTTTCTTCTTCGGCGAAGCGCAGTGCCTCGGCGGCCAACTCCTCGGCGCGGAAACGGCGCGCCAGTAGGCCTTCGCGGATTTCATCGATAGTTAGAGAGGCGATTTCCATGATAGAGCATGCTTTAGCTTGCCAACGTCCGCTTCCGGGCGCGCTTTTTTTAGCTTCTCACGGTTCGCGGCGCCAAGTGGAGCAGGCGCCCCGGCTTTCGGGTCCGATGTGGATTATGCCTGCCAACTGTTTTCGTCAGCGTTCGATCACTTGGGGCACCTTGAAATACCCCGCTCCGGAGTCTGGCGCATTGGCCAGGGCCGCCTGGTTGCCCAGCGGCGGCACAGGCACGTCGGGCCGCAGCGTGGCCGTGTCCTCCGCCTCGTATAGCACCTGGGACATGGGAGCGGCAATGCCCGTATCGAGCTCGTTCAGCTTGCCGATGTGTTCGAGAATCTGGTCGAGGTCCCCCAGGAACCGGGCGACTTCGGCATCGCTCAGATTGAGGTTGGCAAGCCCGGCCACGTAACGGACTTCCTGTTCGGTGATCTTCACGCCAGTGCCTTCGTCCGGGAAGCTTTGTAGAGGCCGCGCAGCACGGGGTCGGCGATCGCGTCCGCTTCATCGGCGACCAGCGCCGGCGCGGATTGGGCCGCTCGCTGCGGCTCGCGCCGCCGGGGCACCACGCGGAATTCCAGATCCTCCACTATCTCCGGACCAAGCTGCCGCTCCAGGTTGCGCACAATGTGATAGCCTAGCACGAAAAGCTGCCGCTGCCAGATCTGATCTTCCACTTCCACCACCAGCCGCCGCCGCACCAGCTTGGCCGCGCGCGTGTGTGCTGCGATCCGTTTGCCCACGGCTTGCGGCCATGCCGCGCAGGCCAAATCGCTCTCCGTGATCATGTCGCCGGGCAGTCTCAAACCGCGGATGAGCTTGCTCAAGCGTTCCATTTTTGTGACCGGTTTGGTTATTGTATCATGTGCCCGCCGCGGCGAAGGCTCAAGTCTTGTCTCATGCAAGATGAG